>QHUS01000038.1 GCA_003222035.1 Gemmatimonadota bacterium | reverse complement strand
GCCGGCAGAGCTCCGGGCTGTACAGCAAGATGGGGAACGGACCGCGTATGCTGCCGCGCCCCGCGGCAACAGCGTCGAAGACCGGCCGATGCGCCTCGGCCACCTGGTCGCGACGGGTGATGGGCGTGACACGCGGCGCGCCGAGCGGTGGGCGCGCCTTCGCCTGTCCAGCGACGGCCCCGGGAACCTCCGGCAGGACCTCGACGGGCGCCGCGGGCGTGACCTCGAAGGCGTTCAGGATCCCGGAGAGGGCCGCATAGCGGCCGATCCAGCCCGTCAGCTCGACCAGCCACTTCGAATCGTGGGCCTTCAGGAGCTCATCGAACACCGCGCTCTCGACGCGGTTGTTCCGGAGCAGCTGCTGGACGTAGAGCACGACGGCCCGCGCGGAGTCGGGCAGGTCGTCGACCGGACGGCGCTCGCGGACCGTGGCGATGGTCTCCGCCGCGATGCCGGCCTGCCGGGCCAGCGGAACGTGAGCGTTCCAGACGTAGCCGCAGTCCCGCTCACGGGCCGTCGCGCACACGGCGAGCTCGGCGTGCGGCGGCTCGACGATGCTTTCCCGGTGCAGATACTCGCTGATCTCGTTCCAGGGTCGAGCCAGGCCGGGGCTGTGCAGGACGACCGTGGAGGGCCCGCTGACCCGGCCGCGAAGGGCCGCCAGCGTGTCGAAGAGAGCGTGGTGCTCGGGAGCGATGTCTGCCTTGTCGACGATGAGCTTCACGCGCGCCATCGCACTGTCCTTTCCGGGACCGAGACGGTCCAGACCCAGGGCTCGAGCGAACGGGCCAGAGCTTAGCGGGAGCGGGGGCCAGCGTCAACGCGGCCGGCCGTACATGTTGGGGATACGTGAGTTGGCCGCCCGGAATTGATACGTGAGATGACCGCTCTAACCGCGCTGCGTGGCAGGAATGGCCTCCGAGGAGGAGGCCATGGCCTACTCGCGCGGCGCAGTGGAGCGTGCCATGAAAGTACAGGAAGTGATCCTGCGGGCCATTGACGGAAAGCTCACCTGGGTGCAGGCCGCCGACATCCTCGGCTACAGTCCGCGCACGATCCGGCGCATCCGCTGGCGGCTGCAGCATTTCGGCTATGAAGGCCTCTTGGATCGCCGGCGGCAAATCCCGTCGCCCAAGCGCGCCCCGGTCGCCGACGTGCAGCGTCTCCTCGCGCTCTATCGCGAGCGGTATCTGGGCTTCAATGTCCGGCACTTCCACCAGCTCGCCCGGCGCCAGCATGGGGTGCGCTTCTGCTACGCCTTCGTGAAGAAGGCGCTGCAGACTGCTGGCCTGGTGGCCAAGCAGCAGCCGCGCGGTCGGCACCGGCGGCGCCGCGAGCCGCGCCCCTGCTTCGGCGAACTGCTGCATCTCGACGGCAGTCGGCACCGCTGGCTGGCGTTGCTCCCCGAGCGGTGGTTCACCCTCATCGCGGTGGTCGACGACGCCACCAAGCGCCTGCTGTACGCCGAACTGCGCGAGGGCGGCGAGAGTGTGACCGCGATCATGATGGCGTTGCGCGCGGTGCTCGAGCACTACGGCGTCCCCATGGCGCTCTATACCGATCGCGCGCACTGGGCCGTCCACACCCCCACGTCCGGCAGCGCGCCGGATCGCCGGCATCCCACGCAGGTCGGGCGGGCGCTGGCCCGCCTGGGCATCGAGCACATCCTCGGTTATTCGCCTCAGGCGCGGGGCCGCAGTGAACGCGCCAACCGGACCCTGCAAGACCGTCTCGTCAATGAACTGCGCGTCGCCGGCATCGCCACGCTGGCCGCGGCCAATCGCTATGTGCGCGACCACTTCCTGCCGGCCTTCAACACGGAGTTCGGCCGGCTGCCGGCCGACCCCGCCTCCGCCTTTGTGCCCATGGGCCGCGTCGATCTCGATCAGATTCTTTGCGTCGAGGACGAACGCACCGTCGGCCGCGACAACGTCGTGACCGCCGACCGCGTGCCCCTGCAGCTCGTCAAACAGCCCGGCCGCCGGACCTGCGCCGGGCTGCGGGTCCTGGTCCGCCGTCATCTCAACGGCCACCATTCCGTCTGGTATGGCGGCCGCTGCCTCGGCCGCTATGACCCCACCGGGCAGCCGCTCCGGGCGGCCTGACCCGTGCCGTTCATCGAGCGGCCAACTCACGGTGTCAAACAGTTGCGGCCAAGTCACGTATCAACAACAGCGAGCGCCTGGCACCGAGCCCGCCGGATACGCGACGCTAGGTGGCGGCGCGGGCCTGAGCCAGCATCTCGATCAGGACGGAGCGGCTGTCGGCGGCCGTCGTCACTTCGCGGGGAAACGCGATCCGCACGCCGTGCAGCCGTTCGCCGCTGCGGATCCGCAGCCGGAATCCCAGCCGATCGACGGCGGTCATCGTCGCCTCGTCGGCCACGTCGAGCCGCCAGAAGCTGAAGTCGTCGAAGTCGACCCAGTAGGCGGCCCGCGCGTGACGGGCCAGATAGGCCTCGCGCGCCGCCGCGACCTCGCCACCTGACAGCACGCGCCCCTCGCCCATCAGCGTGAGCCGCGCGGCGGCCAGCGGATCGCCCGGCTCCTTACCCTGAGGGACCGGCTGCGTGACGAGCAGGCTCGCCCGAGAATCAGCCTGGAGGTTCTGGGTGTGCATCGCCATCGCGCTGATCAGAAGGAGCGGCTGGCCGTGCGCGTCGAGGGCGTAGAGCATGACCGACGCGAAGGGGTGACCCGAGTGCTTGCGCGAGAGAGTGGCGAGCGCGCCGCTGCGCCCGAGGTACGCGAGCGTCCGCGCGCGCTCGGCGTAGGTGGGCTCGGGGATCGTCGGCGATTCGCCGCTGCGCGGCGGCCCGGCGTGGCGGCTCACGGCTCTCAATCCCTCGTGGCGGTGAACGGGCAGATCTGGTTGTAGGCGCAGCTACGGCAGGCGCCCCACGACGGCGTGGCGTCGAAGCGCCGCGCGCGGATACCGGCGGCGGCCCTCTTGACGGCGTCGGCCGCCTTCTCGAGGTCGCTCGCGGTCGGCGTGTGGCGGCCCACGACGTTCGAGTCGATGAAGCGCAGCTCGAGCCGCTGTGGCAGCGTGCCCGTCATCTCCCGCCAGGCCAGCGCGTACATCTTGAGCTGGAGGCTCTCCGCCACGCGGCGGTCGGCGTCCTTCTGCCGCGTGATCTCGGTCGTCTTGTAGTCGACGATGATCGCGCCCAGGAGGTCTTCGTCCACGCGGTCGTATCGTCCGCGAACCCGGTCGGCGCCGAGCGCAAAGCCGAATTCTTTTTCCACCCAGCTCGGCTTGGTACCCTCGGCCTCCTCGTGATTCCAGAAGCGCCGGAGCGCCTCGCGGCCGGCCGCCCTGCGCGCCTCCTCGTGCTCGCGGGTCAGGAAGCCTTCGGCCGGCTCGTGGCTGCCGGGGCGATCGTGGATGATGTCCTCACCCGCCCACGCGCGGTCATACACGGCCAGCAGATCGTCGAGCGGCGTGTAGTTCCCGACGACCCGGCGGCGCAGGTAGTACTCGACGACCTTGTGCATGACGGCGCCGTAGGCGACCGCGTGATGGCGCCGGATGGGAATGCGCCGGACGTGGACGTTGAAGTACTTGAGCGGACAGGTCTGATAGTCGTCGATCTGCTTGTGGCTGAGGTTCAGCTCCGCATCCGGCGGCAGCGGCTGCAGTACCGGATCGTCGACCTCGGCCGGCGGGGCGTGGTGCTCGATCTCCTCGACGGGGCGGATCTTGAACGGCCGGCTCGCATCCCGGGGTAGATCGAGGGCCTCCAGCACGAACAGGCTCGTCTTGCGCTGACGGCTGCCGCCGTAGTCCCCCGCGTTCGTGAGGAACAGCTCGCGCCGCGCGCGCGTCATGCCGACGTAGAAGAGCCGGCGCTCTTCCTGCAGGTGGTAGTCGCCGGTCGGCACCACGTCCTTCATCAGCCCGACCGGCAGCTCCAGCGGGTCGCGTCGCCGGCGCAGCGGAAACTTCTCCTGGACCAGATTCACC
>QHUS01000017.1 GCA_003222035.1 Gemmatimonadota bacterium | reverse complement strand
CCCCACGCTCAGGGAGCGCGCATGTCCCGGTATGTCTTCCTTCTGCTAGGCACGGCGGCCCTCGCATGCCAGCGAGGCGAGCGGCCCGCCGCCGCCGGTACCACGACCTCAGGCGCGGCGACGCAACCCGCGCCCGCGAGCCCCACGAGCCCCACGAGCCCCGGCATGCACGAGCGTGCCCCGGCGACGTTCCAGGCCCGTTTCGAAACCAGCAAGGGAGACTTCGTGATCGAAGTCCACCGTGACTGGGCGCCCCTCGGCGCCGACCGATTTTACAATTTGGTCAACAGCGGCTTCTTCGACGGCGTGCGGTTCTTCCGCGTGATCTCCGGCTTCATGGCGCAGTTCGGTATTCACGGCGACCCGAAAGTGGCCGCCGCCTGGAGGGACGCCACCATCGCGGACGACCCCGTGCGCCAACACAACGCGCGCGGCATGTTGAGCTTCGCGACCGCTGGGCCTAACACGCGCACCACTCAGCTGTTCATCAACTACGCGGACAACAGCCGGCTCGACGGCATGGGCTTCGCGCCGATTGGCCAGGTCGTGCGGGGCATGGCGGTCGTGGACCGTCTGTACGCGGCGTACGGTGAAGGCGCGCCGGCCGGCCACGGGCCGAGCCAGGGCCGCATTCAGACGGAGGGCAACGAGTACCTCGCGCGCGACTTCCCGCAGCTCGACCAGATCAAACGGGCGACGATCGTCGCGCGGTAGCAATCCTCGTCATTGCGTCGCTCCGGCCAAGTCGCGAACGGCGGTGGCGAGTGTTCGCACCTTGGCCTGATCGGACGCGCCGGCGGCGTCGCCATTGAGCTGCGTTGCGAGCTCGGTCAGCGCCCCGCGACGGGCGTCGCCTGAGAGCCCTTCCGCGCGCGACAGCGCAGTGCGCGCGGCGCTCAGCCGGTCGGCGGCAAGGCCGTTCGAGCGCACGAGCTGGTCTAGGTACGCCCGCGCCACCACGAAGCTCGGCGGCCACGCCAGTTTCTGCTGATCCTGGACGTTCAAGTAGTCGAAATGCACGAGCTTTGCGGCAGCGATCTCGTTCTGCGACATGAACGGGCTCGGCTGCAGCTCGAACACGTCGAGGCCGCGCGCGATCTCGGAGCTCACGATGTAGCCGTTGTACCAGTAGGCCGACCACGAGCCGGCGCCCACGAGCTTGGTCGAGTCCATCGGGCCGCGGTCGAAGTACGCGATCTCGACGGGGTGCGCGGCATCGGTCCAGTCGAACACCGAGATGCCGCCCTGATACCAGCCCTGCACCATGATATCGCGCCCCGGGACCGGGATCAGCGATCCGTTGTGGGCGACGCAGTTCTCGTTCGCCGTCTGCGGCGCCAGCAGCTTGTAGTAACTCTTGAAGGTCAGCGTCGTGCCCGAGAGCGTGAAGATCGCGTCGGCTCCCCACTCGGGCTTGTCGGTGACGCGGCAGCGCGGCTGCAGGCCCCCGCCCCACTCGTCGGTGAACAGGATCTTGGTGCCGTCGTTGTTGAACGTCGCCGAATGCCAGAAGGAGAAGTTCGAGTCGGCCGCGGCGGCGATCCGCTTCGGGTTCGCCGGGTCACGGATGTCCAGCAGCAGGCCGTAGCCGCCGCAGGCGCCGCCCGCCAGGCCGAGCGCCGGATATACCGTGATGTCGTGGCATTGCGTCGGGCCCGGATGCGGGCCGGGACGCGGGGGGCCCAACCGGACGCGGTCCACGATGGTCTGCGTGTTGGCCCGGAACGTCGCGCTGTCGGCAGCCGTCGGCGCACCGCTCCCGCCCCTCGCTTTGACGACGCTGTCGAGCGTGGTGCTGACGAACCGTGGCCCGAGCACCATCTCCACGCCGTTTACCTTCGCGGTGAATCCCCCCTTGGCCCGGGCCTCGGCGGCGGTCTTGGCCGCCGCGGCGACGTCCTCCGGCGTCTCACCGTGCCTCGTGGGCTCGACGAGACCCTGGAAGATCCGCGGCGAGCTCACGATCCGCGCCTGCTCCGGCGCGGCAAGCGGCACCCGGATGACCTCGATCCGGAACAGCGCGGAACTGGAATCCTGATCGAGGTCCGCGCCCGAGCATCCCGCCAGCTCGTTCGGTGACCGGACCGGCGCCGACCCGGAGACGTAGATGTACACGTTCGCCGTGTCGGCCGGCGAGGTCACCACCGTGTGCGTGTGCGAGCCGCGGCAGGTCTGCACGTTCGCCAGGGTTTTCGGATGCGCGATGTCGGTGATGTCGAAGATGCGGATGCCGCGCAGCCGGTCGTGGCTGACCGAATCCTCCACGCCCTGCGTGCCGCAGTCGGTGCGGCCGTTCAACGACTCCCCCGAGACGAACATCAGACGGCGATACACCGACACGTCGCTCTGCGAGCCGGGACAGACGTAGGCCGTGTGCAGCGTGGGATGGCTGGGGTTCGAGATGTCCCACACCTGATAGCCACTGAAGTTGCCCTGGATGACGTACGGCCCCACGACCGAGATGTCGGAGTTGATGAGCCGGAAGTCGCCCGGCGTGCTGGGGTTGATGAACTGCTCCGAGGGCGGCGTCGTCGAGACCAGCTTGAGGTTCCAGGCGGCCTGCCCCGCATCCATCCATCCGGCGCGGAGTCCCACGCGCGGGTCTTTCTTGGGTGTGGCCGTTGACACGCCTGCCTGCGTGCCGTGAGCGCACGCCGCCAGCGACAACACGCCAATCATCAACGGGACCGACGAGTATCGACGCATCATTGACTCCTCTCGCCGGGCGACAGCGCCGCCAGCATGCGCGTCATCCGGTCGATCTCAGTGGTTTGGTCCGCGTTCACATCGGATGCGAACCGGAAGACCAGGCCGTCCTGCGCCGCGCCCTGGTTCGCGAGCAGCTGCTGGACCATTGTGATCGCGCCCTGGTGATGCTGGATCATGTACTTCAGGAACAGCCCGTCGAAGGTTGGACCCCGGGCGCTGTCGAGCTGCGCCATCTGCGGCGGGGTCAGCATGCCCGGCATGAGCATCGGCTGATCCATGCCCGGCATCACGTGGCCACGCGGGTCGGCCGGCGGGACCGCCTCGCCGCGCTCTCGCAGCCAGCGCTGCAGGAAAGCGATCTCGTCCCGCTGGGCGACGACGATCCGCTCGCACAGCGCTTGGACCGATGGGCTGGCGCCGTGCGAGGGAGCCCACCCCGCCATGAGCACCGCCTGCGCATGATGACCGATCATCCCGGAGATGAAGTGCACGTCCGCGGCCGTGTACTTGGGCCGGCCGTTCTCGGCGGCGGCCTGCGCGGCGGGCGAGCGCTGGGGCGGTAGTGGCGGCGGAGGTCCTCCGGCACCGTGCGTTGAGCCGGCGCAGGCCCACGCCCCGAGGACGAGCAGCACTCCCTTGTTCATGGGTCCCGTTCCACTATTGTACGTGGGGTCGCGTGGCGAACGGGGCGTAAGCTGCCGCCCCCCCGCGCGTCGGCGCAAGGTCCGGACCTTGAACTGCCGTGTGCTGGAACGATAACCTCAGGGCTGCCCTGCTCCCATGCGGCGCCCGGCAATCAGCGCATCGAGGCTCCAGGGTCCGGCGCCGGCCGCCGAGAAGTAGAGGAAGAGAAAGCAGTAGACGACGGCGGGCGCCCCCTGATTCAGAACCGTCCAGAAGCCGTGTGGTGCATGGCCGATGAAGTACGCAAAGGCCATCTCGCCGGACAGAATAAAGGCCACCGGACGCGTGAACAGCCCCATCAGCACCAGGCCACCGCCGAAGGTCTCCAGGACGCTCGCGAACCACACGAGTGAGCCCGCCGGAGCCGTGCCGCCGCCCGGCAGGATCGCGGCCGGGAACGCCAGGAGCTTTGCCGTGCCGAACTGCATGAAGAGAAACGCGGCGATGACCCGCAGGACACTCATCAGGTACGGCGCCCACGAGCGCCAACGGGCCGCCAGGCCGACATCGTTCATGGTGCCTCCGGAGTGGACTTGGTTCGCAGCGTCGCGACCCGCTGGAGCAGCAAATCGCGCTCTTTCGTGTTGCGGGTGAGGGCGGCAGCGCGCTCGATCTCCCGACGCGCCTCCTCGAATCGGCCGAGCTTGGCCAACAGATCGCCGCGTACGCTCGGCAGGAGATGATACTGCCGCAGCGCGGGCTCGGCGGCCAGCGCGTCCACGATCTCGAGCCCCGCGGCGGGCCCGAACGCCATCGCGTACGCCACGGCGCGATTCAGCTCCACCACGGGCGACGGCGCGAGCTGGGCGAGTGCATCGTACAGCGCGGTGATGCGCGTCCAGTCGGTCTCCTCGGCCGTATGCGCCCGTGCGTGACAGGCGGCGATGGCGGCCTGTAACGCGTACGGCCCGAGGGCGCCGCCGAGCGCCTCGACGCGCTCCAGCGCCGCGAGCCCGCGCCGGATCAGCAGCTGATCCCACTGCGCCCGGTTCTGGTCGAGCAGCAGGATCGGCGCTCCGGACGGGGTCACCCGGCGCCGGCCGCACCCAGTCGTCGCCGGCGGTCGCGGAGTACCCTTCGTTGAAGACCAGGTAGATGACCTCGAGCACCGACGACAGGCGCGCGGCGAGCTCGGTCTTGCGCGGCATCTCGAACGGGACATGCGCCTCGGCGAGGGTGCGTTTCGCCCGCACGATGCGCTGCGCCACGGTCGACTCCGGCACGAGGAAGGCGCGCGCGATCTCCGGAGTCGTCAGCCCGCCGAGCAGGCGGAGGGTGAGCGCCACGCGCGCCTCGGTCGAGAGCACCGGATGGCAGGAGATGAACACGAGACGGAGCAGGTCGTCGCCGACGGGATTGTCCAGCGCAGCGTCGAGGTCGGGCGCGGCGCCTTCCTGCCGGGCCTCGAGCTCGTGCCCCAGCTCCTCGTGCTTCCGCTCCAGCCGCTTGTCGCGGCGCAGGGCGTCGATCGCGCGATGCTTCGCGGTCGCCATGAGCCAGGCGCCCGGGTTGTCCGGGATCCCGGACTCCGGCCAGCGCTCGAGCGCGGCGACGAGGGCGTCCTGCGCCAGGTCCTCCGCGAGACCGACGTCGCGCACGATCCGCGTGAGACCGGCGATCAAGCGGGCCGACTCGATCCGCCAGACCGCGTCGATCGCACGATGGGCATCGCTGCTCAGGCGGCCTCCCGGCACCGAGGTTCCAGGTCGTTCATTTCTTGGGTCCCAGGCCCATCTCGCGAAACCGCTCCACCGCCTCGCTGTTCCCGAAGTCGTCCAGCTCGAACAGCTGGCGGACTTCGATTTCGGCTTCCGCGTCCTCGCCCACGGGATTGGGAAAACGCCGCGTCCATTCGATCGCCTCTTCCCGGGACTTGACCTCAATGAGGGTGTAGCCGGCGATGAGCTCCTTCGCCTCGGCGAACGGTCCGTCGATCACGCTGCGCTTCCCGCCCGAGTATCTGACGCGCCAGCCCTTCGCGCTCGGTTGCAGACCAGAAGCGTCGAGCAACGCCCCCGCCCGCTGCAGCTCCTCGTGGTACTGCGCCATCGCCGCGAACATCGCCTCTTCCGGCATGGCACCACGTTCCGAGTCCTTCGTCGCCCTGACGATGATCATGTACCGCATTGTCGTCGCTCCTCGTTACTTCTGCTTGACAGTCCGCTTGGCGGTCTGTTTACGCAGCCGCTCCTCCTGGGCTCTGAGCTCGGGCGTCATGTTGTCGCCGAAGTCGTCCGCTTCGAACACCTGGCGAATCTCCACCTCGCCCTCCTGGAACGGGGCGCGCTTCAGCCACGCAATCGCTTCGTCCTTCGACTTGACCTGCCACAGCCAGAACCCTGCGATCAGCTCCTTGGTCTCGGCGAACGGACCGTCGATCACCGTGCGCTGCTTGCCGGCGAACCGGACGCGAGCACCCTTGGAGCTCGCGTGGAGCCCCTCGCCCGCGAGCATCACGCCGGCCTTGACCAGCTCTTCGTTGAACTTCGTCATTTCCGCGAGGATCTCGGTACTCGGGAGAACGCCCGCCTCCGATTCCTTGTTCGCCTTCACGATTACCATGAACCGCATCGGCCTCTCCTTCCGGTTGTGGTGTGAAGTCCCGCCTCTACCGTCACGTCGAACGGGAAGGGGCGAAATCGACAGGCGCGGAACTGCTTGAAGAGCTACGACTTGGAAGGGCTGCCTTCGTCCCGATACTTCACGTAGACCGTGCGATTGGGAGGCTGCGGGCACAGCTCCTGCATCCCGAGCTTCGTGGCAATCGACCGCGCCCCCTGGTTGTTATCGTCGATGCAAGCGATCACGCGCTCGAGCTTCTGCGTGTCGAAGGCCCAGGCGAGGGCCAGCTTGCATGCCTGTTTGGCGAAGCCGTGCAGCTGAACTTCCGATCGCATAGCACACAACAGCTCGAAGTCGTTCCCAGCGAGCGCCCGCGAGGGCACCAGTCCCGCCACGCCCACGCTCCGCTGCCCTTCAACGACGGCGAACAGGTGCGGGACGTGCTCGTCGTCCGGCAGCGGCAGCGTGCCGATAAACTCCCAGACGTCGTCCTGCTGCGCCAGGGAGCTGAGCAACTCTTCGTCGGACTCGTTCAGGGGCCGCAGGTCCATGGTGTCAATCCCGATTCGAGCTCGAGCACGAAGATCGTCGCGAACAGCGCCATCTTGGTCCAGAAGACGTAGTTCTGAAGGTAATAGGCGGCACCCTTCTCCAAGCCCCCGATCCAGCGGACGGCCATTGGGGGAATACTACCGCCCCGCCGGTCTCCTTCAAGCGTGCTTACTTCGGCGTCACAGCGGTCGGGTCGATCACGACGGGAGTCCGGTCGGTTCCGAGCCCCCATTCCGCGAGCGTGCCCCGCACCGTCACCCGCTGGCCGGTGAGACGACGCACGTCGTGCCACGTTGCTTCCGCCCGGCGCACGTGAATCGTGTCCTGACCTCGAAACACATCGGTGTTGGGACTGTCCTTGTAGTCGGCGATCGTACAAATCGGCGCGTCCAGGATGAGGAAATCCACGATGTCGGGGCGATCGCCTCGCGCAATGCTTTGGTAGTTGGGCGGGCCCGGGAGCGTGCGTTGAATCAGGCGTCCGGTGAGAGCAACTACGGCGGGCTTGTAATGGTAGCATGAGTCCGCACGGTGCGACTGTCCCGGCGCGCCCGCGACGACGACCGCGAGGACGAATACCGACGGCATGACGATCATGGCATGGCCTCGTGCCCGGCAGCATGGTGCGCGCCGCGCTGGAACGCGAGAAACGCGTGTACCGCGCTCACGGCGGTTGGGTCCGTCGTCACGATCCTGACTTCGGCGCCACGGGGCCGGTCGATCGCCTGGTACGCGATCCTCGCGCTCCGGGCCGCCATGACCGCCGTGCCGGGCACCTGCTCGGCATGGACCTGGAACGGCTGCGTGAAGTCGCCTGCCGCGAACGCCATCGCGATATCCCGCATGTGCTGGCGGATACGCGCGACGGCGACGCTGTCCTCGTCCGTATCCAGGATGATACGCCCTCCGTCGGGCAGGTCCTCGAACACGTGAGCCGACGTGTACTGGTTCACGCCCATCACCACCGCGCCGCGAGCCTGCATCCTTACGAAAGTGGTGTCGGCGGATGCCGCCTGCCGGCCGCGGTCTCCGCAGGCCACAGCGCCGATCGCAGACACGAGCATCACGACGTGCCGCGGGTGCCTCATGAGGCATCCGTCCGAACGATACGAGATCATGCGGGGTGTACGCTCCGTAAGGGTACCATGAGAGATCCTTCCTTGACAGCGGGCTAATCGAAAGCACTACGTGATGCCGTCCTCAAGTTGCCGATGGATACCGGCTTGTTCTTCATCCTCGCGTACGCGACGGCTTGGGCCTTCTTCCTGACAGCCGGCGCGACCGATATCCCGGAGCTCCGCAGCGCCTTGTTCCTGGTCGGCGCGTTCATGCCGGCGCTGGTCGCCCTGTGGCTCACGGCCCAAACAGAGGGAAGGGCTGCCGCCGGTGCCCTGCTCCGCCGCGTGGTCGCGTGGCGAGTGGACTGGCGCCTGTATCTCCTGGCCGCGGGCTACCCGGCCGCGATCAAGCTCGCGGTGGCCCTGGTGCACCGGCTCGCCGTCGGCACGTGGCCGCGCTTCGATGGGCCCCAGTGGTATCTCATCATCCTGGCGATCTTCGCCGCGACCCCGTCGAAGGCGGGCGAGGAGATCGGCTGGCGAGGCTACGCATTGCCCCGCCTGGCGTCACGTCTCGGGCTACGGTGGAGTAGCGTGTTGCTCGGCGCGATCTGGGCCTGCTGGCACCTGCCCCAGTTCTTCATCTCGGGCAACGACACGTCGGCACAGTCGTTTCCCGTGTTCCTGCTCGAGGTGACTGCGTTGTCCGTCGTCCTGGCATGGCTCTACGCCCGGGCGAACGGCAGCGTGCTGCTCCCGATGCTGCTGCACTCGGCCGTCAACGAGAGCAAAGACATCGTCCCGTCGGTCGTCCGGGGCGCCACGACTCCGCTCGCCTTGAGCTCCTCGCTCGTGGCCTGGCTCACCGTGCTGGTCTTGTGGATGGGAGCCGCGTATTTCCTCGTCCGGATGCCGCGGTGGGACGCGGCCCGGATCGCGGCAGCTATTTGAAAATCAGGTGCGCAACGTCCGATTCCACGTTCCAGTAAATCATCGCGAGCGCCGTCAGGTCGAACGCAGCGTGCCCGAACATCGGAATCCAGATCCGACCGGTGGCGGCGAAGACCGTGCCGAACACGAGTCCTGTGATCGTTGCCTGCTCGGTGCCGGCCAGCCCTTGGTTAGGGTAGTGGGCCAACGCGAAGATTGCGGACGTGAGCAGCACGATCCCAACCTTGGCCCCGACTGCAGACCCGAAGAGCTTGCCCAGCCACTGGAACAGATACCCTCGGAACACCGTCTCTTCCCCGAACCCCGCGACGAGCATGGCCCACACCGCGGCCGGGAGCATGGCCCGGTTTCCCCCAAGGTAATGGTACGCCTGATTGATCGGCGGGGCGCCGAAGAGAGGCATGATGATCGCTTTCATCATGAACTTGAACGCGATGCCGCCAGCGACGCCGAGGGTGAGGCTAGCAATCCAGCTCCCGGGCTGTGCGAAGCCGATCTCATGCCACGGCGTCCCGGACCATCGGGCCCACGCGAGTACGAGCAGGCCGCCGATTGGCACAGCGACGCGACCGACGGAAACCGTCCCCGAGAGGACGATGACCAACATCGCAACGACGTCGACCGGCCCAACGCCGCGCCACGTCACTTCAAGCCTAGCTTCTTGCCGGCCGCAAGCAGCTCCGGGATCGCGGGCTTCGGCGCATATCGCCTGTCCGTCGGCGCGGCGGCGCGCCCGGCGGCCGTGAGCCGGCCGGCCGCCGCCTGGCGGTTCGCACAGTCCAGCAGCGGTAGTTGCGACGAGCGCGCGACCCGCCCGCGCGACCTCACGGCCGCGTGGACACCCGAAGCAGCCGCCACGCCCAGATGCTCAACGCGGCCGCGGCCAGCGTGATGAGCAGAAACCAGGGATCGGTCGCGAGGTGCGGCCACTCCTCGATCGCTCGCCAGACGTGTATGACGGTGAGGAGTCCAAAGACGGTGCCGGTTGTGATGAGATAGGGCTTCATGGAGTCGCGTCCACTTGGGGAGGCTTAAGCTGTGCGTCACCGGCGCGGGGACGCAAGACATCCGCGGAGCGCGCCATCACCGCTCGACCTTCAAGCCGCGGCGACCGACGTACTCGGATTGCGGGCGGATGAGATGGTCCTCGGCGTGCTGCTCGATGACGTGGGCGCACCAGCCCGCGATGCGGCCGCACGCGAAGATCGCGACGAACGAGCGGGGCGTGAGCCCCAGCGCCTGAAGCACGAGCGCGGTGTAAAACTCGACGTTGGTCCGGAGGTTGCGACCGGGCTTCACGTCGTCGAGGACCCGCAGCACCGTCTGCTCCACCGCCCGCGCCAGGTCGAACGGCCGGCGGTCCTCGAGGTGCGCCGCGGTCATCTCGTCGGCCACCCGGCTGAGCACTTCGGCGCGTGGGTCGCGCACCTTGTACACGCGGTGGCCGAACCCCATGATGCGCCGTCCGGCCGCGAGCTCGTTCCGCACCCAGCCCTCGGCCCGGTCGGACGAGCCGATGACGGTCAGCATATCCAGCACGGGACCGGGCGCGCCTCCGTGGAGCGGCCCTTTGAGGGCGCCGATCGCGCCGGTGACGGCGCTCACCATGTCCGAGCGCGTGCTCGCGATCACGCGGCTCGTGAACGTGGACGCGTTCATGCCGTGGTCGATCACGGTCACCCAGTAGGTGTCGAGCGCCCGGGCCGCGATGGGATCGGGCTCCTTGCCGTGCACCATGTAGAGGAAGTTCGCGGCCCGGGACAGATCGGCCCGCGGGGGGATCGGCTCTTGGCCCGCGCTGACGCGGGCGTGGGCCGCGACCAGCGTCGGGAAGCGCGCCGTGAGCATCTTCGCCGCCGCGATGTCGGCGGCCGGCGAGATGTCGTCGGGAGCGTCCAGGTCGAGCGACAGCGTGGCGCACGCCATGCGCAGGGCGTCGATGGGTGGCGCCTGAGCGGCCGCCCGCACGACGCGGATCGTCTGCGCCGGCACCGGGCGCAGCGCCGCCAAATCGCGGCGCAGCTCCTCGAGCTCCTCCGTCCCGGGGAGCGCGCCGCGCCACAGCAGGTGCGCCGCCTCTTCGAAGCCGACCCGGCCGGCCAGCTCCGTCAGCTCGTAGCCTCCGATGATCAGCTGGCCCGCGAGGCCGTCCACGTGGCTCAGACGCGTCTGGCCGGCAACGACGCCGTCGAGCCCGCGTCGGGCTGGCGGGGTGGTCCCCTCCATTGCACGACTCCTGAACCGAGTCTTGAATGATGTCGGAAGCCTGGCCGCGCCGTACTGGCTACGCGCGGAACTGGGAGTATACTCTTCCGGTGATACCCTCACCAAGGAGGACCGATGGCCACCACGACTCCCACCTCAACGGCCGCCGTCGCGCAGGAACTGGTCAACATGTGTCGCGCCGGCCGGAACATGGACGCCGTCAACAAGCTCTATTCGCCGAACATTGTCAGCATCGAGCCGGTCGGGACTGAAACGATGCCGGCCCGGATGAGCGGGCTCGACGCGATTCGCGGTAAGAACGAGTGGTGGTTCGCAAACAACGAGGTGCACAACGCCAAAGTGAACGGGCCGTTCGTGGGGGAGGACCAGTTTGCCGTGGAGTACGCGTTCGAGACTACGTTCAGACCGACCGGGCAGCGGAGCCAGATGAGCGAGCTGGCGCTCTACACCGTGAAGGACGGCAAGATCGTGACGGAGCAGTTTTTCTACAACGCACCCGACGCCTGACGAAGGCTGGAGGGAGCCTCACGGCGCGCGTGGAGACGCTCGCTGGCTGATCGCCAGAATGTTTCCCTCGGTGTCCTTGAACCACGCCGTCTTGGCACCGCCCGCGCTCGCGATGCCGTTCTTGGTCTTGAGGCCCGGCATATCGTACTCTTCGAAGACCACGCCGCGCGCTCTGAGCGCCGCCACTTCCGCCTCGACGTCGTCAACGGCCCAGAATGCGGTGCTGGCGCGCGACGTGCCGGCTCCCGGCGACGGGTACATGAAGACCCATGATCCGTCGCCACACTCGTAGATCACTCCTCCCGCGTACTCTTCCCGAGCCCGAAGGCCGATCTTCTCTTCGTAGAACTTTCGAGCTCGGGCGACATTGGCCACCGGTATGTACGGGACGATTCGCGCGTCTTTCAGCATCGGTCCTCCACCTTGAGGCTCTGCGGCACGGATCGCATGAATGCGGGGATGCGATTCAGCGGTCTGCTCCTTAGGCACGCGCCTCGCGTGACACTCGCGTCCATTGCCACACGTCCACTGTTGCCTTGGTCAGGCGGTGCCCGACCTGGCGCGCCACCATGACTATTTGTCCGCGGTGATGGGCGTCATGAGCCACGAAGTACGCAAGCACGTGCCCGACGTCCAACGGCAGGTTGCGCCAGACGTACCCCCGCGAGGGCGGTACCTCGCCTCCCGCCGCGAACCCGAGCTCGAGCAGCTCCGCGATGCCCTGGCCGCTGCGCCGCAGCGCGGCACCGAGCTCGCGGCGCGAGACATTGCGATGGTCCACCCGGGTCGGCGCCCGCAGCCCGTGCTCGCGGCCCAGGGTCTTGATCCATCGGCACCGCGCGTTGTGCAGGTGGGCCGCGATCATGCCGATGGTGCGCGATGAGCCGGGAACGGGAGCACGCCACAGCACCGCCGGGATCTGCTGGACGAAGGCAATCGTGACGCGGTTGTTCGTGCTCCAGGCGGCAAGGAGCGTCGCCCGGAGATCGGGAACGGCCGCCACGCGCGTGCGCATCAGAGCCGCGCATCGACCCAGGCGCCGTTCCTGGCGCTCGACTCCACGGCCGCCGCGATGAACTTGACGCCGCGCGCGCCGTCGTCGACCGTCGGGACCAGAAGCGCCCCGGGGTCGGGCGCGCGCTTGGCGCGGCGCGCCCGGATTTGCTCCGCGAGATCGTGATAGAGATTGGCGAATGCCTCGAGATAGCCCTCGGGATGACCTGCCGGGATGCGGGTGGCGAGTGCCGCCGCGGGACCGAGATTTGAGCCACCTCGTGACAGGATCTGGGGGGGCTGTCCCTCTCGCGCAACGCGCAGCTGATTCGGATGCTCCTGGCTCCACTCCAGACCGGCCTTCTCGCCGTAGATCCGCAGCCGCAACCCGTTTTCATTGCCCGGCGCGACCTGGCTGGCCCACAGCATCCCACGCGTCCCGTCGTCGAACCGAAGCAGGATGTGAACGTTGTCGTCGAGCCGGCGGCCCGGTACGAAGCGGCTCAAGTCGGCCGCCAACTCGCGCGCCTCGAGGCCGGTGACGAAGCCCGCGAGATTGTACGCGTGCGTGCCGATATCGCCAAGACAGCCGCCGGCGCCCGCGCGCGCCGGATCGACGCGCCACGCCGCCTGTTTCTGCCCTGTGTCTTCGAGCTTGGTCGTCAACCAGTCCTGCACGTACTCCGCCTGCACGACGCGCAGGGCGCCCACCTCGCCGGCCACCACCATCTCGCGCGCCTGACGCACCATCGGGTATCCCGTGTAGTTGTGGATGAGGCCGAAGATGAGACCGGTGCGTCGCACGGCCTGCACGAGGTCCAGCGCGTCCTCGACGGTCGTCGTCATCGGCTTGTCGCAGATCACGTCGATGCCCCGATCGAGGAAGGCTCGGGCGATGGCATGATGACTGTCGTTGGGCGTGACGATGCTCACGACCTCGATACCGTCGGGGCGGCGGGCTTCGGCCGCCGCCATGTCGGTGAAGCTCTCGTACGCGCGCTCGGGCGCGAGGCCCAGATCGGCGCCTGACTCCCTGGCGCGTTGCGGATCGGACGAGAGGGCGCCTGCGACCAGCTCGTATTGTCCATCCAGCCGCGCGCACAGCCGGTGCACCCCGCCGATGAACGCGCCACGCCCGCCGCCCACCATGCCGAGGCGCAACGGGCGATTCGTTCGGGCATCCGCCTGCGCGTCGACCATCAGGCGACGCCGAGCATTCTGCGATTGGCCGCGACGTCCGTGCCGGCGCCGGCGAAATCGTCGAATGCCTGTTGCGTGACGCGGATGATGTGGTCGGCGATGAACTTCGCGCCTTCGCGGGCGCCATCCTCAGGGTGCTTCAGGCAGCATTCCCACTCGAGCACCGCCCAGCCGGGATAGTCGTACTGCGTCAGCTTGGAGAAGACCGCCTTGAAGTTCACCTGGCCGTCCCCCAGCGACCGGAACCGCCCTGCCCGCTCGACCCACGGCTGGTACCCGCCGTACACACCCTGACGGCCGGTCGGGTTGAACTCGGCGTCCTTGACGTGGAACATGCGGATGCGCTCGTGATACAGGTCGATGTACGCGAGATAGTCGAGCTGTTGCAGCACGAAATGGCTGGGATCGAACAGAATGTTGCAGCGCTTGTGCCCGCCGACCCGATCGAGGAACATCTCGAACGTCACGCCGTCGTGGAGATCCTCACCGGGATGGATCTCGAAGCACGCGTTGACTCCCTGGTCTTCGAATACATCGAGAATCGGGCGCCAGCGACGCGCCAGCTCGTCGAACGCCGTCTCGATGAGACCGGCCGGCCGTTGCGGCCAGGGATAGACATAGGGCCAGGCCAGGGCCCCGGAGAACGTCGCATGCTCCGTGACGCCGAGCCGGCGCGACGCACGCGCCGCCAGCTTCACCTGCTCCACCGCCCACGCGGTGCGCGCCGCGGGCTTGCCCCGCACCTCGGGCGCCGCAAAGCCGTCGAACGCCGTGTCGTACGCGGGATGCACGGCCACCAGCTGGCCCTGGAGATGCGTCGACAGCTCCGTCACCTGGAGCCCGCGCTCGGCCAGGATCCCCTTCACCTCATCGCAATACGTCTGGCTGTCGGCGGCCTGCGCGAGGTCGAACAACCGGCGATCCCAGCTCGGGATCTGCACGCCCTTGAAGCCCAGCCCGGCGGCCCAGTCGGCGATGGCCGCCAGGCTGTTGAACGGCGGCGCGTCGCCGGCGAATTGCGCCAGGAAAATGGCCGGCCCTCGTATCGCCCTCATGCATTCCCTCCCTGGAGGCCGCGACTCAGGTGGCGCGCGGCGAGGTCCGGCGCCTTCCACAGGTCGATCGGCTTGGTGACGCCTTGCGGGCGGAACGGCAGCGTGACCTTGCGGCCCAGTCCCGCCGACGCGTAGGCGGCGTAGAGCGCCTCGAGCACCACGCGTCCGGTCTGGCCGTCGGCGATCGGCGTCTCCTTGCCGCGCACGCAGCGCACGAAGTGACGCATTTCCTGGGGAAAGCCGTAGTTCCAGTGCTCCTCGAATACTGGATACGTCCAGCCCCGCGTCGTTGCCGCCTTTTCGACGGCGTAGCCGAACCCCACGTCCGAATACGTCGGGAGCGCGTTCCCCATGAGCAGGTCGGCGTAGGTCTGACCCTTGTCGCCGAACACCTCGATGCCATCGTCCATCCCGCCGGGCCGGTTCCAGCTGTTCTCGACCACGCCGACCGCGCCGTTCTCGAACTCGAGAATCGTGAGTGTTTCGTCATCGCCCTCGGTGCGCGCCCGATGGACGTGCGTCGCCATGTGCGAGTAGACGCTCGTGATGTTGGGCTTGCCGAGGAACCACCAGCAGAAGGCGATCCTGTGGCACCCCAGGTCCATCGCCGCTCCGCCCCCGGACTGCGCCACGTCCCAGAACCAGTCCGAGTGCGGTCCCGAGTGCTTCTCCCCTTGCTTCACCAGGTGCACGCGGCCGAAGGCGCCTTCATCCGCCATCTGTTTCGCCTTCAGGTACTTGGGGGCGAAGAACAGCTCCTCGGCGTAGAGCAGCAGCACACCGGCCTTGCGGCACGCGTCGATCATCGCGTCCGCCTCCTCGAGCGTGAGACAGAGGGGCTTCTCGCACACCACGTGCTTGCCGGCTGTGGCGGCGTCGATCGTGATCTGGGCGTGCAGCCGGTTGGGTGCGGTGATCGAAACCAATTCGACCGCGGTGTCGCGCAGCAGCTCGCGGTAGTCGGTGTAGGCGCGCGGGATGCCGTGCCGCTTGGCGAAATCCGCCGCGTGCCCCTTGGTCGGTGAGGCCACGGCGACTACCTCGCCGTCCTCCGGTATGGCCTTGACGGCTCCCGCGATGCAGTCGGCCTGAAACCGCGAGCCGATGATCCCGATCCTTACGTGGGACATGCTGTCATCCTGGGCCTCCGGCGGGACGAGCCGGGGTCTGGACCACCAATGCTCTCGGTATCCCGGTCAGGTCCGCTTCTTGTTGCGTAACTCGGCGATCCGTGTCTTGACGAGTCGCTTCACCAGAGGGGCCGGCGGAGCCTTCGCGAAAGGGAATCGGACCGTCCCCGTGGACATCTCGTATCCCTTGAGGGCGGCCGCGTGCGCGCGGCGGATCGCGGCGGTCATCGGATACAGGCTGCAATGGTTCTTGAACGCGGCGTACCATACGAGCGGCTGGCCGTCGAGCTTGAAAGCAGGTATCCCGTAGCTGAAGCCGTCGACCGCGCCGGGCGCCGCGGCGCGAATGGCGGCCCGGAGCTTCCGGAGGCGGCTCCGAGCTGCGGGCGGTAAGGACGCGAGGTAGGCGCGCACCCGTACGCTGGCGTTTGGTGCGGCGCTCTTCGGGCTTGGAGCCATGCCCCAAGGTGAAGGACGAAAAGGAGGAAGGCAAGGAACACCGGGACGCTAGTCCAGGATTCTCGAGGCTCATCCCTTGAACACATCGGTGCTCAGATAGCGCAGCCCGGAATCGATGATGATCGTGCCCACGGTCGCGCCCGCGCCGAGTCGCCCGGCCACGCGCAGCGCCACGAGGATGTTGAGACCCGTGGACGTACCGGCGAAGATGCCTTCTTCGCGCGCGAGACGTCGCGACATCGCCATCGCCTCGTCGGAACTGGCGCTCTGGACCTCGTTCACTTCGTCTCGTCTCCACAGCGGTGGGACGAACCCGATTCCGATCCCCTCGATCCGGTGCGCCCCCGCGGCCTTGCCGGAGAGCACCGGCGACTCGGCCGGCTCAGCGGCCGCGACGTGCACACGGGGATTGTGACGCCGCAGCGCGTGCGCCGTGCCGTGAATGGAATGCGCGGTGCCGACCGCCTGCACGAACGCGTCGATGCGTCCGCCGGCTTGCTGCCACATCTCCTCGCCGAGCGCATGATATCCGGCTTCCCCGTCTCGATTGTTCAGCTGATCACAGTACCAGTGGCCCGGGCGGCGGCTGAGCTCGTCGGCCTTTGCGATCATGGACTTGATGAGTTGTTCGGTGATTCTCTTTCTGTCGCTCGGGATGTCCGTGAGCTCCGCGCCGTAGGCACGCATGGTGCGCCGCTTCTCGTCACTGAAGGCATCCGAGAAGACAAAGTGTGCCTTGTACCCGCGCGCGGCGCAAATCAAGGCAAGAGAGACGCCGGTCGTTCCCGCCGTGTACTCGACGACCGTCCCGCCCGGCGACAGCCGCCCGTCGGCGGCAGCCTGCCCCACCATCGCCTGGGCTACACGGTCCTTCATGCTCCCGGTCGGGTTGGCCGACTCGAGCTTTGCGACGATGCGTGCCGAGCCGGGCGGTACGATGCCGCGGAGCTCGACGAGCGGCGTGTTGCCGATGGCGTCGAGAATGTGATGCGAAGCGCGTGCTGGAGCCAAGTTTGGCCGCCTAGTCGCCGCGCCGCACGAGCGACAGGCCGGCGGCGGCAGCCCACGCGACGAGAAACGCCGGCAGCGCGGTCATCACGGGCCACAGGATCAGCGAGAGCACGTGGGCGAGGGAGTGCTGGCGGCTCGACGCAGCCAGGGCGTGGACATTGGCGGCGACCGCGAGCCCGAAGGCTCCGAGCGCGGCGGCCAGCGCCGCGCGCCATGCCGTGGTCCTGGCGGAGCTGCGCCCGCGAACGTGCTCGTATCCGATGTGCAGCGCGAACGCCGCGGCGCTGATCACCCAGGCAGCGAGCCGCCAGGTCACCACCATCCGATGCGACTCGGCCCGACCGGCGAGCGCTGCGAACGTGACGCCGGCGACGAAGTACACCACGCCCACCAATAGCGCGGCCCGCATCCAGGGCGGGCGACCTGCGTCCCCGTCGCTCATCGCTCTTCGCGCTGCGGGTCCACTCGGCGCGCTTGCTGTCCCTGCGCCAGCAGTCGCTCAAAGAAATCCAGGCGCTCCTGGGTCTCGGTCAGCTCCTGCCGCAGCCTGCTCACCTCGCCCTCGAGTGCTTCGAACCCGGTGGGGCGCTCGCCCCCAGGCGGCCCGGATCCCAGGCGCCAGGCCCACAGCCCGAACCCCAGCCCAAGCACTCCGTGGATGGTCGCATGCAACGGCTCGGATGACTGAGCCGCGAACCAGATTCCCACCACGTTGATGACCGTCAGCGCGAGGGTGATCGGAAACCAGATGGCGGGCTTGAAGGTCATGGCGAGTTCCTGTCGGACAAGGCTATCCTGGACCTACGGACGCCGCCAGCGCCGGGTGTCGCCAACCCGAGTCCCTTGAGGTCCTAGACCGTGCGCCACCAGGCGGCGAAGCCCGGCCTGGGCGCCGGCACGCGGCGCCAGTTGGCCCAGATGAACAGCGGAATGCCGAAGGCCAGCGTGCCCAGCAGCGACAGAACGATAAACCATGGCCACTTCACCGGACCGAGCGGCCTTCGGGCGAATAGGTACGCAAGGATGAACGTCGACATCAAGAGATCGAGAAAGAACGCGATGCCCATTCTGTCGGACAGAGCCGCTGACAGAGACGAATAGTCGTGGACGAGCCAGTACAGAAAGAGCCCACCAGGTGCGAGCAGACCGATCACGGCGACGGGAACGAGCCACATGTCTCAATCTCCAGGGCGGCGATACGAAGAGAATGTTATGGCCTTATACGCCGAACAGGCGACCGATCTCACTATTTGCCGGGCTGCCATTGGAACGAATCCTGCGCGCGGTACAAGACCTCGCCGCTCCCATCGCGAACCGTCACGACGGCGGTGAGGACCGCGGCATCGAGTTGGCTCGTCGCGAATCGAGTGAGGAACCTGCCGTCGACCGTCACCGTGCCCACCTGGGGGTCGTCGCACCGGAGGTGCACGGTCTCGGGCCTGATGCGGGCCTCGAGGCAGGCCACCGACTCTTCCGTACCGGAGGGCGTGCGCGCAAAAGTGACAAATGCATCCGGATGGAGGGTGAACCCCGTGAATCGAAACTGATTCACGGAGAATTGATAGCCCGGAACATAGGACCCCTCGGCATCCGCTTGCAGGGGCGACGGCGGCTTCACCGCCGGGGGTGGCGGAGATTTTTCCACGATTGGGGCCTCGGGTGTCCCCAGCAGGTACACGACCACAATCACGACGACCACGACCAACGCGAGGAGCAGCAGGAGAGGTTTTCGGCGCATGGACACCTACTGAATGCTCTGGCTGGCGGCACAGAATGAGGAGCAACAGGAACTCATGGACCGGGACGAACCGCCGCATAAAGGTATTGATCGCGGACCTGCCCCGCCTT
>QHUS01000016.1 GCA_003222035.1 Gemmatimonadota bacterium | reverse complement strand
GTCTTCGTGGTCTTCGGGCGCCACCTCGTGAGCCGCCTGGTCCTGTGGCCGCTGGAGCGGGTGGTCGCGACCGCCGACGCGGTAGCGGACGGTGACCTGGAGCGCCGCGCCCCCGACGCCGAGACGCGGGATTTCTCAACGCTGGCCGAACGCATCAATCGCATGACCGACCATCTGGTGGATGCACAGGGCCAGCTGGTGCGGTCGGAGAAGCTGGCCAGCATCGGCCGGCTGGCGGCCGGGATCGCGCACGAGGTCGGCAACCCGCTGGGTGCGATCGGGACGTACGTGGAAGTGCTGCGGCGGCGGGGGGTCGAGCCCGAGGTCGTGAGCGGCGTGTCGCGCGAGCTCGAGCGGCTCGATCGGATCGTGCGGGGATTGCTCGACTATGCACGACCCCACGACGAAGCGCTCGCTCCACTGGACCCGGCAGCCGTAGCGCGCAGCGCCTACGGACTGCTCGAAGCACAGGGGGCGCTCAAACCGGCGCGAGCGAGCCTGCACGTGGCCACTGGCGTACCGCGCATGCTCGGCAGGGCCCATGTGCTCGAGCAGGCGATCGTCAACCTGGTCCTCAACGCCGTGGACGCGGCTCCGGGCGGCGTCGTGATCGTGGGGGTAACGGCGTGGTCGTACGACCCGCGCCGCGCTCCCCCGCGGCGCGCTACCGATCCGCACCACCTTGCTTTTCCTCGGTGGCCCGCGTCCCGCCCCTCCCGCAGGGAGTTCTCCGAGGGTCAGACGGGGGTGCTGTTGTACGTGGCGGATTCAGGGGCCGGCGTCGCGCCTGAGGATCGCGGAAAGATCTTCGACCCCTTCTACACGACGAAGCAGCCGGGGCGCGGCACCGGGCTGGGCCTGGCGATCGTGGCGCGCGCCGTGTACGACATGGGCGGCGTCGTCTGGGCGGACACGGCGCGCGAGGGAGGCGCCGCGTTCAAAATGTTCTTCCCGGCGATGACGTAGCCCAATGCGCGGACCGCAATTCTCATGACCCGGGTCCTGGTCGTCGACGACGAACCCGGCCTCCGGCAGTCGCTCGGGCTGTTGCTCTCCGATGCGGGTTACGAGGTGGCGGCCGAGGGCGACGGGAGCCGTGCGCTCGAACGCGCCCTGGCCGAGACATTCGATCTCGTGCTGTGCGACGTGCGGATGCCGGACATGGACGGGTTGGCGTTCCTGCGCGCGTACAAGGCACGCGGCGGGGCGGCCCTCGTCATCATGATGAGCGCCTACGGAGCGGAAGAGGCGGCGCTGGCGGCCATGAAGGAAGGCGCGTACGACTACGTGCCCAAACCGTTCCGTGCGGACGAGGTGGTTCTCACGCTGCGCAAGGCGCAGGAGCGGGAGCGCCTCGGTCGCACCATCGCGACACTCAAAGCACAGCTCGACACCAGTCCGGCCGCCCGGGTGCTCGTCGCCGAGAGCCCGGCCATGAAACAGGCCCTCGAGATCGTGGCGCGGGTAGCCGGTCATCCGACAACGGTGCTGATCACGGGGGAGCGCGGGACCGGTAAGGAGGTCGTCGCGCAGGCGATCCATCGCGCCAGCGGCCGGGCGGCCGGCCCCTTCGTCGCGGTCAATTGCGCCGCCATCCCCGAGGCGCTCCTCGAGTCGGAGCTGTTCGGCTACGTGAAGGGTGCGTTTACGGGAGCGGCCGGGGACCATCCCGGCCTGTTCGAACAGGCGGACGAGGGAACCCTGCTCCTGGATGAGATCGGCGAGCTGCCCCTGCCTCTTCAGGCAAAGCTGCTGCGTGTGTTGCAGGAGAGCGAGATCCGGCGAGTGGGCGATGAGAAGACCAGGCGCATTGACGTCCGGGTCCTGGCGGCGACCGCGAAGGACCTCGCGGCCGAAGCGGCGGCCGGCCGCTTCCGGCACGATCTGCGGGATCGGCTGAACGTGGTGGCAATTCATCTGCCGCCGCTCGCCGAGCGACGCGAGGACATCGCTCCGCTGGCACGCCACTTCGCGGTGCAGCTGGCTCGCCGGCTGGCACGGCGCCTGGTCCTGAGCGAAGCCGCACTCGAATGGCTCGGCGGCGAGCGCTGGCCTGGCAACGTGCGCGCCCTGGAGCACGCCATCGAGCGAGCCGCCGTGTTGTCAGATAAGGAGATCCTGGAGCCGGCCGACTTCCGGATAGGACCGCTTCCCTCGCCCCTCGCCCCGGGGGACGAGGGGGAGGAGAGAGGAACGCTCCGTGAGGTCGTCGAGGCTGCGGAGCGCCAGGCGATCGCCGCAGCCCTGCGGGCGGCGGCTGGCAATCGGCGCGCGGCCGCCAAGCGGCTGGGGGTGAGCCTCCGGACCCTGTTCTACAAGATGGATCGCTACGGCATCGAGTAGTGCAGTAGTCTGCACTCGTGCAATCAGGTGCAGCCCCCGCTTGGTCCGTCCATCCACGTAAGTGATTGTTTCACAACGATTCGCACCCCGGCACGGGGTGTGATAAGAATAATCCCGCAGGAGGCCTCTCCATGCGAAGATCAGGCTTCACGCTCATCGAAATGATAACGGTCGTGGCTCTCATTGGGATGATGGTGCTGATCGGGTTCCCGAAGATTCGGCGGGCCTTGGACAAAACCAATGTGCGGGCGACGCGCGACGCACTCAGCACCCAGGCGGCCATCGCGCGCGCGGTGGCGGTTCAGCGCGGCTGCCGCAGTGTCTTGCACGTCACGTCCGGTTCGGCGGCCACCGTCTGGGTGACGACGCAATGCCGGGCGAAGGTGGACACCGTGGGCGCAGTCGACAACATGAGCAAACGTTTCAGTGTCAGTCTCGCCGCTACTCGCGATTCGGTCCAATACGATCCGCGCGGCTTGAGCCTGGACAATGCGGTCACGGTGGTTCGGATCACGGGCGCGGCGGGGAACAGAGACTCCATCGTGATCAACTCGATCGGCAAGGTGATGCGGCAATGAAGAACGAACGCGGGTTCACCATCGTCGAAGTGATCATCGCCATAATCGTGTTGACGGTTGGGTTGCTGGGGCTGGTCACGTCGGCGGCCCTCGTGACCCGCATGGTCGGCCGGGGCCAGCGTTCCGCCCTGGCGGCGCAGTACGCGCAGCGCCGTCTTGAAATGCTGCGGACGACCGGGTGCAACTCGCAAGCGTCGGGGAGCGAGGTCTCGATGCGCGGCTCCACGCCCCTCGACTCCGTCTCGTGGCGATTTGTGAAGTGGAGCGTCCCGAATAACTCGGCAAACCATTGGCAGATCGTGGTCCGCAGCAAGTACCGGACTGCGCTGGGTCAGTGGCGTACCGACAGCACGGAGACCCAGATCTCATGCCTCTTCTAGCCCGCCGAGGGTTCACCATCGTCGAACTGCTGGTCGCGCTCACGCTCCTGGGGATCGTGTCCACCGCCATATACAAGGTGCTGGTCAACAATCAGCGCCTCTACCTGGCGCAGACACAGACGATCGATCTGAACCAGAACCTGCGTGCCGCGGCGGCGATCCTGCCGGCCGAGCTCCGGGAGCTGGACGCGGTTGATGGCGACATCACTTTCATGGGTCCGGATTCGATCCGCATCCGCGCCATGCGGCAACTGGCCTTCGTGTGCGCGACGCCGCAGCTCGCCATCGGCCTGGGGCAGATCGTGGTGACCATTCGAACCACGCCGATTTACGGCAATCGGCAAACATTCAGCAGGGGTGACTCGATCCTGGTCTACTGGGAAGGCAACCCCCAGACCAGGAATGATGACCAATGGCTCAATGCGCAGCTCCAGGGGGATCCGGTGGCGGGCGTTTGCCCTGATAGCGGGGTGCCGCCGAGTCCGGCTTACGTCCTGTCGTTGCAGCCGCAGTGGATCAACGACCCTAGCCTGAACAAGCCCGGCGCGATTCTGAACGGCTCGCCGGTGCGGGGCTTCGACAAGGTGGTCTACCGCAGCTATCAGTCGAGCGACGGCAGCTGGTATCTCGGACAGCGCAACGCCACGGCAGGCACCGCGATTCAGCCCGTGGTGGGTCCCCTCATCGGGCCGAACGGCCTCACGTTCACGTATTACGACGCTGGCGGGGCTGTGACCAACGTGCCGACACAGGTGGCCCAGATCGAGATCGTGCTGCGCGCGCGGACGGCGTCGCCGATCCGCGGCGGTACGGGCGTTCAGGACTACAAGGTGGACAGTGTCGTGACGCGGGTAGCCCTGCGGAACAACCCGCGCTGTGGTCCTGGCGCGGTACCTCCCAGGCTCTGCAGCTGACGGTCCCGGGGGAAACGTGAACCTCAAGGAGCGGTCTATGAAGCACGTGCTGAAGAACGAGCGCGGGATGGCGCTCGCCCTCGCGATCGTGGCGCTCGTGGTCGTGGGCGCGCTCGTGGCCGGCGCCCTGTTCTCCGGCACCCAGGAGCAGCGGGTGGCCGAAAACGTTCGCCGGATGCAGGCGTCGTTCGGCGTCGCCGAAGAAGGGGCCTTCGACATCATTCGCGGATGGGGAGTCGACGGCACCAAGCAGCGGTATGCGGCGCTGTATCCCTACCCCGCGAAGGGCCCAGCGGCGTGGGACACGGTGCGCTACGGCATGAAGACCGCCGCGAGCCGGACCGGGAGCTACAACGGCTCCGTCATGAAGCTCAACGACGAGATGTTCGTGGTCGACATCTCGGCCCAGGATACCATGAGCCTGACGGGGCGGATCCGCGGGGGCGGCGCGAGCCAGCGCGTCGGAGTCTTGACCCGGATCAGACCGCTGCAGGTCAACACCAACGCAGCGCTCACCTCGGGCGGCCACAACGTGGTGGTGGGTAACGCCAGCATCGACGGCAACGACCACAGCCCGTGGACGTCCTGCGGCCCGCTCGATTCGGCCAAGGCCGGCATCCGCTACCAGGTCGGCGACACAGTGTCCGCTAGCGGGCACCCGTCGATTGCCGGCTCCCCGCCAACCCTCAGGGACCCGAACCTGAAGGACAGCGCGTTCTCGGTTTACGGGGACGTGACCTACACTGAGATGGTGCAGAGCGCGACTATCAACCTGGACGCGCAGAACTTCTCCAACTCGATCGGCCCGGCCCTCACGAACGGCGCCTGCAATTACGGCGTGTCCACGAACTGGGGGAGCCCGACCGACCCGACCGGGCCGTGCGGCGGCTACTTCCCCATCATCCATATCGCGGGCACCGGGTCCACCATCAACGGTCAGGAAGGACAGGGCATCCTCCTGGTGGACGGCAGTCTGTCGGTCCAGGGCGGGTTCCAGTTCTTCGGGATCGTGATCATCAGGGGTTCTCTGAAGACGGCGGGCGGCGGTTCGAACCCAGCCCACTTCTGGGGCTCGGTGATGGTGCAGGACACCATCGCGTTCTCGGACACCACGAATAACATTTCCGGTGCCGCCAACCTTCTGTACTCTAAGTGCGCTATTATAAAGGCGTTAAACAAGACCGGAGTGGGTACGCAGTTCCGGTCCCGGGGGTGGACGCAGCTCTACTGAGAGCAACGTAGCTGCCGATAAGACGTGGGGCGGGGGCATGCAACTTGCGCCCGCCCCATGTTGTCTCGGCTCTCGGATTCCCCGTGAAGCACGGTCTGGACAATGAGCGGGGCATGGCGCTCGCAATCGCGATCGTCGCGCTGGTGGTGATGGGCGCGGCCATTGCGGGTGCGCTGTTCTCTGGCATCCAGGAGCAACGCGTAGGCGAAAACGAGCAGCGAGTCCTGGCGTCGTTCGGCGTCGCGGAGGAGGGAGCCTACGAGATCATGCGCGGCTGGGACGACCACCGGGCGACCTACGCCGCGTTGTATTCGTTTCCTGCCAACTCTCCTGCCAGAAGTGCAGTGGTCATCAACCAGACGCCGTCGATGAGCGGGACGGGGAGCTACTGGGGCACGCTGTTCAAGCTCAACGACGAGCTGTACCTCATCGATGTGACCGGGCAGGACGCCATGAGCGTCGTCGGGCGGATCCGGGGCGGTGGCGGGAGCCAGCGGATCGGCCTCTTGGTCCGCACCAAGCCGTTAGCGCTCCCCACGCCGGCCGCTCTGACGTCGGGCGGCGCAAATGTGCTCGGCGGCAACGCCAGCATCAACGGCTACGATCAGATCCCGCCGGGATGGGGTGGCTGCGGGCCCACCGACAGCGCGCGTGTGGGCATCCGCACTCAGGCGAACGATACGGTGACGACCAACGGACACCCGACCATTCTGGGGCAGCCGCCGGTGCTCAAGGACCCGACACTGGCCGACAGCTCATTCTCCACTTACGGAGACGTGACCTACGCGCAACTCGCAAACCGGGCCGATATCACGCTGTCGGCGCAGGACTTCTCCAAAAAATCCATCGCCCCAGCGGTGTCGGGCGCCGGCTGCAACACGACCGTGCTCACCAACTGGGGCAGCCCGACCAACCCGACGGGTCCCTGCGGCGGCTACTTCCCGATCATTCACATCACCGGTACGGACGCGTCCATCAGTGGCCAGGAAGGTCAGGGCGTTCTGCTGGTGGACGGGAGCCTGAACGTACACGGCGACTTCCAGTTCTTCGGTGTGGTGATCATCAAGGGCCGCCTCAAGACGACGGCAAGCGGCGGCACCCCGGCGCATTTCTGGGGCACTGTAATGGTGCAGGACACGGTGGCGCTCGCCGACACGACGAACAACCTCACCGGCAACGCCAACCTGCTCTACTCTAAGTGCGCTATTGTCAAGGCGTTAGACAAGACTGGGGTGGCCAGTCAGCTGCGTTCGCGGGCGTGGATCCAGCTCTACTGAAGTGACTTAACTCCAGGCTACAACGGTAGTTGGTGGTTCGGCCTCAAGTAGGTTCGAGGCTTGACAGGATAAGGGGCGGGGCTTACTGTAGTTTGCCCTCGCCCCATCCTTTTCCCTCACCCTAGGCACTTATGGCCTTGTTCGGGCTCCTGGGCGGCAAAAAAACCTCGGTGGGCCTGGATATCGGTTCCGGCATCATCAAGCTGGCCGTCATCGACCACGCCGGGAGCGAGCCGGAGCTGGTCAAGGTCGCCACCACCGAAGTCGCCGCCGACGCCATCGTCGAGGGCGAGGTCATGGACCCCGGGATCGTCGCGGAGGCGATCCGGGGGCTCTTCTCCGCGGCCGGCGTGAAGCAGCGGTCGGTCGTGACCGCCGTCGGTGGCCGCGACGTGATCGTCAAGAAGATCCAGATGGACCGGATGAAGGAGGGGGACGCCCGCGAGGTGATCCGCTGGGAGGCGGAGCAGCACGTCCCGTTCGACATGGCGAACGTCGAGCTCGACTTCCAGATCCTCGATCCCGACGCCGAAGGGCTGCAGATGAACGTGCTGCTCGTCGCCGCCAAGCGGGAGCTGGTGGAGAGCCGGACGGCCCTACTCGGAGAAGCCGGCCTTGAGGCCTCTATCATCGACGTGGACGCATTCGCGATCCACAACGCGTTCGAGCTGAACCACCCCGATGCGATGCAAGGCGTGGTGGGACTGGTCAACATCGGACACGAAGTAACGAACGTGAACATCCTCGAGGACGGCGTGCCGGTGTTGACGCGAGACCTCTCGGTGGGGACCCGGCGCTTCCGCGAGGACCTGCAGCGGGAGAAGGGGCTCTCGGCGGAGGATTCCGAGCGCGTCATCCAGGGCCAGGCGCAGAGCGGCGACCTGGCTCAGTACGTGGACGCCCGCAGCGAGGAGATCTCGGTCGGGGTGGAGCGCGCCGCGGCGTTCCTCGCGACCGCCTCCCGCTCGGCGGGCGGCTTGGGACGCGTGTACACGATCGGCGGTGGGGCACGGGTTCCAGGCCTGAACGAGGCCCTGTCGAACCGGCTGCGCGTGCCCGTCGAGCTCGCGAGTCCGGTGCAGCGACTCAAGGTGCGCGACTCCGTGTTCGAGTCCGTAGCCGTGGATGAGGTGTCGCCGCTGCTGATGCTGTCGGTGGGGTTGGCGCTGAGGCGCGCCGCATGATCGAAATCAACCTACTCCCCGGCAAGAAGAAGAAGGCTGCGCCAGGCGCGGGCTTCAAGCTCGCGCTTCCCGACTTTCAGGGGCTGCTGGCGAGCATCAAGAACCCGTGGCTCCTCGTCGCGAGCGCGGCCTCCGTGATCGTGATCGGGGGCGGGCTGCTGTGGTTCATCACGCAGAGCACGCGGCTGCGCGTGCTGGAGGGCCGGCTCACCGACGTCCAGGCCGAGAAGCGTCGGTTCGACGCCGTGATCGCGCAGAAGCGCCAGTCGGAGCGGATTCGGGATTCGCTGGTCGGGGAGATCGGGGTCATCCGGGGCATCGACGCGGACCGCTACATCTGGCCCCACATCCTCGATCAGGTCACCAAGGCGCTGCCGCCCTACACCTGGCTCACGGGCGTCTCGGTCGCCGGCGGCGGCCTCGCCGCGCCGGGCGCGCCGGGCTCCAGCCCCGCATCACAGACGACGGATTCGACCGGCGTCACGCAGGTGCGGGTGTGGATCACCGGAAGCACCGTGGACATCCAGGCCTACACCACGTTCCTGCGGCAGCTCGCGGCCTCCCCGTGGTTGGCCGACGTGACGCCGGCGACGACCTCCACGGTCATCGAGGCCGACCGACCCGTGACGGCCTTCAACGTCGCGGTCCGCTATCGGGTGGCCGACTCCGTGTACATCCGGACGGTCCCCCTGATCCAGTCGGCGAGGTAGCGCCATGGCCCTGTTGCCTCAAGACAGGCAGAGCCAGGTGATGCTGCTGATCACCATCGGCATGGCCGCCCTCGGCTACGCCTTTGTGACCTACTGGGCCCAGCCCACGGGCCAGCAGATCCGAGAGACGAGCCGCACCATCGACAGCTTGCAGGTGATCATCGACCGCGCGAAGCAGGATCTCGCGAGCGGTACGGTGGAAGATCTGCGCCGCAAGGTGGAGCAGTACACGGCGCTGCTCGCCGTGATGCGCCGCCTCGTCCCGGACAAGAACGAGGTCCCGGCGCTGATCGACGACATCTCGACCAAGGCAAAAGTCCGGGGCGTGACCATCGGACGAATCGAGCCCTTCGCCCCCGAGACGGGATCGCCGTTCGACACCTACCGGTACCGTCTCGAGATCATCGGGCACTACGACCAGCTCGGCGAGTTTCTGTCGGACATCGCGAGCCTGCCACGCATCATCGTGCCGCAGGACGTGCTCCTCAAGCCGGCGCAGCAGCAGGCGCAGCGCCTCCTGGGGGACACGCTCGGCTCCCTGCTCGAGGCGCAATTCCAGATCCGCACGTTCGTGAAAGCGGCGGCGCCGCCGGGCGTCGCGCCGGGCCCCAAGCGAGGGGGGAAGCCGGGTGCCGGAGAGGGAGGGGGGGGGGGCGGCGAGTGAGCGCACGGCTGGTGGCGTGCGTTCTGGCGTTGCTCGCCACGGGTTCGCTCGGCGCGCAGGCGAAGCCCAGTCCCGCCCGCGACGACACGAACAAGAAGGTGGACAGCACCGCCGCACCCCAGCTGGTCCGCGAGGTCTACTCCTACGAGGGCGGTGGGCGCGATCCGTTCATGTCGCTGCTGCGCTCGGGGGACATCCGGCCGCTGCTGTCCGACCTGCGGCTCGTGGGCGTCTACTACGACGGCCGGTATCCGGCGCGCAGCGTCGCCGTGCTCCGCGACGTGACGAACAACAAGGTCTATCGGGTGAAGCCGGGCAACATCATCGGGCGCCTCAAGGCCACGACGATCCGGCCGCGGGAAGTCGTCTTTACGGTCCAGGAGTTCGGTTTCGAGCGGCAGGAAAGCCTGCAGCTCGCCAAGCAGGAGGTAACGCCATGAACATCGCAGCCCTCGTCCCGTTCCTGCTTGCGCTGACCCTGGGCGCCAGCCCGGGGATCACCGGGGCGGGAACGGGCCCACGGGAAGGTGAAGTGCGGGCCGTCAGCGTGGTGCCGGCGGCTGGTAGTGTGGACGTGGTGATCGATCTCCGCGGCCCGGTCGAGATCCAGGACTTCACCCTCGCCAATCCCGCCCGGCTGGTCGTGGACCTGCAGGGCGCGCGGCTGACCGCGCCGGCGGTGCTGTACGACGGCGCCAACCGGGGCGGCGTGAAGAACATCCGGTACGCCCAGTTCCGGCCCGGAGTGGTGCGGGTGGTGATCGACCTCGACGCGCTCAAGGACTACCAGATCGAGCGTCGCGATGCGCAGGTCCGGGTGAAGATCGGGTCGGAGCGCACCGGGTTCGAAGCGTGGTCGAGCGAGTCTGCGTCTCCGCCGGTGGAAGCGGCCGCGGCGCCCGCCGCGGCGCGCGCGCAGCCGGCTGCGAGGCGCGGCGGGCAGGCGGCACGCGTCGCCACGCCCACGCCCGGCACCGAGACGCTCACGATCGACGCGTATCTCGCGGCCCACGCCTCGGAGAGCGTCCAGTCGCAGGCGCCGCGCATTACGGTCACGTGGGACAACGCGGACCTCCGGGAAGTGGTGGCGGGCTTCGCGGCGTTCAGCGGCCGGACGATCATCCTCTCCAAGGACCTGAAGGGCACGGTCTCCGCCGAGATCAAGAACCAGCCCTGGGACCTGGCGTTCTACGCGGTGCTCGAGTCGCAGGGCCTCACCGCCAACGTGCTGGAGGGTGGCATCCTCCAGGTGATCGACAAGAGGGACCTGGCGCGCGCCGATTCGACGGTGCCGGTGGAGACGCGCCTGGTGCGCATCAACTACGCGAGGGCCAGCGCGCTCGTGCCGTCGGTGCAATCCATCCTCACGAAGCGTGGTGCGGTGGTGGCCGATACCACGAGCAACGCGCTCGTGCTGACCGAGATCTCGAGCCGGGTCAACCGCGTCGAGGAATTCGTGCGCGGCCTCGACATTCGCACGCCGCAGGTGTCGATCCAGGCGAAGATCATCTTCGTGGACCGCACCGACGTCGAAGAGCTGGGCGTGAAGTACGACCTCGGCTCGCAGACGCAGTTCTTCAACCAGTTGATCCAGCGGCCGGACCCGAGGACCGCAAAGCCCGTCGACACCAACGGCGACGGCGTGCCCGATGCGTTCGTGCCGCAGGGCAATTTCAGCCCGCAAGACGTCGTCGTGGACCTGGGGGGCAACTCCCTCTCGGCCATCGGCAACGCCGATCAGCAAGTGGTGAACCCGGCGTTGAGCCTCATCTTCTCGACCGCCATCGGGAACTTCAACCTGACGACGTTCCTGCAAGCGCTCCAGCGTGTGGAGCTCGCCGACCTGCAGGCCGAGCCCACGATCACGACGATCGACAACCGTCCCGCGGAGATCCTGGTCGGCGACCGCGTGCCGATCCGCGTGATCGACGTCAGCTCCACGGGTGTGGGGACGGCGCCGCCCCGCGCCACGGTGCGGTTCGAGCAGACGGGTATCAACCTGCGCGTGACACCGCACGTGACGGCCAACCGCCAGGTGTTGATGGAGGTGCACGCCGAGAACTCGGCCGTCAAGCCCGCGTCCGTCGACATCGGGTTCACGTTCCAAACGCAGCAGGCGGACAACCAGATCCTGGTCAACGACGGCGAAACCGCGGTCATCGGCGGCCTCACGGTGACCTCGGTCACCGTAACTAAGTCGGGAATCCCGTTTCTTGTAGACTTGCCGATCATCGGCAAGCTGTTCGGCTTCAGCTCCGAGACGGAGCAGCGGCGCGATCTGCTGATCTTGATCACGCCGCACATTATCGACGACCTGGTGACGCCCAGCACCGGGAAGTGACCAGGAGCGTTCTGATGCGACTGCACGTGCGTGCGGGGCGGGCTCGGAGTGCGGTACTCGGCCTCGCGGCGGCGATGGTGGTCGCGGGGGCGTGCGAGACCGCCCGCAACCCGGGCGGCGTTCAGCAGGACCTGATTGCCCCGGCGATCACCCTCAGCTTCACACAGGATACGCAGCAGATCGCGAGCGGCCTGAGCTTCTCGGTCACCGCGTCGGACAACCTCGGGCTGAAAGACATCCGCCTCACCTATTCGGATCCGACCATCGGCACGAGCGACTCCGTCTTCACTTCGACGGTGACGAATTACAACCAGTCGGTCACGGTCACGTTCCCGCCCGGGTCGGGCGCGGGCGGGCCCATCACGATCATCGGCCGCGCCACCGACGGCGCGGGGAACTTCACGGAATCGACGATCGTGATTTTCCTGTCGAACGTGCAAGCCCTGACCGTCGTGTTGGTCACGCCCAGTGCCGGTCCTCCCGCGCCGCTCGCGTCGCCCGGCAGAAACATCGTGGTGGCGGTCCACGGGCAACAGGTCGGCGGCCTGCAGCGCGTCGGGTTCATCGTCACTCCGCGTTCCGCGGTGAGCGACCCGACGACGCCGCCCACGGACTCACTCATATTCATCGGCACGTTGCCGAAGGACACGACGTACACGGATACGCTGACCGTGTCGCCCTCCTTCACGACGGGCTCGTTCACGGTCGCGGGTTTCGCGATGGACGCGGGCGGCCGTCGGGTCACGACGACCCCCCCGGTGACGGTCAACATCCTGTCGGTGGCGACCGACAATACACCGCCGGTCGTGTCGCACACCATCGCCTCTCGCGTGGAGGCCACCGACACCATCACGGTACGCGGCATCGACCCCAGCGCGATCTCGTGGATCGGATTCCGCGTCGATACCGTGCTCAACGCCGCGCCCCCGTTCACGGGGATCACGCCGCTCAAGTTCGACAGCGTGAACGTCGGGGCGGCCAACCTGACCGACGTGACGCAAAAGCTCAGCCTCGGGCTGACGACGCTCACCACGTTCCCGAAGAGCGTGGTGGTGCGAGGCTACGCCTGCGACCTCGCCACGGCCCGGAACTGCGCCTACTCGCAGTCGAGCACCGTCATCACGTCCTCGGCACGCCGCGCGCCGGCGCGCGCTACCACGCCGAGTGGCGGCATCGACACGGTGGTCGTGGTGGCCGGGCGTACGTTCCCGCTGCCGCTCGGCGGCAAGATCGCGGACGCGATCTTCAACGCCAACCAGAACGAGCTGTATCTCACCAATCCGACGCGCCACCGGGTCGAAATCTTCCAGGTGGCGAACAGCACGTTCGTGCAGTCGGGCATCACCTTCGGCGTGGGCGTGCCGTGGGGCATCGCCCTGTGGCCGCGGAACACGCTCGGCCAGGTGGGGAGCTACGGCGACTCGATCGTCGTCGCCGACGCCGGCGGCACCCAGCTCGCCATCGTGGACGTGCGTCCCACCGTCCGGCAGCTGGCGTGGCGCCAGGATCTCCCGAACTTCCTCATCGAGACGTACAAGCTGCTGCGGATAGCCGGCGGGACGTTCGAAGAGATCACGGTGCACGATGTCTCCGACCGGCCGCAGTACGTCGCCACGGTGTGCCGCACGGGCGGCGGGACCACGTGCGTGCCGGACTCGATCTACGCGCTGTACTCGACGACGCCGACCGCGAGCAGCACCAGCCCGTTCGCGGGCAAGGCCACGCTGCGCATGGAGAAGCTCATCAATACCGCCAATCCCGCGCTGCTATTCGGGCACCTGTTCTGGGAGATCGGCGGGACGCTGGCGTCCACGACCACCGACACCCTCCGTATCGAGGAGATCCGCGGGAAGACCAGCCAGGTGGTCCTGTCGGCGTGTGCCGGCATCAACGTGGTGCTCAGCTCGTTCGGACTGGGGGACTCGACCTACGCGCGTAACTCAGGGAACTTCACACACGCGTTCTTCGGCGAGGGCGGCAACATCACGACCGCGTTCGCCCGCGTCATGGCGTATGATTCCCGGGATCCGATCACGGGAGTCGGGGTCCTCGACAACAGCTGCGTCATCGCAGGCACCGGCCGGACCAACCTCGCCGCCGGCGAGGACCATATCGATCTGGGGATGTCGCCCGGCGTGCAGGTGAGCGACTTCATCAGCAACACCGGCATCCGCGTGACCTCGATCGCCACCAACCTGAACGGCTTGACCAACGTGGTGCGCGCCGACTCGATCTATTACCTGGACGAGAACCTGCGGCTCAAGGCCACGTCCTGCACCCTCGCGTCCGACCTCACCACCTGTCTCACCGGCGCGCAGGGCATGGACATGAACTACCTGCACGACTTCTCCCCGGGAGGCAGCTGCACCCCGACGTGCGGCGGCGGCACCAACCCGAACAACCGGCTGCTCTTTGCCGCCCGCCCGGACGCGAAAATCGACGTGTTCGATACGTTCGACGGCGGGCAACTCCTGGTCGGCGGCCAGCCCTTCAGCATCCCGATCCGCGACCCGATCATCGGCCCGTTCCGCGTGGCGCTCGACGCGACCGGGACCGGCCAGCTGCTATTCGGGATCAC
>QHUS01000015.1 GCA_003222035.1 Gemmatimonadota bacterium | reverse complement strand
CTTTTTTGAACCAGGCCATGCGTGCCATAGGGGGGGCTCGAAGGCGACAATTTGGGAGGGCCCCCCTCGCGGCGCCAGTCCCGACTGCGTAACTCCTTGTCAGAGCTCAGCGTAGCCAGACTGGCGAGATTCCCACGCCACCCGCATCGACAGGCCCAGCGCGAGCGAACACGCGAGCAGGAATGACCCGCCGTACGAGAAGAAGGGCAACGGAATCCCCGTGATCGGAAGCAGGTTCACCGTCATCCCGACGTTCTCGACGAAGTGCGTGAACAACAGCCCGGCGGTGCCGAAGACGCAGAGGCCCGAGTAGGGGTCGGTCGCCCGCCGCGCGATGCGCAGCAGGATCAGGACCAGGGCGATGAAGAGCGCCAGCGCTATCAGCACCCCCACGAACCCCAGCTCCTCGCCCACCACCGGAAAGATGAAATCGGTGTGCTGCGCCGGCAGGAAGGCGAGGCGCTTTTGGGGTCCGTGCGTGAAGCCCTGCCCCAGGAACCCGCCGGAGCCGATCGCGATCTTCGACTGGATGACATGCCACCCCGTTGCGCGGGGGTCTACCTCCGGATTCAGAAACGCGAGCAAGCGGTTCTGCTGATAGGGTGCGAGGCGGCGCCAGAACGGCACGGCGACGACGCCCATCAGCACGTTCGCCGACATGACCGCCAGCCCTTCCCACGCGTATGGCCGCCACCACAGGAGCAGGGCGAACAGCACGATGATCCACGCGCCCCAGGCCACGGTCGAGAAGGCGAGTATGAGTCCGATCGCGGGCGAGCCCAGGAGGAGCAGCAGGGACGGCTTCGTACCGGCCCAGTACAGCATCGTGAACAGGATCGTGATGAAGACGATGGCGCTCCCCAGGTCCGGCTGCTTGGCCACGAGGAACGTCGGGAGGCCCGCGATGACGCAGGGCGGTAGGAGGTCTCGCAGCGTCGCCGGCGGCTCGCGGCGCCCGGCGAGCCAGCTCGCCAGCATCAGAATGACCGCGAGCTTCGCGAGCTCCGCCGGTTGGCCGAGGCGGACCCCGCCGACCGCGATCCAGGACCGCTCGCTCGCGGCCGTCCCCGCGCCCGTTCCGGCAACCAGGGTGAGCAGCAGGATGAATACGGCGACCCCGTACGCGTATGGCGTGGCCCATTCCAGCAGCCGCGGAGACGTGCGGAAAATGAGGACCGCGGCCAGCGTCCCCAGTGCCAGCCAGATCACCTGCTTGTGCCACCACTGGAGGTGAAGGACCCATCCGAAGAGTTTGAGCGTGGCCACGACCGGGGGCATGTCCGTCTGACTCGCCGAGTACAGCGCTGCGAGCCCGTAGGCCGCCAGGGCGATGGCGACCGCGGCGAGCGGCCTATCGATCTCGCGGAGCGCGGGGCGCATCGGCAGGGGGAGGGGGAGTGTTGCTGTCGGCCGGAGCGGTCATGTCGGTCGTATCGGGGGTCGTCGTATCGAACGGCACGAGCGGCGTGACGGTGGAGTCGTCGCCCGGCAGGGCCGGTAGCAGCTGCGTGGGATGGGGCGCGGTGTCGTTCGGGAGGACGATCCGGACGTGCGACGCCACCGTGGTGTCGACGCCCAGGTAATGCCCGATCACCCGCGTGACCAGCGGGGCCACGTACGGGCCCTCGCGCGCGAACTCGACGATTGCCCCGACGACGATCTCGGGCTTATCGGCCGGCGCGAAGCCGATGAACCAGCCGTGCGCCGGTCCGTGGGGGTTCTGCGCCGTGCCGGTTTTCCCGGCGATCGCGATGCTGCCGCCGAACCGCCCCGCCCCGCGCGCGGTGCCGCGCTCGACGACGCTGATCATGGCCTGGCGCAGTCCGGCGAGCTGGTCCGGCGCGAGGCCCAGGTTGACTGCGGCGCCGGAGGGAGAGGGAGGGTGCGCGAGATACATGGGTCGTGCCCGGCCGTCGCTCGCGAGCATCTGGTAGAGCCGGATCATGTTCACGAGCGTCTGGGCGTTCTCGCCCTGGCCGATGGCGAGGTTCAGCGTCACCGCCGACGTCCAGCGCCGCGGACCGTACATGCGGTCGTAGTAATCGGTCCCGGTAGGGAACTCCGACGCGATCTCGCCCGGCAGATCGATGCCCGTGCGCGAACGGAAGCCCAAGCCGTTCGCGTCCTCCAGCATTGACGTGAGGCCGAGCTTGAGGCCCAGCTGATAGAAGTAGACGTCACAGCTCTGCGCAATGGCATCGGCGAGCGCGAGGTCACCGTGGCCCCTTGCCGACCAACACCGGAAGAAGCGGTTCCCGTACTGCAGCCCGCCGCGACACGGAATCGGCATGCGCGATCGCAGCGTGACGATGCCGCGCTTCAGGGCCATCGCCGCGATGGCGAGCTTCCAAGTGGAGCCGGGTGGGTAGCGTGCCTGGATGGTGCGGTCGAAGAGCGGGTGCGCTGCATTCTCACTCAGGCGACGCCAGTATTCGGGGTCCACGCCGCCGACGAACGCATTCGGGTCGAAGCCGGGCGCGCTGAAGAGCGCCAAGATCTCGCCCGTGTTGGGATTCATCGCGAGGACCGCGCCGCGGTGTCCCGCCGGGAAAATTTGCGCGATGTATCGCTGCAAATCGAGGTCGATGGTCGTGTGCAGCGCGCGACCGGGCACGGGCGCGAGACGTGAGCCGGCACCCCCCTCCCGGACGACGTGCCCCAGCGCGCTGACCTCCACGAATCGTACGCCGTCGGCTCCCCGCAGCGTGTCGTCGTACTCGCGTTCCAACCCTCCCTTCCCGAGGATGCCGCCGAGCCGGATCGACGCGAAGCGTCGCTGGGCCCGCTCGGCCTCCGTCAATTCCCCGACGTAGCCCACCAGGTGCGCCACCAACGAGCTGTCGGGGTAATGGCGCTTCGGCTCGGGCTGAATCAGCAAGCCCGGGAAGATCAAGCGCCGCTCCTCGAGCGCCGAGACGACCTCGAACGTGGCGCTCGGCACGACGTTCACCGGCAGGTACGGCGTGCGGCGGTAGCGGGTCAGGATACGATCGATCGCCGCGTTGTCGAGCTTGACGATCGGCGCGATGCGGCGCAGCGTCGCCCGCAACGAGTCTTCGTCGGCCGCGGGCAGCAGGGACACCGTGTACCCCGTCACGCTCTCCGCGAGGATCTTCCCGTTGCGGTCGGTGATGATGCCGCGGGGCGCAGGGAGCGGGATCTGCCGCAACCGGTTGGTCTCGGACTGCAGCTGGTACTTCGAATGCTCGAGGATCTGCGTGCGGAAGAAGACGAGCACCAGGGCCACCGCGGCCCCCCACACTACCGTCCGCGCGACGCGCAGCCGGCGCTCCAGCAGGTGGGGATGGAACGAACTCACGCGTCACCCAGGCGGATGGCGACGTGACGGCCGAAGAACCAGAGCACCAGCATGCCGGCCACCGCGGTCGTGAGGCTTTGCAAGGGGGACCAGACGAGCAGCTCCCAGCCGAGCATCCCGCTCATCAACTTCCCCGATGCGAGCGCCACCGCCAGGTTGCGACACCACGTGCCCGCGAAAAACAAGCAGCCGTTCACGAACAGGTTCTCCGCGAAGAACACCGCCTTGCTCCACGACGATAGGAAGCCGACCAGGGTGTGCGCCAGGGCGCCCGCGCCGAACGATGCTGGCGTCAGTGCATCGCGCACCAAGCCGACGAGGAATCCCGTGCCGGCGCTCGGGCCCGGCCTGGCGCGGATGGTGTAGATGAGGAGCGCGAGCAGCAGGAAATCCGGCGCAACACGCTCTCCTCCCAGCCAGCCGCGCGCGGAGAACTGCAGCACGACCAGCACCGCGAGCAGGACATAGAACCGGTACTTGTCGCTGCGCCTCACGGGGTCTCCCCGCTCGACTGGAACACCGATCGCAGGTCACCCCGCGCCGGCGTACCGGTGAGAATCATCACGTGCGTGACGGCCGCGGGGTGTACGGCGGGCCGAATCACGTAGGTGCGTTCCCATCCTTCGGCCTCGCCCGCGACGCCGACTACCGTACCGATCGGGATGCCGCGCGGCAGCACGCCGCCGAGCCCTGAGGTGAGGATCGCCGTGCCGTTGGCGACCAGCTGCCGATACGCGACGCCCTGCAGCTCGAGGAGCCAGACTCGCGGTCCGTCCGTGCCGTGCGGTGCCACAATGCCGTACACGCTCCCATCCGCCGCCATGGCGCTGGCGCGGAATTCCGGGTGCGCCCAGCTGACGACGACACTGGTCTTGGCATCCACGGTGCTGACGACGCCCACGAGGCCGTCCGGGCTCACGACCGCGGAGAGGGGCTTCACGCCCTGCTGCTTGCCCGCCGAGACCAGAAAGGTGAGCGGGCTGCTCGGCTCGGGCGCCTGCAGTACTTCGGCGGGGACGTACCCGCTCGACAGTCGGGTCCCGAGCCCGAGCAGGCTGCGGAGCCGCGCGTTCTCGCCCCGCAACTCGGGCAGGAACGTGGCCGCCAGGGCCGCGGAGTCGCGCTGCGAGACCACGGCGTCGTATCGCGCCAGGGACGCCGACAGCCGCTCGATCTGCTGCTGCAGCGCCAGGAACGGGGCGAGCACCGTCTGTCGCAACCCCCGCGCCAGCGGATCACGGATCCGCGCCGGCAGGCTCATCGCGGCGACCGACAACAGTACGCACCCGAGAAACACCAGGGTATCGCCTCGCGAGGCGTAACGGTCCGCTCCGAGCGCCATCGTCCTAGGTCGTCAGGACGTTGCGGTATTTCTCCGGATCGTCGAGGATCCGCCCGGTCCCCCGCACGACGCAGGTCATCGGGTCCTCGTCGAGGTGGATCGGCAGGCCCGTCTCCTGCTGCAGCAGCACGTCGAGGCCGCGGATCAGCGCGCCCCCGCCGGTCATGACGATTCCCCGATCCACGATGTCCGACGCCAGCTCGGGCGGCGTGATCTCGAGCGCCCGGCGCACCGCGTCGACGATCTGCTGGATCGGCTCCTGTACGGCCTCCCGGACCTCGCTCGAGTGCACCCGCACGATCTTGGGGATCCCGGAGACGAGGTCGCGGCCCTTCACTTCCATCTCCCGCTCCTCACCCACGGGCGCGGCCGAGCCGATCTGGATCTTGATTTGCTCCGCGGTGGGCTCGCCGATCAAGAGGTTGTAGTTCTTGCGCATGAACTGCACGATCGCCTGGTCGAGCTCGTCGCCCCCGGTGCGGATCGAGGTGTCCGATACGATGCCCGACAGCGCGATCACCGCGATCTCCGTCGTGCCGCCTCCGATGTCGATCACCATGTTGCCTGTCGGAGTCTCGACCGGAAGGCCGACGCCGATCGCCGCCGCCATCGGCTCCGCGACCATGTAGACCTCCTTGGCGCCGGCCGATTGCGCCGAGTCCCGCACCGCGCGCTTCTCCACCTCCGTGATCCCCGACGGCACGCACACGATCACCTTGGGCTTCACGCGGAACAGATGGCGGTCGATGATGGTCTTGAGGAAGAACCGCAGCATCTTCTCGGTGACGTCGAAGTCGGCGATGACGCCGTCCTTAAGCGGCCGCACCGCGAGGATGCCGTCCGGCGTGCGGCCCAGCATCCGCTTGGCCTCGAGCCCGATACCCTTGATTTTCCCGGTCGCCTTCTCGATCGCGACGACCGAGGGCTCGTTGAGCACGATGCCCTCGCCCTTCACGTAGATCAGCGTGTTGGCGGTGCCCAGATCCACGGCGATCTCATTCGCCGGACTCCAAGCACCGAGCGTCCATTTCGGCCAGCGTAGAGGCACGAGGTCGTCGAGTGAAAGTCGTTAGGGGGGCGCGTGCGAGCGCATCAACCTAATGAAAAGCGTAACTCCAAGCAAGGCTGATGCTTGACGCCCCCGACAACGGCCGCTACCGTTGGCGCATGCGACCCGCGCCGCCAGAGATTGCCGTGGTGGATCTTCAGCTCTGCGACCGCTGCGGCCTCTGCTTGCCGCTGTGTCCACCCGAGGCGATTCATCTGCGCCTGGCGGACCTGGTCGTCGACCGAAGCGTGTGCACCGGGTGTCGCAAATGCATCGCCCCATGTCCCGTCGGCGCCCTGACCATGGTCCCTGCGTGACGTACGACACGGACCTGTTGGTCATTGGTGCTGGGCCCGCGGGTTCGGTCGCGGCCTGGGAGGCGAAGCGCACCGCGCCGGACCTCGACGTGGTGTTGCTCGAGCGCGACGCAGTCGTTGGCCAGCCGGTCCGCTGCGCCGAAGGCGTAGGGGACGCCGGGTTACGGGAGTTCGCCGATCCCGACGGCGCTCCCTGGGTCGCCCGCAAGATCACGCAGATCGTGTTCGTCGCGCCGGACGATACGGAAGTAAGGGTCGCCGAGCGCGCGGTCGCCTGGATCCTCGATCGCACCCGGTTCGACGCGTTTCTCGCCGAGCGGGCCGTCGCGCTGGGGGCCGAGCTCCGCGTGAGCACCGAGGCAGCTGGCATGACGTGCGAGCCCGACGGCCGCTGGCGGGTGCGCCTGCGCGGCGTCATGGGGGAACACTACTGCCGCGCGCGCGTCGTGATCGGTGCCGACGGCGTCGAGGCGATGGTCGGGCGGTGGGCGGGGCTCGACACTCGCGTCCCGGCGCGCGACATGGAATCGTGCGCGCAGTACGTGCTCGCGGGGATCGATTTCGATCCCGACTCGATCTACCTGCAGTTCAGCGACCGGATCGCGCCGGGCGGCTACGCGTGGATCTTCCCCAAGGGACCGGGCGTCGCGAACGTGGGACTCGGCCTCGTTGCCCTGAAGGCCGACGGCCGCAACGCGCGACAGTATCTCGACGACTGGATCGCCCGCCGCTACCCCCGGGGCGCCAAGACCGGCTGCACGGTGGGCGGCGTCATCGTGCACACGACCCTTCGGCAGACCTACACCGATGGCGTCCTGGTGGCGGGCGACGCGGCCCATATGATCAACCCGCTCTCGGGGGGCGGCATCGTGAACGCCATGAAAGCCGGGCGGCTCGCCGGCCGCGTCGCGACCGCCGCGATCCGGGCCGGCGACACCAGTGCCAGCCGGCTGTCGGCGTATCACGCCGGGTGGATGGCGCTGCTCGGGGACGATCACCTCAAGTACTATCGACTCAAGCGGGCGCTCGAGGGGCTGGATGACGCGTTCTTCAACTCGCTCGCGCGCACCGCGAATGCGATCCTCCCGGAGCAGCGCACGCTGGGTCGGATTTTCGCGCACGCGCTGGTGCGGCACCCGCAGCTGATTCCGGTGGCGGCGCGGTTCTTCCTATGAAACAGTGCGTGGTGCGTGGTGCGTCGTTGCCTCTGAAACAGTGCGTGGTGCGTGGTGCGTGGTTGCCTCCGAGCGCTGGAGGCCCTTCGCGGAGCGTGGCTGACAACCGATCCAACCACGCACCACGTACCACGCACCAGGGAGCTTCATGCTGAGCATCGATCTGAAAGGCAAACGAGCATTGGTGGCGGGGGTGGCCGACGACGGTGGCTACGGCTTCGCGATCGCCAAGGCCCTGGCGGAGGCCGGCGCGACCGTCTGCGTCGGCACCTGGCCGCCGGCCCTCAACATCTTTCTGAATCTGCTCGAGCGGGGGAAGATCGACGATTCCCGCCGGATGCCGGACGGGTCGCTCCTCCAGTTCGAGAAGATCTATCCGCTCGACGCCGCCTACGACGCCCTCGCCGACGCCCCTGAGGAAATCCGCGGCAACAAGCGGTACAAGGACGTCGGAGACTTTTCGGTTGCCGGGCTCGCCCAGCGCCTGGTGCAGGATTTCGGCGACCACCCGCTCGACATCGTCGTGCACTCGCTCGCCAACGGGCCGGAAGTGAAGAAACCCCTCCTCGACACGAGCCGCGCCGGCTACCTCGCCGCGGTGAGCGTGAGCGCCTATTCGCTCGTTTCGCTGGTCGCCCGGCTGGGCCCGCTCACCCGCCCCGGCGCCTCGTTTCTTTCACTCACCTACATGGCGAGCGAACGGGTCGTCCCCGGATACGGGGGGGGGATGTCGTCCGCCAAGGCGGCCCTGGAGAGCGACACACGAACGCTGGCATTCGAGGCCGGACGCAAGTACGGCGTGCGGGTAAACACGATTTCCGCCGGCCCGCTCGCCTCGCGGGCCGCGAGCGCGATCGGGAAGATCGAGCGCATGGTCGAGTATTACGCCGCCAACTCGCCCCTCACCGAGCGCCTCACGGCGCGGGAGGTCGGTACCACCGCGGCCTTTCTCGCGAGCCCGCTCGGCAGTGGGATCACCGGGGCTACGATCTACGTGGACAAGGGATACCACGCGATGGGAGCGGCGGTGGCGACGGGGAACCTCTTGTGAGGCGGTGTCAGGTTTCAGGTATCAGGCGTTAGGTGCCGGGTACGGGCCTCTGACACCTGACACCCAGCACCTGACACCTTGCATTACGCTCGTCCCCACCGCGCAACGGTTCGCCACGTGCGCGATGGCCCTCCCCAGACGCCCCACCACATCTCGGCGGACTCCGACCGGCGTACGTCCGGCGTCCCACAGGTAAACCGGCACGCGCGACACGTTCAACGCTGATCCGTTGCCGCGAACGCCGCCGAACCCCAGGTCATAGCCCGCGGCGCCGGCGAGCCGTTGGACCCGCGCGTCACGAGCGCCGAAGGGATAGGCGACCGCCCGCGCGGCGTCAGGTCCCAGGCGACGCTGTAGCGTCTCGCGTGAGCGCTCGAGCTCGGCTGCCGCCTCCGCATCCGAAAGCCACGTCAGCCGCCGATGCGACGCCCCGTGCGAGCCGAATTCCAGGCCCCGCGCCTTCCAATGCTCGATCGCCGGCCAGTCGAGGTGCGCCAGGCGGCGCCACGTGTATCGCACATCCCAGGTGTTGAGCGACCCGACATGGTCGGTGATCAGGAATGTTGTCGCAGTGAATCCGAGTCGGTCGAGAATCGGGTAGGCATATTCGGCGAGGGAGGCGTAGCCGTCATCGAACGTCAGCAAGAACTCGTTGCACGACGCTACGACGCCACGTTGTAAGCGGGTGGCGAAGCCTTCCAGCGTGAGGGTGTGCCAACCGTCACGCGCCAGCGCCTCCATGTGCCGTTCGAACACCGCCGTCGGGACCCGGGTAACGCCGAGCTCGAGCGGGCCCCCCACACGATGGTAGCACAGCACCGCGGGGGGGGGCGGGGGCGGGGGCGGGGGCGGCGGCATGAGCTCAGATGCCGCCCGTCGGCCAGGTCCCGTGAGCCAGCGCGGCTGACGCGTCGGCCCAGCGCGCACCGGGATCCGGGGCGCAGCAGCGGCGTGCCAGCTCCCCCAGCCAGGAAGGGACGGAGCGAACTGTCTCGAGCGCCTCGGCATCCTGCGTGGGTGGTCGTCCGGTGAGCATCTCGTGCGCCAGCACGCCCACGGCGAACACGTCGTCGCGCGGTCCGGGCGCACGCTCGCCGGCCCGGCGCTCGGGCGCGAGGTAGTCGGCGGTGCACAGCGCCGCCGTCGCGGCGTCGCCGGCATTCCCGGTGGTGGAGTCGACCACCGCGCCGACAATCCCTGCGTCGGCCACCAGGGCCTGTCCGTCGGCGAGGAGGATGTTCTCGGGTTTCAGGTCACCGTGAGCCACACCGGTGGCATGCGCGTGCGCGAGCCCCGTGAGCACGTCGCGCAGGATGCCCACCGCCCTGCGCAGCGGCAGCTCGCCGTGCCGTGCCAGCCAGGCTCGGAGGGTCGTACCCTCGACGAACGGACGGGTGTGGTACACGCACGAGCCCGCCCGTCCGGCCCCGCGCGGCGCCACCAGGTCGGGATGCCCGAGCTGCTCCGTGAGGCGGCGCACTCGTTGCTCGAACCGGCTGGAGTCGATGGCGAGCGAAAGGGCGCCGGGGAGCACCTTCACCAGCAACCCGACGCCGTCGGTCCGTCCGAGCGCCACGAACATGCGGCAGCTGCCGATAGGTCGCACTTCACGCTCGACCCGGTACAACGGCTCGAGCGCGTGCCCCAATGCCGCGCGGAGATCGGCCATGAACGAGCGAATATGGCAGCGGGCTACCGTCGCCCGCAACCGTCACAGCCCCGGGATGAACACCTCCTCTACTGCGAACCGGACCGTGACCTGCCGCACGCGCCGGTGTACGGGCATCACCATCCGGAGCGCGGGTCCGCCCGCGACCCGCGTCGACGTAGTAGCACAGTCACCAATTCCTTGCGCAACCAAATCGACGAGGTGCACGTCCATCAGCTAGTACAGCGCTCGACCCGGCTGCATTGTCTCACGCGGAACTACGGAGGATCAACCATGCCCCGAATCACGTTGGTGGCCCTGCTGGCGGCGTTCGTCGCCTGCCGCGCGACGCCCCGTGCGCTGGCCGGACCACCCCCCGATCAGCTGCCGCGCTTCACCGCCAACGGTAGCCTGGAGAAGCCCGTCGGCTGGGAGACCTGGGTCATGGTGGGCTCGTCTACCGGGCTCTCGTATACGGCGGCCCCGCCGCCGCCGGCCGGCGCGGCGCCCGGGATGTTCCACAACGTCCATGTGCAACCCTGGGCGTATCAGGTTTTCCTGAAGGACCATGCCTTCCCCGAGAGCACGATGTTTGTCCTCTCGTTCTACGAGGCCTCACGCAAGTCGACGCCGGCACGCGCCGGGTTCTACGAGGGAGATCAGCTCGGGGCTATCGAGGTTCACCTCAAGCAACGCGGCATCGACAAGACCGGATGGGCGTTCTTCGCGTTCGGCGACAGCGCAGGAACGGGAGCCAAGCTGCCTGCCTCGGCGCCATGCTACTCGTGTCACGCAACGGAGGCGGCGCACGACAACGTGTTCACGCAGTTCTATCCGCCGTTGCGCCAGCGACTCACCCAGGCGTCCGCACGCTAGAACCGCTCCGCCGGAACGGCTCATGCGCCGGTGCTCCCGAACCCTCCCTGCCCGCGCTCGCTCGGCGGCAGCTCCGCGACCTCGAGGAGCTCCACCCGCTCCACGCGCTGAAACACCAACTGCGCGATGCGCATCCCGCGGGTGACCGCCACCGGCTCGGTGCCGAGATTGATCATCGCGACCATCAGCTCGCCGCGATAGTCGGAATCGATCGTGGCCGGAGTGTTGGGAAGTGTCAGCCCGTATTTCAGCGCCAGCCCCGAGCGGGGCCGGACCTGAGCTTCATAGCCGGGCGGAATGGCGAGCGCCAGCCCGGTACGCACCAGTCGGCGCGCGTGTGGCTCGAGCGTGAAGTCAGGCTCGGCGCTGGCCACGTCGTATCCGGCCGCGCCGTCGGTCTGGCGGCTGGGGAGCGGCAACCCATCGTGATGGCGCAGGCGCTGCACCTGTACCACCAGCGGCATCATACCAGAGTCTTCGCCTCGACGTGCTGCAGCCCGAATGCTTCGGCGACGGCGGGATACACCACCTTCCCCTCGATCACGTTGAGCCCGAGAGACAGCGCCCCATCGTCCTTGCACGCCTGCTTCCATCCATGACGTGCCAGCCGCTTGGCATACGGAAAGGTCGCGTTGGTGAGACCCAGGGTCGACGTCCGCGGCACGCCGCCCGGCATGTTGGCGACCGCGTAGTGAATGATCCCGTCGACGATGTAGACCGGGTTGTCATGCGTCGTCGGCTTGCTCGTCTCGATGCACCCGCCCTGATCCACGGCGACGTCCACGATGACAGACCCGGGCTTCATCAGCTTGAGATCGTCGCGCCGGACGAGTTTGGGGGCCTTGGCCCCCGGCAGGAGCACGGCGCCGACAACCAAGTCGGCGCGCCGCAGCTGGTCGAGCAGGTTGTGACGGTTGGAGTAGAGGAGATCGACATTGGAGGGGAGCACGTCGGCGAGGTAGCGCAGGCGGTCGAGCGACAGGTCGAGCAGCGTGACCCGCGCGCCCAGCCCCGCGGCCATCTTGGCCGCGTTCGCGCCGACGACGCCACCGCCGATGATCAACACCTCGGCCGGGAGCACCCCCGGCACGCCACCCAGCAGAATGCCGCTTCCGCCGTACACCTTCTCGAGGTACTTCGCCCCTTCCTGGACCGCCATCCGACCCGCGACTTCGCTCATCGGGGTGAGCAGCGGGAGCTCTCCGGAGGCGAGCTGCACCGTCTCGTACGCGATCGCGACGATTCCGGATCGAATTACCGCGCGCGTCAGCGGCTCGGAGGCGGCGAAGTGGAAGTACGTGAAGACGACCTGGCCCTTGCGCATACACAGCCATTCCGGTTCGATCGGCTCCTTCACTTTCACCACCATCTCGGCTTTGGCCCAGACCTCGCCGGCCTTCGGCACGAGGGTAGCGCCCACCGCCCGATAGGCGTCGTCTCCGAACCCGGATCCGATCCCGGCCCCCTGCTCCACCAGCACCGTGTGCCCGTCGCCCACCAGCGACTCGACGCCCGCGGGCACCAGCGCCACGCGATGCTCGGCGGTTTTTATCTCTCTTGGGACACCAACAATCATCGCTGCTCCCAGTTCATCTGCGCGGCGCCGTGCACGAACTGCGCGAGTGAACTCGCGGCTCGGCATCTGCCCGTGAACGGGCGTGCAGTTGCCGCTTCAGCGGCAGGGCCGAGCCGCGGCTTCAGCCGCGACCCCTCGCGCCGCGTGGCTAGCGTGCGCCTTCTGGCCCCAACCACACCACCGTTTGCCGCTCCGGCGCAAAGAACTCCGCCGCGACGCTCCGGATCTCTTCCTCGGTGAGCCCGGCGACCGTCGCAAGCACCTCGTCGAGGTTCTGATACGGCTCGCCGTGCACCGCCAGACCGGCCAAACGATACATCCGGGCTGACGGACTCTCCAGGGATAACATCAGCTGGCCTTGCGTCTGCTGTTTCGCCTCGGCGAGTACTTCCCCCGTTAGACCTTCACGGGCCAACTTCGCGTACTCCTGGCGGATGGCGGCCGCCGCTTGCGTCGCGGTCCTGGGTTGGGTACCCACGTACACGCCGGTGACCCCCACATGACGGTAGAAGCTCGTAAACGCGTAGATCGCGTACGCCAGCCCGAGCTCCTCGCGAATGCGCTGGAACAGGCGACTCGACATCCCGCCGCCGAACACGTTGGCCAGAACCAACAGGGCATACTTGCGGCGGTCGGCGTAGGGCACCGAGTCCGTTGCGAACACGATATGGGTCTGCGCGGTGTCCTTGGCGTGATGCGCTTCGGTGCCACGCACAGCGGGAGGAATCGTTGCCGGGGAAGGCGCTGGCGGTCGAGCGTTGCCGGGTATTGCGTTGAACCAGCCCTGTTTCTCCAGCTCATCGAGTAGCTGCTCGTGAGCGAGATTGCCCGCGGCGGCGATCACGCAGTTGGCGGGGAAATAGGCGCGGTCGTGTAATGACTTGAGATCGGCCGTGGAGAGCGCGCCCACGGTCTGCTTGGTGCCCAGGATGGAATAGCCGTATGGATGCTCGGGCCACAGGGCCTGGTACGACAGATCGAACACCTGATCGTCGGGCGTGTCCTCGACGGTGTTGATCTCCTCGAGCACTACGTTGCGCTCGAGCTCGAGGTCGCTCGCGCGCAGCACGGGGTGTCGTATCAGATCGGTGAGCACATCGATCGCCTGGGGCAGGTCCGCGTCGAGGACGCGCGCCTGGAAGGACGTGGTATCGCGCGAGGTATAGGCGTCGAGCGAGCCGCCCCGGGACTCGAGCGCGAGAGCGATCTGCTGCGCGGTCCGCCGCTCCGTCCCCTTGAACACCATATGCTCGAGCAGGTGGGACACACCCATCTTGGGCCTGGGCTCGTGAGCGCTGGCGCTTCGAACCCAGATCCCCACCGCTACAGACCGCACGTTCGGCACCCGCTCCGACAGGACGGTGACGCCGCTCGACGCCGCGGTCTGGAAGATCTCCCGGTCGAGCCGGACCGTCTCCTCCCCCATCAGTGCGACCGCGCCGGCGCCGCCTCCGGCTTCTCGAGCAGGGCCTTGCGCGAAAGCCGCATGCGACCGCGCTCGTCCACTTCAAGCAGCTTCACCCGCACGTGGTCGCCCTTCTTCACCACATCTTCGGTTCGCTCGGTGCGCCCGTGCTGCAGCTCGGAGATGTGCAGCAGTCCTTCCACGCCCGGGATGATCTCGACGAACGCACCGAATGCCGTGGTGCTCTTCACGACACCTTCGTACACCTTGCCCACCTCGGGCTCCTGCACCAGCGCCTGAACCATGTCGCGCGCCCGCTCGCCGCCTTCGCCCACCGCGGAGATGGTGACCAGGCCGTTGTCGTCCACGTTGATCTCGGCGCCGGTCTGCTCCTGAATGCCCCGGATGGTCTTCCCCTTGGGGCCGATCAGGTCGCCGATCTTGTCCGGCCGGATTTGAATGGTGATGATGCGCGGCGCGTACTTGGACAGCTCCGAGCGCGGCTTCGGCATGACCTGATCCATGATATCGAGGATGTGGAGCCGCGCCTGTTTCGCCTTCTCGAGCGCCTCGGCGACGATCTTGAAGTCGAGGCCCATGATCTTTATGTCCATCTGGATCGACGTGACCCCCTGGCGCGTGCCTGCGACCTTGAAGTCCATGTCGCCCAGGGCGTCCTCCGTTCCCAGGATGTCCGTGAGCACCGCCACCCGATCGGCTTCCTTGATGAGGCCCATCGCGACGCCCGCGCACGCGGCCGTCATCGGGACCCCGGCATCGAACAGCGCCAGCGAGCCGCCGCACACCGTGGCCATGGACGACGAGCCGTTCGACTCGAGGATGTCGGACACGATGCGGAGGGTATAGGGAAACTGATCGTACGGCGGGAGCAGCGCCTGCAGCGCCCGCTCGGCGAGCGCCCCGTGTCCTACTTCGCGGCGTGAGGTCCCGCGGATCG
>QHUS01000110.1 GCA_003222035.1 Gemmatimonadota bacterium | reverse complement strand
CAGGGAGCAATGGGAGCAAGGAGCGGTGGCGCTGGCGAGGTCTGAGGGCCAAGTCGGCACGGGAGGTGCGGGCCGAAGGAGAAGGTCAGAGGTCGTGAGAAGCCGTGAGATCCCTCACGCGGGGCGGGTGGCGCAGGCCTGCCCGGTCCCGGTCAGGAAGCATTATCTTGTCAGCCGCCCTGCATCACCTTGCAACCGGAAGGGTCACTGATGACGGGATTTGCGACCGGGCAGACCGGCACCGGTCTACCGCACAGCGTGTTCTTGCGCCGCCTGGCTGGCACCGCCGAGCCGCCGGGCCTCGAGCCGCGCCTGGGCCGGGCGGCCTTCCTGGTGCTCCGCCTGGTGGACCTGCTCGGCCCCGGGCACGACGGGCTCCACCCCGACGCCTTCCGCTACCAGCGCATCGCCACGGAGCGCTGCTGCCGCGACCTGCCCCCCACCTCCACGGAGGCAAACCACCTCCTCGGCCTGGTGGAGGGCACGGACCACGCCTTCCGGCAGAGCGACGTCGCGCTCGTGCTCCCCGCCCTCTTCGCCTATGGCCACTTCCTCGAGGACGAGCTGCGGCTCGAGGAAGCGCTCGACGTGCTGGACGAGGCGCTGCACGTGGGTGGGGAGACGGTGGCGACCGAAGATGGCATCGTGCTGCGGCTGCGTCGGGCGCGCGTGCTGCGCATGCTGAACTCCTTCGACGCCGCCGAGCAGGCGTACGCCGAGGGCGGCGCGTTGGCAGGTGCGACCGGGGACACGCATTCGGAGTTGCTGAGCCGCATCGGGCGCGCCGAGACGCTCAGAGGGCGCGGCAACCTGCCCGCCGCTGAGACCGGGCTGCGAGCCGCCCTCGCGGAAGCGGAGGCCGGTCAGGACCGCTACGCGCAAGCCCTCGCTCACCAAGGGATCGCGGTCGTGCTGAGCACCAGCGGCAGACCGCACGAGGCGATCCCGCACCTGTGGCGCGCCTTCCAGCTGTACGATGACGAGCAGCCGCGAATCCGGGCGCTCGGTGACATGGGCGCCCTCCTCCTGCTGGTCGGCGACGTCGCGGGCGCGGAGCACGCGCTGCGTGCGGTCGTGCACAAAGGCGGGAGCGGGGAGGTCGTAGACAACGCCATGATCGAGTTGATGCACTGTGCGTCGTACCGGCGCGATCGCGTAGGGTTCGAGCGCTGGCGGGAACGGTGTGAGGCACGACGCGACGATATGCCGCCCAATATTCTCGTCGACTTCACGTTGAAGGCGGGGATCGGCTGGGCCAGGTTCGGACAGTTCGCACGCGGCGAGCGTGTCCTGGCCAGCGCGCTCGAAATCGCCGACGACGGCGGGCTGCACGAGTTCGCGTTCCGGATCGACCGCATACGGGCCGGCCTCCGCGACTGCCAGGAAGCAGCCGCGGAGCCGGTCGTCGAGACTGAAGCGGTGCGCGAGGTCTCGGACGCCCTGGCGCGCCTGGAGGTCTAGCGCGTTACTTGCAAATCGGCCCGCTGTTCCAGTCGCAGGCGGCATGCTGCTGCTGGGGGCCGGTGGCATCGGCGCAGGCGCTGGCACCAACGGCGAGCGACACGACGAGCACGGCGACGAGGACGCGGATCGAGCGGGACATATTGACCTCCACGAGATATGGGAGTGAGCGTAGGCGTCGTTTGCAACGGTCACAAAGTGGGCGTGCGGGGATGGTCTAGTTAGGGCGTTTTCGCGGCATCGGGGGGCGTTTTTGCGACACTTATGCTCGTCCTAGGCGCGGTCCCCACTCTCCAGTTCCACCGGCTCCGCCGGGCGGCCGCCCCGCGCTTCCCCGTCACCCACGCACTCACCTGGGATGTCGCCCTGGCGACGATTCGGACCCGTCCCGTCGAGCTCGCCGTGGTGGACCCCCAGCTGCAAGGTCCCCCCCCTAGCGCCCAGGAGATCGGGCGGCTGCGCTTGCTGTTCCCATCGCTTCCCCTGGTCCTGTACACGGCCCTCTCCCCCGCCACCGCCGCCGTGCTCCTCGCCCTCGGCCAAACCGGCATCACCGGCGCGGTGTTCACCCGGGTGGACGACCATCCCGCGCGGCTCCGCGAGCTGCTGTCCCACGAGGAGGCGCGCTCCGCGTCGCGCCAGCTGCTGGACCAGATTGGCACCGTCCTCTCCCCCCTGCCGAGCGAGCTGCGCTGGGTGGTGGAGGAGGTGCTGCGCTCCCCGGCCGACCTGCAGACGGTGCAGCAGGTGGCGGCGCGCGCCCGCGTGGACCGCCGCACGTTCGAGCGCTGGTTCGCCCGGCTCGGCCTGCCGTCGCCGCGCCACTTCCTCGCCGCGGCGCGAGTTCTCTATGCGCACCGCCTGCTTCAAGATCCCGGCTTCACCGTGGACGACGTGGCGCAACGCCTCGGCTACGCCCAGACCAAGACACTGCAGTTGCACGCGCGCGCCTATCTCGGGCTCACCGCCGGCGAGATGCGGCTCACGCTCGATCCGGGTCAGGCGCTGGAGCGGATCGCCCGTCGCTTCGTGCCGCCCCCCCCCCACGTGGCGCAGGCGTCGGTCTCGTGATCAACCAGCCCGGGTCCCTGCCCGCCCAGCGCACCATCCTCATCGTCGACGATGAGGCATCAGTGCGCCGCGTGCTCGAGCGCGCGCTGGCGCGCGAGGGCTACCGCGTCCTGGGCGCCACGTCGGCCGAGACCGCGTACGAGCTGCTCGCGTCCGAGCACGCCGATGCGGTGCTGCTCGACGTCCAGCTCCCCGCCATGTCGGGCCTGGCGCTGTACCTCGCCATCCTCCACCGCCACCCCGCCCTCTCGGGCCGGATCGCCATCATGACCGGCGACGCCGAAGCCGAGCAGGTGCGCGCGTGGCTGCAGCACAACCCCTGCACCGTCCTCAAGAAGCCGTTCGATTTGAAAGAGATCGTCGGGTGGGCGCGAGACGTGCTAGAGCGCACCGATAGACAGACTGGCAACGGCTGATCTAAGGTGTAAGGGTGACGGAGTCCGTGCTCGGATGAATCGCGAGTAAGACTCGCGACTCGGCATCTGCCCGTGAGACGGGCGGTGCCCACACCGCTTTCAGCGGCCGGGCCGAGCCGCGGCTCTCAGCCGCGACTCCTCGGACGCACTGGGCCACGCTTGCCAGGGCGCGTGAGCGTGCCTCGTCAAACTCGGCCTGTGCCCTGTCCCCGTGAACTCCCCCGTCGACCTCCAGCGCCAGGTGGAACTCCGCGCAGTAAAAATCCACGATGAACCCACGGATCACGTGCTGCCGACGAAACTTCAGCCCTAGACATCGCCGATTGCGCAGCAGCGCCCAGGCCGCTGCTTCCGCGGGCGTGGGGTCGTGGCGGTTGCCTCTCGCCAGCGCGATCTTCACGCCACGTTTCGTCATCTCGGTAAGGTGGTGGTTGCAAGCGCGACGCACGTATCGGATTCAATCGAATCGAACCCTTTTCCTGCATGCAGCACCACTTCCCCCTCTCCACGAAGTGGAGAGGGGGTAGGGGGTGAGGCCACGAAGTGGAGAGGGGGCATGAGGGTGAGGTTACTTTTGTCCCATGCCGATTTCCCTGTCTCGCCGCCAATTTCTCGGACTCACCACCGGCGTCATCGGGGCTGCGGTTGTCGGCGACGGCTTTCTCATCGAGCCGAGGGCCGTCCAGGTCACCCGTCACGACATCGCAATCCCGGGGCTCGCGCCGGCATTGGACGGCTTCCGCATCGCGTGCGTCACGGACGTGCACATCAGCCACGGCGTGCGTCGGGGCGGCCGGGCCATGCTGGAACTGCTGGCGCGCGAGCGGCCCCACTTGGTAGCGCTGGTGGGCGACATCTGCAACCATCGCGCGGATCTCG
>QHUS01000052.1 GCA_003222035.1 Gemmatimonadota bacterium | reverse complement strand
GATCCGCGCGCCGGAGATGCAGAGGGCGAGAACCAGGAAGCCAGCAGCTCGCGTCATAGGCTAGCGCTCCACCAGGGCGATATCGGTGATCCGCAGGCGCTGCCCTGGTGCCACCTGGATCATGCGATCGTAGGGCTTGTATCCCTCGCGTTCGACGCGCAACCGATGCTGGCCAGGCTGGACCGTGCGATCGATCTGCGGCGTGTTCCCGATGGGTTGCCCGTCCAGGAACACACTGCCCCAGGGGATCGCGTTGATCGAGAGAAGGCCCGGCTCCACCAGCGCCGATGCGCCGCTCAGGGCGGGACGAGGAGCAGGTGTCACCGGGGGTGGCTCGACCGCCGGAGCCGTCGCGCGCTGCGGCGGAGATTCCACACGCCGAGGCGGAGCCGCGCGCGGAGACGACGGCGGGGGCGACGACATCTCTGTGTCGCGACCCGCACTCGACGGCGGCGGCACAGCTGACACGTCCGGCGCGGGCTCACGGGCGGCGGGGGAGGGGTGGACTGCGGGTGGTGGCTCGGAGCGAGGCCTCGTGGGGGGAGGAGTCGGGGCTGCCGGGATCGATGAGATGCCGAGCCACGCGGCACCACCACCCCCGACGATCACAAGGCCTGCCAGGACGGCCCCGATCCGGCGGCCGAGACGGCTCGCCCGCGGGTCCGTGTCGGAGTCCAGGATCACGACGGGCCCGCTCCCCCGAGTCTTCCGCGGGTTTGTGCTGAACCAAGCCTTCCGCCCGTCCGGCCGCGCGGTGTCTCCTCCGAGTGCGGCGACGAAGTCGAGGACGTTTGAGAACCGATCGGCCGGCCGCTTGCTCATAGCCCGACGCAGCGCTTGCGAAACCGCGAGGGGGAGCTTGGCACCGCCCTCGTCGGGTGGCTCTCCAGCGCCACGCCGGCCGTCGCGTGGCGGTGATCCGGTGAGACACTCGTGGACCACCGCCGCGAGAGCGGGTTGATCCGCGTCGATCGGGGAGTTGGGCGTCTCGAGCACGCCCGTCCAGGCGAAGTCGTTGAGCAGCGCCCACTGATTGGCATCGACGATGATGCAATCGGGTGTCAGGGCCCCGTGGGCCACGCCACGCCGGTGCGCGTAGTCCAGGGCGCTCGCGACCTGCTCGAAGATCCGCAGGCACGCCGCCAGCTCGATCGGCCCCGCGCCGCGGAGGATGCTGCCGAGCGCGCGGCCCTCCACGTGCTTCGTGGCGCACCACAAGAAATTGTCGGTGGCGCCGTGCCCATAGATCGGGACGATGTGCGGGTGATCGAGCTTGGCCGCGCCGGTCGCCGCGGCGTCGAAGCGACCGGCCCCCGCTCCGGCCAGGCCACGCGGCACCACCACCCCCGACGATCACAAGGCCTGCCAGGACGGCCCCGATCCGGCGGCCGAGACGGCTCGCCCGCGGGTCCGTGTCGGAGTCCAGGATCACGACGGGCCCGCTCCCCCGAGTCTTCCGCGGGTTTGTGCTGAACCAAGCCTTCCGCCCGTCCGGCCGCGCGGTGTCTCCTCCGAGTGCGGCGACGAAGTCGAGGACGTTTGAGAACCGATCGGCCGGCCGCTTGCTCATAGCCCGACGCAGCGCTTGCGAAACCGCGAGGGGGAGCTTGGCACCGCCCTCGTCGGGTGGCTCTCCAGCGCCACGCCGGCCGTCGCGCGGCGGTGATCCGGTGAGACACTCGTGGACCACCGCCGCGAGAGCGGGTTGATCCGCGTCGATCGGGGAGTTGGGCGTCTCGAGCACGCCCGTCCAGGCGAAGTCGTTGAGCAGCGCCCACTGATTGGCATCGACGATGATGCAATCGGGTGTCAGGGCCCCGTGGGCCACGCCACGCCGGTGCGCGTAGTCCAGGGCGCTCGCGACCTGCTCGAAGATCCGCAGGCACGCCGCCAGCTCGATCGGCCCCGCGCCGCGGAGGATGCTGCCGAGCGCGCGGCCCTCCACGTGCTTCGTGGCGCACCACAAGAAATTGTCGGTGGCGCCGTGCCCATAGATCGGGACGATGTGCGGGTGATCGAGCTTGGCCGCGCCGGTCGCCGCGGCGTCGAAGCGACCGGCCCCCGCTCCGGCCAGAGTTCGCGGCACCACCTTCAGGGCGATAGGACGGTCCTGGCTGTCGCGGGCCAGATAGACGATCTGCCCGGTTGGCGCCTCGAGCAGGCTGTCGATCCGGAAGTCGCGCGCCAACTCACGTCGCGCGTCGAGCTCGGTGGGCGACAGACGTTGGGCTGGGGGTGGGGGCGGGGGCGGGGCTTCCGCGACCGCGACGCTCGCTGACGAGTAGCCGCACAGCACGCAGGTCTCGGTGCCGTCGGGCAGCTCGGCGAGGGTGCAGCGGGGACAGCGCATCACGGCCCCACGTAGAAGGACCCGCTCTCGACATCACTCAGCTCGCCGTTTCGTGCCTTGAGCGTGTAGGCGGCGAGTCCGGGCTGGTCGATGCGCAGGTCGGGAAATGTCGCAATGCCGTTGACGAAAGGAACGCTGGTGGTCGTACCGGAGAGTCTGGCGCCGCCGAGCGCGCTGCCATCGCGTTGGATCGCCATGGCGGCGGTGCCGTGGAACGTGGTCACGGTGTCGCCCTGATCATCCATGGCCGCGACGCGCACGGGCGGCGAGATCGTCGCTCCGGCGGAGGAGTTGGTTGGTTGCGTAGCGAAGATCAAGTGTGTGGCTGCGGGCGCAGTCCCGCCGGGCTGCGCCTGGCTTCCCCCATTGGCGTTGAAGAGCTTGTCGAAGTGACAGCCCACGGCCATCACGGTGAGCAGTGCAAGGCCGAGCGATTTCATGGGCCCTCCCTGCCTCCGTCATGCATGCAAGCGCCGCACCGCGTCGGCGCGTTTTGCGGGGGGACATTCTGATGGATCTGACGCCGCTGCGAGGAAAGCATGTGGGATGGATGCAACGGGTGTGTCGTGCGCCCAACGGTGCGCGCACCCGTCTTGCATTCTGCAGCGAGGGCCCTCCCGCGGGTGACCGTCGCTGGCTAAGTTCCACCGCGACAATTTGGCGGCGTAGCTCAGCTGGTTAGAGCAGCGGAATCATAATCCGCGGGTCGTCGGTTCGAGTCCGACCGCCGCTACTCGTGAAGACAAGTTGCGCGGCCGGTTGCCGAGAGCCGGTTCGCCCAACGCGCGACCGGGAGGGCATCGCGCGATCACACTCCTAATGCGCCGCTCCCGTAGCCACTCTCCTCCACCTTGCCGGGCGTGAGGCGCTCTACGAGCGCTCCGCGGAAGCTAAGCTGCTGCGCGCCTAGCAGTTGGCTGGTTCGGCATCGACACCCCAGCGTCGGCGAACTCTTGCTCCGGCGGGCATCGCATTGAATCCTGTGTGCGTCGTCTAGCCCCCACCACATTGTGCGGAGGTCGGTTTTGAGCTCATCTCGCGTGGGCATTCGCATGCGGCTTATCGGATCGCTCGCCTCCGCTGCGGTGGCAGCACTCATTGGGGGCTGCGGTTTCCCCGACGTCTTCCGGGCGGAGGGGCTGAAAGACGTCGTGATCACGTATCTGGGTGCCACGGTGCTGACTACCGGCGACCGGGTAGCCGTTGCGGTGTCCGTGGTGGCCGACGGCGAGCCGCTGCCAGACCCGCGGCTTCGTTTTTCGACTTCCGACAACACCGTGCTGGCGCTGACGCCGATCGGGGACACGCTCGTGGCCTGCCATAGCGGGGAGGCGCAACTGCTGACCTACTTCATCAGTTCGATGGTTACGGACACGGCGCCCACCGCTGTCGACACCATCCGCATTTCGGGGGGGCCACCCCCGCCAACGTGTCCGTGAAGTGTTTCAGCTGCAGCGCCGAGCTTTCAGCGGGGGCGCGCTTCTGCGCGAGCTGCGGCACGCTGGTCGTGGACCCGCAGGACGCGACCGTCATCGTCGACGCGGAAGACCCCGAAGCGCTGCTGCACCGCGTCCGCATGGTGCTCGCGGGCGAGTTCGACGTCGAGCGCGAGCTGGCCCGCGGCGGTATGGGCGTGATCTTCAAAGCGACCGAAGTGACGCTGCGGCGTCCCGTGGCCCTCAAGGTGCTGCCGCCCGAGCTCGGCCTGAGCGTTCGGACCGCCGAGCGATTCAAGCGGGAAGCGCGCATGGTGGCCGACCTGGATCATCCCAACATCATCCCCGTCTACCGCGTCGGACAGCTCGGTGGCGTGTTCTTCATCGCCATGAAGTTCATCGAGGGTCGTTCGCTCGGCTTGATCCTCGACACGCAGGGCGCGCTCCCCGTACCGGTCGCGCTGCACGTCTTGCGCGGCGCCGCCCGTGCGCTCGCCTACGCTCACGACCGCCATATCGTGCACCGTGACATCAAGGGCTCCAACATTCTCGTGGACCGCGACGGACGCGTCCTGGTGTCCGACTACGGAGTCGCGCTGCGCTCCTCGGACGTGAACCTGACCGTCGACGGCGCGGTGATCGGCACACCGTCGTTCATGAGTCCGGAGCAGTGCGCCGGCCGACGCACCGGACCCCAAAGCGATCAGTACTCGCTCGGCATTGTCGCCTTCCAGGCGCTCACCGGCTCGCTTCCGTTCACCGCCGATACCATCGCCGGCGTGATGCAGCACCACTTCTTCACGGCTCCGCCGGATGTTCGCGCGACACGCGACGACGTGCCAGACGCCCTCGTCGAAATCGTGAACCGCGTCCTCCAGAAAGACCCCGCCGCGCGGTTTCCGACGACGCAAGACATGCTGGCCGCGTTCGAGGCCATGCCCTTCTCCGCAGCCGATCGCCGCGAGAGCGAGCACATTCTCCGCCAGCTCGCCCAGGGTCTCGTCGTCCCCAAAGTGCAGACACGACCCCTCCCTCCGCTCCCGGATGCTACCCAGCTGCTTCCCCGAGGCGGGGCGGGTCGGCGCCGCCTGTTCTTCGCGGCCACCCTCGCGGTTGCCGGCGTGGTCTTCATGGGAGTCGCGGTCGGCGTCATGCGCCTGACGGCGGGTCGGAACGAGCCCCCCCCCCCCTCTTCCCCGAGCTCCAACCCCTCGCCGCCGGCGGCGGTGTCCACCGCCCCTCCGTTGCGAGTCACGCCCTCAGCCGCGCCGCGGCCGGCCGAGCGGCTGGCGCTCGCCGGAGGCAAGCTTCGGGTCATGACCAGCCCCACCGATGCCGAGATCATCGTCGACGGCCGCCGTGTGGGCGTGGGAAGTGCGTTCGACCTCCCACTCGGCGTGGGCGAGCGGCGGCTCGAGGTCCGAGCGCCGGGATTTCAGGCGTTCGACACGATGCTCGTCGTGACGGCCGGCAGCACGCTCTCCTTAGGTCGGATCACCCTGCGAGCGGGTGAGCAGCGTCAGTGAGGCGCTTCGCCGCCTGGCTGACGCTCCTCGTGGCAGCGCCTGTGGCGATCTCCGCCCAGGCGTCCACCGCCGAGGCGCTGCACCAGGCGCAGGACTTGTACGAGCGGCTCGAGATCGAGCGAGCGGTGCCGCTGTTGCGGCAGGTCGTGTCGCCCGGCTGGGCCTTCGAGGTCACGCAGGATCAGCGGGTCCAGGCCTATACCTATCTCGGCGCATCGCTCGCGCTGCTCGGCGCCCGCGATTCCGCAGTGCTGTACTTCCGGAGCGCCATCGAGCGGGACGCGTTCACGGATCTGGATGCCCGGCAGTTCACGCCGGCGCAGATCACGCTGTTCCAGCAAGCGCGACGCCTCACGTTCGCCGTGGCTGCCAGACCGGTCGCTCCGGCGCGCCTCGATCCCCGCACCGAGCGCGCCACGTTCACGGTCGTGACGACCCACTCCGCGTCGCTTCGCGTCACCTTGCGACCGATCGCAGACCCGAACGCCACCATCCTCTGGAACGCCGTCAACGACGGCTTGCGAGAGGTCTCGTGGAACGGGTTGCTCGCCGATGGGCACGTGGCGCCACCAGGGCGCTACGAGCTCGGGCTCGTCGCCCGGAGCGCGCTGCTCGGTCGGACCGACTCTGCGCGCGTCTACTTCACCGTGGCGCATGAGACACCACCGCTCGAGGACACCCTCCGGGCACTCGGTCCGGACGACTTGCTCCCCGAGCGAGTCCAACCAGGGGGGGGCCGCGCCGATCTCGTGAAGGGCTTCGCCGTCGCGGCTGGTGCGCTTGTCCTCTCCGACGCGGCCACGAACGGCGAGCTGGGACGCAGTGGTGGGGGCCTGGCCGTCGCGGTGGCGGGCACCGCTGGGATCGTCGGCGTGACGGCGCTTCTGAGCTCCCGCCACGAGCGAGCCCTGCCCGCGAACATCGCGGAGAACGCGCGTCGACGCGCGGCGCGCGCCGCCGCCAACGCGGACGTGGCGCGTCGCAACGCCCCGAAGCTCGCCGAGACCGTGCTGCTCCTCTCGCCCGCGGCCGGAGTCGGCCCCTGAACCGGCGGGGCCGCTGGGCACCCGCCCTCGCCGTCCTCCTGGTGTTCACGCCACGCGTTGCCACTGGGCAATTGCGCCTGTCCGGAACGGCCACCGCATCGCTGTTCGTGCATCTGGTCGACATCGGAAACGGCGTCGAGGAGTCGACCGGCCTGGTGGTCGGCGCCGAAGGGGCCGCATCCTGGCCGTCGCGGCTGGCGGTCGCCGTGCGCGCGGCGGGGGGGGCCCTCTCCACCGACGCGACCGGCGCGGAGGACCGGAAGGTCGGCGAGCTCGGCGCGCAGGCGAGCTTCGGGCCGGCGAAGTGGCTCGTACTGTTCGGCGGTGCGCGGTCGCGGGTGTATTCCACCGCCGTCGCGCGCCAGCGCTGGAACACGGTCGAGCTCGGAGCCCAAGCCCATGCGGACTTTGCCACGATGCCGGTGCGGGCAGTGCTGCAGGGCGGCATCTTCCCTGTCGTCTCGGTGCACGGGCTACCCAAGCCCGATGTCGCGTTCACAGGTGCGGCGGGGCTCGAGTACCGGCGCGGCTCGGTCACCGGCGCGGTGTTTTATGAGCTGGAGCGGTACGACTTTCCGGACTCAGGTTCGGGGCGGCGCCTCGAACAGGTCAACCAGCTGACTCTCCGCTTCAGCGTGCGGTTGCGGCCCGGAGAGGCCCGCTAGCGTCCACCAATGTCTTTCCAGGTTACGGGCCGGATATCGCGCGAACGATCCGCGGCGAATTGCTGGGCCGCGCGAAGCAGCGCTTCGTAGTCCGCGCGCCACTCGGACGGCATGTTGGCGCGGAAGTGGGCGGCCGTCATGACGGCACCGCGGGGAGTCGTCGCCGCGCCGTGGCCCACTGCGACGACGTCGCCCAGGAAACAGGTCGAGCTTCCCGTGTCCATCACGTTTGCCACGCGGCACTCGAAGTCGGCGTAGCACTCGTCCAGCACCGGAACGCCGAGCGTGCCGGGCCGATGTGGGACGCCGGCGAGCTTGTCCCGCGCGCGCCCGCTCGTGAAGCCGAGCTGGTGGATCAGCTCGAACTGGTCGTCGCGCAACAGGTGCAGGACGAAACGCCCCGTCTCGAATATCAGGTCGTGACTGAAGTTGAATTTGTGGATGTAGACTGAAACGCGCGGAATCGCTGGCACGATCGACGCGCGGATCGCGCTGTCGGCGATCATGCCGTTGCGCGTGCCGGCGCGCTGGCACGTGATGGCCACCACGGGTGACGTCAGGTTGCGGAGCAGCTGGTACACCTGGTCGGGCGCGAGAGCGGGCATGGCCCAATTCTCAGGCGTTCGGGGATGCCCGGCAAGGCGTATACTAAGACATGACCACTCGCGTACTCCTCGTTTTCATGTCGCTCCTCTCCGTGGCGTGCCGCTCTTCCGGTAGCCCGGCATGGCTGCTGGAGCGCGCCCGCCAGGAGGCCGAGATGGCCGCGCAGTCGCGCCTGGTGCACGACTTCCGATTCACGGATCGGCGGCAGGCCAGCGGCATCACGTTCGTGAACCGGGTGGTCGACGACGCGGGCAAGGCGTACAAGCTGGCTCACTACGACCACGGCAGCGGCTTGTGCGCGGCCGACGTCGATGGCGACGGCCTCCCCGATCTCTATTTCCTCACGCAGCTCGGCACCAACGAGCTCTGGAAGAACCTCGGCGGTGGTCGGTTCGTGGACATCACCACCCGAGCCGGGCTGGCCATGCCGGATCAGATCGCCGTGGGTTGCGCATTCGCCGACATCGACAACGACGGCGATCCCGACCTCTTCGTCACGACGGTGCGCCATGGGAATCGGCTGTTCGAAAACCTGGGGGACGGGACGTTTCGCGACATCACGGCACAAGCCGGCGTGGGCTACGTCGGCCACTCCTCGGGCGTGGTGTTCTTCGACTATGACGGTGACGGCCTGCTCGATCTGCTGGTGACCAACGTGGGCGTGTTCACGAGCAACGTACGGGGGCCGGGCGGCTACTACGTCGGCTTGAGCGACGCGTTCTTCGGTCACCTCCACCCCGAACGCTCAGAAGCGAGCATTCTCTACCACAACCTAGGTGGCAATCGATTCAAGGACGTCACGCGCGAGCTCGGGCTGGTGGGCCCGAGCTGGAGCGGCGAGGCCACGGCGGTCGACGTCAACGACGATGGGTTTCCCGACCTCTACATCCTGGACATGCAGGGTGGTAGTCACCTGTGGCTCAATGAAAGCGGAAAGCGCTTTCGCGATGCGACGGCGGAGTACTTCCCCAAGACCCCCTGGGGTGCCATGGGGGTGAAGGCGTTCGATTTCGACGGGGACGGCCGGATCGACATCTTCGTCACCAGCATGCATCCCGACATGTGGGTGAACATCCCGCCCGGCGACTGGGCGGCCGAAGGCCGCAAGGATGACTCGTCACGGGTGTCCGGCCGCATGTTCCCGAAGGGGAAGGCCGGATTCTTGTTCGGCAACGAGCTGTTCGCGAACCGCGGCGGCGGCCGATTCGAGGAGGTCTCCGATTCCGTCGGGGTGGAAACGTACTGGCCCTGGGGCCCCAGCGTGGACGATCTCAACGCCGACGGATGGGACGATATCTTCATCGCCGCGGGGATGAACTTCCCCTACCGGTACGGGATCAACTCCGTGTTGCTCAACGACGGAGGCCGGCGCTTCCTGCCGAGCGAGTTCGTGGTGGGGGTCGAGCCGCGGGCCGGCGGGGCCACCCAACAGGTGTGGTTCACGCTCGAGTGCCGCGGTGCCGACGCCGGCCATCCCCTGTGCGAGGCCTGCGCCCATCCTGAGTCGCTGCAGGTGGAATGTCGGTTGGACGGCGCCGGCCAGTTGACCATGATGGGTGCGCTCGGGACCCGATCGGCGATCGCGCTCGATCTGGATGGGGACGGCGATCTCGACCTCGTGACCAACGAGTTCAATGCGGGGCCGCAGGTGCTGATCAGCGATCTGGCGCAGCGACATCCCATCCACTTCCTCAAGGTCCGGCTGCGCGGCACGCGCTCGAACCGCGATGGGCTCGGTGCACAGGTCACCGTCGCGCTCCCGGCTGGACGCCGCATGCTGAAGGTGCGCGACGGCAAGTCGGGATACCTCTCCCAGAGCGACCTGCCGCTCTATTTCGGCCTTGGTGACGCCGATCACGTCGGTGCGATCGAGCTGCGGTGGCCGTCCGGTCGACGCCAGAGCGTGGCCGGTCCGATCAAGGCGGATCAGACGATCGACCTCGTCGAGCCGTAGGCGCGCGTCCCCCTCAATCATTTATACTACGGGATGACCGATGGCACGACCTCGCTGCTGTTGCGCCTGCGCGACCACCTCAGGCGGCGGCGGTTGTTTTCCGCCCCCGGCACGGCCATCGTGGGCGTCTCGGGCGGAGCCGACTCGGTCGCGCTCCTCGATCTGCTGCATGGGCTCGCCTCCGAGCTGGGCCTGTCCCTCGTGGTGGCGCATGCGGACCATGGAATTGCCTCGGACAGTCGGGCGGTCGGACAGGCCGTCGGCAACCTGGCGAAGCAATACGGCCTGCCCTTCGAATTGGGCGAGCTCCACCTTGGTCCAGACGCGACGGAGACCGGCGCCCGGAAGGCGCGGTACGCATGGCTGCGCGATGTGCAGCGGCGTCACAGCGCGCGCTACCTCGTGACGGCGCACCACCGCAATGACCAGGTTGAGACAATCGTGCTTCGCCTGCTGCGGGGGAGCGCGCCCGCGGGCCTCGCGGGAATCCCGGCGCGGGGTCGCGGCGGGCTCGTGCGACCGTTGCTGGCGTTCACGAAGGCGGAACTCGCCGCACACGTGGCGAGCCGCGGCCTGTCCACGCACGACGATCCCGCCAACCGGGATCCACGACATCTGCGGAGCTGGGTCCGCACGGAGCTGCTGCCCCTGGTGCGCGACCGCCTGGGCGCGCGTGCCGTCGATGATCTCGTGCGTGCTGGACGAGCGGCGGCCCGGGAGCGGCGCGCCTGGGACCGCGTGCTCGACCGTCTGCCCGAACTCGGGCTCCGCACCGTGCCCGGGGGGTTCGACATTGCTCGGGAGCAGTTGGTCCGCTATGATGACGTTCTCTCTGAAGCTCTGGTGCGGGCCGCGGCGCGGCGGGTCGGGCTCGTGGTGGGACCGCGCAAGGCTCAGCAGCTGGTGGACTTGGCGCGTCGGCCGTCGGGCCGGTGGCTCCCGCTCGGGAACCAGTGGACTGCCGAGGTGGCGTTCGACCGCGTGCGGGTCCGCGCGCGGGAGGGTGGGAAGGTTGTGGAGGGTGTGGAAGGCGGGGAGGAGCGCGGTAGCGCCGAGTTTGGCGCGTTTCGCGTGACGTGGTCGCCTGAGCCAGCGCCCACGCGGCTCGAGCGGCGCGCCTGGACGACGTGGCTGAGCGGGGCGGGGTGGGAAGTCCGGTCGCCTCGGCCGGGCGACCGAGTGGTGCCGATGGGCGGCGTGGGACGGCGGCCCCTGCGACGCATGTTCATGGAGGCGCGCGTGCCGCGCGGCGACCGGCCCGGCTATCCCGTGGTCGCCCGCGGCGAAACCATTCTGTGGGTTCCCGGAATCTGCCGGAGCAGGGACGATCTCCCGCGGCCCGGAACCCCGGCGGTGCGGGTCGATGTTACCAAACACGGCGAGTCTCAAGCAGACGGGCGGGCGTGAGCTCAAGCGGATCGTGTTCGACGAGGAGACGATCGCGCGGCGCGTCCGAGAGCTGGGGCAGGAGATCACCGCCGTGTACCCCGACGGTGAGTTGTTGGTGCTCGGTCTCCTCAAGGGCAGCTTCATCTTCCTGAGCGATCTCGTGCGGCGCATCGAGCGGCCCCTCCAGGTGGACTTCCTGGTGGCGGCGAGTTACGGTGCCGACACCATCTCGAGTGGGAACGTGCGCCTGTTGTACGATCCGGAAACCGAGCTGAGGGGTAAGCACATCCTGCTGGTCGAGGATATCGTGGATACGGGGAAGACCATCAACCGCCTGGTGGCGTTGCTGCGCGAGCGCGCGCCGCGGAGTCTGGAGATTTGCGCGTTGCTGCACAAGCACCTGGCCGAGCACCTCGAGATCGAGCCGGCATTCGTCGGATTCGACGCGCCGCGCGTGTTTCTCGTGGGGTACGGGCTCGACCACGCTGAAAACTTCCGTCACCTCCCGTACGTCGCGAGTCTGACCTGATGCCCAACCGCATTCCACCGCCGCGCGAGTTCAGCTGGGCCCGGACCCTGCGGACGCTCTCGTTCTGGGCGCTCCTGATCGTCGGGTCCGTGGTGCTCGTGCAGTTCGCCGCGAATCGACGCCCGGAGGCGGTGGAGATCTCCTACAGCGAATTCACCCAGGAGCTCGATAAGGGCAACGTCACCGCGATCGAGATCACCGAGCGGCAGCAGGTGAAGGGGGACTTCAAGAGTCCCGTCACCTTCCGTGGGCGCACCGCACAGCATTTCACCACACTGCTGCCCTTCGAATCGAGCGACGCCTGGGTCGGCACTGTCCGCCAGAAGGGCGTCGATGTCCGGGCGCGCGAGGAGAAGCAGTCGGTCGGCGTGTTCCTGTTCAGCTTCCTCCCGTACCTGCTGATCTTCGGCCTGCTGATTTTCATGTTGCGCCAGATGCAGCAGGGGGGGAATCGCGCCTTCGCGTTCGGGAAGTCGAAGGCCAAGCTCCTGGCGGGCGACACCCCGAAGGTGACCTTTGCCGACGTGGCGGGCGCGGACGAGGCGAAGCAGGAGCTCGAAGAGATCATCGACTTCCTCAAGGACCCGCAGAAATTCCAGCGGCTGGGGGGGCGGCTGCCCAAGGGCGCCCTCCTCATCGGACCGCCGGGCACTGGCAAGACTCTGCTCGCGAAGGCGGTGGCAGGGGAAGCGGGCCGGCCGTTCTTCTCGATGTCGGGTTCGGATTTCGTGGAGATGTTCGTGGGCGTCGGGGCGTCGCGCGTGCGCGACCTGTTCGAGCAGGGCAAGGCCCACGCGCCGTGCATCATTTTCATCGACGAGATCGACGCCGTCGGGCGGCACCGCGGTGCCGGCCTGGGCGGCGGGCACGACGAGCGCGAGCAGACGCTCAACCAGCTGCTCGTGGAGATGGATGGCTTCGAGTCGAACGACGGCGTGATCCTGCTCGCCGCCACAAACCGGCCCGACATCCTCGATCCCGCTCTGCTCCGGCCCGGGCGTTTCGACCGCCAGATCGTGGTGGATATGCCCGACGTGAAGGGACGCGAGCAGATCCTGCGCGTGCACACGCGCAAGATTCCGCTCGGCTCCAACGTAGACCTGGAGCGCATCGCGCGCGGCACACCCGGCCTCGCGGGCGCCGAGCTCGCGAACGTCGTGAACGAGGCCGCCTTGCTTGCGGCCCGGCGCAACAAGGCGGCGGTGGACATGCAGGACCTCGAGGACGCCAAGGACAAGGTGATGCTCGGCCTCGAGCGCCGCAGTCGGGTCCTGTCGGAGGAGGAGCGGCGCCTCATCGCCTATCACGAGGCGGGACACGCGCTCGTGTCCCTCAACCTCCCGGGGTCGGACCCGCTGCATAAGGTCACGATCATTCCCCGCGGGCGGGCACTCGGGATCACGGCGTACCTCCCCGAGGAGGAGCTGCACAAGTACACGAAGCAGTCCATCCTGTCGCGCCTCGCCATGGCCTACGGCGGGCGCGTCGCGGAGGAGCTGGTCTTCGGTCCGGAGAAAGTCACGACCGGCGCCGCGCAGGACATCCAACATGCCACGGACATCGCGCGGCGCATGGTGACGCAGTACGGCATGAGCGACACGATCGGGCCGATCGCGGTGGGCGACCGCGAGGCGGAGATCTTCCTGGGCCGTGAGATCGTCCAGCGGCGGGAGATCTCGGAGCGGACGGCGGAGCTCGTCGATACCGAAGTGAAGCGCATTCTGGGTGATGCGTACGAGACAGCCAAGACCGTGGTGCTCGAGCATCGCGATGGGCTCGATCGCCTAGCCGCGGCGCTGCTCGAGCGCGAAACGCTCGATCGCGAAGACGTCGAGCTGGTCGTCGCGGGCAAGCCGCTACCGCCCGTCCCCCCACCGCCCGCGGCACCGCCGGCGCCGTCCGGCGAGGGCGCGCGCGAGAAGGCACCCGCACAACGCGGCCCCGTGCTGGGGAGCCCGCCGCCCGAACCCGCCGGCGCCTGACGCTCGGACATAAATAGCCGGTTAGCGTTAGCGTCGCTGCCGGGTGCCCGGGGTGTTAGGATTGAAGTCGATGGAAGCGAAAAACGCGGACCTTGCCGCGCTGCGTATCAATCGCTCCGGTGAGTCGGCCGGACCGGCGCCACGGCGCCGCACCCGGGTGTGGCTCGCGATCGGGCTCCCTGCCGCCGCCATCCTGGTTCTCGCGGCCGTCGTCCTGATCACGAGCGGTGCCCTCGGGTCGGCGGTGCCCGTGCATCTGACCCCCGCGACCATGGTGTCGCCGATGCGCGCGGGCGCCGTGCTCATCGCGAGCGGCTACGTCGTTGCTCAACGCAAGGCCGCGGTCGCCTCCAAGGGGACCGGCCGGCTCGTCTACCTCGGGGTCGCGGAAGGGGACCGGGTGCGGGCCGGCCAGGTGATAGCCCGCATCGAGGACGCCGACGTCAAAGCCCAACTCGCCCAGGCCCAGGCCAACGTGCAGCTGAGTCGAGCCGAGCTCCACGATGCCGGGCGCTCGCTCGAGCGGGAGCGGTTTCTCAGCGACAGTGGAGCCTCGTCGCAGGCGAGTGTGGACGCCGCGGAGGCTCGCTACCAGCGGGTGAAAGCCAGTATCGCGACCGCGGAGGCCGCCGTTGAAGTGGCGCAAGTGGCGCTCGAGAATACAGTGATCCGTGCGCCGTTCGATGGCACGGTGCTGACGAAGAACGCCGACGTCGGGGAGGTGGTGGCGCCCCTCGCGGCCAGCGCCTTCTCCAAGAGCGCGGTGGTCACGATCGCCGACTTGCGCTCGCTCCAGGTCGAGGCCGACGTCGCGGAATCGAACCTCGAGGCCGTCAGCCCGGGCCAGCCGTGCGAGATCGTGCTGGATGCGTATCCCGACGTGCGGTATCCCGGCGTCGTGGCGAAGATCGTGCCGACCGCGGACCGCGCGAAGGCCACGGTGCAAGTCAAGGTCGCGTTTCGCTCGTACGACGCCCGCGTGCTGCCCGAAATGAGCGCCAAGGTCCACTTCCTGCCGCGTCCCTCGCGGGTTGCCGTGGATACGCAGTCGGTTCTGGTGGTCCCCGGCACTGCGGTGTCCGAGCGAAACGGCCGCAGTGTGGTTTTCGTCGTCGAGGGGGGCCGGGCGGTGGAGGTGCCGGTCGTCGTCGGCCGACAGGTGGGCTCGTCCGTGGCCATCCGCGAAGGAGTGCGTCCCGGCACTCAGGTGGTGGACAGCGTCGGCGCCCGCCTGCGTGGCGGCGTCAAGGTCACCGTGCAGTAGAGGAGCGCATGCCCAATCCGATCGTCCAGATCCGCGGTCTCTCGAAGGCCTATCGACGCGACAGTATGCAGATCCCCGTGTTGCGGGACATCACGCTCGAGGTCCCCGAAGGGGAGTTCCTCGGGCTGATGGGTCCCTCCGGCTCCGGCAAGACCACCCTGTTGAACCTGATCGCGGGGATCGATCGGCCGGACGCCGGGAGCGTGCTGGTCGCGGGCACCGACGTGACGACGCTCAGCGAGTCGCAGCTCGCCCGCTGGCGCGCCACCCACATCGGGTTCGTGTTCCAGTTCTACAATCTGATCCCGGTGCTCACGGCCTTCGAAAACGTCGAGCTGCCGCTGCTGCTCACGTCGCTCTCCAAGAGGGAACGGAAACAGCACGTCGAAACAGCGCTCGCGCTCGTGGACCTCGCCGACCGGGTGCACCACTATCCACGCCAGCTCTCGGGTGGCCAGGAGCAGCGCGTCGCGATCGCCCGCGCCATCGCCACCGACCCCACGATCATCGTGGCGGACGAGCCGACGGGCGACCTCGACCGCAAGTCCGCGGAGGAGATCCTGACGCTGCTGGAGCGCCTCAATCGAGAGTTCAAGAAGACCATCGTGATGGTGACGCACGACCCGCACGCCGCCGAGCGCGCACACCTGGTGCGCCACTTGGACAAGGGTGAACTGCAATGAAATTGGTCTTCAAGAACCTGTTCCGGCACCGCCTCCGCACCGCGCTCACGATCCTCGGGATCGCGGCGGCGGTGATGGGGTTCGCCCTCATTCGGACGATCGTAGGCGCGTGGAACGCCGGCGTCACGGGGGCCGCCTCCAATCGCATGATCACCCAGCACCGCGTGTCGCTGATCTTCCCGATCCCGCTGCCCTACCGGAACGACATCGCCAAGGTGCCGGGCGTGACGGGCGTGTCGTGGGGCAACTGGTTCGGCGGTGTGTTTGGGGACCCGAACGATTTCAAGAATTTCTGGCCGCGCTTCGCGGTCGATCCGGACACGTACTTCGATCTCTACCCGGAGTTCCAGGTGCCGCCGGACCAGCTGGCCGCGTTCAAGAAGGAGCGCAACGCGTGCATCATCGGCCGCAAGCTGGCGCAGCAGCACGGCTTCAAGCTCGGCGACGTCATCACGATGGAAGGCGACATCTATCCTGGAAGCTGGCAGTGGGTGGTGCGCGGGATCTACACCGGCCGCGACCCGTCGACCGACGAGACGCAGATGTTCTTCCAGTTTGCCTACCTCTACGAGCAGGTGCGTGCGCGCGAGCCCGGCCGGCCCGTGGACGCGGGGTTTTACGTCCTGCGCGTCGGGTCGCCCGACGCGATGGCCCGCGTGGCGGCGGCGATCGACACGCAGTTCGTGAACTCGCGCGCCCCCACGAAGACCGAGAGTGAACGCGAGTTTCAGCAGAGCTTCGTCCAGATGTCGTCGGCGATCATCACGTCGCTGCAGGTGATCTCGGTCGTGATCGTCGGGATCATCCTGCTCGTGCTGGCGAACACGATCATCATGTCGGTGCGGGAGCGGACGCGCGAGTACGCGGTGCTGAAGACCCTCGGCTTCTCGGGGCGCCACCTCGGGGCCCTCGTCCTCGGCGAGGCGCTCGTGATCTCTTTGTCGGGAGGCGTGCTCGGGCTGCTCCTGACGTTCCCCATGGTCCAGGGGTTCGCGAAGGCGCTCCCGACCTTCTTCCCGGTGATCAGCGTCGCCCCACTCACGATGGCGTTGGGTCTCGGCGCGGCCCTGCTGGCCGGCCTGGCAGCCGCCGCGGTCCCCGTCAACCGCGTGGTCCGCATGCCCATCGTTTTGGGCCTGCGGACAGTGGGGTAGCCGGCTCATGGCGCGCATCCCATTCGCGTATAGCTGGCGGAGCCTCTGGGCCCGCCGCCTCACCACGGCGCTCACGGTCGGCGGCGTGGCTCTCGTCGTGTTCGTGTTCGCCGGCGTGCTCATGCTCGCCCGCGGCCTGGAAGCCACCCTCGTCGAGACGGGCTCGGCGGACAACGTGATCGTGCTCAGGCGCTCGGCGACGTCTGAGCTGTCGAGTCAGATCGACCGCGCGACGGCGGACGCACTCGAGGCCGAGAACGGTGTAGCCCGTGCGGGCGACGGTCGTGCGCTCCTGTCGCGCGACGTCATGCTCATCATCAACCTCTACAAAAAGAAGAGCGGCGCGCTCGGCAACGTGTCGACTCGGGGTGTCTCAGCCCACGCGCTGGAGGTCCGCCACGGCGTGCGCATCATCCAGGGAAGGCCTTTCCAGTTCGGCACGCACGAGATCGTGGTCGGGAAAAGCATCGCCTCCCGGTTCAAAGGGGTGGCCCTCGGGGCGGAGCTCGCCTTCGCGGGCGACCGCTGGACCATCGTGGGGACCATGGACGCCGGCGGCACGGGCTTCGACTCGGAGATCTGGGGCGACGCCGACCAGTTCATGCAGGCGGCCGGGCGGCCGGGGTATTCGTCGTTGACGTTCCGCCTCGCCGAGCCGGCCCGGTTCGATCAGCTCAAGGCGCGCCTCCAGGCCGATCCCCGCTTCCAGTCCGTGGAGCTCAAGCACGAGCGCGACTACTACAAGGAGCAGTCGCAGACGCTCGCGAAGTTCATCCGGATCCTCGGGCTCGTCGTGACCACCATCTTCAGCTTCGGAGCGATGATCGGGGCGATGATCACCATGTACGCCGCCGTCGCGAACCGAACGGTGGAAGTGGGCACGCTGCGTGCCCTGGGGTTCCGGCGGCGCAGCGTGCTGGCCGCGTTCCTGGTGGAATCCGTGGTGCTCGCGCTCGTGGGTGGCGGCATCGGCGTCGCGCTCGCCGCGCTGCTGTCGTTCGCGCGCATTTCGGTCGTCAACTTCCAGAGCTTCTCCGAGATCGGCTTCGGGTTCGCCCTGTCGCCCGGGGTCGTCAAGAACGCGCTGATCTTCGCCGTCGTGATGGGTGTGGTCGGCGGGTTCCTTCCGGCGGTGCGGGCGGCGCGCCTCAACATCGTGAACGCGTTGCGGGCATCGTGAAGTTGACCGCGCTCGCCGCGCACACACCCGAAGCGGTGCGCGCGGCGCTCGCGGCCCGCGGCTGGGAGACCCAGCCCGCCTGGTTCGCCGCCACCGGCGTACAATCCCTGGTCGTCCTGCTCGATGAAGTCAGCGAACCCGAGCGCGAGAGTCTGGTGCGCTGGGGCGCCAAGGCCGGTGCCGACGTCCTCACCGGCGACGGCTGGGCGCTGGTCGGGGCGGCCGCGAGCCGGCTGGCGCCGCTGGCGCGCCCCGACCGGCTGCCGCCCGGGCTCGAGGCGCTGGCGCCCGAGCTGGGCCGGTTCCTCGCGAGCTACGCTGATCCGCCGCGCCGCTGGGAAATCTCCGGCGGCGTCCTCACCCTCGATCACCCAGTGCTCATCGGCATCGTGAACGTGACGCCCGACTCCTTCTCGGACGGCGGGCGCTTCGCCACTGCGGACCGCGCCGTCGCGCAGGCCGAGCGGCTCGTGGCCGACGGGTGCGAGCTGCTGGACGTGGGCGGCGAGTCCACGCGGCCGGGCGCGGCGCCGGTAACCGCGGAGGAGGAGATCAGGCGCGTGGCGCCGGTCATCGAGCAGCTGGCGCGGCGCGGGCTGGGCCCGGTGTCGGTGGACACGCGCAAGGGCGCGGTGGCGCGCGCCGCGCTCGCCGCGGGCGCCGCCGTGGTGAACGACGTGTCGGGGCTGGCGTTCGATCCGGCGCTCGCCCGTGTCGTGGGCGACGCCGGCGCCGGACTGATCGTGATGCACATGCGGGGCACGCCCGACACGATGGACTCGCTCGCCGTGTACCGGCACGTGCCGGCGGAGGTGGCGGCGGAGCTCGGGACCGCGGCGGCGCGGGCGGAGGCCGGGGGCGTCGCGCCGCCGCGCATCGTCGTGGACCCGGGGTTCGGGTTCGCGAAGACCCCCGAGCAGAACTTTCGACTGCTCGATGAACTGGCAACGGTGGTCGCGTTGGGCTATCCTGTAGCGGTGGGACCGTCGCGCAAGCGGTTCCTGGGGGCCGCCACCGGGCGGCCGGTCGAAGACCGCGACCGCGCGACGGCCGTGGCGTGCGCCCTCGCGTGGGAGCGGGGCGCGCGCCTGTTCCGGGTACACGACGCCGCGCTCGCGCGCGAGGCGCTGCGGGTGGCCGGCGCGACCACGAGCGCACGGTGAACCTCGAAGCCTACCAGTTCCTCATCCCGCGGTTCTGGCCGGACGTGGTCGAGATCATTCTCGTCGCGTTCGTCATCTACCGTTTCCTCCTGTTCCTCGTCGGCACGCGGGCGATGCAGATCGTCGTCGGCGTGATGATCCTGTCGGTCGCGTATTTCGGCGCGCTGCTCGCCAAGTTCACCATGATCAGCGCGCTGCTGTCGTACGTGTTCACCTTCGGCGCGTTCGCGGCGGTCGTCGTGTTCCAGCCCGAGCTCCGGAACGCCCTCGCCCGGCTGGGCCAGTCCCGCTTCATGCGTCGGTTTTCGCAGAGCGAGCGGCAATCGGTCGCCGAAGAGATCGCCGAAGCGCTGGACCGCCTGTCGCGCGGCGGCACGGGCGCCATCATCGCCGTGGAAGGCGACATCGGTCTGGAAGAATTCATCTCGTCCGGCGTGCCGATGGAGGCCAAGGTGTCCGCCGACCTCCTGACGACGATTTTCACGCCTTACTCTCCGTTGCACGACGGCGCCGTGTTGGTGCGGGGCGACCGCATCATCGGCGCCGGCTGCGTCCTGCCCCTCACGCAGTTCAAGGTGGCGGACAAGTCCCTCGGTACGCGTCACCGCGCGGCGCTCGGGCTCTCCGAGGAGACCGACGCCACCGTCCTGGTCGTCTCCGAGGAGACCTCGACGATCTCCGTGGCGAGTCACGGGCTGCTGCATCGCCACCTGAGCGCGCCGCAGGTGCGCGACCTCCTGTCCGGCGCGATCTCGCACCTCGAAGGTGGCGAACGAGTTACGGCACCAGCCAGCTGACCCCCCGATTGTTTCACGCAGGGCCCCGAGATACTTTTTGCGGTTATGGATTTTGGAGCCCTGCCCGAGCGGCTGGCCCACGTACGGGCCGAGATCGCTCGACGGCAGGCCGCGGCGGGCCGGACCGGCCCGGTCACGCTCGTCGCGGTCACCAAGGGCTTCGGAGTGGATGCGGTGGAAGCCGCACTGGCTGCGGGCGTCACCGACCTGGGAGAGAACCGGGTGCAGGAGGCGCTGCAGAAGCTCGACGCTCCACCGCTCGCGGGCCGGCGGGTGGCGTGGCACTTGATCGGGCATCTGCAACGCAACAAGGCGAAGCACGTGGCCGGGCGCTTCGCGCTGGTCCATTCGCTTGATTCGGTGGCGCTCGCCGATGAGCTGGACCGGCGGGCCGCGGCGCACGGCGCGACGCAGCGCGTGCTGCTGCAGGTGAACATGGCCGGAGAAGCGCAGAAGAGCGGCTGCACGCCGGCCGAGGCGTCGTCGCTGGCGCGCCACGTCGCGGCGCAGCCGCATCTCGCGCTCGAAGGCCTGATGACGATCGCGCCGTTCACCGATGACGAGGACGTGCAGCGGCGAACGTTCCGCGGATTGCGCGCGTTGCGGGACGCCCTGCAGCAGGAGGAGGGGCTATGGCTGCCGACGCTCTCGATGGGGATGTCCGCGGACTACGGCACCGCCGTCGAGGAAGGGGCAACAGTGATCCGCTTGGGGACCGTCCTGTTCGGGCCGCGGACAACGGAGAGGGCGGGGGAGGAGACAGTGGAGCGCGAGAGGGGGGGCGGGGAGGACCCGGCGTGAGCGGCGACGCGTTCCATCTCACTCCGCACGACGTCCGCAAGCAGGACTTCCGCCGTACCCTGCGGGGCTATGAGCCGCTGGGCGTCGAGGACTTTCGCGCACGTGTGGCCGACGAGCTCGAGCGGATCCTGCGGGAGAAGTCGGTGCTGGAGGAGCGGCTGGCGGCGCTCGGGGAGCAGCTCAAGGCGTACCGCGAGCGGGAGCGCGCGATGAACGACGCCCTCGTGGCGGCGCAGCAGCTGCGCGAGGAAACGCGGGCCACGGCCGAGCGGGAGGCCCAAGTGATCGTGCGCGAGGCCCAAGCCGAAGGCCGGCGCCTGGTGGACGAGGCGAAGGCCTCCCAGAACGAGGTGCAGCGCCAGAGCGCCGACGTCGAGCGCCAGTTCCTGGCGTACGTGGCGGGGTTCCGCGCGCTGCTCGAGCGTCAACTCGCCGAGCTGCGCGCACTGGACGGTCAGCGGGGCTGATGATCGACGCGGCGGTCCGCGCCATCCGGGCGCGGACGAGCGTGGTACCCGACGTCGCGATCATCCTCGGCACCGGGCTGGGCGGGCTCGCCGAAGACGTGGCGGTGGACGCGCGGATTCCCTACACGGAGATCCCCGGGTTTCCGGTCGCGACGGTCGAGAGCCACGCGGGGGAGCTGCTCGTCGGCACCCTGGCCGGCAGACGGGTGGTCGCGATGCGAGGGCGATTCCACCGCTATGAGGGCTATACGCCGCAGCAGATCGGGTTGCCCGTGCGGATCCTCGGCCGGCTCGGCGCCCGGACCCTCGTGGTGTCCAACGCGTGCGGCGGGATGCACCCGCTGTGGCGCCCCGGCGATCTCATGCTCATCGCGGACCACATCAATCTGCTCGACGGCAACCCGCTCGTGGGCCCGAACGACGAGGCCCTCGGCCCGCGCTTCCCGGACATGTCGGACGCGTACGACGGCGCGCTGCGGGCGCTGGCCCGCGCCGTCGCGCTGGAGCGGCGCATCATCCTGCGGGAAGGCGTGTACGTCGCGGTCACCGGGCCGAACCTCGAGACCCGGGCGGAGTATCGCGTGCTCCGCGCGATGGGGGCGGATGTGGTGGGCATGAGCACGGTGCCGGAGGTGATCACCGCGGTGCACATGGGAATGAAGGTCCTGGGGGTGTCGATCATCACGGATCAGTGTTTGCCGGACGCTCTCGCGCCCACGTCGGTCGAGGCGATCATCGCCGTGGCCCGCGGCGCCGAGCCTGCCCTGACGGCGTTGGTACGCGGGGTGCTGGAGCGCCTCAACTGATGGCCTACCCGCTCTTCGACCCCAAGCTCTCGCCCGACGTCCTGGAGAAGCGGCTGCTGGCCGAGTGGAAGCACGAGCGCCTGTTCCAAAAGACGCAGGACGCGGCGCGGTACGGTCCGCCGTTCGTGTTCTACGAGGGTCCGCCCACCGCCAACGGGCGGCCGGGCATCCATCACGTGTTCGCCCGCACCATCAAAGACCTGGTATGCCGCTATCACACCATGCTGGGGCAGGGGGTAACGCGCATCGCCGGCTGGGACACGCACGGCCTGCCGGTCGAGATCGAGGTCGAGCGGATGCTCGGTATCTCGGGCAAGAAGCAGATCGAAGCGTACGGCGTCGAGAAGTTCAACCGCTTGTGCCGCGAGAACGTCTTCAAGTACAAGACCGACTGGGAGTCGCTCTCGGAGCGGATCGCCTACTGGCTGGACTACGAGCATCCGTACATCACGTACACGAACGAGTACATCGAGACGGTGTGGTGGCTGCTCAAGCGCCTGTTCGACAAGGCGCTGCTGTACCGCGGCCATAAAGTGCTCCCGTACTGCCCACGCTGCGGCACCGCCCTCTCGTCGCACGAGCTGGCGCTCGGCTACGAGGACGTCCAGACGAATTCCGTGTTCGTCACGTTCCCGCTCGCAAGCGACGAGAAACGCCAACTCGTCGTCTGGACGACGACGCCCTGGACGCTGCTCGCCAACATCGCGGTCGCCGTGCACCCGGACCTCGAATACGGCGAGTACGAGGTGGAAGGGGTGCGCTACGTCGTTGCCGTGGAGCGGGCGGCGCACGTACACGTGCACGGCGAGCCGCTCGCCGAGGCGACGCGGGTCGCGGGGTACCGGGGGCGCGATCTCGTCGGTCAGCGCTACGTCCCGCCGCTCGACGTCGTGCCGCTGCCGCAGGAGGGGCAACGGGCCATCGTGGTCGCCGGGACCTTCGTGTCCGCCGAGGAGGGGACCGGCCTCGTGCACATGGCGCCGGCGTTCGGCGCGGACGACTACGCCGCGGCGCAACAGTACGGCCTGGCGTTCGTGAACCCCGTCGCCCCCGACGGCACGTTCCAGGATACCCGGTGGCCCGAGATCAACGGCCGGCTCGTCACGGACAAGGAAACGAACCAGCTGATCATCGAGCGGCTGAAACACGACGGGCGCTGGCTCGAGACGCTACCGTTCACCCACAGCTATCCCTTCTGCTGGCGCTGCGACTCGGCGCTCATCTATTACGCGCGGAGCTCGTGGTTCATCCGTACCACCGCGGTGAAGGCGCGCTTGCTGGAAGTGAATGCCCAGGTCGCCTGGCATCCGCCGGAAATGGGCACCGGAAGGTTCGGCGAATGGCTCGAGAACAACGTGGATTGGGCCCTGTCGCGGGACCGATACTGGGGCACGCCGCTCAACGTGTGGGAGTGCGATGCCGAAGCGGAGCACCGCGAGGTGATCGGGTCGTACGCGGAGCTGGCCGAGCGCTGGGGCAAGCGCTTGCCGAAGGACTTCGATCCCCACAAGCCGGCCATCGACGAGTACTCGTGGCGGTGCCGCGTGTGCGGTGGCACCATGCGCCGCGTGCCCGAGGTCATCGACGCGTGGTTCGACTCCGGCGCGATGCCCTACGCCCAGTGGCACTACCCGTTCGCGCATCAGGCCGACTTCAAGGCGCATTACCCGGCCGACTTCATTTGCGAGGGCGTAGACCAGACGCGCGGCTGGTTCTATTCGTTGCTCGCGATCGGTGTCACCGCATTCGACGCGCTCGTCTACAAGAACGTGATCGTGAACGAGCTGGTCGTCGACGCGCAGGGTCAGAAGATGTCGAAGAGTCGCGGCAACGTCGTGAATCCCTGGGAAGTGATCGAGGAGTACGGCGCGGACGCGGTGCGGCTCTACCTGCTTGGTCAGAGTCAGGTATGGCAGAAAAAGCGGTTCGATCGCCGGCAGGTGCCCGAGATCACGGGGGGATTCCTCAACGCGTTTCGCAGCACCTACGAGTTCTTCCGTCGCTACGCGGAGAGCTGGACGCCGCCGTCGCCGGCGGACGGGGCCGGAACCGCGTTCGAGAAGCGGCCGCCGGCGGACCGGTGGCTGCTCGCGCGGCTCGACGAGGTGGTGGGCGAGGTACGGCGCGCGTGGTCGGACTACGACGTGACGGCGGGCGTACGGGGGATCATGGACTTCGTGGGCGAGGATCTGTCGCGCTGGTATGTCCGGCGCAACCGGCCGCGCTTCTGGGCTCCCGATCGGGCCACGGATACCGTGGCACTCGAAACCCTGCACGAGGCCCTGGTGACCTCGGCCCGTCTGCTCGCGCCGGCCGCGCCCTTCCTCTCCGACTGGATGCATCGCGCGCTCACGGGAACCTCGGTCCACCTGGCGTCGTTTCCCGCCGATCAAGGCCGCCGGACTCCGGAGCTGCTCCTGGCCATGGCGGCCGTGCGCAAGCTCGCCTCGCTGGTGCGGGCGGCGCGCGAGACCAAGCAGCTCCACGTCCGGCAGCCCGTCGCCAAGGTACAGGTCGTGGTTCCACCGGCGGTCCGGGGCCCAGCCTTGGCAGACCTGTTAGATATCTTGGCCGCCGAAGTGAACGCCAAGGTCGTGGAAGTGGCGGGCTCGGATCACGACCTCGTCCGGCTGAAGGGGAAGCCGGACTTCCGCACGCTGGGCAAGCGTTACGGCAAGGATACGCCCCGGGCCGCCGCCGCCGTGTCGCAGCTCACCGCGGCAGAGCTCCAGGCGCTGGAACATGGTGACCCCGTGCGGTCCGGGGAGTTCGAGTTCCGGCCCGAGGACGTGCTGGTGACCCGCGAGGTCGCGAGCGACTGGGCGGTGCAGGCGGACGGCCCCTACGTGGTGGCGGTCGACCCCCGGCTGACGGCAGACCTGATCCAGGAGGGTCTGGCGCGCGAGCTCGTGAACCGTGTGCAACGTCTCCGCAAGGAGGCGGGCTATGAATACACGACGCGCATCGAGCTGAGCGTCGCCGGCGCCCCGGAGGTCGTCGCCGCTGTGTCGGCGTTCCAGGGGTTCGTGGAAGGCGAAACGCTGACGCGCAAGCTGGTGTTGGGAGCGGTGCTGGAAGAAGCGGATCTCAAGCGGGACGTTGACATCGAGGCTCGCCGGGTGACGATTGCGCTCCGGCGCCATGACGGAAGAAAGGGCGGTACGCGATAATGCCGACGAAATCGAAGACCAAAGTCAAGTCCAAGGCGACCAAGGGCGGCCTGAACAAGAAGCAGCTGGCCCACCTCGAGAAGCGCCTCCACGAGGAGCGCGCCCGGGTGATGAAGGAGCTCGGCTACTACGACGAGTCCTTCAATTCGAGCCTGCAGGCCTCCGACGGGGACCTCTCGAGCTACTCGTTCCACATGGCCGATCAGGGGACGGACGCGATGGAGCGCGAGAAGGCATTCCTGTTCGCCTCGCAAGAGGGCCGGTATCTCTGGCACGTGAACCAGGCCCTGCGGCGGTTGTTCCAGGCCCCCGACAGGTTCGGCAAGTGCGAGCAATGCGGCGAGGAGATCGGCTTCGAGCGCCTGGATGCGCTGCCCCACGCCCGATTGTGCATCAAATGCAAGGCGAAGGAGGAAGATGGAAAACGCCGCTGACCGCCGGTTGTTCTGGACGATCGCCGGCGCGGTCGTCGCGGCGGATCTGGTCACCAAGCTCGTGGCCGAGGCCGTTCTGGCGCGTCACCTCCCGATTCAGGTCATCGGCGATTTCGTCCAGCTGCGGCTCGTGTTCAACAAGTGCGCGGCGTTCGGCCTGTGCCTCGGCGGCGAAGCGTACTCGCGCTGGATCTTCTTCGGGCTGGCGATCGTCGCGCTGTTCGTGCTGCGCTCCATGGTGGTCTCGGCGCGCCCGGGCGATCGCTTCCGGCTCGTTGCCCTGGCGCTCGTCTGCGCCGGCGCGGTCGGCAACGTGATCGACCGGATTCGCAGCGCGCAGGGCGTCGTGGACTTCGTGGACGTGGGAATCGGCAACGCGCGGTGGCCGACCTTCAACGTGGCCGACTCGGCGATCACGGTCGGGGCGATCGCGCTCGCGATCTCCCTCTGGCTCGAAGGGCGGACGCACGAGCGCGCGAAGGAGGCCGGCGCGGCCGAGCCCTGATGGCCGCCATCACCTTCTGCATCCTCACCCCGGAAACGGAGCGGCTCGACCGGTTCCTCGCCGACCAGTTAGCGCTGTCCCGCACCGTCGCCGCCCGCATCATCGCCGACAAACGCGTCACCCTCCACGGACGACCCCTGCGCGCCTCGACGCAACTGGAGCGGGGTGCGGTGGTGTCCGTCGACATGCCCGCCGCGGAACCGCGGCCCAGAAGCTACGCCCCCGCGCACCGCGACCTGACGTTTGCATACGAAGACGAGCACCTCGCGGTGCTGGACAAGCCGGCCGGCCTGGTCGTCCACCCGGGCCCCGGGCACTGGGATGACACGCTCGTGAACGTGCTGACGGAGCGGGGGACGGCGCTCGCGCCGGACGGCGCGGCCGAAGGGCGGCCCGGTATCGTGCATCGACTCGACCGTGATACCTCGGGGCTCCTCCTGGTGGCGAAGACCGACGTCGCACACCGCCGTCTCACGAGCCTGATCGAGCGGCGCCAGGTGAGCCGCGTCTACGCCGCCCTCGCCTGGGGGCACTTCGCCAAGAGTCCCGTGGACATCGAGGCACCGATGGCTCGCGATCCGGCGGATCGCAAGCGCATGACGGTACGGGCGGGCGGCCGCCACGCGGTCACGCACGTGCGCGTCACCGCGCGCTTTGCCCAGACCGATCTGCTGCGGGTCACGCTCGGCACGGGGCGTACCCATCAGATTCGCGTCCACCTCGCGCACGTCGGGCACCCCGTGGTCGGCGACCGCGAGTACGCCTTCGGCGGCAGCCGGCGCGTCACGCCGTCACAGCGACAGGCGGCCGAACGCCTCGAAGCCCTTGCTCCGCGCCAGCTGCTCCACGCCGCTCTGCTGGCCCTCCCCCATCCGGTGAGCGGTGCGCAGCTGACGCTGCGCTCGGAATGGCCGGCGGAGCTTCGCCCGGCCCTCGCGGAAGCAGCGGCCGATTCGAATTTGCTTGCTCAACGCAACCCCTTGCAGTATCTTGGCTTCTTCGCATCGGATGAGTGACGCGGGGGTCGTCCGACTGCTGCTGTTTCGGGTGGGCAACCTCCTCTGCGCCACCGAGGCAGAGCGGGTCCGTGAAATCCTGCCGCGGCTGGAGCCGACCCGGATCCCCGGGGCGCCCCCAGTCGTGGCAGGAATTGTGAACGTGCGGGGCACCCTCGTGACGGTGGTGGAGGGATGGCGGGCGTTGCGTCAGGCCGCCCCCGCCCCCCCCCTCCCCCCCGCCCCCGCTTCCGGGTCCGCCCCAAGCCCTGCCCCTGCTCCTGCCCCCGCCTCAGACCCCATGACCGGTGGCGGGGCGGGTGGAGGGGGAGAGAGGGTGGGAGGAGAAGGGGGAGACGTGGCGGGGACGACGGTGTTGCTCGAGCTGGACGGGGGCAAAAAGGTCCTCGGTTTCACGGTCGATGAGGTCGTGGACCTCCTCTCGGTGGGTGGAGAGGCGCTGGAACGCCGGCAGGCACTGCCCGGCATCGATCCGACGCTAGTGCGGGCCGTCGGGCGCCGCGCCGGTCAACTCTTCGTGGTTCTCGATACCGACGCGCTGCTAACCCCCATTCTGTCTTCCTAGGGAGGATGTGTGAGCCACACTGTCCTCGTCTGCGACGACGCCATCTTCATGCGGACGATGATCAGCGACATCCTGGCGCAAGCCGGCTTCGAGGTGGTGGGCGAGGCCGAAACGGGATCGCAGGCCGTCGAGAAATACCGCCAACTCAAGCCCGATCTCGTCACCATGGACATCGTGATGCCGGACATGGGCGGGATCGACGCGGTGCGCGAGATCGTCAAGCAGGATCCCGACGCGAAGATTCTCATGTGCAGCGCGATGGGCCAGCAGGCCCTCGTCGTCGAGGCGATCCAGGCCGGCGCGAAGGACTTCGTCGTGAAGCCGTTCCAGCCATCGCGCGTGCTCGAGGCCGTTCAGCGCGTGCTCGGCTGACCACATGGACCTGTCGCAGTACGCCGAGCTGTTCCTCGCGGAAAGCCGGGAGCACTTGAGCGCCTGCAACCAGCTGCTGCTCGACTGGGAGCGGGCTCCCGCCAACCCCGCACCGGTCGGTGGACTGTTCCGCGCCGTGCACACCGTGAAGGGCATGGCGGCGACGATGGGTTATGCGCGCGTCACCGACCTGGCCCACCGGGCCGAGAACCTGCTCGACCTGGTGCGGCGCGGCGCGCGACCGGCCACGGACGACCTCCTGCAGCTGCTGTTTCGGGCGCGGGACGGGCTCGAGCACGCGGTGGAGCTGTCGGTCGCGGGCCGCGAGGACGAGATCGACGTCGCGGAGGTCGTCGCCGATCTCGACGGCGCGGCCGCGGCGCTCGCGGGCGTTCGATCGGGCGCCCGCCCGACCGCCACGCCCGGGCCGGCGCCGGAGGTGGCGGGCCCGATCACGCCGGGACGGCTGGTCCAGGTGACCCTGCGCGCCGAGGCGCCGCTCAAGGGGGGACGCGCGGTGCTCGCGCTCAAGAAGGCGCGGTCGCTGGGCGAGATCCACGACGTGACGCCGCCCGAGGTGGCATTCGAGGCCGAGGACTTCGACGGGCGGTTCAGCTTCCGGATCGGCGGCGCGGCCGCGCCGGGGGACATCGAACGGGTGGTGCGATCCGCGGGGGACGTCGAGCACGTCACGGTGGGCGGCGAGGAGCGGCGCCCCGCGCCCGAAGCGCCGGGTCCGTCGGGCGCCGGGACGCCGGACGCCAGGACCCGTCACATCCGCGTCGACCTCGGACGGCTCGACGGTCTGATGGATCTCATCGGCGAGCTCGTCACGGTGCGCGGCCGGCTCAACGAGCTCGCCGCCGAGCGGCGTGACCCCGCGATCGACGACGTTGCGATTCAGGTGTCCCGGCTCTCGAGCGAGCTGCAGGCCGAGATCATCCAGGCGCGCATGACGCCCGTGTGGCAGGTGTTCGATCGCTTCCCCCGGCTGGTGCGTGACCTGGCGCGCGAGCTCGGGAAGCAGGTCGCGTTCCGCGTGGAGGGGAAGGAAATCGAGGTCGACCGCGCGATCCTCGACGAGCTGGGCGATCCGCTGCTGCACCTGTTGCGGAACGCCGTGGATCACGGGATCGAGTCGCCCGCCGACCGCAAGCGCCGCGGCAAGAAGCCCGAGGGAGAGATCGTGCTGACGGCGGTGCGCGAGCGCGCCAGCGTCGCGATCAGCGTGCGGGACGACGGACGCGGCATCGACCGCGCGAAGGTCCTCGCGCGGGCCAAGCGGGAGGGCATCGTGGATGCGCACGCCGAGGCGCTCACCGACGATCAGCTGCTGCGCGTCCTCGCCCGGCCCGGATTCTCGACCGCCGAGGCCGTAACGAGCGTGTCGGGGCGCGGCGTGGGCATCGACGTGGCCATGACGCGCATCCGGGCGCTGGGAGGCTCGCTCGATATCCGGACGGAGGCGGGGAAGGGCACTACGTTCGTGATGCGGCTGCCGGTCACCCTGGCGATCGTGCGCGCTCTGATCGCCGGGGTGGGACCGGAGCGCTACGCGCTGCCGCTCACCTACGTAGCGGAGACGGTGGAATTCGGCGTACAGGCCACGACCATCGTCGAGGGGCGGGAGGCGATCGTACTGCGCGACCGCGTGGTTCCGCTGGTGCACCTCCGGCGGCTGCTCGGGGTGGCCGGCGATCCGCCCGCCCGCTGGCCGATCATCGTGCTCGAAATGGGTGACCGGCGCAGCGGCATCGTGGTCGACGGGATGCTGGGGCAGCAGGAGATCGTGGTCAAGGGATTCGACGCCCCTCGCGGCACGCTGCCGGTATTCAGCGGCGCGACGATCATGGGCGACGGGATGCCCGCGCTGATTCTCGATGCGGGCGGGCTAGTGTAGGGCGAGCGGAGGCGCAATGGAGGACGTGCGGGATCTCAAGGAGCGGCAGATCGACGCGTTGCGCGAGGTGGCGAACATCGGCGCCGGTCACGCCGCCACCGCCCTGTCGCAGCTCACGAACTGCCGGATCATGATCAGCGTGCCGCAGATCAACATCGCGCGCCTCGAAGAGGTCCCCGACCTGCTGGGCAATCCGCAGGACGTGGTGGCGGCGGTCCTGATGCACATGCTGGGGGATCTGACGGGGCGCACGCTGCTCTTGTTCCCCGAGTCGGCGGGCCGCCGGCTGTGCGACATGCTGCTGCGCCGGCCCATCGGCACGACCGCCGTGTACGACGCGCTGGAGCAGTCCTGTCTCAAGGAGGCGGGCAACATCCTGGCGGGTGCGTACCTGAATGCGCTCTCGGACTTCATGGGGATGTTGCTGCTGCCCTCCGTCCCGAGCCTCGTGGTGGACCTGGCGGCGGCGGTGCTCACGACCACCTATCTGAATTTCGGGCACGAGCGCGACTTCGTGTTCTGCGTCGAGACCGAGTTGCAGATCGACGCGGGGGACGGGCTGCGGGGCGACTTCCTGCTGCTCCCCGATCTGGCGTCGCTCAAGGCCATCTTTGACGCCATCCGCCTGAGCTGACCCGTGACGGCGCCGGCGCTCTCGGAACGCGACCTCGCCGTCCTCCGATCCTTCGCGCGCCGGATCGATCCGTCGGACGCCGGGGCGCACAACAATCTCGGCGTTCTCTACTACCAGAAGGGCCTCGTCGAAGAGGCAATCGGGGCGTTCACGCGCGCGCTCGAGCTCGATCCGAAGATGCAGGTCGCGCAGCGCAACCTCGAGATCGCCTATCACGACACGGGTTATTACGACCGTCGGGTCGCGCAGTTGCGCGAGCGCCTCCGCCAGGCGCCCGACGACCGCGACGCCCGCTGGGAGCTGGGACGCGCCTACGCGATCCTCGGCGCGCACGATGACGCGGTCAAAGAGTTCGAGCAGCTGCTGGCCCACCGCTCCAAGGATGTGGCCGCGATCATCCAGCTCGGGCTCGCGGAAAAGAACCGGGGCCGTCCCGAGGCGGCGACCGACTGGTTCGCGCGCGCCGTCGAACTCGAGCCCGAGTCCACGGTCGTGCACTTCTACCTCGGCGAGATCTACTACAATCGCGGGTTGAACACGGAGGCGCTCGCCGCCCTGGAGCGCGCCGTGGAGCTGAACCCCGACAACGCCAACGCCCACTACCTGATGGCGTTCGTGCTGGGCGACATGGGCCGGCATCAGGAGGCGCGTGCGTCCTCCAAGCGCGCCATCGAGCTCAACCCGCCGCTCGCCCGGGCACAGACCAACCTCTCGCTCGAGCGCTACAACGCCGAGCGCAAGATGCAGGAGCGGCGCCAGCGCCTGGCGCCCGAGCCGCAGGTGGTGGAGGGCAACGCGCTGGCCCACTACAATCTCGGGCTCGCGTTCCGGCAGAAGGGCTACTATAACGAGGCACTGCGCGAATACCGGCTCGGGCTCGAGCGCGGCGAGGATCGGCGCCTCGCGCTGCAGGCGACGGCCGAGGTTCACCTCCTGAAGCGCGACTTCCCGGCCGCCCTGGAGCTGTACGAAACGCTGCTCCGCGAAGTCCCCGACTCGCCCAAGCTCTGGAACGAGCACGGCGTCGTTCTGCACCAGGCGGGCCGCACGACGCAGGCGGTCGCCTCGTACCGCCAGGCGGTCGAGGTGGACCTGAAGTACGCGCTGGCGTGGAACAACCTCGGCGTGGTCCAGGCCTCGGGCAAAGACGCCGACACCGCGATCGAGTCGTTCCGGACCGCGCTGCGGCTCCAGGGGACGTTCACCGCCGCGCGCCTCAACCTGGCCCTGCTGCTGTTTCAACTGCGCCGCTTCCAACTGTCGCTGGAAGCGTACCGCCAGGTCCTGTCGAGCGACGCCAGCTCCGCGCCGGCGTGGAACGGCGTGGGGCTGGTGCTCGTGGAGCTGAAGCGCTTTCAGGACGCGCGCAACGCCTTCGTGCGCGCCGTCGAGGTGGACCCGCACCACGCGGGCGCGCACTACAACCTGAGCTTCACCCTGTCCAACCTGGGCGACTTCGACGGCGCGTTGCGCGCCACAAAACGGGCGCTCGAGCTCGATCCCTATTACGTCTCACAGAAGTTCGCCCTCACCATCGACCTGCAGTACGAGAAGGGCACGATCGGCATCGCGCCCGAGATTTCGGCGGACGTGACGGCCGAGACGATCGGCGAGGACTTCACCTTCGACGAGCGGCTGCTCGACAACATCTTTCAGGACCTGGCGCCGGCGGTTGCCGCCGCGGAGTCGCCAACCGCCAAGTCCGCCGACGATCCCCTCGCGCTGGCGCGCGATTACGTGAGCAAGGGCCTGCTGGATGTCGCCGCGGCCGAGACGGTGCGCGCCGTGCAGCGGGGTGCCAGCCGCGCCCACGCCGGCGTGCTGCTGGGCGACATCTTCGCGAAGCGGGGCCTGCACGGCGAGGCGCTCGAGCGCTACCGCGAGGTCCGGGGGCTCGAACCCGACCGCGCCGACGCGCGCCTCGGGGAGGTCAAGGCGTTGTTCGCCCTGGGCGGCCCGCGTGGCGACGAGGCGCGCGGGCTGGCGGAGGAACTGCTGGCGCTCGCACCGGAGAACGTGGATGCCCTCGTCGCCGCGGCCAAAGGGCGGGCGGCGGCAGGCGATGCCGCCGGAGCTCTCGTCGCGCTGCAGCGGGCGCAGACCCGCGCGCCTGGGCGCGCCGACCTCCACAAGTTGCAGGGCGACGTCGCCCTCAAGGTCGGCGATAAGGCGGGGGCGCTCGCCGCGTACCGGTCCGCGCTCGAGCTCGACCGCGGCTATATCCAGGTCTGGCTCGACCTGGGCCGGCTGCACGAGGACAAGGAAGCGTGGCGCGACGCCCAGGACGCCTACGAGCGCGCCCTCGATGCGTTGCCGACCTTTCACGAGGCCGGGCTGGCGCTGGCCGACCTGCTGCGGCGCTCCGGGCGCCACCGCCAGGCCGTCGTGCGACTCGCAGAGATGCTCGAGCAGGACCCGTACGATCTGCTGGCGCTGCTGCTGCTCGGGCGTACCCTGCTGGACGACAAGCGCGATGCCCAGGCGCTCGAGGCGTTCCAGCGCGCGCTCAAGTTCGACCCCGACCAGGTGGAAGCGCTGTTTCAGCTCGGCGTGGCGCTCGCGCGCCTGCACCGCTACGACGAGGCGGTGCAGGCGTGGGGGAAAGTGACGCGCATCGACCCCGCTGGCGCGTTCGCACAGGCGGCGCGCGCGCACGCGCGCACCGCCGTCGACCTGCAACACATCTTCGCCTCGGATTAGGCCAGCCCCCCCCCATGCCGATCGAAGGCCCGCTCCGCGAGCTCGGTATCCACGATGTCTTCCAGCTGCTCGACCTGAGCCGGAAGACCGGGGCGCTGCGTGTCACCTCCGAGCTCCGCAACAACGCGGGCATGATCTCGTTCGAGGGCGGCGCCATCATTGCCGCGGAGATTCGCTCGAACCCCCATCCGATCGGCGCGCTGCTGCTGCGGACCGGCAAGATCGGCGAGGCCGACATCCACCGCGCGCGCGACATGCAGCTGCGCCAGGGCGACAAACGCCGCCTGGGCGAGATCCTCGTCGCGATCGGCGCCCTCACGCGCCGCGAGCTCGAGCGCCAGGTGCGATTCCAGATCGAAGAGGTCGTCTTCGAGGTCATGAGCTGGCGCGAAGGCTACTTCTCGTTCACCGAGGGCCTGCCCGACGAGGTGCCGGCGGACGCCACCGTGCGCATTCCCACGGAGGCGCTGCTGATGGAAGGCGCGCGGCGCATCGACGAGTGGTCCCGTATCGAGGGCCGCATTCCCCACCTGGGCGTCGTGCCCACGCTCGCCCCGCCCCAGGGAGGCGTCGAGGGCGGGCTCGACCTGCTACCGCCCGAGTGGGAGATGCTCGCGATGATCAACGGCGCGCGGGACGTGCGGGCCATCGCCTCCGACCTGGGACGCTCGGAGTTCGACGTCGCCAAGACCCTGTTCGGGCTCGAGAGCGCCGGGGTGATCGTGCTCTCCGACCCCGGTACGACCAAGCGCGAGCACACCACGCTCGCCGCCGATCTGGCGGCGCTCGTGGCGCGCGCGGAAGACGCGCTGCGGCGGCGCGACCTGGAGGAAGCGCGTAGCCTGGCCGAGCAGGCGGCGGGCGTGCATCCCCATGATCCCGACGTGCACCTGCTGCTGGGCCGCATCGCGCTCGCCGGGGGACGCGCTGCCGACGCCGTGGAAGAGTTGCGCGGGGCGCTTCGGCTCGACCCCTTGAGCGTCGCCGCGCACCGCATCCTCGGTTACGCCCTCGCCGCCACCGGGCGGTTCGGCGAGGCCGTGGAGCAGTGGGACCAGTGGGAGCGCCTGGCCGCGCACTCGGAAGCGGAGCTGGCGCAGAGCGACGCCGTGCACCGCGCCAAGGCCGCCGCCCAGACCTTGGCGGGCACGGGGAACTCGACGCATGGCTGAAGAGATCAAGACCCTCTCCTCGCAGTTGGCGCAGGATCCGGACAGCCTCGTGTTCCTGCGCCTGGGGGAGCTGCTGCGCATGAAGGGCCAGCTCGACGCCGCGCAGCGGGTGGCCGTGACGGGCCTGGACCGTCACCCCCACCTCCCCGACGCGCACGACCTGTTCGCGCGCATCCTCGCAGACAAGCACGACTACGAGCGCGCCTTCGACGAGTGGGACATGGCGCTGCGCATCGCTCCTGACCACGTCGGCGCGCTCAAGGGGCTCGCCTTCCTCTATTTCAAGGTGGGCGACCTGGCACAGGCGGCCGCACACCTGGAGGCGGCGCAGCGCGTGGCGCCGGCCGATGCGAGTATCGCGCAAGCCCTCGCGATGGCGCGCGGCGGCGAATCCCCCCCTAGCCCCACCGCCCCCGAGGGCGAGGGGGAGCCCGTCGCGCTGCCGGCCTCCGACGCTCCCACCGAGCGCGCGCCTCCACCCCCCCCCCGACCCCCCGGGGCGGCCCAGCCTCTCGAGGAGGCCCGCGTATTCGCCGGGCTCGAGGGAGCACAGGAGGGGCTTCTGTTGCTCGACGCGGCGGGGCGGGTGCTCGGCGGAGCGCTCAAGGACCCCGGGGGCAAGGACGTGACCGACGCCGTCGCCGCGTACCTCGCCGGCGTCTCCCAGGAGGCGGCGCGGACGGCCAAGCTGCTGGCTCTGGGACGGTGGACCGGTGTTGCGGCGGAGGGCAACGGCGGACATGTCCATCTGACCGCGCCCACGGGCGACGCGCTGCTGCTCGTCGTGCGCGACCGCGCCGTCCCGATGGGACGGTTGGCGATCATCGCCCAGCGCGCGGCCGTGGCGGCGCGCCGCTGGCTGGAGAAGCACGCATGACGACCGCGCCGGCGAATTATACGCGGGCGCTCGACCTCGTCACGCGCGTGCGCGGCGTGCGGGGAGCGATGCTCGTCTCCGCCGACGACGGGATCATCGTGGCGGAGCAGCTCATGGAGGGGATCAAGGGACCCGCGGTCGCGGCGCTCGCGGCGAGCCTCGCCACGCGGTTGCGCCGCGCGATGGAAGCCGCGGGCGTCGGCGCGAGCCTGTTCTGGCACCTGCAGGCCGAGCAGGGCGCGTTGCTGGTGGTTCCGACCGCCGGCGGGACCCTCGTCGTGGCGGTCGCGGAGCCGGACGTGAACGTCGGCCTCGTGCGGCTGGAGCTGCTGCGGGCGGGGGAGGTGGTCGGATGACGACGCGCGCCGTCGAAAACTGGACCCTCGAGCCGCTGGTCAAGTTCGTGAAGGAAGCGAGCGCGCGGCTCGTGCTGGTCATGACGTCGGCGGGCCAGGTGCTGGCGCAGCACGGATTCTCGCGCGCCGTGGACGTGATGTCAGCGGCGGCGCTCGGGGCGGCGATCGTCGCATCCACCGACGAGATCGCGCGGCAGATGGGTCAACCGCCGTTCGCCGCGTTGAACCATCAGGGTGAGCGGCACGGGATCTTCCTGGCGGCAGTCGCGACGGGCCGCGGCCGGTTGGTGGCGCTGGTCGTGTACGATCTCGAGGTTTCGTCGCTCGGCCTGGTGCAATTATTCTTTGAGCAGCTCGCCGCCGATCTGCAGGCGGCGAGCCCCAAAGACAGCGTGCCGAAGCAGGTGCTCGCGGCCGACTTCGAGCGCGAGCTGAGCGCCAGTCTCAACACGCTCTTCGGGAGATAGCCCCGTGTCTCTGGTCAACTTCACGACGCGCGAGATCACGTGCAAAATCGTCTACTACGGGCCGGGGCGGTCTGGCAAGACGACGAACCTGCACTACATCTATGGCCGCGTCCCGGACTCGCGTCGGGGACGCATGGTCTCCCTGGCCACGCAGACCGACCGCACCCTGTTCTTCGACTTTCTGCCGATCGACCTGGGGCAGATCTCGGGATTCGCGACGCGGTTTCAGCTCTACACGGTCCCCGGCCAGGTCTACTACAACGCCACGCGCCGGCTGGTGCTCCAGGGGGCCGACGGCGTCGTGTTCGTCGCCGACAGTCAGGCGCGCCAGCTCGATGAGAACCTCGAGAGCCTGCAGAACCTGCAGAGCAATTTGCTGGAGCACGGCGTGGACATCCGCACCGTTCCGCTGGTCCTGCAGTACAACAAGCAGGACCTGCCGCGCGAGCTGATCCTCTCGGCGTCCGATCTGGACGACGCGCTCAATTTCCGGGGAGTCCCGAGCTTCAGCGCTGACGCGCTGCACGGGAAGGGCGTGTTCGAGACACTCAAGGGCATCTCCGAGCTGGTGCTCAAAAGGCTCGCCGCCGGGACCACGGCATGACGAGCGCGCTCAACCCGAAGTACTCCTTCGACACGTTCGTCGTGGGCGCCGCGAACCGGCTGGCCGTCACGGCGGGCCGCACCGTGGCCGAGAGCCCGGGCGCGGCATACAACCCGCTGTTCGTCTATAGCGGCCCGGGTCTGGGCAAGACGCATCTCCTCATGGCGATCGGCCACGCCGCCAAGAAGGCGGCACCCGCGCTGAACATCGAGTACCTGACGCTCGACGAGTACGTCGAAGCGTTCCACGCGAGCGTGGCGGCGGGACAGGGTGACGCGTTCCGTCGCCGCTTCCAGAACGTGGACGTGCTCCTCGTGGACGACGTGCAATTCCTGACGAACCGCAAGGAGATGCAGTCGGAGCTGCTGCGGCTCACCGAGGCGTTACAGGCCGCGGGGCGCCAGATCGTCCTGACGAGCGATCGCCCGCCCGCCGAGATCGCCGATCTCGACGAGCGGCTGATCTCCCGGCTGTCGGGCGGGCTGGTGGTGGACATCGCGACGCCCGAGTACGAAACCCGCGTGGCGATTCTGCGGCGGAAGGCCGAAGAGCGGGGCGCGCGGTTCGACCCCGGCGTACTCGAGACCGTGGCGCAAGCCGAGCTCGGCAACGTGCGCGAGTTGATGGGCGCGTTGAACCGGCTCGTGGCGTTCCAGGCCGTCCACGATACCTCGATCAACGCGGAGACGGTCAAACGGATCCTGGGGCTCGACGCGCAGCGGGCAAAGGGGGCGGCGGAGAAGGCCGGGCCCGTCCCGGCCGCCGCGGCCGGCGGGGACGAGTTCGGACAATTCCTCGCCGACGTGACCGTCACCGTCGGAAAAGCCGTCGAAGCGTGGCGCGCTCGGGTGGGCGAAGCCGTGCTGCGGTGGGAAGGCGAGGGATACCGCACGCATCGGCTCGAGGCGCTCCTGCAGCAGGACGCGCCAACTGCGGTGGACGAGGCCATCGCGGGGTTCGCGGAGGACGTCGAGCGCCTCAAAGCGCTCGAGGCGGAGGTGGGGGAGCTCGACCCCCAGGCCGCCGGCGACAGCGTGTTCCGAGACCCCGAGCGGCTGCAGGAGGCGGAGCAGGCCGCTACGAAGGTCCGGGATGGGGCCGCGCCGCCCCCCGGGCCGTCAGCGGCGTTTCCGCTCGCCGCGTACGCCGTGGGCCCGTCGAACCAGGTCGCGGTCAGCGCGGCCCGGGCCGTGCTCGAGCGGCCGGGGAAGAAGTACAACCCGCTCGTCCTCGTCGGGAAGAGCGGGCTCGGCAAGACGCACCTGCTCAACGCGGTCGGGCTCGAGTTGGCGCGCGGCCGCCGCGCCGTCGTGGCGTGCCTCTCCACCCAGGCGTTCATCGACGAGCTGATCGGCGCGATCGACGGCAACCGCGTGGACTGGTGGCGCGCCCGCTACCGCCGAGCCACGGCGTTGTTGCTCGACGACATCCATCTGCTGACCGGCAAGGAACGGACACAGGAAGAGCTGTTCAACCTGTTCAACCTGCTCCAGGACAAGGATCGCCAGCTCGTGTTCACGGCGCCGGCGCATCCCAATACGCTGGTCGGGATCGAGGAGCGCATCGTGTCGCGCCTCGAGGGCGGACTGGTGGCGGAGATCAAGGAGCCCGACCGCGACGTGAGGCGCGCCGTGCTCGAGCGTTTGCTGGCGCAGCAGGGCGTGACCCCGGAACCGGCGCTGATCGACTACCTCGCCGACCGGCCCGCCGACTCGGTGCGCGGCCTCGTGGGCCTGATCCAGCGCGTGATCGAGGCGGGGGCCGCCCAGGATGGGCGGCCTGTCTCGGCGGGCCTCGCGCGCGAAGTGCTCGAAGGCCAGGCGCCGCGCGACAGCCGACGCTCCAGCGGGTTTCGCACCAGCGGTCTCGTGGTCTCGAGCCTCGGAGGCGTCAAGAGTCGCGAGAAGATGGTCTGGGACTGGATCGACGTGGCGGACCGCATGATCGAGGAGTTTCGCTGATGGCCATCAAGGGCTCGCTCAAGGAAGCGTCCCTCCCCGACGTGCTCCAGCTCCTGGCGCTCGGGCAGAAGACGGGATGCCTGTCCATCGCCGACCGCTCGAACTTCGGCTACATCTACTTCGAGAAGGGGCGCATCTGCTACGCGTCGATCGTGAACCGACGCGACCGCTTGGGCGACATCCTCGTGAAGCACAGCAAGATCACCCAGGAGCAGCTCGACGTGGCCGTGCACCGGCAGACCAAGGAGCACGGCAAGAGGCTGGGCGAGGTCCTGGTCGCGATGGGGGTGATCACGCAGGGAGATCTCGAGCGCTACATGCGCGTGCAGATCGAGGAGTCGGTTTATTACCTGTTCACGTGGACGCAGGGGACCTTCAACTTCGAGGCCGACGTCCGCCCGGGGCCACAGGATTTCCTCGTCTCGATCAACCCGGAATCGCTGCTGCTCGAGGGCGCCCGCCGGGTGGACGAATGGAGCCTGATCGAAAAAAAGATCCCGTCATTCGACCTGATCTTCGTCGTAGACAAGGACCGGATCGCGATCAGCGAAAGCCAACTCACGGATGCGCAACAACGCCTCCTGCCGCTGCTCGACGCGTCGCGCGACGTGAACCAGGTGATCGAAGACTCGGGGTTGGGCGAGTTCGAGATCGGGAAGGCGCTGTACGGCTTGATCACGGCGGGGTTCGTGCACCGCGCCGGGCGCACGACCACGGGGGCGGATGCGGAGATTACCGACGCGCGCGTCGAAGAGCACCGTAACCTGGGCGTGGCGTTTTACAAGACGGGCATGCTCGACGAAGCCACGCGGGAGTTCCGGCGCGTGGCGGAGCTGCGCGGCAGCGACGCGAGTGCCCACTTCTACATCGGGTTGGTGGCGTTGAAGCAGGCCCGGTGGCGCGAGGCCATGGAGGCGCTACGCCTCGCCGCGGAGAAGGGCGGCGGGCGGCCCGCGGTGTTCCACAACCTGGGGTTCGCATACGAGCAGCTGGGGCGGCTGGACGAGGCGGAGGCCGCCTACGCCGAAGCCGCTGCCCGGGCGCGGACCGATGCCAAAGTGTATCTCGGCTGGGGCGTGGTCGCGCTCAAGCGCGGTGACTACGGCGGCGCCGCCGGGCGGCTCGACCGGGCACGCGAGCTGTTCGGACAAGCGCCCCCGCCCGCCTGGTTCTGGGCGCGCTCCCTCGCGGCGGCGGGCGCCGGCGAATTCGAGCAGGCCGAGGAGCTGGCCGAGGACGGAGTGGAGGCCTATCCCTCGCACGCCGCGCTGCAGAACAACTTCGCCGTGCTGAAGGAGCTGTCCGGCGATCTGACAGGCGCGGAGGACCTGGTGCGGGCGGCGCGCAAGAACGAGCCGTCGCTCCCCCAGCTGTCCAAGAATCTCGGCGACCTGGCCTATCGCGGGTCGCGCTACGACGAGGCCTGGGACGCGTACAGTCGGGCGGTCGAGCTGGCGCCCGAGCTGGGCGACGACGTCTACTTCAAGCTCGGGAACATTGCGTACAAGCGGAACAACCGTGAGCTCGCGGCGCAGCTGTGGCGCAAGGCGCTCGAGATCAATCCGAAGCACGAGCTCGTCAAGGCCAATCTGGACACCCTGAGCGCGCTGTCGTGAAGTCGGAGCAGGACGAACTGGCGTTCCGGGCGCTCACGCGCAAGATCACGCAGGCGCGGGGCCTCGCCTGCGACTCCTACAAGGACCGCTGCCTGCGGCGTCGCATCTCGGTGCGGATGCGGGCCCGCGGCGTTCACACGTTCGCCGACTACGGCCGGCTGCTGGAGGAGGACGCGCTCGAGTACGATTTGCTGCTCGACGCGCTCACCATCAACGTCACCAAGTTCTTCCGCAACGTGGAAACGTGGCGCGCGCTGGCGCCGTGGATCGAGGGACTCTGGAAAGCGCGCCGCGGGGAGGTTCGCGCCTGGTCCGCCGGCTGCGCCTCGGGGGAGGAGCCATACACGATGGCGGTGGCGCTCGCCGAGACGGCGCGCCGGCTGGGCCAGCCCGCGCTGCTGGGACGGGCTCGGGTCGATGCCACCGACATCGACCGCGCGAGTCTCGAGCGCACCCGGGCACCCGCGTATCCCGAGGCGGCGTTCACCGAGATGCCGGCCGAGCTGGTCCACCGCTACTTCACCCCGGAGCCGCCGCGCCGCCCCGTGCCGGAGCTGCAGCGGATCGTGCGCGTCCTCAAGCACGACCTCACCAGCGAGCCGGCGCCCGCGGCGCCCTACGACCTGATCGTGTGTCGCAACGTCGTGATCTACTTCGACCGGCCGATGCAGGAACGGCTGTTCACGCTGTTCGCCGATACCCTCGCGCCCGGAGGGTTGCTGCTCCTCGGCAAGGTGGAGACGTTGTTCGGCCCCGCGCGGGACCGGTTCCGGCTGGAGGAGCCGCGCGAGCGGATCTACCAGAAGGCGACGCCCGCGTGAGGGCGGGCGACGGGGCGGCCCCCTCCCCGCTCCCCCCCGCCGAGCGGATCGTCAAGGTGGCCGAGTGGGCCGCCGAACGCGGGAGCGCGGTGCTCGTGACGCTGGGGCTCGGGTCCTGCGTCGCGATCATGCTGCACGATCCGCAGGCGGGGGCCGGGGCGATGGCGCATGTCCTGCTCCCGTCGCGCAGCCTCGCACGCGATGCGACCAACCCCGCGAAGTTTCCCGAGACGGCCGTCCCGCTGCTGGTGCACGAGCTCACGCGGCTCGGCGCCGAACCGCGGCGCCTGATCGCCAAGCTCGCGGGCGGAGCGAGCATGTTCGCCCAGCTCATGACCCCGGGCTCCATGCAGATGGGCGAACGGAACATCGTCGCCGCGCGCGACGTCCTGCGTCGCATCGGAATCCCCGTGATGCGGGAGGCGGTGGGGGGTGGGTCCGGCCGCTCCGTGCGGTTCTATGTGGGGGACGGCCGGGTCGAGGTTCGCTCGGTGGGGGCCGATGTCACCGTCCTCTGATCGGCGGCCGAGCGTTCTCGTCGTGGATGACAGCGCGTTGCTGCGACGCGTGCTGAGCGACGTGCTGAGCGGCGCGAATACCGCGGGGGACGGCGAGTTCCGCGTCGTGGGGACCGCCCGCGACGGATTCGACGCGGTCCGCAAGGTGCATCAGTTCGATCCCGATGTCGTGACCATGGACCTCGAGATGCCCGAGCTCGACGGCCTGGGCGCGATCGGCTACATCATGTCGGAGACGCCGCGCCCGATCGTGGTGGTCAGCGCGCACGCGGGGCCCGGGACCGGTGCCGCGATCCGCGCGCTGGAGCTGGGCGCAGTCGAGATCGTCGCCAAGCCCGACGAAGGGAACCGCTCGGCGCTGCTGCGCATGGGTCCCGAGTTGCGCGCCGCGGTGCGCCGCGCCCTCGCGGCCGACGTGTCCCGCGTCGCCGTGATGGCCCGGCCACCGGTGCCCGCCCGCCGCGTGCCCGAAGCGGGGCTCCGCCCGCGGGCCCAGTTCGCCGTGGCCGTGGCCGCGTCGACCGGCGGCCCCCGCGCGCTCGCCGAGTTGATCCCGCGGCTTCCGACGGGGCGGGGCGCCGCCGTGCTCGTGGTGCAACACATGCCGCCGAATTTCACGCGGTCCCTCGCGGAGCGCCTCGACTCGCTGTCCGAGCTCCACGTGGTGGAGGCCGACGACGGCACGCCCGTGGTCGCCGACACGGCGTACGTCGCGCCGGGCGATTATCATATGCGGGTGGTCCGCGCGCCCGATGGCCCCGCGATCGCGCTCGACCAGGAGCCGCCTATCTGGGGCGTCCGCCCGGCGGCCGATCCACTGTTCCGCTCCGTGGCCCTTGTGTTCGGCCCGCATGCGGTCGGCGTCGTCCTCACCGGCATGGGCCGCGACGGCGCGGACGGCGTACGCGCGATCCGCGCGGCGGGCGGCGGCGGCATCGCGCAGGACCGCGCCTCCGCCGTGATCGCCGGCATGCCGACGGCCGCCGTGCAGATCGGCGGGGTAGACGCGGTCTTCCCCTTGGGGGAGATCGCGGAGCGCGTGGTCGACCAACTGACGGCACGGGGAGCCAAATTGAACGTGCGGGGCGCAGAATGAGCGCCACCTTAGCGGCAGGGCCGAGCCGCGGCTTCAGCCGCGAGCCATGAGCCGCGGTTACCTGCTGGTCCGCGTCGACGGCAAGGAGTATGGCCTCCCGCTTGCGCGCGTGCTCGAGGTCGGAGACCTGGCCGAAGTGCTCTCCGTGCCCCGCGCCCTGCCCGCGATGCGCGGACTCACGCCGCTACGGGGACGCCTGGTTCCCGTCGTGCACCTCGGCGCGCTGCTGGGGGAGCGGACGCCGCCACCCGAGCGCGGACGGGCGGCAGTGCTCGTGGAGCTGGGGCCCGGCGGAAAGGGCGGGGGCACGCGCCAGGTGGCGTTCGAGGTGGACGACGCCGACGACGTGGTACGCGAGCGTGCCCTGCCCGTACCGCACGGCGAGTCGCTGCCCTGGGCCTCCGGCGTGGCCCGACGTCGCGGCACCCTGGTGCCGATCCTGGACCTGGATGCCTTGGGAGATAAGATCGGATGACGACAGGCGACGACGTCCAGCTCGTCACCTTCAAGGTGGCCGGTCAGGATCTGGCGTTCAACATCTTCCAGGTCGAGCGGATTCTCCGCTATGAGGCGCCCGCGCCGCTCCCCAAGGCGCCGGACTTTCTCGAAGGCGTGCTGCGGTATCAGAATGCCCCCGTGCCGCTGGTGGATCTGCGGAAGCGTCTCGGCGTCGCGGCGCCGCTGCGTGAGGAGACGCGGATCGCGATCCTGGAGTGGGAGGGGGGACGGCTGGGCGTGGTGGTCGACGCGGTCACCGAAGTCCTGCAAGTGGCGGCGCCCGAAATCTCGGCGCCGCCGACCATCGTGAAAGGTCTCGCGGCGGAGTACATCACGGGACTGGTCGTGAAGGACGGGCGAACGATCATCGTGCTCAACACCGCGCGTCTCCTCTCGTCCAAGGAGAAGCTCGCGCTCGAGACGGCGGTTCGGGAACCGGCACAGGCGTGATGGCGGAGACTCCGCTCCCGGCCCTCCGGGCCGAGTACGAGCAGATCGCGCGGCGCCTCGACACGGTGACCGGCGGTGCGGAGCGCGAGGCGGTGAAGCGCGAGATCATTGCGTACTTCAAGCGGGTGGATGCGTTGATTGCCGAGCTGTCGGCGCTGAAGGAAGACGTCCGCAAGCTCGTCGAGCGCTTCAAGCAGGTCGCGTCCTCCACGGCCGAGGCGTCGGCCCCCGAATTCACCGGCACGCGACCCGCTGTGCACGCCGACCACATCGGTGCGTCCACGTTCATCGAAAAGGGATGGAGCCTCATCTCCCTCGGCGACTACGCCGGCGCGATCCAGGCGCTGCAGAAGGCGCTGCAGCTGTCCCCCGGCGCGACGCAGGCCGAGTCGCTGCTCGGTTGGGGCCAGATGCTGCATGAGGACTACGACGACGCGCTCGGCACGTTTCAGAAGGTCCTCATGAAGGAGCCCGCCAACTCCCTCGCCCGCATCAACGTCGGGTACATCTGCCTCAAGAAGCGCATCTTCGGCGAAGCCATCGAGCACCTTTCGAAGGCGATCCGCCTCGACAACGACAAGAAGGCGACGCTGTACGCCCACTTCTACCTTGGGCTCGTCTACCTGCAGCGCGAGATGTTCGAGGACGCGCAGACGTTTTTCCAGAAGACCCTCAAGCTCGGCCCGAACCTGATCGAGGCCTACTACGAGCTGGGACGCGCCTACTGGTTTGCGGGCGATCAGGATCGGGCGAAGCAATCGTGGGAAGAGGGATTCAAGGCGAACAAGTTCAACCCCTGGGGCAAGAAGTGTCAGGACACGCTCACGCTGGCTCTCCAGGGACAGGAGCCGCCGCGCAACTGAGTCTGATCTGGCTGGTCCTGCAGGGCGCGGCGCCCATGAGCGTCACCGTGGGCCGGGTGACTGCGGTTGCGTGGCCGCCGCAGCAGGCGCTTGCCGTCGAGCTCGCCCGGGCGGCCGACGCGGCTGAGCCGTTCCCCGGCGTCGGCCCGTTGCCCGATCGCCCGATCCGATTGATCCTCGCCCCGAGCCGCGCCGTGTTCGATTCGCTGACACGCCGACGGCTGCCCGGGTGGAGCGAAGGGGCCGCGTTCCCCGAGCGCGGCGTCGTGGTGTTGCTGTCCGACCGTCCGACGCTCCGACTGGCCGGGGCACTGCGCCACGAGCTCGCGCATTTGGCGTTGCGGGCACGCGTGCGTCATTCGCTGCCGCTGTGGTTCGAGGAGGGCTACGCCAGCCTGGCGGCGGGCGAGTGGGACCGCCTCGATGCCCTGCAGCTGAACTGGCAGGTGGCGCGAGGCGCGCGGTTCGATCTGGACGAACTCGATCGGGCGCTGCGCGGAGATCGGCCCGACGCCACGACGGCGTACGCACTCGCGACGACAGCGGTGCTGTTGCTCGCACGGTGGAGCGCTGCGGGCGGCGGGGGCGGCAATGTCGTAGCCGGGGGTGATCGCGGTCTCGCGCCGTTCATCGAGCACCTCGCGCGGGATCCGACGTTCGATGCGGCGCTGCGCGACACGTATCACATCACGGAAGACGATTTCGAGATTCGGTGGCAGCAGGACGTCGCGACGCGGTACGGCTGGCTCGGTTGGGCCGGCGCGGTCGGGCTCGTGTGGGCGATCCTCGGGCTGACCATGATCTGGCTCGTGCGGCTGCGGCGACGGCGCGACCGGGCCCGGCGGGCGCTGCTCGACGAGGGGTGGACCGTGCCAAGTGAGGATGATCCAACTGCTTGACGACGTTGAAATTGCCGCGTAAACTCCTGCCCTTATGTCCGATCAGGGTGTCGTCGCATCGCGGCTGCATTTCGGACCTCGCAACTGGCTGTTCCTGGGCGCGGCGGTGGTCGTGCTGGCAGTCGGGTACTGGCTGTTGCACCAGGGGTCCACGACGGCGGCACCGATCCTGCTGGTCCTGGGATACTGCGTCTTCTTTCCGGTAGGCCTCGCCCTTTAGGCCCCGCCGTGCACCGGGCGAATAGCTCAGCGGTTCAGAGCGCCTGCCTTACACGCAGGATGTCGGGGGTTCGAATCCCTCTTCGCCCATTGGGGTATCAAACCGCAACGTGAGGACTGCACGCGTGAGACTGCTGCGATGGGTGGTCGGGTTGGGCTGCATCGCCACCGCGGCTCCGGCGCAACTGACAGTTCAGCAACCGACCGACAAGCTGCTGGTTCTGCCGCTCCTCGTGAAATCGCAGAGTGACTCGGCGTTCAGCGTCGCGGTGATGGACGCCGCGCGCACCAAGCTCGCCTCGACGGCGCGCTACAAGGTCCAGGTCATTCCCAAGCCCAAGCTGTGCGAGGCACTGAAGGCGTCCGACTACCCGTGCGACGTCCTGCTCGACGAGACGCAGGCGAACCAGCTGGCGCGGTTCCTCACTGTCAACTCCTACACCATTGGATGGTTGGAGCGCGGCGGCGGCAACCTCACCGCGATGGTTCGCGTCCGCGACATCGGCGGCTCCGGCATGGCGTCGCTGTTCACGATGGCGGGGGGCAACCCGGGGACGGCGGTGGCGTTAGGCGAGTCGATCGCGCTGCGGCTCAACACCATCATCCGTGCAGCGGAACAGGCGCGCGCCTGTGACGACGAGCGCAAGAAAGGCCAGTTCGGCAAGGCACTCGACGACGCGCGCAAGGCGATGGCGATCGAGCCGAACCTCCCGGCTGCGCACATCTGCATCGCGACCATCTACGAGGCGCAGCACCTGGGCGTGGACAGCCAGCTCGCGGCGTACCAGCGGGCGGCCAAGGGCGATTCCCTCAATGCGACCGCGTGGGAGAACATCGCCCACCTGTACCAGCAAAAAGGCGACACGCTCAAGGCGATCGACGCCTACGTCCGGGAGCTGGCGGGTGAACCGCAAAACACCCAGCTCCGCCTCGGCATCGCCGAGCTGCTGCGGCAGCAGAAACAGTACCCGCGCGCGAAGGCGGTGCTCGACGAAGGGATCGCCAAGAACCCGAACGACGAGCGGCTGAGCGCCTTCGTGCTGCGGCTGTGCATCGAGGGCGAGTTGACGCGCTGCGTGCTGGACGGGTTCGTCGCGCAGGTGACCAAGGACACGTCGAAGCTCGCCGATACGACGTTGCTCAAGGCTGCGATCGGCGCGTCCCAACAGTTATCCGACACACAGCAGCTCCTCTTCTTCAGCCGTGCCGCGGCGCGCCACTTCCCCAAGTCCGCGGCCTTCTTGAAAGCGCTCGGCTCGGCGTACGACCTGAGGGGTCAAAAGGACTCGGCGGTCTGGGCGTACAAACAGTCCCTGAAACTCGATCCGTCCGACGTCAAAGGATCCCTGCTCGTAGCGCGCGCCATCGTGGAAGGGACGACCTACGACACGGCCCAGGCGTCCAAGCTCAAGAGCGACACCGCCGCCCTGCGGGCGTTCCGCAACGCGTTCGCCGATCGCATCGACAGCGCGAAGGTGTACATCGCCCCGGCGCTGACCTCGCCCGATTCGACCGACCGGCTCAGCGCATCGGTCTTCATGTTGACCGCGGGATCGAAGATCTCGCAAGCGGGGGCGTACGACCGGGCCTACCCGTGGCTCGACCAGCTGGTGCAGGTCGTCGCGTCGCGCACGCCCGCGGACACGCTCGGGCCACGGCAGCAGATCCGCCTCCAGGGGAGCTTCTGGTACGGCGTCTCGTCGGTCGCATCGCTGTCGGCACCGTACACCGCGATGGTCAAGTCGAAGAGCTGCACCGAAGCGAAGGTCATCAACGATCGCCTCGCTCGAACGAAGGAGGCGCTGACGTTCGGCGCGCGCGTGCATCCGCCGACGGCCAACACGATGCTGCAGAACGTCTCCAAGTTCGAGGCGGTCATGCCGCAGGTGAAGAAACAGTTCAAGTGCAAGAATTTCTGAGGCATTGAATTGACTTCCGCGGCGGCCTATATTGCGACCTTCCGTCGCAGGGGGCTGTAGCTCAGCTGGTTAGAGTGCCGGTCTGTCACACCGGAGGTCGCGGGTTCGAGCCCCGTCAGCCCCGCCTGAACCCGCCTCGCGGGACGACGCATCCGGCCCCGTCTGCCACGGCAGGCGGGGCTTTCGTCTTTTTCGGGAGGGCATTGACCGCCACCTACCATGTTCCCGTCTTGGCCGATGCCGTGCGCGAGTGGACGAGGGGGGGGGGCCGCGTCGTGGACGCGACCGTCGGCGGCGGGGGCCACGCGGCGCTGTTTCGGGAGCTCGGCGCCGAGGTCCTGGCCGTGGACCGGGATCCCGAGGCGATCGCCGCGGCGCGCGACCGCTTGGGCGACACCGGCATACGCTATTCGACCGGCCCGTTCGGATCAGCCAAGGTCCTGGGGACCGTCGAAACGTTCCGCCCCGATCGCATCCTGCTCGACCTCGGCGTCTCGTCTCACCAGATCGATACCGATGCGCGCGGGTTTACCTTTCGTCCCGGGGCACCACTGGACATGCGGATGGCGGGGGGACGGGGCGTGACGGCCGCGGACCTCCTGAATACGTGGCCTGAACAGCGGCTGGCCGACGCGTTCGCCACTCTGGCCGACGAGCCGCGGGCGCGCCGCCTAGCGCGGGCGATCGTGCGGCGGCGGGGGACCGCGCCGTTCGCGACCAGCGACGATCTGGTGAACGCGATTCGGGAGGCCCGGGGCGCGCGCGCGGGGCCATCCGACTTCGCGCGGCTGTTCCAGGCGCTCCGGATCGTGGTGAACCAGGAGCTGGAGCAGCTCGCGCTGGCTCTGCCGGCGCTACGAGCGACGCTCGTCCCCGGCGGCCGGATGGCCGCGATCACGTACCACTCGGGCGAGGACCGCATCGTGAAGAACGCGTTCCGCGACTGGAGCCGGTCGTGCGTGTGCCCGCCGGGCCAGCCCGTCTGCACCTGCCGCGGGCGCGCCCTGGGTCGCCTGCTCACGCGCAAGCCAATCCGCCCCGACGCGGCCGAGCTGCGTGCCAACCCGCGGGCCCGCTCGGCGAGCCTGCGAGCCTTCGAGGTGGCCGCCGATGGCTAGAGGCCGCCACTGGGTGGCGCTCTGGCTCGTCGCGTTTCTCGTGACGACGTGGATCGTGTACGCCCGCCAAACCGCCGCCTACCGCGCGGCTCGCGAGCTCGCCGATCTGCGCGCCCGACGCGCCAACCTCGAGGGTCACCGGGCCGACCTCCAGCGCCGCATCCGCGTCGCCGAGAGCCGGGTCGTGCTGGTCCCGCGCGGCGTGCGTCTGGGCCTGCACCTGCCGAGCGACAGCGAGATCGTGCTCGTCCCGGCGCCGGGCGGGTCCCACTAGGGATGGCGAAGCCCGCGGTCCGGATCCAGGTCGTCCAACTCGGGGTGCTCGCCTGTCTGGGTCTCCTCGTTTGCCGCGCCGTCCAGGTGCAGATCCTCCAGGGCCGCCGCTGGGCGGAAGAGGCGCAGGCGCAGCGTACCGAGCGGATCGTGCTTCCGGCGCGTCGCGGCACGCTGTTCGACCGGCACGGTACACCGCTCGCCGTCACGCAGGAGACTTATCACGTCGGCGTCGCGCCCAACGAGTTGCGCGACCCGCCGGCCGACGGCGCCTTGATCAGCCGGCGTCTCGGCCTGTCGGCGCGCACTTGGCAAGAGGCGGTGCGGCGGCGGTACGCATACTTTGCGGGCCCCTACAGCGCGCTCGAGGTGCAGGCGCTGCGCAACCTGCGCGGCGTTCACCTCGAGCCCGTTCTCAACCGGTTTTATCCCGATCCCGGCATGGCGCGCGCCACCATCGGCCGGCTCGCCGACGACGGCCAGGGAGCGTCGGGCCTCGAGAAAGCCCTCGATACGCTGCTGGTGGGCCGGGCTGGCGCGGCGGTGGTCCTGAAGGATCGCGCGGGACGGGAGTACGAATCACCGGCGCGCGTGATCGCGCCGCCCGTGCCGGGGCTCGACGTCGTGCTCACGCTCGACGCGGAGCTGCAGGAGATCGCGCAGCGGGCGTTGGACGACGCGTTGCGCCGCATGGACGCGGATGGCGGTGACGTCGTGATGCTCGATCCCGGGACGGGCGAGGTCTTGGCGCTCGCGACCCGGCAGCGGGACGGCGGCGCCCGCCCCAGCGCGTTCACCGACACCTTCGAACCGGGGTCCCTCGCCAAGATCTTCGCGGCCGCCGCCCTGCTGTCGTTGAGCCGCGTGTCACCCACGAATCGCGTGTCGGGGGAGGGAGGCAAGTGGCGGGTGCTGGGCCGCACCATCACCGACGACGATCCACAGCCCACGCTGACGCTGGCCGACGCGATCCGTGTCTCGAGCAACATCGCAATCGCCAAGTTCGCAGCGCGGCTCACGCCCGCCGAGCAGTACGCCATGCTCCGGGACTTCGGGTTCGGCGCGTACACCGGGATCGACTTTCCGGCCGAGGCCACCGGCCGCCTGCGCCCACCCTCCGAGTGGACGCGACCGAGCGCAGCGAGCCTCGCGATGGGCTACGAGCTTTCGGTCACACCGATCCAGATCGCGGTGGCGTATGGGGCGCTGGCGAACGACGGGCTGCTGCTGCAGCCGACGCTGATCCGCGAGGTACGGAACGCACGGGCCCCGCTGGGCGTGGGGTACCGGCATCGTCCCGAGCCGGTGCGGCAGGTCGTGTCGCGGGAGGTGGCGGCGACACTGCGGCAGCTGTTGCGCGGCGTCGTGGAGCGCGGCACCGGCACCGAGGCGGCCCTCACGAATTTTCCGGTGGCAGCGAAGACCGGGACCGCGCGTCGCGTCGTGAACGGCCGCTATGCGGCGGGCGAGTACACCGCGTCGTTCGCCGCGCTGTTCCCCGCCGATCGGCCGCAGCTCGTGCTCGTCGTGAAAATCGACAATCCGCACAAGGGGAGCTACTTCGCGGCACAGACGGCGGCGCCGGTGACGCGGTCGATGCTCGAGCAGGCTCTGTCGGCCCGCACCGTGGCGCTCGACCGCGCCCGGCTCTCGACCGCCGCGCCGCGCGCGGTCGCGACGCGCGCGGAAGACGACGGCGGCCTCGTGCCCTACGTGGTGCCCTGGCCGTATCGGCCCGACAGCGCCGGCACCGCGCCGCGCCTGGCCGTCCCCGACGTGACGGGCGTCGGCATGCGCGAAGCCGCCCGCACGCTGCATCGGCGCGGATTCCGCGTGGCCCTCCGCGGCTGGGGCGTGGCGGAGCACACCTGGCCCGCGGCCGGCGATAGTGCCGCGTTCGGCTCCATCGTGACGCTGTGGGCCGAACCGGGCCGGCGTGCCGACGCGCCGCCGCGCGTTCCTGCCACGCCGCGCCGGGGAAAAGGACCCTCGCGATGACCAGCCTCGAGCGAGTGGTGACCGCGCTCGAGCGTGCGCAACTCCTCGTCGAAACTCCGGACCTGCACACCTGGCCCGAACTCACGGGCCTCACGGCCGATAGCCGCCGGGTGACGCCCGGGATGCTGTATTGCGCGATCCGGGGCGCGGTCCAGGACGGGCACGCGTTCGTCGCGGCCGCGCGCGAGCGGGGCGCGGCGGCGGCCCTGGTCGAGCGCGAGCAAGCGGCGGAGCTGCCGCAGGTGATGGTGCGCGACGGCCGGCGCGCGGCCGCCGCGGCGGCGGAGGCCTGGTACGATCGGCCCGCCGCGAAGCTCGAGCTGGTGGGCGTCACGGGCACTAACGGCAAGACCACGACGGTCACGCTGCTCCGCCACGTCCTGTCGGTGCTCGAGCCGACGGGCTCCATCGGCACGCTGGGCGCGTTCGATCAGGAAGGCGCGACGGTGGAGAGCGAAGCGGGCAACCTCACGACGCCCGGTCCGATCGATCTCCAGGCGACCCTGGCCGCCCTGGTCGCCCGGGGCGCGCGCGCGGTCGCCATGGAGGTGTCCTCCCACAGCCTCGACCAGGGACGTGTCGACGGTCTCGTGTTCCGGGCAGGCGTATTCACCAACCTGACGCGAGACCACCTCGATTATCACAAGACGCTCGACGACTACTTTCGCGCCAAGGCCAAGCTCGTGGGCTATCTCGCGCCCGACGGGCTCGAGGTGGTGAACGCCGACGATCCCGCGTGGCAACGCCTGCGCCGCGAGCATCGCCGCGTGACGTTCGGCGAGCGCGGCGGCGAGGTGACGGCGCGGCGCCTAACGCTCACCGCCGCGGGTGCCGGCTTCGAGCTCGTCACGCCCACGGGACGCGCGGACGTGCGGCTGCCGCTGCTCGGCCGGTTCAACGTCGTCAACGCGCTCGGCGTGGCGGCGTGCGCCTGGGGGCTCGGCGTGCCCGTTGAAACCGTGGCCCAGTCCCTCACGCGCGCACCGCAGGTCCCCGGCCGCATGGAGCGGATCGCCGAACGTCCCTGCATGGTGTTGCGCGACTACGCCCACACGCCCGATGCGCTGGAGCGGGCGCTCGAGACGTTGCGCCCCTTGACCACGGGACGCCTCATCGTGGTGTTCGGCGCCGGCGGCGATCGGGACCGCGGCAAGCGGGCGCCCATGGGTGAGGTGGGCGCACGCCTGGCGGACCTGGCGATCGTCACCTCGGACAATCCGCGCACCGAGGACCCCGAACGAATCCTCGACGAGGTCGAGGGCGGGATGCGGGGGAAGGGGCACCATCGCGAGGTCGACCGGCGGCGCGCCATCGCGTACGCGCTCGAGCAGGCGCGCACGGGTGACACGATCCTCCTGGCCGGGAAGGGGCACGAGACCTACCAGGTGGTGGGAACCGAAAAGCAGCCGTTCGACGAGCGCGTGATCGTGCGGGAGCTGGGGGCGTCATGAAGCAATTGCGGATTGCGGATTGCGGATTGCGGAATATCCAGGGAGGAGTCGGTCGGCGACCGACCTTTCATTTCAAATCCGCATTCCGCACTCCGCAATCCACAATCGGGGTGGTGGGGTGACCGCCTGGGACTCGGCGTGGGTCGCGAGCGTCTTGGGGGTGTCGGGGCCCCGCGGCCTGCGCTTCACCGGGGTGGGCACCGACACCCGACACCTGACACCTGGCACCTTGTTCGTCGCCCTCAAAGGCGATCGCTTCGACGCCCATGCGTTCCTCGACCAGGCGAAGGCCAAGGGCGCGGCGGCTGCCGTCGTGCGGCGCGGCACTCCATCCCTCGACGGCCTGCCGGCCTTCGAGGTCCCGGACACGCTCGTCGCCCTCGGTCTGCTGGCGCGCGCGCGGCGCCGGCTTTTGCCGGCCGGCAGTCCGGTGGTCGCGGTCACGGGCTCGAGCGGGAAGACCAGCACCCGCGAGATGATCCGGGCGGTGCTCACCACGACGTACCGGGTGCATGCCACGACTGGGAACCTGAACAACCTGATCGGTGTGCCGCTTACCATCCTCGGAGCGTCAGATGACGCCGACGCGCTCGTCGTGGAGGCGGGCGCGAGCGTCCCGGGAGAGATCCCCCGGCTGCGCGAGATCATCGAACCCACCATCGCGGTGATCACGAATGTCGGGTACGCGCACGTGGAGGGCTTCGGGTCGCTCGCCGGGGTGATGCAGGAGAAGGTGTCGCTCACGGAGGGTGCGCGGCTGGCGGTCGTGGGGACCGACCCGCCGGCGCTGGCGGCGGAGGCGCGGCGTCGTGCGCCGACCGTCGTCGCCGGCACCGGCCCGGCGGCGGACGTGCGTCCCGACGCGGCCGACCTGGACGACGCCGGGCACGCCCACCTCACGTGGCGGGGGCACTCGGTGACCCTGCCGCTGGCCGGGTTCCACCAGATCGAGAATGCGATGCTGGCCCTCGCGGTGGGGAGCCACGCCGGCGCCGACCCGGGGCGCGCCGTCGCCGCGCTCGCCGACGTGCACATCCCGGCGGGTCGCGGCGCCGTTCTTTCCCTCGGCGGCCTCACGGTGATCGACGATACCTACAACGCGAACCCGGGCTCGCTCCACTGGGCGGTGAAGTTCGCGCACTGGCTCGCCGACCGGCGACGGCGCCCCCTCGCGGTGGTCGTCGGCTCGATGTTGGAGCTCGGGCCCGAGAGTGCGAGATTGCATGCGGTCGCGGCGGCGGAAATCGCGGCGCTCGCTCCCCCCCCGGCGCTCGTAGGGGCGGTGGGAGAGTTCGTGCCCGCGTTCGAGCCGCATCGTGCGGCGCTCGGGAACCGGCTGCTCACGGCGCCCGACGCGGAGGCGCTCGGCCCGCGGCTCCGGGGGGTGCTCACGGGCAACGAGATCGTCCTGCTCAAAGCGTCTCGCGGGGTGGCGCTCGAGCGAGTGTTGCGGCACCTGAACTGAGGACCACACGTGCTCTATCACCTGCTCGCGCCGCTCGCGAAGCAGCACATCTTTTTCAACCTGTTCAACTATCTGACGTTCCGCGCGGCGGGCGCCGTCGTGACCGCCCTGCTGCTCGCCTTCCTGTGCGGCCCTGCCGTCATTCGCTGGCTGCGGGCGCGCAACGTCGGGCAGGTGATCCGCGCCGAGGGGCCGGCCAGCCACCAGACCAAGCGCGGCACGCCTACGATGGGCGGGCTCATCATCCTGATGGCCACGGTCATCCCGACGCTCTTGTGGGCGCGGCTCGACAGCCGGTACGTGGTCGTCGCAGTGCTCGCTATGCTGTGGGCGGGGACGATCGGCTTCATCGACGACTACCTGAAGATCGTCCGCAGCAAATCCCAGGGGTTGGTCGCCCGCTGGAAGTTGATCGGTCAGGTCTCCTTCGGCATCGCGTTGGGGGTGACGTTGCTGTACTGGCCCCTCGCGCCGGATCTGCCGCCGGCGTCGACACAGGTACCGCTGTTCAAGTACACCCTGTTGGTCATGCCGCCGGTCTTGTACGTGGCGTTCGTCACGCTGGTCGTCACAGGCACGTCGAACGCCGTGAATCTGACCGACGGACTGGATGGTCTCGCGGCCGGGTTGACGGCGATCCTCGCCGGCTCCTTCGCGGCCTTCGCGTACGTGTTCGGCCGGATCGACTGGACGCGCTACCTGCTGGTGTACTTCCTGCCCGGCGCGCAAGAGATGACGATCTTTTGCGGGGCGCTCGCCGGCGCTGCTCTCGGCTTTCTGTGGTTCAACGCCCATCCAGCGCAGGTGTTCATGGGGGACACCGGCTCGCTCGCGATCGGCGGCGCGCTCGGCGCGGTTGCGATCATGCTCAAGGCCGAATTCCTCTTGTTGATCGCCGGCGGCGTGTTCGCGGCCGAGGCCGTGTCGGTCATGCTCCAGGTGTGGGTGTACCGGTGGCACAAGCGGCGGCGCGGCAAAGAGTACGCCGACGCCCACCGCGTGTTTCGCATGGCTCCGCTCCACCACCATTTCGAGAAACTCGGTTGGGCGGAGCCGCAGGTGGTGACGCGGTTCTACATCCTGGGGGTGCTGTGCGCAGCGATCGCGCTGGCGACGTTGAAGGTGCGCTGATCCCCGCGACCTGGCGCCGCGGCGTGGTGGCCGTGGTGGGGCTGGGGAAGAGCGGCGTGGCGGCCACGCGGCTGCTCGCGCGCGAGGGCGTGCCGGTATACGCGAGCGACGCGTCCGACCATCCCTACGGCGCCGAGGCGCTCGCCGCCCTCCAGTCGCTCGACGGCGTGGCGCTGGACGTCGGGCGACACGACCTGGCGCGGATACGCTCGGCCGCGGCGGTGATCGTCTCCCCGGGCGTGCCGCCGGAGGCGCCACCGCTCGCCGCCGCACGCGAAGCGCGGGTCCCGATCCTGTCCGAGATCGACCTCGGCTTCCGCGCGTTGGCCGCCGCAGGCACGCATGGCATCGCCATCACGGGCACGAACGGCAAGACGACGACCACCGCACTGGTGGCGCACCTGTTGCGCGGCGCGGGGCTGCGCGCCGAGGCGGCCGGAAATATCGGGCGGCCGCTCGCGGACATCGCGCTGAGCGGCGATCGCTACCAGTGGCTGGCGATCGAGGTGTCGTCGTTCCAGCTGCACGACAGCCCCCATTTCGCTCCCGAGATCGGCATCGTCACGAACCTCGCTCCCGATCACCTGGATCGTTATCCCACCGTCGAGGCGTACTACGCCGACAAGCAGCTGCTCTTCCGGAACGCGCGCGCGGGGGACGTCTGGGTGCTGAACGGGGACGAGCCACCCGTGCTCGATCTCGCCGGCCAGGCGCCGGGTCGCCGCGTGCTGTTCGCCCTGCGGCGCCGGGCGGACGGATGGTACGACGCATCCGCGCGCCGGCTGCACCTCGGCGACGACGCCCTGCTCGCGCGCGACGAGCTGCGTCTGCTGGGCGACCACAACGTCGCCAATGCGCTGGCGGCCGCCCTCGCGGTCCGCGAGGCGGGCGTGACTCCCGACCGTCGTGGCGATCGAGGCGATGGATCGGCCGTTCGTGTTGATGCTCGGCGGCCGGCACAAAGGAGAGCCGTACACCCGCCTGGCGCCGCTGCTGGAGCAGCGGTGCCGCCTCGTGATTGCCTACGGCGAGTCGGGTGACCTGATCGAGCGCGACCTGAAGGGGAAGGTGGCGCTCGAGCGCGGCACGACGTTCGCGGACGTCGTCGCCCGGGCGCGCCGGGCCGCGCGGCCGGGCGACGCGGTCCTGCTGTCTCCCGCGTGCTCGAGCTACGACATGTTCAAAAACTATGAAGAGCGCGGTAGTACCTTCCGCAAGTTAGTGGAGGGAATGTGAGCACGGGCGCGAGGAAACACGCGGCTCGGCATCTGCCCGTGAACGGGCGACAAGCCGCTTCAGCGGCACGGCCGAGCGGCGGCTTGAGCCGCGACTCCGCGTGAGAGACGCCCGTTGGGAGACGCGTCTGCTCGCGCTCGTCGCGGCGATCTTGGTCGTGTTCGGGCTCACCGCCGTTTACGGCGCGTCGAGTTTGCTGACGATCTCGGGCGGGCAAGTCGGCTCGAGCTTCGCTCTGAAGCAGGCTCTCGGTGCCGCCGTCGGGGGGATCGTCGCCGCGCTACTCGCGCGCTCGGACTACCACAAGTGGCGCCGCTGGGCGTGGCCGGTGCTCGCGGTCGTCGGGGTGCTGCTGCTGCTCCCGCTCCTCCCGTTCACCTACGCCATCGCGCCGGGCATCAACGGCGCCAGGCGCTGGGTGAATCTCGGATTCGTGACGGTGCAGCCGTCCGAGCTCGCGAAGTTCGCCGTCGTCGTGTGGACCGCGATGCTCGCGGCGAAGAAAGGCGAGCGCATCCGCACGTTCCAGTACGGCGTGCTGCCGTTCATCGTCGTGCTCGGGCCGCTCGTCGGGCTGATCTTCCTCGAGCCGAACCTCTCCCAGGCGGTGCTGGTCACGGCGCTGGCGGGCGTGGTGCTGTTCACCGCCGGCGCGCGCATCGGCCATTTCCTCGCCGTCGGGCTGGTGGCGACGCCGATTCTGTTCGGTGCGGTCGCGAGCGCACAGTACCGCCTCGCGCGCGTCGTGACGTTCCTGAATCCCGGGAGCGCGCCCGCTGAGGCCACGTGGCAGGTCCATCAGTCGCTCGTCGGCCTCGGCGCGGGCCGTCTGTTCGGCGTCGGGTTGGGGCAGGGGCAGCAGAAGCTCGGCTACCTGCCATATGCCTATTCGGATTTCATTTTCTCCACGATCGGCGAGGAGTGGGGGTTCGTCGGCGTGTTCGCGATCCTCGTTCTGTTCGGCACGTTCGTCTGGCTCGGCTTCCGCATCGCGACCTCGTCGAGCGATCCGTTCGGCCGACTGCTCGCCGTCGGGCTCACCGCGATGATCGGAATCACGGTCGTGCTGCACGTGGGCGTGACCCTCGCGCTCCTTCCCGCCACCGGCATCACGCTGCCCTTCATCTCGTACGGGCGGTCGAGCCTGTTCGTGGCCCTAGTGGCGACGGGCGTGTTGATCAGCATTGGGAGAGGGCGGCGGAACGCGGGAGCATGACATTGCGGATTGCGGATTTCGGAATGCGGATTGCACCGAGCGCTCGTCGAGGCGTGTGCCCGGCATCGCACATCGAACTGGCCCCTTCGAATCAGCAATCCGCAATCCACAATCCGCAATCTGAACTGTGATGAGAGTTCTCCTCGCGGGCGGCGGCACCGGCGGCCACCTCATGCCCGCCCTCGCATTGGCTCAGGCCCTGCAGGAGGCGAGGCGGGGGATCGAGCCCGTCCTGGTCGGCGCCCAGCGGGGCATCGAGGTGGACGTGCTGCCCCGCTATCCGTTCCGCCATCACCTCCTCCCGATCGAACCGATCTACCGGCACACCTGGTGGAAGAACGTGCGTTGGCCACTGATCCTCGGACGTGCCTGGCGCGCTGTGGGACGCGTGCTCGATGCCGAGCGACCGGCCATCGTGATCGGCACGGGTGGGTACGCGGCAGGCCCCGTGTTGTGGCGCGCCCAGCGCCGCCGGCTCCCGACGGTCCTCCAGGAGCAGAACGCGTTCCCCGGACTCACGACGCGCTGGCTCGCGCACGGCGCGCGGCAGGTGCATCTCGGCTTTCCCGAGGCCCAAGAGCGACTGCGCCTCGGTTCGCACACGGCCGTGTTCGCGCTCGGCAATCCGATCCGCGTGCCGGAGCCGGGACCGCGCGACGCCGCCCTCGCCGAGCTCGGGCTGCTCCCCACGCGTCCCACACTGCTCGTGTTCGGCGGCAGCCAGGGCGCGCGCCGGATCAATTACGCCGTCGCGGGTGCACTCGAGCGCCGCCTGCTCGAGGCGGTCAACGTGCTGTGGGGCACGGGCTCCGCGCACGCCGCGGCGCTCGCGCGCTACGCGGTCCCAGGGCGCGTGGTGGTCCGCGGATTCTTCGACCCGATGGCGCCGCCATACCGCGCCGCCGACCTCGTAGTGTCGCGCGCCGGCGCGATGACCGTCGCCGAGCTGTGCGCCTGGGGGAAACCGAGCATCCTCGTGCCGCTTCCCACCGCCGCGGCCGACCACCAGACCCGCAACGCGAGCGCCCTGGCAGCCGTCGGCGCCGCCATCCAGCTCTCCGAAGAGCACCTCTCACCGTTCACACTCGCCGAACAGGTCACCAGCCTGCTCGCCGACCGCAGCCAACTCGACTCACTCGGGGCTCGGGCGAAGGCTCGCGGGCACCCGAACGCGGCCCGGGAGATCGTGTCGAGGATTTTGACACTAGTCGCGTGATTTGGTCGTGCTCTCTTTCGCAAGTTTCGTAGATTCGCTATATTAGCCCTCCATTAATGACCTTGTTTGCGATGGTGGATCCCCGTCCGATCCACTTCATGGGGATCGCCGGAGCCGGCATGAGCGGCTTGGCGCTCCTCGCCAGAGAGCAAGGCTTCGCGATAACCGGCTGTGATAACGACCCATCGGGCGCCGCCGATTTGGCAGCCCATGGGGTGGAGATATGGCGGGGCCACGACCCGCGGCACGTTGCAGGGGCCCGGGCACTCGTGGTCACCGCTGCGGTACCGGGAGACCACCCGGAGCTGGAGCGAGCACGCGCCCTAGGGGTCCCGGTGGTACGGCGGGCTGACGCCCTCAGCCAGGCCGTCGCCGGCGGAACGGTGGTCGCCGTGGCGGGGACGCACGGCAAGACGACCACCACGGTGATGGTCACGGAGGCGTTAGCGGCCGCCGGGCGAGATCCCACGGGACTCGCCGGCGGCCGCGTCGCTCCATGGGGTGGAAATGCCCGAGTCGGCGGACGCGAGTTGTTCGTGGTGGAGGCCGACGAGTACGACCGCGCGTTTCTGTCGCTCGCGCCGACGGTGGCGGTCGTGAACAACGTCGAGGCGGACCACCTCGAGTGCTACGACGGCAGCGTCGCGACGCTCGAGGCTGCGTTCGTAGAGTTCGCGGGGCGGGCGCGGCGCGTGATCGCCGGCGGCGACGACCCCGGGGCGCAGCGGGTCGTTGCCGCCCTCCGCAACCCGGTGTGGCGGGTAGGACTGGGTGCCGATGCCAACGTGCGGATCTCACAGCCGCAGCTCGACGAGCGCGGTTCTACGGCGCGGATCGATTTGCCGGGCGGGGGCGCGATCACGCTACGACTGCGCGTGCCGGGATTGCACAACGTGCGGAACGCCGCCGCGGCGCTTGCCGTGACGCTGGAGCTCGGTGGTGAAGCGAGCCTCGCGGCCGCGGTCGAGGCGCTCGGAAAGTTCACCGGGGTGGGGCGCCGGTTCGAGCGTGTGGGCGAGGCGCGGGGCGTGACGGTGGTGGACGACTACGCCCACCACCCCACGGAGGTCCAGGCGACGCTCGCCGCGGCGCGACAAGCGTTTCCGGGGCGGCGCGTCGTGGCGGTGTTTCAGCCGCATCTGTTCTCGCGCACGGCGCTGCACGGCGCGGCGCTCGGCCGCGCACTCGCCGCGGCGGACGTGGTGGTCGTCGCGCCGATCTATGGCGCGCGCGAGCAGCCGGTCCCGGGCGTGACCGCGGCGCTGGTGGCCCAGGGCGCGGCGCGCGCCGGCGCGACGACGGTCGCGGTGCGTGAGCGGGCGGCGCTCACCGAGCGCGTGGCGGAGACCGTTCGGGCGGGCGACGTGGTGTTCACGCTCGGCGCGGGCGACGTGACGCGGGTAGGGCCCGAGCTCCTCGACACGCTCGGGAAGAGGGACGAGGGAAGGGGGAAGGGGCGGTGAGGCGACGCGCGCGACCCTGGCCGCGGTGGCGCCGCCGCGCACTCGCGGGATTCACGGGATCGTTGCTCGCCGTCGCGCTATGGCTTGGCGCGCCCGTGGTGTTGCGGCGGCTCGCGCTGTTCCGGGTGCGGCAGATCGAGCTGGTGGGCGTGCACAACCTCTCGCCGGATGCCGTGATCGCGGCGTTACGCCTGGGGCCCCGGGCGAGCGTGTTCGGCGACACGCGCTTGCTCGCGGATCGGGTGCGCGGTCTGGCGGGTGTCGCCGACGCGCGGGTCGTCCGGCGGCTGCCGGCGATGCTCACGGTCGAGCTGCGGGAGGTGGAGCCGGCTGCGCTGGTGCCCGCGCCACGCGGATCGGGCGTCGGCCTGCGGGCCGTGGATGGCGCGGGGCGCCCGTTGCCGTTCGACCCCGCCCGCACGGCGCTCGACCTGCCGATCGTGGCGCGCGCCGACTCCGAGGTGGTGGGGGTGCTGGCGCTGATCCAGTCGGTCGATCCGGCGCTGTTTCACGCCATCTCGGGCGCGCGTCGCGCCGCGCAGGGAGGCGTGCTCCTGGAGATCGGGGCCCGGCGCGTGGTGGTCGGCCGCGACGCCGGGCCGGAGGTCATACGAGCCGTGGCTTTGGTCGCACAGGATCTCGCGGCGCGGAGACGCCGCTACGTGGAGCTGGACGCACGCTTCGCCGGCCAGGTGATCGTGCGGGGAAGGGCGACTGTGAGCGCGGCTGGTGGTGGCGCGTGAGCCGGGATCGTCAGATCGTCGCCGGGCTCGATCTCGGCAGCACGAAGACGTGCGCCGTGATCGCGGAGGTCGTGGGCGAGCTCCCGCGGCTGCCGCTCGCCAAAATCCTCGGCGTCGGGCTCGCGAAGAACGCCGGCGTGCGGCGCGGCATGGTACGCGACATCGACGAGACGAGCCGCTCCATCGTGGCCGCGATGCGCGACGCCGAGCGGATGGCGGGTGTGAAGGTCCAGGCGGTGACGTGCGGTATCGCGGGCGAGCACGTGTCGGCGCGCACCTCGCCCGGGGTGGTGGCGGTGTCGGCCGACGAGATCACGCCCGACGACGTGGCGCGCGTGAACGAAGTGGCGCGGGCCGTTTCGCTGGGACGGGACCACGAGCTGCTGCACGACATCCCGCAGGAGTACGTGGTCGACCAGCAGCGCGGCATTTCGGACCCCGTGGGGATGACGGGCACGCGGCTCGAGGTGGAGATGTACCTGGTCACGGTACAATCCACCGCCGCGCAGAACCTGCGCCGCAGCGTGGAACGGGCGCGCTATCGTCCCGCCGAGCTGGTGCTCGAGCCGTTGGCCGCGTCGTACGCGGTGCTGACCGAAGACGAGAAGGAGCTGGGCGTCGCGCTGGTGGAGGTCGGCGGCGGATCCACGGGCGTCGCGATCTTCCACGAGGGAAAGATCCGGCACCTGGCCTCGCTCAAGTTCGCGGGTGCCCACGTCACGAGCGATCTGGTGGCGGGGCTGGGCGTGACACAGGCCGACGCGGAGCGGCTGAAGGAGAAGGATGGGATCGCGTATCAGCCGCTGGTGGACGCGTCGGAGATGATCAACCTGCCGTCCACCCCGAGCCAGGGGGCGCGGCAGGCGTCGCGCGAGCTGCTGTCGCACATCATCCACCAGCGGATGGATGAGATCTTCCAGCTGGTGCAGCGCGAGTTCGAGCGGGCGGGGTACGGCGGCGGGCGGCTGCCGGCCGGCGTGGTGCTGACGGGTGGGACGGCGCACCTCCCGGGGACCGTCGAGCTGGCGCGCGAGGCGTTCGCGCTGCCGGTGCGGGCCGGGACGCCGGAGCAGGGAATCTCGGGACTCGTGGACAGCGTGCAGGCGCCGCGCTACGCGGTACCGGTAGGGCTCGTGTTGTACGCGGCACGGCGACTGGCACACGGCGGCGTTCCGAGCGGTGCGCTGGTCAAGAGCGGAAGGGGTGGGGGCGGGGGCGGGGGGGGCGTCGAACGGTGGTTTGGACCGCTGAAGCGGTGGTTGCAGGACTTCTTCTGATCGGTCACCCGAGGGAGCCATGATCTTCGAGCTCGAAGAGACCGTATCGCAGAACGCCCGGATGAAAGTCGTCGGCGTGGGCGGCGGCGGCGGCAACGCGCTGAACCGCATGGTCGACGAAGGACTCCAGGGCGTCGAGTTCATCTCCGTGAACACCGACGCGCAGGCCCTGCTCAATAACAAGGCCGACGTGAAGGTGCAAATCGGCAAGAAGCTCACGCGTGGCCTGGGGGCCGGCGCGCGCCCCGAGATCGGCCGCCAGGCGATCGAGGAAAACCGCGACGAGGTACTCCACTCGCTTCAGGGTGCGGACATGGTGTTCGTCACCTGCGGCATGGGCGGTGGCACCGGGACCGGCGCGTCGCCGATCATTGCCCAGATGGCGCGCGACTTGGGCGCCCTCACGATCGGCATCGTGACGAAGCCGTTCCTGTTCGAGGGGCGCAAGCGGATGCGGCAGGCCGACATGGGGATCGCCGAGATGCGCAAGCACGTCGACACGATGGTGGTCGTGCCGAACGAGCGCCTGCTCGCCGTCGTCGGCAAGGGCATCCCGTTCCAGGACGCCCTCAAGAAAGCCGACGAAGTGCTGCTGCATGCCACGCAAGGCATCTCCTCGCTCATTACGGTCACGGGTATCGTTAACGTCGATTTCGCGGACGTCCGCACCGTCATGCAGAACGGCGGCGCGGCGATCATGGGCACGGGCATGGGGCGGGGCGAGAACCGGGCGATGGAGGCGGTGCAACAGGCGATCTCGTCGCCGCTGCTCGACAATATCTCCATCACCGGCGCCACGGGTGTACTGATCAACATCACGGGCGGCGAGGATCTCACGCTGGGCGAGGTCACGCAGATTTCCGACGTGGTGAAGGATGCCGCGGGGGAGGAGGCGGAAATCATCTTCGGCACGGTGAACGATCCGGCGATGCACGGCGAGATTCGCGTGACGGTCATCGCGACCGGCTTCGACAGACCGGCCGCGGGGGCGGAAGCCTCGCGCGCGGCGCCGGGCGTGCTGCCCTTCCGCGAGCGCGGGCCGCGGCCCGCGCCGGTGCCGCCCGGCGGGTACGTGAAGCCCGGCGAGCAGACGGTGCGCCGCCCCGCGGCGTCGCCGCCACCGCCCGCGGAGCTGAACGAGCTCGAGATCCCCACCTTCATCCGGCGGCAGATGGACTGATGCCGTCGTCCTGGCGGGCGAGCCATTACATCGTCGCCGGCGTGCTAGTCGCCGGCGGCCTTGTCTGGGAGGGGGCCACCAGCGATGCCTGGCCCTGGCGGCGGCCGCTCACCGCGCCCGCGATCGTCGTGGACGCGGCGTACGCCGAAGTCACCACGCGACTCGGCCGGCGGGAGATGCTGTCCGACGTACTGGCGCGCGGCGGCATCACGGGGCGCGACTACGCCGCCTTCCTCGCCGCCGCAACGGCCCTGCCCGTGCGCCGCCTGCGCCCGGGCCTGGAGTTCCAGCTGCGACGCCTGAAGACGGACAGCGTGGCGAGTCGGGTGACCGTACGCCTCTCCCCGGACCGGCGGCTCACCGTGTCTCGTGCCGGTAGCGACTCCGGCTGGGTCGAGGTGGTCGAGACCATTCCGTGGACCATCACGCGACTGCGCGTGTCGGCGATAATGGAGTCCTCGCTGTACGAGGCCCTGGACAAGGCGGTGGCGGACACGTTCCTGCCGGCTGCGGAGCGGCGCCAGCTCGCCTGGGCGATCGCCGACGTGTACGACTGGGAGGTCGACTTCACGCGCGACATCCGGCCGGGCGACCGGTTCACGGTGCTGCTCGAGCGCCTGGAATCGAGTGAAGGAGAGCGGCGCTTCGGCCGGGTGCTCGCCGCGCGGGTCGACGTCGCCCGCACGCCCCAGTACGCGTTCTACTTCGAGGACTCGGACGGCGGCGCGACCGGGTTCTACGATGAGCGCGGCCGCTCGCTGCGCCGCGCCTTCCTGCGGGCCCCACTGCAGTTCCGCCGGGTCTCGAGCCGGTTCGGCTCGCGCTACCACCCGATCCTGCATGCCTGGCGGGCGCACGAGGGCGTCGACTTTGCGGCGGCCTACGGGACACCGGTGCGCGCTACCGCCGACGGCATCGTCACGCGCGTGGGACGCGAAGACGGCGGGTACGGCAACCTGATCGAGCTGCGCCATCCCAACGGCATCCGCACCCGCTACGGTCACCTGTCGGGCTTCGCCCGCGGGTTGCGCCCGGGCGAGCAGGTGTCCCAGGGCGAGACGATCGGCTTCGTCGGATCCACGGGACTCTCGACCGGGCCGCACCTGCATTACGAGTTCCTGGTCAACGGCCGGGCCACGAACCCCCAACGTCGGGACATGGGCGCGGGGACGCCGGTGCCGCAGCAGCTCACCGCCGACTACGACGCCGCGCGCGACGCCCTGCTCGCCCAACTCGAGCCCAAGCAGCCCGTAGCGCCTCCGGTAGCCGCCGCGCGCGATTAGGTTCCGTCATCTGTGGAGCTTTATCCCGCCGTTGACGTCCGGGGCGGGCGCGTCGCGCGTTCCGCCGCTTCCGATGACCCCCTCGCGGTAGCGCGCCGGTACGCGCGCGACGGGGCCCGTTGGATCCATTTCGTCGATCTCGACCGCGCCCACGGCACGGGCGACAACCGCGAGCTGACGCGCCGGTTCCTGGCGGGTGCGCCCCTCCCCGTCCAGTTGGGTGGGGGACTCGGGACGGAAGCGGCCATCGCGGAGCTGCTCGGGTGGGGCGCGGGCCGCGTGGTGATCGGCAGTCGCGCCGCGATGAACGCCGACCTGGTCGCGCAGCTGCTGGCGCGACACGGCCCCGAGCGGCTCGCGATCGGGATCGATGCGAGAGACGGGCGCGTGGCCCCCCGCGACGCCGGGTCTCCCGTGATGTTCGACATGTCGCCCGTCGAGCTCGCCCGAATCGTTCACTCGCTCGGAGCGCGCACGGTGATCTATACGGACGCGGCGCGCGACGGGATGCTCGCCGGACCCGACCTGGACGGCGCGCGCGCGATCGCGGGCCTCGACGTGATCGTGTCGGGCGGGATCGCGTCGCTCGACGACCTGCGGCGCGCCGCGGACGCGGGACTGGCGGGTGCGATCGTGGGCCGGGCCCTGCACGAGGGCCGATTCACCGTAGCGGAGGCGCTCGCGTGCGTCGCGGCGTGACGGCCGGCCTCGCCGCGCTTCGCGTCGGCGCCCTGGCGGCACTCGTCCTCCTGCTGTGGAACCCCAGCACTTCGAGCGTCGCGGCGGGAGGGGAGTCGCTGGTGCTGCTCGACGCGTCGCTGAGCATGGCGGGCCATGGCGGCAGCTGGCGCGGAGCCCGCGACACGGCCCGCGCCCTCGCGCGCGGCGGCGTGATCTGGCGATTCGGGGACCGCGTCGCGGCGTTCGACACCGTCCCACCCACGGACGGCTCGAGCCGTCTCGCGCCGGCCCTCGACGCCGCGGCCGGGCGCGGCGGACCCATCGCGGTGGTGACCGACGGTGCCATAACGGATCGGGCCGACCTGCCACCCGACCTGTTGCGCCGGGCGCGCATCATCGTGCTGCCCCGCGCGCCGTTCTTTGACGCCTTTGTATCCGACGTCGAGGGACCCAGACGAGTCAGTGGGGGCGACACGATACGCCTCAGGGTGAGCTACGGGACGGCGGGGACGCGGGACGGGGGACGGGGGGCGGGTACGGCGGCGCTCGCGGTCAGTGCGGCGGGTCGCCGGCTCGCGACCCGAGCCGTGTCGTTGCCCGACAGCGGAATCGTGTCCACCGACATCACCCTTCCCCCGTCCCTCGTCCTGCGGCCCGGTTGGTCCGCGCTCGAGGTGCGACTGGAAGGCGTAGCCGGCGATTCCGAACCGCGCGACGACGCCCGGCTCTTCGTGCTCGACGTGAGTCCGCAGCCATCGGTCGTGCTGTTGGCGGCGCCGCCGGATTGGGAGACGCGGTTTCTCGCGCACACGCTCGAGGAGGTGGCCCGCGTGCCGGTGCGCACGTTCGTGCAGACCGGTATCGCCACCCCCGGAAGCGGTTGGCGCGACGGAGCGACGCTCGAAGGTCGGACGCAGGGCGACGTAGCGCGAGCGGTGGCGGGTGCGGCGCTGGTGATCCAAGCCGGCGACCCGGCGATGTTCAGCCGGGTGAGCCTTCCCCCGAGACGGGCCGCCCTGATCTGGTCGAGCGCCCGGCGTCAGGACGGAGACTGGTACGTGCAGGCGCCCGGTGCGTCGCCACTCGCGGCCGCACTGTCCGGGGTGGCCTGGGACTCGCTCCCTCCCGCCAGCTCGCTCGCAGAGCTCCGGCCCGACAGCGCCAGCACGGTGGTGCTCACCGCACGCCTGGCGCGACGCGGCCCACCCAGGCCCGTGATCGTGCTCAGCGACCAGGCTGGTGCACGCCGCGCGATCATCGCCGCCGGCGGTCTGTATCGCTGGGCGTTCCGAGGAGGCGCCAGCGGCGAAGCGTATCGCGCGCTGATCGCGGCGTTGGCCGACTGGCTCCTCGCCCCGGGAGCGGCGAGCGGGGCACGGTTCGCTCCGGTGACGTACGAAGTTCCGAACGGGTTGCCCATGATTTGGCGATGGGCCGGATCGGGCTCACCCCGGAACGTCGTGGTCGCCCTCACCGCTGAGGGCGGGCAGCGGGTGGATACACTGCGGTTCGACGCCGGCGGCCGGGCGGAGCTCGCGCTGCCGCCGGGCGTGTACCACTTCGCGGCCGCGGACGGCGCCGGTCCGGAGCGCGGCGTCGTGGTCGTGGACACCTATTCGGAGGAATGGCGGCCTGCCGCGGTGACGCTGGCCGCCCAGACCGGCGCCTCCGGTGATCGCTTCACGAGCGTGGCGCTGCGGGAGCGGTGGTGGCTGTTCTTCGCCGCGATCGCCCTGTTCGCGGCCGAATGGGCGTGGCGGCGCCGGCAAGGTCTTCCCTAATGAAGAGCACCTTGTGGGAGCGATTGGCGCGCGTGTTTGGAGCCGGCACGGCGGCACCTGAGCGGACGGAGGCGGAGCGGATTCTGCTGGAAGCGGATTTCGGTGTGGACGCCACGGACCAGATCCTCGACGCGCTGACGCGCGCCGATGGCGACTTTCGGATCGCGTTCGAGCGTGCCGTCGTGGCTGCGCTCGCGGGCGCGACACTCTCCGACGGCGGCGCTCTCGCGCGGGCGACCGTCGCGCCCACGATCATGCTCGTTTTCGGTGTGAACGGCGTCGGCAAGACGACCACGCTCGCCAAGCTCGGCGCCCGCCTGGCGGGCGGTGGACGATCGGTCCTGTTCGCCGCGGCCGACACGTTTCGCGCGGGCGCGGCCGAGCAGCTGCAGATCTGGGCCGACCGGCTGGGCGTGCCGTGTGTCACGGGAACCAAGGATCCCGCGGCCGTGGCGTTCGATGCCATCGCCGCCGCGCGCGCGCGGGGCACCGACACGGTGCTGGTGGACACGGCCGGGCGGCTCCACACGGAAGAGCGGCTGCTCGAGGAGCTGAAGAAGGTGGTGCGCGTCGTCGCGAAGCAACAGCCGGGCGCCCCGCACGAGTCGCTGCTGGTGCTCGACGCCACCGTGGGACAGAACGCGGTGCATCAGGCCCGGACCTTCGCGGAGGCGGTGCCTCTCACTGGACTGATCGTCACCAAACTCGATGGCACCGCGAAGGGCGGGAGTGTGGTCGCGCTGGAGCGCGCGGTAAAGGTTCCGATCAGGTTTCTCGGGACCGGCGAGGGTCTCGCGGATCTCGAGGTGTTCGACGCGGAGCGCTACGCCAGACGGCTCGTATCGCAATGACGCTGTCGCTCAGGACTTCGGTCAAATACCTGAAGGGCGTCGGTCCCAAGCGGGCCGAGGCGCTCGCTCGGCTCGGCATCCGCAGCGTGGGCGACCTGCTGTACCACGCGCCCCACCGCTATCTCGACGCTACCACCGTGACGCCGCTCGCCAAGGCGCAGGTGGGCCAGGACGTGACGTGCGTCGGGCGTGTGGCGAGCACCGGTATCCTGCCGACGCGGCGGGGACTGCGCGTGTTCCGGGCCGTGCTGCGGGACCAGAGCGGCCCGCTCGAGTGCGCCTGGCCGGGCCAGCCGTTCCTCGAGCGCCAGATCAGAAAGGGTCAGCTGCTGCTCGTGACCGGGCCGGTACGCTACTACCACGGCCGCCAGCTGGTACCGCGCGAGTTCGTGATCCTCGCGGAGGATGGGGAAGGGGGGGAACCCGACCGCGGGCTGGTGCTCCCGGTGTATCCCGCCACCGAAGGGCTCACCCATCGCCAGATCCGCGCGCTGGTGCAGCAGCACCTGGATGAGCTGCTGCCACTCGTCAATGACCCGCACCCGAGGAGCCTGCGCACGGCGGCCGGAATCCCGGAGCTGCGGCCGGCGCTGGCGGCGGTGCACCGCCCCGCGGTGCCGGCGGATGCCGAGGCCGGCCGGCGCCGGCTCGCGTTCGACGAGCTGTTCGATCAGCAGCTGGTGCAGGCGCGGGCGCGCGCGCTCGCGAAACGGGGCCGCGCGGGCATCACCTTCACCAATAAGAAGGCGCTCACCACGCGGCTGAAGCAGCACCTCCCGTTCGAGCTGACCGGCGACCAGCGGCAGGCGATCCGCGAGATCACGGACGACATGCTCGCGCCGCTGCGGATGCACCGGTTGTTGATGGGCGACGTCGGGACCGGGAAGACGGTGGTCGCGCTGTTCGCGATGCTGCTCGCGGTCGAGAACGACTATCAGGCGGCGATCATGGCGCCGACGGAGCTGCTCGCGGAGCAGCACGTGGCGACGCTGAGCCGGTTGCTTGAGCCGCTGTCGCTCAAGCCCGATCTGCTGATCGGGCGGCTCAGTGCGGCGGAAAAAACCGCCGCGCGCGAGCGCATCGCAGCGGGTGGGCCACGCCTGGTAGTCGGCACGCACGCCCTGATTCAGGAGTCCGTTCAGTTCCATCGGCTCGGTCTCGTCGTGATCGACGAGCAGCATCGCTTCGGCGTGGAACAGCGGGCGGCTCTGGTCGAGAAGGGCGACGCCCCGGACGTGCTGCTGCTCACGGCGACGCCGATTCCACGCTCCCTCGCCCTCACATTGTACGGCGACCTGGACGTGACCCAGTTGCGCGAGCGCCCGCCCGGCCGCGGAACGGTGAAAACCGCGCTCCGCACGGAAACGGCGCGCCCGAAGATCTACGAGTTCATTCGATCGGAGTGCGCGGCCGGCCGCCAGGCGTACGTCACCTATCCCGTCATCGAGGAATCGGAGCGGGCCGACCTGAAGGCCGCGACGGTCATGGCCGGCCGGATCGCGAAAGTATTCCCGGAGCTCGCGGTCGGTCTGGTGCACGGACGGCTCCGGCCGGAAGAGCGGGACGCGACGATGCGGGCGTTCCGGGACCGCGCGGTGCAGCTCCTGGTGGCGACGAGCGTGATCGAGGTCGGCATCGATGTCGCGAACGCGACCGTGATGCTGATCGAGCACGCGGAGCGCTTCGGATTGGCCCAGCTGCACCAGCTGCGCGGGCGCGTGGGGCGAGGGACGGCGCCGAGCCATTGCATCTTGTTGTCGGACGTTCCGGAGGCGGCGCCGCGGCTGCAGGCGTTCGCCGATACGACGGACGGCTTCAAGATCGCCGAGCTCGATCTCCAGGAGCGCGGCATGGGTGAGCTCGCCGGGGCGCGTCAGTCGGGCGGCGTGCCGCTGCGCTATGCGAACTTCGCGACCGATCTGCCGCTGCTCGAGGCGGCGCGCCGGGCGGCGGGCGAAATCATCGCGCGGGATCCGGCGCTCGCGCAGCCGCAGCATGCGGCGTATCGGGAGCGGATCGTGGCGAGATACGAACGGGGGTTCGAACTGTTCAGAGTAGGATAAGAGATGCCTGCGTGGTGCGTGGTGCGTGGTTGCCGACGGTGCTAACCACGCACCACGCACCACGCACGCTTCATGCACCACGCACCACTCACCACGCACGCTTCATGCAACCACGCACCACGTACCACGCACTCGTTTGACAGTGTCGATCACCGCCGCTAGTCTACCGCCCCTATGCCTCCGTTCCACCGGATCGAAGATCTCCCGTCACTTGTGGGGCAAACCGTGTCCACTCGCGGTTGGGTAATGACCACGCGGTCCTCCGGGAAGATCGGGTTCGTGACGTTGCGCGACGGGACAGGGTACCTGCAGGTCGTGCTTTCGAAGAAGGACATGCCGGAGGCCGCGTGGGAGGCCGTTGGACAGCTCACCCAGGAGACCTCGGTGGAGGTTACGGGCACCGTGCGCTTCGATGCGCGCGCCCCCGGTGGCGTCGAGCTCACCGCGGCGGATCTCAAGATCCTCGGGCCGAGTCACGATTTCCCGATCACCCCGAAGGAGCACGGCACGGCGTTCCTCTTCGAGCACCGCCACCTCTGGCTCCGCAGCCGGCTTCAGGTGGCGATCGCGCGGGTGCGCCACGAGGTGGTGCAGGCCATCAGAGACTTCTTCTACGAGCGGCACTTCGTGCTGGTGGATACGCCGATCCTCACCGGGGCGATCGGCGAGCACGCCGGGACGCTGTTCGCCACCGAGTATTTCGATCTCGGCAAGGCGTACCTCGCGCAGACGGGTCAGCTCTACGTCGAAGCGGCCGCCGCCGCGCTCGGCAAGGTCTACTGCTTCGGACCGACGTTTCGAGCGGAAAAATCGAAGACCCGGCGCCACCTGACCGAGTTCTGGATGGTCGAGCCCGAAGTGGCGTGGAACGACTCCGAGGCGAACATGAAGCTGCAGGAAGAGTTCGTCGCGTACATCGTGGGGCGCGCGCTCGAGCGGCGGAAGGGAGAGCTCGCCGAGCTCGAGCGCGACGTCAAGCCGCTCGAGGCCGTGCGGACCCCGTTCCCGCGGATCTCCTACACCGACGCCGTGGCCAAGCTCAAGACGCTGGGCAGCGACATCGCGTGGGGACAGGACCTGGGAGGCGAAGCGGAGACATTGCTGGCGAAGCAATACGACCGGCCGGTCATGGTGTTCAACTATCCCAAGACCGTGAAAGCCTTCTATATGAAGGAAAACCCCGCCGACCCGCGCACGGTGCTCAATAACGACATGCTCGCCCCCGAGGGGTACGGGGAGATCATCGGCGGGAGCCAGCGCGAGGACGACCACGACAAGCTGCTGGCCCGGATCCGCGCGGAGAAGCTGCCGGAAGACGCGTACAGCTGGTATCTGGACCTCCGGAAATACGGCACGTTCGTGCACGCGGGGTTCGGCCTTGGCGTGGAGCGCACCGTGGCGTGGATCTGCGGTATCCCCCACATCCGGGAGGCGATCGCGTTTCCCCGCACGTTGTACAAGCTGTGGCCGTGAAGAAAGAAGGGGCGACGGACGGAGATGCGACGGATGGTAAAGCGACAGAGGAAGATTCGACAGATTCCATGTATGTGATTTTGTGGCAATTCCAGGTTGTGCCTGAGCGAGAGCAGGCGTTCGAGGAGGCGTACGGGCCCCACGGGGATTGGGCTCGCTTCTTCGGCAGAAGTATGGAGTATCAGGGCTCCGAATTGCTGCGGGCGACCCTGGAGCCCGCTGGCGATCGCGACGAGCTCGCAGATGCGTCACAGTCGGAGGCGGAAGCCCAGAAAAACGGACGCGACTATTTCACGATTGATCGCTGGTCCAGTGCCGACGCATACGCGGCATTCAACGAGCGATTCGCCCGGGAATATGAAGAGCTCGACAACCGGTTCTTGGAGTTGTGCGAGGTGGAGGTTTGCCTCGGGAAGTTCGAAGTCGTTGACTAGTCCTTGACAGGGGCGGTCCACCCGTCTAAGGTTCTCGGCGTTTCAGGGAGTCGCGTCCCGTTGGTCCCGTAACTTTCTCAGTGACCACGGCGGCGCGATTTGTGTTTTCAGGAGGTACAGCGTGTTGCGGAGTGCTCGGCTCAGACTGATCGGACAGCCAGACGTCGGAAGGCTCGCCTTTCGACGGGATGGCGGCGTGTACCCGGCGGCGCAGGTCGGGGCACGCTCATCCGGCACGGGAGCACGGCGCTAGCGGGGACCTCTCGACGTCTCGCTGATGCGCATCGCCCCACCCCGTGCCGGCATGAGGTGGGGCGAACTGTTTGCAGCCCGGTCCGGAGGGGAAGTCCCTGACGGATCGCGACTCCCGAAGCGGGCGGAACGTCCGGCCGGGCTGCTGGATGGAGGCGCAATGGTCGAGCGACAGAGCCGGGAGGAGCGGCCCGAGCAGGAGCGGGTGGAGTTCCTGTACCCGGAGTACCACCTCGTCGTGATGCGGGAGTGCTGTCACCCCGTGAGCACGGTGATGGCACGCCACATCGAGCGGCAGCTCGAGCGGTGGCCGCGGCCGCGCTGGGTCACGTTCGTGGATCTGTCGGGGGCGCGCATCCGGGTGCGCGCCGGCGCGATCGAAGGACTCGAGCACTCGACTCCGGAGACGCGTGAGCTGTGGCGGCGCTTCCGCGAAGAGCGGGAGCAGGAGGACCCGCCCGGGCTGTAAGCGGGCCGGGTGCGTACAGGGCCGGGGTGAGCCTCGCGGGTGGTCGTCCCCCTCACTCCGGCCGGATGCGGGACGTATATCATGGTGGAGGAAGCATGACCGAGCCTCAGATCTTTGGAACGCACGAGCCCAAGACGCTCGAGCAGCTGCACGACGTGGCGAGCCGCGCCGACCGCGCCGCCCTGATGGCGGACGGCCACCTCGGGTACGTAATGCCCATCGGGGGCGTCGCCGCGTACCGCAATCACGTGTCGGTCGTGGGGGTGGGGTTCGACATCGCGTGCGGCAACGCGGCGATCCGTACCGACCTGACCCGCGCGCACGTCGCGCCGCACCTGCGCGAGCTGGCCGACGGAATCCAGGAGGCGATCTCGTTCGGCGTAGGGCGGAAGAACCGGGCCGACGACGCGCCCACCGATCACCCGCTGTTCGAGGACCCGGCGTGGGAGGCGGTGCCGGACCGTCACGAGCGCGATCGGCTCCGCGCCAAGGCGCGGGAGCAGCTCGGCACGGTGGGCAGCGGCAACCACTACGTGGACGTGTTCGCCGACGACGACGACCGCATCTGGGTCGGCGTGCACTTCGGGTCCCGCGGCTTCGGCTTCGGCGTTGCCCACGGCTTCCTCGCGCTCGGCCAGAACCGCAGCTGGGGCGAGCGCGTCCCCGAGCGCGAGACGCTGCTCGACGTCACGAGTCCCGTGGGCGACGCCTACTGGCAGCTCATGAACCTCGCGGGACGCTACGCGTACGCGGGCCGCGAGTGGGTGGCGCGCAAGGTAGTCGCGCTGCTCGGCGGACGAGAGCAGGAGCTGGTCCACAACCACCACAACTTCGCCTGGCAGGAAGAGCACGGCGGCGAGCGGTTCTACGTCGTGCGCAAGGGCGCGACGCCCGCGTTTCCCCGCCAGAAGGGGTTCGTGGGCGGGTCGATGGGCGACGACGCGGTGATCATTCAGGGGGTCGCGTCGGATCGCGCCGACGTCCGGGACCTGCAGGCGCGCGCGCTGTATTCGACCGTGCACGGCGCCGGCCGGGTGATGAGCCGCACCGCCGCGGCGGGGAAGCGCACGCGCAAGGGCAAGGTGCTCAAGCCCGGGGCGATCTCACGCGACATGATGCTCGCGTGGGTGGAGCAGAAAGGCGTCGTGCTGCGAGGTGGCGGGACGGACGAAAGTCCCCACGTGTACCGCCGGCTCCCGGACGTGCTCGCGGCGCAAGGGCCGACCGTCGAGGTGCTGCACGTGCTGCATCCCCTCATCGTGGTGATGGCGGGGGCGGAGGAGTTCGATCCGTACAAGGACTGAGGTCGTAGAGGTTGTAGAGGTCGGTAGAAGGCGGTAGAGGTATCTCCGATGATCTTCTACCGACCTCTACGACCTCTACCGACTTCTACCGCCTTGACTTCCTCCCACAGCTTGTCCAGCTCCTCGAGTCCCACCCGGCCGATCTCTACCCCTCGCTGCTCCGCGAGCTGCTCCATCGCTTCGAAGCGCCGCCGGAACTTCTCGTTGGCTTTCTCGAGCGCGGCGCGGGGATCGACGCTGAGCTTGCGGGCGAGATTGACGACGGCGAAGAGCAGGTCGCCGAGTTCTTCCTCGATCGTTGTCCGTTGCCCGTTACCGGTTGCCCGTTCGACCTCGACCAGCTCTTCCTTAACCTTCTCCAGCGGGCCACGCGCATCCGGCCAATCGAACCCGACGCCGGCAGCGCGTTCTTGAAGCCGATACGCCATCAGGAGACGGGGCAAGGTGGGAGGTAGACCACGGAGCGTCCCTCTCCCTTCTCCCCTCTCCCTTTTTTTCGCGCGCTCCCACCCTTCGTGGTCAGGGGTCGGCGAGTCGCCGAAGAGGTGTGGATGGCGCCGCCACATCTTCTCCTCGAGCCCCCGCGTGACGGCGTCCGCGTCGAATTCGCGCCGCTCCTCGCCGATCACGATCTGAAACGCCAGATGCAGGAGCAGGTCTCCCAGTTCGTCGCGCAACGCGACGGGATCGCCGTGTCGCAACGCCTGGTCGAGCTCGAGCGCTTCTTCGACCAGGTACGGACGCAGGGTCTCGCGGGTCTGGCCATGGTCCCAGGGGCAGCGGGCGCGCAGGTCGCGCACGAGCGCGAGTGCGCGGCCGAGCGCAGCGTCGCTGGGTACGGGAGGGGGGGACGGGGGTGTGCTCATGCGTGAACGATAATCCGCGCACCAACCCCTTTTACGTCTTACATTTCCGCGTTATCATTCGCGCGCCTGTGAACGGGTCAATCGGCGGGCAGAAGGCCCGGGCGTGGGTCGAGGTGGACCTCGGCGCCGTGGTCGAGAACGCGCGGACGGTGGCTCGGGTCTCGGGCACGCGGCTCCTCCCTGTGGTGAAGGCCAACGCATATGGGATCGGAGCCGTCGCTGTTTCCCGGGCGCTGGAAGCCGTGGATCCGTGGGGCTACGCCGTGGCGACCGTCGAAGAAGGCGTCGAGCTGCGGGCCGCCGGGATCACGCGCCCGGTGCTCGTGTTCCTGCCGGCCCGACCTGAGGCGTTCGACGCCTACCACGCGCACCGGTTGACCCCGGTGCTCGATGACCGGGCGAGCATCTACGCCTGGATTGCTCGCGGAGCGCAGGGCGGCGCGTTCCACCTGGAGATCGACACGGGGATGGGACGCACGGGCGTGCGCTGGGACGAGATCGAGCCGCTCGCCGATCTGCTCGACACGCCGTACCTCGAGGGCTGCTACACGCATTTTCATTCGGCCGACCGGCGCGACGGCTCGGCCGAGGCGCAGCTCGAGCGCTTCCGGGTTGCGGTGGGGCGCCTGGCCCGACGGCCGCCGCTGCTCCACGTGGCGAACAGCGCCGCAGCGCTCCGCGGCACTGCGTTCGCGTTCGATGCGATCCGTCCGGGCATTTATCTGTATGGCGCATCCGCGGGCGGTGCGCCGCCGGGCAAGCCGGCGATCGCGCTGCGCGCAGAGGTGGTGAGCGTCCGCCGGGTGCAGCCCGGCGACAGCGTCAGCTACAACGCGACCTGGACAGCGCCGCGCGCGACGACCGTGGCCACGCTCGGGATCGGGTACGCCGATGGGCTGGGCCGCTCGGTCGGCCTGCAAGGCGAAGCGACCGTGCTGTTGCACGGCGCACGCTGTCCCGTGATCGGGGTCGTGACGATGGATCTGACGATGATCGATGTGGGCGACGGTCGCGCCGCGGTGGGCGACGTCGCGACCCTGGTCGGCGCAGCGGACGGGCAGCGCAACACGCTCGATCAGTGGGCCGCCTGGAGCGGGATGCTGCAGCACGAGTTCTTGGTCGGGCTCGGACCCCGACTGCCGCGCATCTACGATTGAAGCGCGCAGCGATCATCGTGCTCGACGGGCTCGGCATCGGGGCGTGTCCCGACCAGGCGGCCTATGGGGACGCGGGGAGCGACACGCTCGGCAACGTGGCGCGGGCGGTGGGCGGGTTGCGGCTGCCGAACCTGCAGCGGTTGGGGCTCGGGTGGTGCCGGTCGATACTGGGCCTCACGCCCGAGGATCGACCAGCGGCGGCATACGGTGTGGCCCTTCCAGCGTCGGCGGGGAAGGACAGCACGACGGGGCACTGGGAGATGTGCGGCGTGCTCCTCGCGAAGCCGTTTCGCACCTACCCGCACGGCTTTCCGCGGGAGCTGCTCGACGAGTTCGCGCGGCGGACCGGGCGAGGATGGCTGGGCAACAAGGCTGCTTCCGGTACGGCGATCATCGCCGAGCTGGGGGAAGTGCACCAGCGGACCGGCGAGTGGATCGTGTACACCTCGGCGGACTCGGTTTTCCAGGTGGCGGCGCACGAGCAGACCGTGCCGCTGGACGAGCTGTACCGGGCGTGCGGCGTCGCGCGCGACATGCTGATCGGAGAGCACGCGGTGAGCCGGGTGATCGCGCGCCCCTTCGCCGGAAAGCCGGGAGCGTACGAGCGGACGCCGCGGCGCAAGGACTTCTCGATCGAGCCGGTGGGGGAGACGCTGCTCGACCGGCTTGCCGCGGCGGACATTCCGCGCGTGGGGATCGGCAAGGTGGACGATTTGTTCGCCGCGCGGAACATCACGAGCGAGCATACGCCGACCAACGGGGACGCCTACCGTCTGATCGAGCAGGCGCTGCACGACGTGCGGATGGGCTTCATTTTCGTGAACGTGATCGAATTCGACCAGACCTGGGGGCACCGGAACGACGTGCCGGGGTTTCATGAGGGATTGAAAGCGCTCGACGCCTGGATCCCGCGACTCGAGGCACGTCTCACGGGAGATGATCTGATCGTCCTGACCGCCGACCACGGCAACGACCCGACCACGCCCTCCACGGACCACTCGCGCGAAGCGGTGCCCGTGCTGGTGCTCGGCCCGCGGGTGCGGCCGCGCGCCCTGGGCGAGCGGCGCACGTTCGCGGACCTGGGGGCGACGGTGGCCGAGTACTTCGGGGTGCCGGCGCTCGCCGTTGGGACGTCGTTCCTGTCGGAGCTGCGGGCGTGACGGGCGACCTGGAGCGCCGCGCCCGCGAGGCGCAGAAGAACGCATACTGTCCCTACAGCAAGTTCCGCGTGGGCGCGGCGCTAGAAGCGGCGGACGGCCGCGTGTACGTCGGGACGAACGTGGAGAGCGCGTCGTACGGGCTCACGATCTGCGCCGAGCGGATGGCGATCGGCGCGGCGGTGGTGGACGGGGCGCGCGGCTTCAGTCGCATCGTGGTGGCGACCGACGTAGATCCGCCCGCGTCGCCCTGCGGCGCGTGCCGCCAGCTGCTAGCCGAGTTCGGGCTCGATCTGCAGGTGATCGCCGTAGGCCCGAAGACCGAGCGGCGCTGGGTGTTGCGGGATCTGCTGCCCGACGCTTTCGCGAAAGCGACGCTCAGCAAGTGACGGGGCGCCGGCTGGCGTTCATCGGTGCCGGGCTGGTCGCCGCGGCGTGCGTGGAGCGGCTCCAGGCGCCGGGTCACTGTCCCGACTTCTGCCCGTCGGGCCAGGTCACGATCAGCGACACGCTCCTCACGACGAACATCTACGGGGACTCGGCGTTCCGCGGGTACGTGCTGGCGCACCAGTCCACGGTGATGCTGGCGGCGTTGCTCCCGGGCTTCCCTCCCTCCCCGTCCGATACGCTCGATGGCCGGCCGATCTTTCGCGTCAACGGCGTGGGCTCGCGGTTCAGCATCTCGACCGCCGACACGTCGACGGGCGCGATCCTCGGGGCCGACTCCGCCCGGCTGCAGGTGTGGATCACGCGGCACGACACCGCCACCCACAATCTCCGGCTGGCGCTCTACCGGCTGCCGATAACGATCGACTCGACCACCACCTTCACCGATCTCGCCGGCTCGTTCACCGACTCGCTCCTCAAGCAGGTGAACATCGATACGCTGCTGACGCTGCCGGGCCGGAAAGACTCGGTGACGGGCGACAGCATCGTCGTGGACTCGTTGAACCAGCGCCTGGTGCTGTCGCTCAAGCTCATTGCGCCGGCGGCACGCTACCTCGGGACCGACTCCGGCACCGTCTCATACGGAATCCGCATCGCTGCCGACACGCTCGCGAGCATCGCGCTCGGGAAAGGCTCGCTCGGGCCATCGCTCCAGTGGTACCTCCGGGTGGATTCGCTGGGCATGCCGGTCGCGCGCAATCCGGTGGTGCTGGGGGCGCCGTTCGCGAGCTTCGTGTTCACACCGCCGCCGGCGTCGGTCGACACGACCCTGGCGGTGGGCGGCGTGCCGTCGGTGCAAAGCATGTTGCGCGTCAACGTGCCCAGCGTGCTGAAGGACTCGGCCCGAATCATCCGCGGCACGCTGATCCTCGTGCCCGCGGTCCCTGCCCGCGGCGCGCCCGCCGACTCGTTCGTGGTCGACGTGCGCAGCGTGCTGGCCGACTTCGGGGCCAAGTCACCCCTCGACCTCCGGGTCGCCGATTCGACGATCATCCACCCGGGCTCGACCGATACGGTGCAAATCGAGGTGACCAACCTGATGCAGGTCTGGGCCCTGGATGCGACTCACCCCACGATCCTGGTGCTGCGGCCCCGCTACCCGGTCCAGTCGTTCGGTGAAATCCACTTCTATCCGTCGCGCGCCCCGGCATTACGACCGGCGTTGCAGGTGACGTACGTACGGAAGTTCCCGTTCGGGCAGCGATGAAGACGGCTAGGCGGGTACGCGGGTGGGCGGGTAGCGCGCTCCTCGGTGCAACATTGCTGCTACCCGGCTCCCCGGCTACCCGGCTAGCGGCCCAAGACTCCCAGTACGGCATTCGCAGCATCGGCACGCCGGGGCGCTGGGAATCGGTCCAGAGCCGGTCCACGGGCGGCGCTTTCGGGCCGTTCGATCCGTTGTCGCCGCTGACCGAGGCGGCGATCGTGAATCTGGGGCGCCTCACGGCGACGGCGATGGGGGCCTTGTACAGTCGCGACGTCGAGCTTGAGGGCACGACGACGGCGCTCCGCGACACGCGTTTCCCGCTGATGAGCGTGGCGACCCCCGTCGGGCGACGGGTCGCCATCGCCCTCGGCTTCACGACCTACCTCGACAAGTCGTGGGATGTGGTGGTGCGGGATTCCATCATGGTCCGCAATGAGCTCGAGCGATACACGGACGAGATCTCGAGCGACGGCGGTGTGGCCGACGTGCGATTCGCCATTGCCAGCCGCATCGGCCGCCGCGTCGCGTTCGGGGGTGCCGTGCACCTGCTCGCGGGCTCGACGCGCGAGACGGCGGTGCGACGCTGGGACGACTCGACGTTCCGCACAGTGCTCCAGCTCGGCACCGTCAGTTACAACGGTTACGGCGTGTCGGGATCGGTGCTCATGGCCATCGCCCCCGGCCTGAGCATTGCGGGCTGGGCGCGGGCCGACAACGAGCTGCGCGGCAAGATGAGCGGCGTCACGACCGAGACCACCAACCTCCCGCGCATGGCGGGCGGGGGCGTGCTGTTGGCGCCGAGCTCGACCGTCCGGTTCGCCGCGTCGGCAGCGTGGCGCACCTGGTCCCGGGCCGGCGCCGGCGCGTTCAACACCGTGAGCTGGTCCGCGGGAGGCGAAATCGGCCGCAGCATGCCGTTGCGGCTCGGCGTGCGCGGCGGCCAGATGCCGTTCGGGCCGGGGCTCACGGCGCCGACCGAGTTTGGGGTGGCCGGTGGCATCGGCCGGGCGTTCGCGCAGGGCCGGGCGGTGATCGATCTGGGAGTCGAGCGGCTCCAGCGCGAGGGAGACGGGCTCACCGAGCGCGTGTGGAGCGTGCTCGTGGGCCTCACGGTCCGCCCGTGAACGTCTACTTCCACACCTTCGGCTGCAGGGCCAACCAGTACGACACGGACCTGGTGCGCCGGGCCTTCGCGGACCTGGGCGCCGTGGCCGTGGACGATCCCGCGGCCGCCGATCTGGCGGTGGTAAACTCGTGCACGGTCACGCACGAAAGCGAGGCCAAGCTGGGTAGGCTGGTACGGCGACTCGCGCGGCAAAGCCGTCAGCTCGAAACCGTGGTGATGGGCTGCGCCGCGGCGCTCGACGACGGCCGCATCGCCGCGCTGCCGCGGGTACGAGCCGTGGTGGGCGGAGCGGAGCCAGCGCAGGTATTGAAGGCAGCGGGTATGTCGTCCCCCCTCTCCGCACCGCGGAGAGGGGGTCAGGGGGTGAGGGCCCGCGGGCTGCTCAAGATCCAGAACGGTTGCGACGAGCACTGCACCTTCTGCGCGACGACGATCGCGCGAGGGGCGAACCAGTCGCGGGCGATCCCGGAGCTGGTGGATGAAGCGCGCGCGCTCGCCGAGTACCACGCGGAGATCGTGCTGACCGGGATCCATATCGGGACCTACGGGCAGGACCGCGCGGCTGACCCCGGGGCGGTGCCCCGGGGTCAGCCACGCCTAGGGGCTCTCCTCGAAGCCCTCATCTCAGCCGTCCCATCGGTGCGTTTTCGCCTCTCGTCCATCGAAGCCACCGAAGTCGATGACACGATCGCGCGGTTGCTGCTCGAGGCGCCGCGCAATCTGGCGGCCCACCTTCACGCGCCGCTGCAGTCGGGATCCGATCGGATTCTCAAGCGCATGGGACGCCACTGGTACACGGCGGGGTCGTATCGCGCGCGGCTGGAATGGCTGGCCGAACGGCTGCCGGTGTTCGGGCTCGGGGCCGACATCATCGCGGGATTCCCCGGTGAGACGGACGCCGATCACCGCGCGACGGTCGGGCTGGTGCGCGCGCTGCCGTTCACCTACCTGCACGTCTTTCCCTACAGCGAGCGGCCGGGCGCCGCGGCCGCACGACTGGACGGGGCGGTGCCCGCCGGCGCCGTCCGCGACCGGGCTCGCGAGCTGCGCGAGCTCGGCGACACGAAGGAGCGGGCATACCGCGCCGCGCGGCTGGGCCAGCGGGCCGACGGTGTGGTGAGTGGGCGCGGGGCAGGGAAGGTGGAGGTGCTGACGGAAGACTACCTTTCGGTCTATCTTCTGTCACACGAGTGGAACGGTCGCGCCCGGTTCGAGGTGACGGTCCAGTAGCGATGCCGCGCATCTACATCGAAACCTACGGCTGCCAGATGAACGTCTCGGACTCCGAGCTGATCCTCGGCGTCCTGGGGCGCAACGGCTATACGCCCACCGACGACCCCAGCGTCGCGGACGTGATTCTCGTGAACACCTGCGCGGTGCGCGACCACGCGGAGCAGAAGGTGCTGTCGCGCATGGGGGAGCTGAAGCGCTTCAAGCAGCCTACGGCCGTGCTGGGCGTGGTGGGGTGCATGGCCCAGCGGCTCGGACCCCGGCTGCTCGAGCGGGTCCCGCAAGTGGACCTCGTGGTCGGCCCCGATGGCTATCGCGGCCTGCCGGAGCTGATCGCGCGGGTGCGGGGTGGGGAGCGAGCGGCCGACGTCGAGTTCCGGCGGTGGGAGCACTACGAGGACGTGCCGCCGGTGCGGAACACCCCCATCTCGGCGTTCGTCACGGTGCAGCGTGGCTGCGATTATCGGTGCACGTTCTGCATCGTTCCGATGACGCGCGGGCCGGAGCGGAGCCGCATGTTGGACGACGTGGTGCGCGAGGTGACGGACCTCGCCCATAGCGGCACGACCGAGGTGACGCTCCTTGGCCAGACGGTCAACAGCTACGACGACGGCGCGCACGATTTCGCCGACCTGCTGCGCGCGGTCGGCGCGGTGGCGGGCCTGCGGCGCCTGCGGTTCACCTCGCCCTATCCGACCGACTTCTCCGAGCGGGTCATCACGGCCATGGCGGAGACGGCGGCGGTGTGCGAGCACGTGCACCTGCCGGTGCAGAGCGGCTCGTCGCGCGTGCTCAAGCGCATGCTGCGCCGTTACGATCGCGCCCGCTACCTCGAGGTCGTGGCGTCGTTGCGACGCGCCATCCCCGCGATCGCCCTCACCACCGACATCATCGTGGGGTTCCCGGGCGAGACGGAAGCGGACTTCCAGGAGACCCTCTCGCTGGTGGACGCCGTGGCGTTCGACGACGCCTACACGTTCAAGTACTCGCCACGCGAAGGAACCCCCGCGACCCGGCTCAAGGACGCGGTGCCCGACGACGTCGCGGGCGAGCGGCTCGAGCGCCTCGTCGCCGCGGTGCGCGCGGTCGCGCGGCGTAAGAACGTCGCGCTGGTCGGGAGCACGCACGAAGTGCTGGTCGAAGGGCGCGCCAAGCGCGGTGACTTCCTGCAGGGCCGGACGCGCACCAACAAGGTCGCGCTTATCGGGGGGGGGCCCGACGCGTGGATCGGGCAGTATCGCGACGTGCGGCTCACCGGCACGACGGGGTCGACGTTCACGGCCGTGCCGCTCGGGCGTGGTCAGGAGCTTGCCGTCGTGGGGTGACGAACGTGACGTTCGAGGTGGTGCAGCGCGAGTACGTCAAGCTGCGCCCACAATTGCCGCGGTTCTGCGGCTGCGGCACGTGCCACGGCGACGTGGTCGTGTATGCGCTGAACCGGCTGGCGCCGAATTACGTCTCCACCCCGCAGGGCGAGGTGCTCACCGAGCTGCGCCTCGACAGCGATCAGGAGAAGGCCAGGCTCGACGTGGCGCTGCTCGACGGGTTCCGCAAGGTGGGGCTCGCGCCG
>QHUS01000087.1 GCA_003222035.1 Gemmatimonadota bacterium | reverse complement strand
TGATGCAGGCCGATCGACGGCTCGTCGAGGATGTACAAGACGCCGACGAGGCGGCTCCCGATCTGTGTCGCGAGGCGGATCCGCTGCGCCTCGCCGCCCGAGAGAGTCACGGCGGAACGTTCGAGCGTGAGATAGTCGAGGCCGACGTCGACGAGGAAGCGCAGCCGGTCCGTCACCTCTTTCAGGATTGGCCGCGAGATTTCCGGATCGAGCCCGGCGCGGCCATTGCCGCGCAACGGGACTTTCGCAAAGAAGTCGAGCGCCTCCCGCACCGGGAGCGCCACGATGTCGCCGATATTCTTGCCGGCCACGAGGACCGACAGGCTCTCCGGCTTGAGGCGGCGACCACCGCAGGTGGGGCACGGCTGCTCGACCATGTACTGCTCGAGCTGTTCGCGCACCGCATCGGACGCCGTCTCGCGGTAGCGCTTCTCGACGTGATCGAGCACGCCCTTCCAGCCCGACTCGTACGAGCCATGCCACCGCTCGCTGTCGTATTGATAGGTGATCGTTTTCCCGGGCGCGCCCTTGAGCAAGATCTTCTGCACTGCGGGCGACAGATCGCGCCACGGCGTGTTGAGGTCGAACTTGTAGGCCTTGGCCAGTGCCGGCAGCACCACCTTCCTTAGATATCCGCTCGGCTCACCCCACGGCAGGACGACACCCTCGAGAATCGATATGCTGTGATCGCCGAGCACGAGATCGGCGTTCACTTCGCGTCGCGTGCCCAGCCCCGAGCACTCGGGACAGGCACCGTAGGGGGAATTGAACGAGAACTGTCTCGGCTCGAGCTCCGGCAGCGATAACCCACATTTCGGGCAGGCATAGCGTTCGGAAAAGAGGCGGCTCCGCGGGCTGCCGGCCTGGCGGACCACTTCCACGACGCCTTCCGCCGCCTTCAGGGCGGTCTCGATCGAATCGGCGAGCCGGCCGCGGTCCGCGGGACGCACGACCAAACGATCGACGACCACGGCGATATCGTGGTTTTGGCGCTTGTTCAGCTTGGGAACATCCGCCAGATCGTACGTCTCGCCGTCGATGCGGACGCGGACGAAACCCTGCTTGCGCATCGCGTCGAACACGTCGCGGAACTCGCCTTTACGCCCCCGCACCAGTGGCGCGAGCACTTCGATCTTGGTGCCTTCCGGCCACTCGAGCACCAGGTCCGTGATCTGCGACGCGGACTGCCGCTCGACCGGGGAGCCATCGTTCGGACAGTGCGGCGTGCCGGTACGGGCCCACAACAGGCGGAGATAATCGTAGATCTCGGTGATCGTACCGACGGTCGACCGTGGATTGGCGCCCGCCGTTTTTTGCTCGATGGAAATCGCCGGCGACAGTCCCTCGATCGCATCGACGTCGGGCTTGTCCATGAGGCCGAGGAATTGCCGGGCGTAGGCGGAGAGCGATTCAACGTAGCGGCGCTGCCCTTCGGCGTAGATCGTGTCGAACGCAAGCGACGACTTCCCCGAGCCGGACAGCCCCGTGAACACCACGAGGGCGTTCCGGGGCAGCTCGACATCGATGTTCTTGAGGTTGTGTTCGCGTGCGCCGCGGACTACCAACGAGTCGCCAGGCATAGACTCGGAGCTTAGAGGGGGTACCGCATTTCGGTCAACTCTCGGGAAAGGGCGGCAATGGGCGGCATAGGGCGGCAACGGAAACCATTGCCGCCCGTTGCCGCCTATTGCCGCCATTGTCCGGATTTCCTACGTTAGCATCCCCCATGACCCCAGACCTGCAGGTGCACATATGAACCGTGGCGGCCCCCCCGCACCCCAGGGCCAAGGCCCCAAGCGCGAGCGCCGCTGGCAGACCTCGCAGGAGCGGGCACGGGTCGCGGCGGAGTTGATCGAGGAGGCGGAAACGCTCACCCAGACCGGGGCGATCGCCTCGCCGAACGACGTCGCGCGGGACCAGCAGCCACCCCCGCTCCGCATCGCGCAACATGCTGCGACTTCCGGACCTACGGACATCAAGGCGAGGCTGGACGACGGCGAGCCCTCAGAACCGCCACCTCCTCCGGGACCGCCACCGGCTCCCCCCACGGCGGCAGAACCTCCCAGCCCCGTCGCGGACGACCCGCTCTACGTGGCGGCGCGGGAGGCGAGTGAGCGCGGTGAGGTGGAACGGGCCGCGGCATCGTATCGCGATCTGCTGGCGCGCGATCCCAAGCATGTGAAAGCGCGCAACAACCTGGCGTTGATCCTCGACGCGCGCGGCGACCGCGACGGCGCGCTGGCGGAGCTGGATCGGGCGCTCGAAAGCGAGCCCGACAATCCCGCGTTGCTGTTGAATCGCGCCGCGATCCTCGGCGCCACGGTGCGCTATGCCGCCGCGCAGCGCGACTTGCAACGGCTGCTCCGTGCCGACCCGAACAACGTCGAGGCGCTGTTCAACCTCGGTATCGTCCTCACGCGCCGCGGCATGTGGCGCGAGGGAACCGACCAGCTGCGGCGCGCGGTCGAGGTCGAGCCCGGACGCGCGGCGGCCTGGTACTACCTCGGCGAAGCGCTCAACCACATGGACGATCTGACCGGTGCGCTGGCGGCATACGAGAAGGCGGTCGAGCTGCAGCCCGCGAACCCGAAGGCACTGTACGGCATCGGCAAAGTGCTCGACCGGTTGAATCGTCCGGACGAAGCGACTGCGATGTACCGCCGCTCCCGGGAAATGACGGGTAGGTGATTCGCGTAGTCGTGGACGATCTCGCGTCGTTCGCTGCTGATGCTGTCGTCCGTCCCGCCACGACTCGTCTCGATCCTACGGCTGCCGCACTGCGGCGCCTGGAAACCGTCGGCGGAGCAGAGTTCCAAAACCGCATCCGCCTGAACCGCGAGCTCGCGGTCGGGGGCGCGGTCGTGACCGCCGCGGGCGGCGATCTCCCCGCGGAATTCGTCATCCACGCCATCATTCGCAGCGAGACCGAGCCGGTCACGCGCGGCAACGTCGCCCGCGCCTGGTTGGCCACGCTGCATCAGGCGCAGGAGTGGCAGTTCGCGCACCTGAGCGCGCCGCCGCTGGGCACGGGTGCCGGCAATCTAACGCTCGAGGATTCCGCCGAAATCATGGCGACGGTGCTGCACGCGCACCGGGGGAGCGCGCAGTTCCCCGAGAGCGTGTCGTTCGTGGTGGAGCGCCCCGAAGATCAGCAGGTGTTCGAAGCGGCGCTGCAGCGGGCGGTCGCGTGAATCGGCGCCGCTGGGTGATTGCCGTCCTCGCCGCCTGGGCTGCGTCGCTGGGGTGGCTCGTCAAGCGAGAGGTCTTCCGCCCTACTGGCGCGCGGCTCGCCGCCGCGGCGATGGCCGTTGCGCCCGGTGGGCTGTTCTATCGGCTCGCGGTCGGCGGCCAACAGGTCGGCTATTCCTCGACCACCATCGACACCCTCCCGGGCGCGATTCGTGTGGAAAACGTATTCGTCCTCGACGTGGCGGCGTTGGGCACGCTGCATCGTACCACCGCGCGCAGCATCACGATGTTGTCGCGGGCCCTGCGCCTGGAAACCGTCGAGACGACGTTCGACGGGGATCTGGGACAATTCGCGGCACACGGCCGTGTCATCGGTGACACCGTGTTGTCTGTCGCCATCGTCTCTGAAGGCGACTCGCAGATGACGCGGATCCCCCTGCAGGGCCCGATCACGCTACCGACGTTGTTGCCGTTGCGGCTCGCCTTCGGCGGTGAGCTGCGCTCGGGGCGCTCGTATACCGCGCGGCTG
>QHUS01000051.1:4525-79483 GCA_003222035.1 Gemmatimonadota bacterium | reverse complement strand
GCCGCCAGCGTTCGTCCTGAGCCAGGATCAAACTCTCCAATGATTGAAGAATCCGAACAGCTCATGCGAACGACTGCGTTTCGTATGTCGTCCGTATCACGTCAGAGTCAAACCCTCGCGACGCGCGTCTGACCGCGCGCCGTTCAAACGGGTCCGCACTCCACACGCTCGACCATCAGTTCTCAAAGAGCCGTGCGCAAAAAGTTCCTGCGCAGACGCCAATGCTAACCGGGCGTCCCGACCCCGGTCAAGGGGGTCTGGTACTTGAAGATACGGTCCCCCCACCCGATTGGATCACTAGCCGAAGTCCTGAGGGCGCGCCACATTTGCCGGCTCATGGAACTGTCCCACACCGATCGCCGCCTGGCCCAGGATCGCCGGGTCCGGGGCGAGCGCCGCCGCGTCGTCACGGTCGTGGTCGAGGAGCGGCGCTCGGGCGTCGATCGACGCGCGCCGGCGGAACGCCGCGGGCCGGAGAGCGCCGCCGACCACATCCGCAACGCCCTGCAGTTGCTCACCAACGTTGCCGAGTCGGGGACACTCGACGAAGAGAGCCTCCGCGATCTGGACGCGGCAATGTTCCGGCTGCGGTTTGCGCTGGACCGGCTAGAGGCGCGCGGGTAAGTCCGAAGGTTGGGCCCGTGCGCCCGACGTCCGCTTCGGGGCGCGCTGCAGGATGTCCTGCACCTGCCGCCACAGCGTGTCGAGCGAGAGCGGCTTCACGACGAGCTGCTCGGTCTCTAGAAACAACGCCAGACTACGCGGCTCGGGCAGCGGCTCCGACGCGATCATCACGAAGCGCCCGCGCAGCTCCGGCCGCAGCACCACCGTCTGACGCCACAGCCACAACCCGCCGCGCTCCGACATGTTCAGGTCGGTGATGACCGCGTCGAACGCGCGCTCGCGCAATGTCTCCAACGCTGCGGCATCGGTCGTCGCGGTGGTCACGCGACAGCCGCGCCGCGCCAACGAGCGCGCGAGCGCTTCGCGCATCGCGGCGTTGTCGCCAACCAGGAGGACCGAGTACAGGGCGGTGTCGGACATAGGGGCGTGTTCACACACGCTTGCTCAGTGTCGTTTCTGCGTCAATCCCCCGCAAGTGTTGCAAAGCCGCAACGGTTTCTGTAGCATCGGGAGGTAACCATGAAGTGCTTGCCGCGTTGCGGGCTCTCCTTCCTCGTGGCAAATGAGCTGATGCGCCCGGGAGGATTCGAACCTCCGACCAACAGCTTAGAAGGCTGCTGCTCTATCCACCTGAGCTACGGGCGCGTGTTGTCTCGCAAGAACTTAATACCCTCGGGCTGGTGGTCTATGCCCTGGTGTGATAGGTGGTGCCGGAACGCAAAACCGCGAGCCGGGATACACGACGGGACAACACACAAGGGGCGCATCCGATGAGCATATACGACGAGACGGAACGCCTGCTCAGAGAGCTCAGTCGCATTGCATCCGTCGCGAACGCAGAGGATGCGGCGAAGTTGTGGGACCTCCGCGAGTCGTTCGCGCGAGTCGCCCGTCGCAGCAGGGACGGTGTGTCTCTAGCTGCCAGCGCAGTAGAACAAGCGCTGGACATGGCACCGGCTGGTTCCACCGACGCGAAGATCGTGGCGGCAGTGACGCAGGCCGTCGAAAGGCTCGGGAAGGGATGACCGGCACTCGCGCGAGTGTCATAAGTGGTGCCAACGGTGCCGATCCATTGGTTACGCACGTGCGCGCGTTTCACTTTACGACCTAACTCTTCGGGTCCTCCGTCGTCGATTTGGTGCCGGGAGCGCCACGCCTTATCGTAGGGGCCCAGTTCCAGGCGCCCGATCCGGCCAAGGAGGAATCGCCCGATGGACACCACCCGCTCCCTCGGCTCGTTGCTGCTGCTCGCCGTCCTTCCAGCGTTCCAGGGAGGCGATCGGCCTACGCCCCCCGCCGACCGGGACCCGCCCAGCCGCGTCGGCCGGCTGAGCTACCTGTCCGGATCGGTGTCGTTCCGGCCCGGCGACATGGATGACTGGACCGCCGCGACGATCAACTACCCGCTGCACAACGGCGACCACCTCTGGACCGACGACGACGCGCGCGCCGAGATCACCGTCGGCTCGAGCGCCTTCCGCCTCGCGCCCCAGAGCGCGTTCGGATTCCTCGCCCTCGATGACCGCACCGTTCAGGTTCGGCTGGCGCAGGGGTCGCTCAACGTGCGGGTCCGCGACCTGGGCGAGAACGAGAGCCTCGAGATCGACACCCCGAGTGGCGCCGTCTCGCTGCTCCGCTCGGGGGTGTACCGCGTCGACGTCGACTCGACCGGCGACACGACGTCCGTCACGGTGCGGCACGGCGAAGCGGAGGTCACCGCGTCAGGCTCGGCGTTCACGGTGCATCCGGAGCAGACCGCCATCGTCGTGGGAGGCGTCGGCGCATCCCCCGCCTACGACGTCCGCGACGCGATCCGTATGGACGGTTGGGAGAACTGGTGCGCCAGCCGCGACCGCCGCTGGGACGACGCGCGCTCGGCGCGCTACGTCTCGCGGGATGTGATCGGCTACGAAGACCTGGACGACAACGGCGACTGGCGCGACACCCCGGAGTACGGCGCCGTGTGGGTCCCGCGGCGAGTCGTGGCCGGCTGGGCGCCGTACCGCTACGGCCACTGGGCCTGGGTGGAGCCGTGGGGCTGGACGTGGATCGACGACGCCCCGTGGGGCTTCGCTCCGTTCCATTACGGACGCTGGGTGTACGTCGGGAACGGATGGGCCTGGGTGCCGGGCCGGGTCGTGGCCCGGCCGGTGTACGCGCCCGCGCTGGTTGCCTTCGTGGGGGGGCGCAATTGGAGCGTCGCGATCGGGGTCGGCGAGGGCGTGGCCTGGTTCCCGCTCGCGCCGGAGGAGCCGTACTACCCCGCCTATCACGTCAGCAACACATACGTCCGCAACGTGAACGTCACCAACGTCACCAACGTCACCAACATCAACGTGACGAACGTGAACGTCACCAACATCAAGTACCGCAACCGCGGCGCGCCGGATGCGGTCACGGTCGTGTCGCACCAGACGTTCGTGGAGTCGCGCCCGGTGAACCGGAGCGTAATCGTGGTACCGCGCGACCGGCTCGACCAAGCCCAGGTGGTGGGCTTCGCGGCGCGGGTCACGCCGACGCGGCAGAGCGTGCTGGCGCAGCCCACGATCATCGAGGCCCGCCGGCCGCCCGAGAGAGTGACGACGCGGGAAGTGATCGTCCGGCGTCAGCCTGCCCCGGCGCCGGTGCCGTTCGCGGCGCGCGAGCAGACGCTCTCCGGCCACCCGGGCCGCCCGCTCGACAGCGCGACAACTCACACCCTGCGCACGAGTTCGCCGAACGCGAACCCGCGTCGCCTCGTGCGCCCGGCCGTGCCCGAGCCACGAGCCGAGAAGCCGCCGCCAGGGTTGCGTCCCGCGCGTGAAGGGCTTCCGCCCGCGCGTGCAGTCCCGCCCACTGCCGGGACGCAGACCGAGCGGCGGAGCCCCAAAGCGGCCGAGCGGCAGCCGGAGCACCCTCATGAGGGCGAGCACCGGCCGGAGAATCACAAGGCCGAGCGGGACACTACGAAGGAGAAGCGGCCTACTTAGCCTTCCGCGTCACGAGCGGCTCCAGCGCCAGCCGCACGGCGGTGCTGTTGCGCTTCGAGTCGGCATAGAGCTCGGCAGGATCGATCTTCACGACGTCCTGGCCTTGCGGGATCATATACAGCTGTAGACCGCCCTGGTTCTCGTACAGCTCCTCGCCGTCCATGTCCTCCATGACCACCCACAAGGACAAGGCTTTGGTCTTGCCAGAGGTCCCCTCACCCAACAGGGCGGTCAGGAGTTTCTTGCCTAAGGACTGGTACGACTGCTTGGCGCCGTCCCATTGCGCGTCGCCTTCCTCGTACTTGGCGTCGGAGAACACGATGTAGGGATGGAGCCAGGCGTCGGCATGAAACCGCGCTTGCAGCTCGCTCATGGCCAGCGCGCGGGCGGTGTTCAGCTTGACCGTGTCGCGCTCTCCCGTGTGGCTGTCGTGCAGGCCGCCGAGCGAGTCGGTGAGGCGCGTCCAAATCGAGTCGCTCACCTCTGGCGGCACCACCGTGAAGCCCGCGGCCTCGAGCTGCGCCGCAATCAGCGCGGCGAACTTGCCGCGCTGCGGGTCCACGCTCCCGAGCTCGCTCGGCGCCAACACGGCATACAGCGCGATCGTCTTAACGGTGCCGTAGATGCGGTCCTCGGGAACGAGAAACGGGTCGTACTCCGCATGCCCGGCGCATCCGGTCCCCAAGCCGGCGAGAATCGCCCCCAGGATGCAGGTGGTTCGGATCGCCATCAGAAGACCCTCCTTCCCTACACGGACTCTCGCGGCTCGGGGTCAAGGAGGTCAAGCGGCCGGGATGGTGCCGTTCAAAGTCCGCGAGCAGGCGCTGCCCTGCCACCCCGGCCGACCGCTCGACAGCGCAACAACTCGGGACGCAGACCGAGCGACGGAGCCTCAAAGCGGCCGAGCGGCAGCCGGAACACCCTCACGAGGGCGAGCACCGGCCGGAGAATCACAAGGTCGAGCGGGACACCACCAAGGAGAAGAAGCCATCGTAGATCATGCCGAGCGCTGATAGCAGGGCAGGACCATGGCTCCGTCCGGATCCGCCAGAGGCTGAGGCGGCGCCACAGCCATGCCCTGCGCATAGGCCACTCCCAAGGTCTTCAGCGTCTCCAGAACGATCTCATTGTCCACCTCCTCGGCGATCGTGGCGACGCCCATGAGCCCGCCGATCTGGTTGACCGCGCTCACGAGGGTGCCGTACACCGGGTCCTCCGCGACGCCGCGGACATAGTGCCCGCTGATCTTCACAAAATCGACCGGAAGCGACTTGAGGTAGGCGAACGAGGTCAGACCGTTGCCGAAATCTTCGAGCGTGACCCCGCAACCTGTTGCCCGGATCTGGGAGATCAGGCTGACCGTGTGGGCAAGGTTGCCGAGGGCCGCGGCTTCGGTGATCTCGAAGCAGAGACCCTCAGGCGGGAGGCGGTGCTCCGTCAGCTGCTCTCGCACGAAGGGGACGAAGTCCTCTTTGAGGGAGGCGGCGCTGAGATTGATCGAGCAGAGGGGCAGCTCGCACTCCGGATGCTCCCGATGCCAGTGACCCAGGCGTGCGACCGTCTGAGACACTACCCAACGATCGATCGCCGGCATGAGGTTGTACCGCTCCGCTTGAGGGAGAAAAGAATCAGGGGTGAGCAGGCCCCCATGCTCGTCCGGCAGGCGCAACAAGATCTCGCACCGGTGGCGTGAGCGTCGCTCCGGCTTGAGCGGGACAATCTGCTGTGTATACAACTGAAAGCGGCCCTCATCCACGGCCCGAGAGAGGCGTGTGACCCGTCGAGTCTCCGCCTCCTGCAAGACGCCGGGGGTTGTCTCCAGTCGCTCGACATGGATTCGGTTGCGTCCCGCGTCCTTGGCGACATAACAGGCGCTGTCAGCAGCCCGGAGCACGGCGGCCGATCGTCCGCTGGTAGCTGTGATCGGAACCACGCCGATACTGACTGCCAGCGAGAAGGTCTTGTCGTGGAATAAGAAGCGGAACGCTTCCACCGTGCGACGGAGGTTCTCCGCGATCTCTTCCGCCTCCGCGAGCGGACAGTGCTCCAAGAGGGCGCAGAATTCGTCGCCTCCCATGCGTGCAAGCGTGTCGCGCCGGCGCATCTGCCCGCTCAGCAGGGCGCCGATCTTGCGAAGCAGCTCGTCCCCCGCCTCGTGGCCGCAGGTGTCGTTGATGAGCTTGAATCCGTCGAGATCCAGGTAGCACAGCGCGTGCTCGGCGCCGGCATCGACGGCGTCGGCAGCATCGGCCACGACCCGCATCAGGCGCCGCTCGAACTCGTTCCGGTTCACCAGCCCGGTGAGGGAGTCGTGCGTGGCCGCGTGGGAAAGCTTATGGGCCACGCGGCGCTTCTCGGTCACGTCGTGGAATACGACCACGACGCCGGTCGTCGCCCCGTTTCGGTCGTGGATCGGGGCGGCCGAATCCGCGATTGCCACTTCCGTACCATCGCGGCGCAGCAACAACACACCTTCGGGCAGATCCACTGTGCGCGCTTCCTGAAGACAGCGAGCGGCCGTACTTTCGATGGGCAGCCTAGTAGCGTCGAAAATGAGGGTGAGGACGGTGTCCAGCGGCTGCCCGAGAGCTTCCACGGCGCGCCATCCGGTGAGCCGCTCCGCGACCGGGTTCAGGTACGTGATCATCCCGGCCGCGTCGGTGGTCACGACGCCATCCCCGATGGATTCCAGGGTGACGAGAGCCTGCTCCTTCTCCCGGAACAGGCTGTCCTGGGCCCGGCGCCACTCGGTGAGGTCCCGGATCGTGACCAAGGCCAGCGCGTCCGTCCCCGAACCCAGTCGGTTTTGGCTGATCTCGACCGGGAACTCGGTCCCGTCCCGCCGGCGCGCAAAGAGACTGACCGGGGCCGCCCTCGGTGCGATCCCGGGCGACTCGTTCTCGCTCGCTCGTTGCGCGACATGGACTCGGCGGAAACGCGGGGGGATCAACTGATCGACCGGCTGGCCCAACAATTCCTCGGCCCAGCCGAAGCGTTGTGTGGCCTCGCGATTCACGGCGACGACGCTGCCCCGCCGGTCGACGACCACCATCGCGTCGGGACAGGCGTCGAACAGCCCTCGGAACCCCTTCCCCTGAAGGACGTTCTCGCTCATTGCGCCATCTTGGCGACAGGCTGAGACGTTCCACGAAGGTACGCAACCCTATGGGAATTGCAATGGTAGGATGGTGCAATGGTCGGAGGGTGCAACGGGCTCGTCGGAGGTACCGGCCGTCCGCAGCCGGCGTCCGGGGCGCGCCGCCGCGCCGTGGCCGGGTCCGAGGCTGGCGGCGGACCTGCCGGCGGCGAATAACGCCTGCATCCGGACCTCGTAGATTGGATGCGGATGGACACCAAGGTCAGACATGGCGCGCCGGTGGTCTCGCCCGAACGGGCGTTGCGGGTCTTCACCGCCCCCCAGCGGAATCCCGGCACCCCGCTCGACCTGGACCTGGTGCGCGCCCTGCGGATCAACCGCAGCGCTGTGGAGCGCCGGGCGGCTACCATCCCGACCCGCCGCACCGTCAAGAAGGAATGGCAGGCCGCCTGGCTGTTGCGCGCGATCACCTGCATGGACCTGACGACACTCCAAGGCGACGACACGCCGACCAACGTGCTCCGGCTGTGCGCCAAGGCGAAGAACCCGGTCCGCCGCGACCTGCTCGACGCCCTGGGCGCGACCGAGCTCGGCATCAGGGTCGGCGCCGTGTGCGTATATCACGCCTTCATCCCGCTCGCGGTCGAGGCGCTGGCAGGCTCGGGGATCCCGGTCGCCGCCGTCTCGACGGGCTTCCCCGCAGGCCTCAATCCCCTGCCCCAACGGATCGAGGAGATCAAGGCGTCGGTCGCCGCCGGCGCGGAAGAGATCGACGTCGTGATCACACGCGGCCACGCACTCGCGGGCGCGTGGGAGGCGTTGTACGACGAGGTGCACGCTTTCCGCGAGGCCTGTGGCGCCGCCCACATGAAGGTGATCCTCGGCACCGGCGACCTCGCGACGCTCGTCAACGTGGCGCGTGCGAGCCAGGTCGCCATGATGGCCGGCGCAGACTTCATCAAGACGTCCACGGGCAAGGAGACCGTCAATGCGACGCTTCCCGTGGGCGTCGTGATGACCCGGCAAATCCGCGACTACCACGAGCGCACCGGCTTCGCCGTAGGGTTCAAGCCGGCGGGCGGGATCCGCAAGGCCAAGCAGGCGCTCGAGTGGCTGATACTAATGAAGGAGGAGCTGGGCGACCGCTGGCTCGCAGCCGATCTGTTCCGGCTCGGCGCCTCCGCGCTGCTCACCGACATCGAGCGACAGCTCGAGCACTACGTGACGGGCCGCTACTCGGCGGCGCACCGACACCCGATGGTATGACCACGGTCTCCGAGATCTTCGAGACGATGGCCTACGGGCCGGCGCCCGAGAGCGAGAAGCCGGCGCTCGCGTGGCTCGACCAGCACGGACGCGATTTCGGGCTGCTCGTCGGCGGGCGCTGGATCAAGAGTGACGGGGGCGAGGGATTCGACGTCATCAATCCCGCCACGACAGCGAAACTGGCGCGCGTCACGCAGGCCGGTGAGGCGGACGTGGACGCCGCCGTCGCTGCGGCCCGCACAGCGTTCCCCGCCTGGGCTAAACTGTCGGGCCATGCCCGGGCGCGTCACCTGTACGCGCTCGCGCGCGCGGTCCAGAAGCACTCGCGTCTGCTGGCGGTGCTCGAGAGCCTGGACAACGGCAAGTCAATTCGCGAGACGCGCGACCTGGACATCCCGCTCGTCGCGCGTCACCTGACGCACCACGCCGGATGGGCGCAGCTCGCCGATTCGGAGTTCGCGGGCTACGGTCCGGTGGGCGTCGTGGGGCAGATTGTCCCCTGGAATTTCCCGCTGCTGATGGTGGCGTGGAAAATCGCACCCGCGTTGGCCGCCGGAAACACAGTGGTACTGAAGCCGGCAGAATTCACACCGCTGACGGCGCTATGCCTCGCCGAGATCGCGCACGACGCGGGGCTCCCCGCGGGGGTGCTCAACGTCATCACCGGAGACGGCCGTACCGGTGAGCTGATCGTCAAGCATTCCGACGTGGACAAGATCGCGTTCACGGGCTCGACCGAGGTAGGCCGAATCATCCGCAAGGCGACCGCAGGATCGGGAAAGAAGCTCTCGCTCGAGCTGGGTGGGAAAAGCCCGTTCATCGTGTTCGATGACGCGGACCTGGACAGCGTGGTCGAAGGCGTGGTGGACGCGATCTGGTTCAACCAGGGGCAGGTCTGCTGCGCCGGGTCGCGGCTGCTGGTGCACGAGGGGATTGCGGAGCGCCTGGTGACGAAGCTGCGCGCGCGCATGGAGAAGCTGCGCGTCGGCCCGCCACTCGATAAGGCAGTGGACATGGGCGCCATCGTGGCCCCGGTGCAGCTCGAGCGAATCCGCCAGCTGGTGGACAAGGGTGTGGAAGAGGGCGCGACGTTATGGCAACCGTCCTGGGCCTGCCCCACCGACGGGTATTTCTACCCCCCTACCCTGTTCACCAACGTGTCGCCCGCGGCGACCGTCGCGCAGGTCGAGATCTTCGGACCGGTGCTCGTCACGATGACGTTCCGCACGCCCGCCGAAGCCGTAGAGCTGGCCAACAACACGCCATACGGCCTGGCCGCGAGTGTGTGGACCGAGAACATCAATCTGGCGCTCGACGTGGCGCCGAAGATCAAGGCCGGGGTCGTCTGGATCAACTGTACCAATCTGTTCGACGCGGCCTCGGGGTTTGGGGGATATCGCGAATCGGGGTTCGGGCGAGAGGGGGGACGGGAGGGGATGTGGGAGTATCTCCAACAAACTCGGAACGCGGAACGCGGAACGCGGAACAAGAGACGCGCACCTGTTCCGCGTTCCGACTTCCGCGTTCCGCGTTCGAAACAAGTCCCTCCCCTCGACCGCACCTACAAACTCTTCATCGGCGGCGCGCAGGTTCGCCCCGATCAAGGCTACAGCCGCAAGATCCTGAGTCCGTCGGGTGATCTCATTGCGGAGGTGGCCGAGGGGAATCGCAAGGACATTCGGAATGCGGTCGAGGCGGCGCACGCAGCCGCGGGGTGGTCCAGGACGAGCGGCCACAATCGCGGGCAGATTCTCTACTATCTGGCCGAGAACCTCGCGCAGCGCGCCGCGGAATTCGCCGAACGGATCTCGGCCATGACGGGGGGGGGACAGGCCGGGCGGCCGGAGGTGGACGCGAGCGTCGCGCGACTCTTCACCTACGCCGCCTGGGCCGACAAGTACGACGGTGCCGTGCACCAGACGCCGATTCGGGGCATCACGCTCGCGATGCACGAGCCGATCGGCGTGATCGGGATCGCCTGCCCCGAAGAGCACCCGCTGCTCGGGTTCGTGTCGCTCGTGGCCGCCGCGGTGGCGGTGGGCAACACGGTGATCGCGGTGCCATCCGAGGCCCATCCCCTCGCCGCCGCGGAGCTGTACACGGTGCTCGAAGCGTCGGACGTGCCCGCAGGCGTGATCAACATCGTGACGGGAGCAAAGGACGCCCTCGCCAAGGTGCTCGCCGAGCACGACGACGTGGACGCGGTGTGGTACTTCGGCAATCAGGCGGCGGGCGCCGAGGTCGAGCGGGCGTCGGCCGGCAACATGAAGCGGACGTGGGCGGAGTGGCACGCGCGGGACTGGATGGACCCGAAACAGGGGGAAGGACAGGAGTTCCTTCGCGAGGCCACCCAGGTCAAGAACATTTGGATTCCGTACGGAGAGTAGACTTACGCCGCGGCGGCCGAGATCAGCTCGGAGAATAGGCGGCGCATCCGGGGATTGACGTCCACCAGATCCTCGGGGTGCCACTGCACGCCGAGCACGAAGTGGCCGTTGGCGGTCTCGACGCCCTCGATCAGACCGTCGGCGGAGGTGGCGACGGCCACGAGCCCGGGCGCGAGTCGCGCGATCCCCTGATGGTGCATGCTGTTCACGGGGAGCACCTCCGCCTCGAGCAGCCGGGCAAGCCGTGATCCCGCCGTCAGACGGACGGGGTGCGCGAGCTCGTCGCGCCGCCGGCCGCCGGTCGGGAAGTTGTCGTGCTTGATCGCGCCCGGGTGCTGGGCGGCCACGTCCTGGTAGAGGGTGCCACCGAACGCGACGTTGAGGAGCTGTGCCCCGCGGCAAACGGCGAGCACGGGCTTCGCGTCCTGGAGGGCCCACCGCACGAGCCGCAGCTCGGCCCAGTCTCGGGCTGGATCGATCGGGCCGCAATGCGGGCCGCGTGCTTCTCCGTAGGCCCCGGGGTCCACGTCGACGCCGCCGGGCAGAAACAGCCCGTCGAGCCGCTCGTAGATCGCTCGCAGCGTATCCTCATCGCCCTCGAGCAACGGGATGACCCACGGGACGCCACCCGCCGCGGCGAGGACCTGGACATAGCGCTGGCTCATCACCCAGCAGCGCGGCAGGAGCCGGTTGGGAGCTGGCTCGAGCGTCTGGGTCGTGATGCCGATGGTCGGGCGGTCGGGCATGCGCCAAGCCTAATTACGCGAGGGACGCACTACAAGCCTTCCGCCGTTTCCGCGATCAGCTGGTCCACCACAGCTTTGAAATCGCCCGTTCGCTTGTATGTGGCGAGCTGCCGGTCTGCGCTCGAGCCTTCCTCGAGGATGCGGTAGGCGTACTCGACCTCCTTACGGCTGCCCAGCTCGTCTACGACGTCGCCGATGAACCACTCGAGGAGCTCGCGCACCAGCTCCCGGGCAGGAAGCTCGATCCCCTTGCCGAAGTCGATGAGCTGCCCGTCCAGCCCGTAGCGGACGGCGCGCCACTTGTTCTCCTCGATGAACTCAGCCGGATACACGCGGAAGGACAGGTTGTCACGGCGCAGTCGCCACAGCTTCGCCACGACCGCCTGGATGATCGCGGCCACGCACACCGCCTCGTCCACGCGCGTGCACACGTCGCACACCCGGAACTCGAGCGTCGGATAGCTCCAGTTGGGCCGCACATCCCACCAGATCTTCGATCCATCGGGGATGCATTGGGTGCGCGACAATACCTCAACCAGTTCCGTGTACTCGCTCCAGGAGCGGAGCGCGCGCGGCACGCCGGTGCGCGGGAACCCGCGGAACACGACGCTGCGATACGACTTGAGCCCGGTGCTGCGACCCATCCAGAACGGCGAGCTCGTGGACAGGCACAGGAGGTGTGGCAAGAAATACCTCGACACGTTCAGTGCGTCGATCAAGAACCCACGGTCCTCGATGCCGATGTGCACGTGGGTGCCGAAGATGAGCAACCGTTGCGCCAGCTCCCCCATGTCCTTGCGTACGCCGAGGTAGCGCTCCAGGGGCGTGATCTCCTGCTGGGTCCACGACGAGAACGGATGGGTGCCCGCCGCGGCGATCCGGAGACCGTTCTTGGCGGCCAGCCCGCTCACGTCTCGCCGCAGCTTGACCAGTTCGGCCCGCACCTCCGCCGGTGTCTTGCACACGACCGTGCCGACTTCCACGATCGACTGGTGCAGCTCGGGCTTCACCTGCGCGATCACCAGATGGTCTTCCTGCAGCATCTGGGTGATGTACGACGTGAGCTCGCGGGTTTGGGGATCGATGATCTGGTATTCCTCTTCGATCCCCAGGGTGAGCGAGGGCGGTTTCACCGCGGCTCCACGATGAACGTCGGCACCTGAGAGCCGCCGCCGGCGGTGACGTTGACCAGGGCGGCCGTCGAGAGCCGCGAGAGACAGCCTTCCACGTAGCTCCCGTAGCAGGCGTACGGATTGGTGTCTTGAATGCGGTCGGCGAACACCAGCCGGCCGTCCTCGAAGCTCGGGTAAGACTCACTCGGGATCGGGACGCGCTCCTGCACGACGTACGCCTCGTTCAATGCGGCACGCACCGCTCGCTCCCACGCCGCGTCGTCCACGCTCCAGCCGAGCACGATGCCCTTGCCGCCGTACTCATCGTTGGGCTTGAGCACCAGCCGTTCCCGGTTCGCGACGATGAATGGCACGAGGTCCACCGTGCGTCCAGCGTGCGTGGTCATGCGCTCCGCCACCATCCGGGTCCAGGGGATGTGATCGCCGATCGCGGCGCGCTCGGGGTCCGAAAACAGCCCGGCATTCCGCTCGTCGCTCAGCACCGCGAGGCTCGCCTTCTTGTGGAGGATCTTGCAGCGGAACGGGTTCACCATGCACACGGCGCCGGACTGCACGGCTCGGATCACCGCGTGGTCGCGGCCACAGCGTTCCACCAGCTCGCTCAAGAGCACGCGCTTGTAGATCAGGTCGACCGGCGCGCCGCACAGCACCAGCCGACCGTCCGCAAGCTCCGCGTCGCGCGGGTCCGCGATCACCGCCTCCAGGCCGTGGGAGCGAAAATATTCCTGGAACAGGACGAACTCGCTGTAGGTCGGCACCTCGCGCCAGTCGAGGATGGCGATGCGCGGGCTGCCTACGCCGCTCCACGAGCGGTACGCGGCGAGCAGCGCGTGCAACACCCCGTGCCGGGCGGGGAGTGGCCGGACGTCGAAGCGACGGAGGAACTGCCGCATCACGGGCAGGGCCAGGAAGACCTCGGCCAGCGCATCTCCGTACGCCGCGCCGGCCGGCGTCTCGGCGTTGTACTCGGTGACCTTCAACACGCCCTGGTCCGGTAGATAGAACGCGTCGATCCGGGAGGTGGGGCTGGGATCGGGAAAGCCGGGATCGCGCTGTATCAGCCCCTCTTCCCACTCCATGAGGCCGAACTGCCGCCGCACGTCCTCGCTCTCACATGCCGCGCGGTACGCCCGACCGAGCGCGCTGAGCAGGACGGCGCAGCGCTCCCGTACGAACCGGTACTGCCCGGCGGTGAGGAGCCGCGGCCGCAGCACCGTGCAGAGTGGTCGCTCGCCGAAGAACAGCCCGCGGCGTTGGAGCGCCGCGTCGAGCGCCGCCCCCGACTCCGCGGCGACGTCATCGCTCAGGAGCCCGTGATACTGCTCGACAGCGTCGTGCAGCCCGGCGCTCATGTCGAGCGGGTGCGCGGGGTGCCGCGAGGGGCGGCACGCTGGGCCCGTCCCTTGAACAGCGTCTGCCAATGCGGCGTCCGGCTTGCACCGGCTCGGGACCGCCCCTGGGCGAGCTCGATCGCGAGGTCCGCCATGTGCTGCACCGCCCAGTCGAAGTACTCGGGCGTGAGCGAGTTGATATCGAAGTCGGGCGCCGGGTTCATGAAGTCGATCGCGAAGGGCACGCCGTCCTTTACCGCCCACTCGATCGAGTTCATGTCGTAGCCCAGGGCGCCAACCAGCGTGAGCGAGTCCTTCACGATGCGATTCCGGAGCGCCGGGCTCAAATAGTCCGGGTCCGCGTGATACTGTCGCGCCTGCGGATCGTAGTGAATCGGCAACACATCCCGCTGCCCAATGCAGAGACAACGCACGAACTGCTCCCAGGCGATGAACTCCTGGACGATCATCGTCCGCAGACCCGAATGGTCGTAGTAGTGAAGGAGCTCTTCGCGCGTCCGACACACGAACACGTCCTTCCACCCGCCGCCGTGTGCGTCCTTGAGAATGCAGGGCAGCCCGACGTGCCCTACCACCGCGTCCCAATCGAGCGGGAACGCGAGGTTCCGCAGGCTCGCCTGGTGGTGAATCCCCGGAATGTAGTCCTTGTTGGGCAGTGCGACCGTCTTCGGGCTGGCTACGCCGAGCTTGGTGGCGAGCGTCGCCCCGAAGAACTTGTCGTCCGCGCTCCACATGAACGGGTTGTTGACCACCGTCACGCCCTGGAGCGCGGCATGCTTCAGGTACGAGCGGTAAAACGGCACCTCGTGAGAGATACGGTCGATGATGACGCGGTACGGGGAAGCGGCGTCCATCGCCTCGCCACCGAGCGTGACGTACTCGGCGACGACACCCCGATCGCGACGAATCACTTCCTCGATGAACTTGGGCGGGAACGACCACTCCCGACCGACGATGAGACCCACGCGCACGTTCATGGTCCTCTCCCACGCCCAAAGTGTGGGTTCGAGGCGCCTGTGACTAGGGGTTACATTTTTTGACCGATGCGCCCTCTCCTACGATTCCTGCCGCGCTGGCGCGCCCGCCGAGGCCAGCTGCACGTTCTTCCGGCGGTGTACAGCCCGGAGCTCGACAACCGGCGCGATTTACTCGTGTTCGTCCCGCCGTCTTACGCACGGGGCAACACCTGCTACCAGGTCATCTACATGCACGATGGGCAGAACCTGTTCGATGCCGCCACGAGTTTCGCCGGTGCGTGGGGGGTAGGCGAGGGCATCGAGTGGGCGAGTCGCCGGGGCGTCGAGGCGATTGTCGTGGGGATCCCCAACATCGGAGCGACGCGAATCGACGAGTACAGTCCGTTCGTCGGAGCGGAAGGAGGTGGTAAGGGCGATCGCTATCTCGAGTTCGTCACCCGCACGGCAAAACCGCTGCTGGACGAGCGGTTTCGCACGCTGCCCGATCGGGAGCACACCGGAATCGCGGGTTCGTCCATGGGGGGCCTGATCAGTCTGTATGCATTTTTCCGTTACCCGGAGGTATTCGGCTTCGCCGCCGCCCTGAGTCCCTCCGTATGGTTCGCCGACGGCGCCATGCTCGACGTCATTGCTCGAGCGCCCCGACTGCCGGGACGATTGTACGTGGACATCGGCAGGCGCGAGGACGCGCGCAGCGTGGAGTTCGCGCGCCGGCTGCGAGACGTGCTCCTGGAGAAAGGCTACGTGGCGGGTCGCGACTTGCAGTGGCTCGAGGATCCTGACGGCGTGCATCACGAATCGGCCTGGGGCCGTCGCTTCCGCAAGGCCCTGCCCTTTCTGCTGCAGGCGGCCCCCTGAACAGCGAATACCACCGCTGGCACAGCCCGGCGCTCGGCCGGGACATGGCGCTCCAGGTGTGGGGTCACGCCGGCGCGCGGGTCCTCGTGTTTCCCACGACCCTCGGCGGCTACACCGAGTGGACAGACCGCTCGATGCACCGTCCCGGCGTGCTGGGCGAGTACCTGGAGCGCGGATGGATTCAGTTGTTCTGCATGCACCACGTGCACGAGGAGAGCTGGTACGGCGAGCAGCTGCACCCGGGCGCCCGGGCCTGGCGACATCTGCAGTACGACCGCTACCTACTGGACGAGGTCATTCCGTTCTCCGCCTCGAAGAACCCGACACCGTTCGTGATCGCGACGGGCGCGAGCTTCGGGGCCTATCACGCTGCCTGCTTCGGTCTCCGCCATCCCCACATCGTGAACCGCATTATCGGCTTGTCGGGGTTATACGACATCAAGCACCTGACGGGCGGCTACTCCGATGGCAACGTGTACGCCTGCAATCCGTTCGATTTCATGCGTCACGAGCATGATCACGGGCGGCTCGCGGCGTTCCGCCGTCAGGATATCATCTTCGCGATCGGCCGCGAAGACCCGGCGTGCCAGAACAACCGGGACTTCTCGACGATCCTGTGGGATAAGGGCATTGGGAACGCCCTGCGGATTTGGGATGGCTGGGCACACGATTGGCCTTACTGGGAGAGGATGATCCGGCTCTATATCGGCGGACATGATTGAGGGGTCAGGACTTCACGTCCTGACCCCTCTTGCTACTGTCACGCCGCCAACCGTTTCCCATCGGCCGGCGCGTGCCTCGATTTCATGCGTTTCCAGCGGTTGCAGATCGGGCAGCCGACATAGGTCCGGCCGAGCCAATCGGTTTCGTACTGTTGCAGGTGGCGACACGTAATCCGTGTGTGCCGCCTCGTGGCACGGGGTTTCTTCGCTTGCATCGGGATCTCGCAGCTATTACGACCCTATACAAACCACCGGTGGCACCTCGGGGTTCCCTGCGGCGGTCAACCGGCGGCCAAATACCCCTCGTCCCAGGCAACGTCGAACAGCCCTTCGCACTTGGGGCAGCGGAGCTCGGCGGCGAAGGCCGCGATCGGTGCGCGGGCGCGGCACGCTGGACAGACCGCGTACCGCTCGTGCCAGTGATCCGAGGGCGGGGCGTCCGTCGCCGGAACGGGCACGACAGTCCAGCGCTGCGGGCGCGAGAAGAGGGTTTCCAGGAAGCGCCGCGGCACGCGGACCCGCTCGCGTCGCGGCACCTGGAGGACGACGTCTTCGGGCGTGAGCCCGACGACGCGATACCACGCGCCGCGTCTGAGGCCGCAGCTGACGTCCTGAATCAAGCGGGCCCACGCTCCAGGTAATGCGTCGCGGGTCTGTTCCATCTTTCATCGTCTCCGATTTCGACACCCGTCGCTCCAACCTTAGGGTGCCTGTGGAGGCTGTCAATCCGGAAAGCACCCGGTGTGTCGCCGATTAGTCACTGGGCCGCGAGCTTGTAAGCACGGTACGCCGTCGGATACGAAGAGCCCGTCGGCAGAGGGCGTCCCTCCGTGAACGTGCCAGGCGATCCTTGCGTGCGTTGAAGCCGACTGGCGGCGTTCCGCGTAAAGGTCTACGGTCCCGCGGGTTGAGCGCGATTCGTTGGCCGACGCCACTTCAGGATCTACGCGAGGAAGGATCATATGGAGCCGATTGTTATGGGGTTCATAGCCACCGTGGCGATCGTGTCCGTCACGGTGCTCAAGATCGCCCGTCTGCGTGCCGCTCGTTCCGCAGAGCCGTCTGCCGACGTCAGCGCGCGGCTCGAGGCACTGGAACGCGGCCTCCAGAGCCTCCAAGAGGAACTAGCGGAAACACAGGAACGCCTTGATTTCGCTGAGCGGTTACTCAGCAAGGGACGAGCCGAGGGTCTGTCCCGTTCTTCTTGAGTAGTCGGGGCGCCGGGATTTGAACCCGGGACCTTCTGGTCCCAAACCAGACGCGCTACCGGACTGCGCTACGCCCCGAACGGCTAGTCGCCAAGACGCCGCGATGCTGAGGCGCCGAGGAGAGCACTGACACAACCTAGCGGGGGAACGCGAAAAAGCTACTTGGATCGGCGCACCAAGACCTCGATGAGCGCGGATCGACCGTTCGTTCAGTCCCGCCGTGCGTACCAGTCCAACACTCGGAGAGCCCGCAACGTGATCCAACGATTCGGCGCTCCGACGGTGCCGGCCAATTCCTCGTGAAGGGTGTTGCGGTGTCGCACGTCGAGCAGCCAGCGCCCGCCGCCCTGGCGCCGCTCGAGCACGATCGCGACGGCCTCGGCGACCCGCGCATCCGGCCGCACGCCGGCCGCGCGCAGATAGTCGAGCGCGCGGAGCACGTCGTAGTGCCAGAGCGTCGGAAACGCGAACTGCGTCCACGCCGGCTCGATCACCTCGCCGGTCGACAACCTTCGGAGCAGGCGACGCTCGAGGAGATACTCGTGCGCGCGCCTCCGCGCGCCTGTCACCGCCGAGGTAGCGCCGAACGCCTGCTCGAACGCGAGCAGTCCTTCGAGCACGCAGATCGTCGTGTGGAACGACGAGCGTACCGAGCCGCGCTCCGCCTCGCAGTTCCAGCCGCCGTCCGCGAGCTGTTCGCTCAGCAGGCGATCGACGAGTCGATCGCTGCGCTCGCCGAAGTAGGCGCCGAGCGCGACGACGCGGCCGTTGATGCACGGCTCGACCTCACCCTCGAAGAAGGGCGAGTCTCCGAACCCGGGGCCCCAGGTGACGTTGCTGCGAACGCGATCGATCGCGGTTCGGGCGCGCACGCTCAGCGGGTCGAGCCCCAGGTCGCGCAAGAACAGCAGGGTGTAGAGGTTCGACCACCAGAGCGGCGTGGTGACGCCATCGCCCCAATGGCCGTCGGGGCGCTGTTGATCGAGCAGCCGCGGGCCCCATCCCTCCGACGCGACGCGCGACCGCTCGGCCGCGACGATCTCCGCAGGCGTGTCGGAGAGGTCGCGCATGACCTGCCAGCGGATCGACGGGTCGGTGTCGAGGAGCCAGTCGTCGCTGTGTGTGAGCGTCATTCGTGGGCTACTGCGAGCGCCTTACCAGCACCTCGATGAGCGCCCGGATCGCCCGTCCCCGATGCGATACCCGCTGCTTGGCGGGCAGCGATGCCTCGCCGAACGTGGCACTGAGCTCGTCCGAGAAAAACAGCGGATCATAGCCGAAGCCGCCGTTTCCGCGGGGCTCGAGCAGGATGCGTCCATCGCACGTCGCCTCGACCAGTTGCGGCTTGGCCAGCGGCGTCTCGAGGTACGCCACCACGCAACGATACCGCGCGGTGCGCTGCTCCGCGGGCACATCGGCCAGGCGCTCCAACAACAGCGCGATGTTCGCAGCGTCACCCCCTTCCCTGCCGTGCATCTGCGCCCAGCGCGCCGAGAAGACGCCGGGCGCCCCATCGAGCGCGTCCACTTCGAGGCCAGAGTCCTCGGCGAGCGTCGGCATTTGACCTCGCTTGGCGAAATACCGCGCCTTCGCGACCGCGTTCTCGGCGAAGCTCGTGCCGCGCTCCAGATCGGCCTCGTCCGTCAGGAGCTTCATAGAGGACTGGTCACGAATCGGCGCCCCGTCGCACGCGAGCGATCAGGTCGGTCGTCGACTGTCCCTCCACCAGCGGCACCCGCACGACGCGCCCTCCCCAGCCCTCGACCTGGTCGGCGCCGACGATCGCCGCCCGGGTGTAGTCGGCGCCCTTCACGAGGACGTCCGGCCGGAGGCGCTCGATCAGCGCGAGCGGCGTGTCCTCGTCGAATAGCACGACGCAATCCACGCACGCGAGCGCCGCCAAGACGCGGGCCCGATCGGTCCCGGGCACGACGGGCCGGTTGGGTCCGCCCTTCGCCAACCGTCGCACCGACGCGTCGCTGTTCACGCCAACCACTAGAGCCGCACCCTCGGCCCGCGCCGTTTCGAGCAACGCGACATGCCCGGTGTGGAGGAGATCGAACACGCCGTTCGTGAACACGACCGGGCCGCGCTGCTGCTCGCGCCACCGCACGGCGTCGCCCGGAGTGCGAACCTTGTGGGCGGTGCTCACGGGACCGAATCGGCGTCGAGGGTCGCGCCCCGGCGCAGCGCCCCCTGCAGCAGCGGCGGCGTCACCAAGGTCGTGGCGATGACGACCAGCAGGATAGCGCTGAACAGACGGTTCGAGAGAATGCCCGCCGTGAGCCCGATCTGCGCGAAGATCAACCCGACCTCGCCGCGCGGCGCCATGCCGACGCCCACCGCCAGGCGGTTGAAGTGCCGCCACGGAACGGCCCACCCGCTCGCCAATTTCCCGATGACGGCGATCGCGAACAGGGTCCCGCCAATCGCCAGGGTCTGATGACCCCCGGGCTCGAACGGGTTCCACACGCGGGGATCGACGGCCGCCCCGATGCTCATGAAGAAGATGGGCGTGAAAATGTCCGCGATGGGCTTGATTTGCCCCTCGATGAGGTCGAACTGGTTCGTCTCGGACAGGATGAGGCCGGCGGCGAACGCCCCGATGATGAGCGCCGTGCCGGCCCGCTCCGCCAGGACGCAGAGCAGCAGCAGGAACGCGAACGCGAATACCACGAGGACGCCGCGCACCCGCATCCGGTCCAGCAGGCCGAACAGCCGCGGTGCGAGGCGCAGCCCGATCCACAACGCGACAAACAGAAATGCCACCGCGACGCCCAGAATGCGCAGCACGCCGTGCACGCTGAACGCCGTACCGGCGGCGAGGCCCGAGACGACGCTCAGGATCACGAGTCCCAGGACGTCGTCGATCACGGCGGCGCCCAGGATGAGGCGCGCCTCGAGGCTGTGCAACACCTGGAGGTCCTTGAGCACGCGCCCGGTGATGCCGACCGACGTGGCGGTGAGGGCGGCGCCGACGTAGATGGCGGTCGTCAGAGGACTCGACACGGTGTGCTCGTAGCCGTGCACGCCGGACCACCAATAGAGAAAGCCGAGCACGAACGGCACCGTGACGCCCACGACCGCGACGGCGGTCGCGGCCGCACCCACGCGCAGCATGGCCCGCAGATCGGTCTCGAGCCCGATCTCGAACAACAGCACCACGACGCCGACCTCGGCGAGCAGGCGGAACACGGGCGTGAGGGGGTCCTCGGGACCGACGGGGATGACCTTCAGAAACCCGGCGCCGAGCAGGATGCCCGCGATCAGCTCGCCCATCACGGCCGGCTGCCCCAGGCGCTCCAACGCTTCGCCCGCGAGCTTCGCGGCCACGAGCATCACCGCCAGCACGGTGAAGAAGCGGGCGAAGTCGACGCCGCCCGCCGCGCCAAGCAGGAGCGGCACGCCGGTGACGAGCGCCCACGCGCGCCGGCTAGAGGGGTTGAGTCGCCTTCGGATGGAAGTCGAAGCTGTGGTGGAAGAGCGGGAGGTCGACCGTCTCGCTGTACAGCGTTTCAATCACGATCTCGCGCGGCGACGCGCGGCGGACGATCTTGATCTGTTGCGCTTCCGGCGGGAGGCCGATGTCCTGCGCCGCGGCCTGGATGCGACGGCGGATCGTGCCGTCGTCGAGCGAGGGGGCGAGCTGCGCCTGCGACTGCATCTCGTCGAGCAGGCGGTAGTAGCGGAAGTACAACTCCCCGATGTTGACGCCGTAATACAGCACCGCCACCACGACCAGCAGCGATACGAGGCAACCCATCGAGGTCGCGCCGCGGCGGTCCCGTCCGGCCCCCGTCACCACTGGGACAGCGCTCCGTCCACCAACGCGTCCACGAGCTTTTGCAGCGCGATCTTGCGGCCGTTCGCCTCCTGCGGCGGGGCATACGCGCCAACTTCGCTGAGCCCCTGCGCCTGCCACAACGTCTTGCCCTGGCGCTGGTCGAGGATCTCGACGTCCACGGTGATCTGGACCTGGCGCTGCGTCACGTTCGTGGTCTGCTGGCCGACCTGAAACGCGAGGGGCAGGTCCGGGTCGTAGCGCGTGACCTTGCCCCGCACCACGGCGTCGGCGCTCGCCTCGCCGGAGAGCCGCAGCCCGAGGCGCCGCTGGAACGCCTCGTTCACCGCGTCGTTCACTTCCTTCGTGAGCGCCGGTTCGGGCGTGAGATTGTCGAATGGGATGATCGCGACGGTTTTGATATTGGGCAGGCCGCCACCGGCGAAGCCGTAGAGACAGCCGCTGAGCGCGACGGTCAACGCGCTAGCGGCGCCCGCGCCAAATCGCCGGATCGAGCACCGCGGCCGTGTCCACCGCAACCACCGTGAGCTCAAAGCGAGCCGCTCCCTCTGGGAAATCGATGCGGGCACGCGCCGGCATGAGGTGAAGGTCGAATTCAGTGCGGCTGCGCGCCTGCACCTTGCCCTGCCGGCGCCACTCGGCCTCCAGCACGCGCGTGTCACGCACCGCCGCGCGATAGTCGAGCGTGTCCTCGCCCTGCACAAAGCGCCAAATCCGCACGCTAGAGTCGGCGCCCGCGCCCGCGCCCGCCCCGCCCGCCCCGCCACCGCTGCGGGAGAAGACCGCCGCATTCGGCGCGGGCGGCCGCACGATGCCGAGTCCCGCCCACAGCATCCGCACCGCCGGAACCAGCGAGCGGAAGTTCTTCTCGGGATCCGCCCAGATCGCGGAGTCGGCCACCACCACAGCTGCCCCCGCTCCCAAGCCCAGTGGCCCGACATAATCGAACCGCAGTGAATCGGGCGGCGCAATGCGCGCCTGGCCGCGGCCGCCCCAACGCTTCTGGTCATCCTCGTACTTCCAGCGGAACCGGATGGCCGTGTGGTGCGCGGGTAGCGTCGCCCGCGCCCAGGCGACGGCGGAATCACGGTCTGCCGGCGCCAGCGGCTCCGGCACCAGCGGGGCGGGTCGGGACCGGCAACCGGCCAGACACGCACACGCGGCAATGTAGGAGAGTGCTCTGCGGCGGTCAAGCAAAACGCGTTGCGGTCTCAATAGTTAACCTCTAGATGCGCACCGGATCGGGAATCGGTTTGAGGAGGTCGAGGACCTCTCTCGGCATGCGCGTGACCGTGTGTTGGTGGGTGAGCGATACGAGTGACGTTTCACCCGTCGCGAGCAGCTCGCTCGTGGCGGCGCGCTCGACCACATAGCCGAACGTCACACGTCGCGACGCGAGCTCCCGGACCCAGCAGCGAACCTGAACGAGGTCGTCGTAGCGCGCGGGTGCGCGATAGCGGATGCGGACCTCGGAGACCGCGAGGTAGACGCCCCGCTGCTCGAGCTCTTTGTACGTCAGGCCGGTCTCGCGCATGAGCTCGGTCCGGGCGCGGTCGAACCAGACCAAATAGTTGGCGTGGTAGACGACGCCCATCTGATCGGTCTCGGAATAATTGACGCGCAGGGTGATGGAGCTGATCACGCCGGGGCAAAATCCACGGCGAGTCTCGAAAAGTCAAATGGGACAGGCGCTTGCGGCGCTTCCCGGTGATTCCTAGCTTGGGGCCGTGCCTCCCCCGCCCGCCGCTACCCGCGTTGTCGTCGTCGCCGACGCGCATCTCGGACAGGTCCCACCCAGCGTGGCCGCCGCGTTTCACCGCTTCCTCGATGCCGTCCCGGATCTCGGCGACGCGCTCCTCATCAACGGCGACATGTTCGACTTCTGGTTCGAGTACGGCTCGGTCATCCCGCGCCGCCACTTTGCCACGGTCGCCAAGCTCCATGCCCTGCGGCAGGCCGGCCTGCCGATCACGTTCATCGGCGGCAACCACGACCGCTGGGGTGGCGATTTTCTGATTGACGACCTGGGGATCGCGTTCTATCCCGGGGAAGCGGAGTTCGACGTGGCGGGGCGCCGCGCGCTCGTGGCGCACGGCGACGGGCTCACGGAGCAGGTCTGGACCGCCCGCTTCATGCACCGGGCCACGCGTCATCCGGCGACGATCCGGGTGTTCCGGGCGCTCCACCCCTCGGTGGGGTTCTGGATCGCGCAGCAGCTGTCGCGCAAGCTCGCCGACAATACGCGCGACCGGGCGGTGCTCGACCGGGCGGAACGGGCGCAGGCGGCCTATGCCGAGGAGCTGCTGGCGCGGCGGCCGGAGCTGAACCTGGTGATCCTCGCGCACACGCATCGGCCGGCGCTGGCGCACGTGCCGAATGGGAGGGCGTACCTGAATCCGGGGGCGTTTCTCGACGGCGGGAGATACGCGATCATTACGAAAGACAACGTCGAGCTGAAGACGTTTCACTGACGACCTATCACTACGACGTATCACACAGGCGTCGTCAACCGAGCGGGACGACCTCCACGTGTTGCAGTTTCTCTCCCAAGAATCGGGCTCCGACTCTCCTAAAGTGCGGCTCATCGTCCGAGACCACGAATCGGTGCGTCGGGTGGTTGGTGGGTGGCGCCGCGAGGTCGCGCCGCGCCAGCTCGTGGGCCACGACCTTCGCGGTCTCTTCGGCGCTATCCACGAGCGCCACGCGCGGACCGAGCACGCGGGCGAGCAGCGGTTTCAGAAGCGGGTAGTGCGTGCAGCCCAGGACCAGCACGTCCACGGCCGCCCGCTCGAGCGGCGCGACATATTCCCGCGCGATCAGCTCGGTCGCCGGGTGATCGAACCATCCCTCCTCGACGAGCGGGACGAACAGCGGGCAGGCCTGCACGCACACGGAGACCTCGGACCGCAGCCGCTTGATGGCGCGCTCGTACGCGCCGCTCGCGATCGTACCCGCCGTGCCGATCACCCCGATTTTCCCTGATTGCGTGCCCTGCACCGCGGCGCGCGCGCCCGGCTCGATCACGCCCACCAGGGGCACGGGCGAGCGCTCCGTGAGGAAGTCGAGCGCCTGCGCGCTGATGGTGTTGCAGGCGACGACGAGCGCCTTCACGCCGCGCTGCACCAGGTAGGCGAGGATCTCTCCGGAGTAACGGCGCACCGTCTCCGGCGACTTGGGCCCGTACGGCACGCGTGCGGTATCGCCGAAATAGATCACCGACTCGTGCGGCAACCGCTCGAACACCGCTCGCGCGACGGTCAGCCCGCCGATGCCGGAATCGAAAACGCCCAACGGGGCCGGATTCACGGGTGCGGCACGGGCACGCTGATCCCCACGCCACCCGGGAACGCCTGCACTTTGAGGTCTTTGGGGAAGTCCTGCAGGTGCGCGGAGACGAACGCTTCGGCGGCCGAGAAGAAATGATTGAAGACCCAGAGGACGATCCAGTCCTGTTTTTCCTGTTTCTTGGCGGGCACGTTGGCCGAACCCGTCTCCCGCAAGTAATCCAGCTCCGATTGGGCCTTGAGGGTCATCATCGCGGCAATCCCTTCCCAGGCCACGAAGACGACACCCGCGACGTGGCGGCCCGTCGCCGCCTGACCCCAGCCGGGCAGTACGAACGACCGCAGGAACGCGCCCCACGGCGGCACGCGATGCGCCGTGTCGGTCGGCACAACCACTGCGCCGGTCGTGACGATGGGCGGGACAATGGGAGTGGTATCGGGAACTTGGGCGGATAGGCGGGTGGCCGGGTTGCCGGGTAGCAGCATCGCCAGGACCACGACGCACCTACTCGCGCACCCGCCTACCCGGCTGCGTGCCTGCGTCATTGCGCCACCATCACTTGCAGGCAACCGGGCTCGATCCGGACGGCGCAATCGCGCGCCGGGGACTCGCGCAGCTCGCCGTCGAGGTGCAGCAGGAGTGGACCGTCGAGCGATCGGATCGTGACCTCCCGCGTCTGAAACAGCGCCACTTCCCGCATTCTCGTATGGGTGCCGCGCATCACGCGCGGCACCGCGAGCAGGAACCGCGGCAGCGAGACGCGGCGTACGAGGCAGACGTCCAGCCGGCCGTCGCCCGGTTGCGCGTCGGGCGCGAAACGATAGCTGCCGCCGGCGGTAGTCCCGTTGCAGACTTCGACCATCATCATGTACCCCGTTTCCGCGAATCCGGGCGCCCGCACCTCGAGGCGCGGCGGGCGAAACTGCGCGAACGCACGCCACACCGGCACGAAGTACGACGCGAACCCCGAGAGCCCCGGCATGGCGTTGCGGACGCGCACGACCGCGGGCCCGAAGCCGAAGCCCACGCTGTTCACGAAGTATTCGTCGTTCGCGCGGCCGGCATCGAACCGCATCGTGCGGGCCGTCACGAGGCGCTGGACCGAGTGCACCGGAACATCCGGGTGCACGCCGACGAGCTTCGCGAAGTCGTTCCCAGTGCCGACCGGCACGACCCCCAGGATGACTTCCGCCTTCCTGTCGTGGCGCAGCACCCCGTTCGCCACGTCGTGCACGGTGCCGTCGCCGCCGACGGCAATAATGCGCCGCGCTCCGTCCCGGGCCGCGCGCGCGGCCAGCTCGACGCCGTGCCCCGGCCCTTCGGTGCGCGCGACTTCGACCGACCACCCCTGGCGGCGGAACTCGCGCGCGATCGGATCGAGAGCCCGGGCCGCCGCACCGCGGCCCGCCGCCGGATTGAGCACGACGTGAGCGTGGATCAGAGGCTTCCATTATAAGCAACGAGGCCCGATCCGGCAGCGGATCGGGCCTCGAGCTACGGGAAAACAGGGGCCCTCAGGCCATGGTCCGGGTCACCGTGTACTGGCCGCACGCCGTGAACTGAATGGTGACGGTGGTCGAGGCCGTCCCCTTGGTGACGGCGATGGTGAGCGCCCCCGAATCGAACCTGGGCTCGACGCTGCAGCTCGCGTTGTAGTGCAGCGGGACGCTCGTCGTGACCGCGAGCAGGTAGTTGTTCGTCCCGGACGTCCAGGTCGACGATCCGGAAACGCTCAAGTTGCCACTCGGCAGGGGCGAGCCGATCTGGATGGATCCGGCCTGATCGGCGGTGAAGGTCGCCAACCACTTCCGCACATGCGATGCGGTCGCCTTGGTCGCGAAGGTGTAGTCGGTCTCCATCGTGTCCGCGAGCTGGATCTGGTCCGGAGTGCCCACGATCGAGCGGACGCCGTTCTCCACGACGGAACGCGTGGTCCCGGCCGTCGAGTTGGTGACCGTCCGCGTGAAGTCGTTGGAGCGCGTCCGGAACGCTCGATCGGTCACCGTCGGAGTCGGATCGACGAGGTCGATCGACCCACTCAGCGCGACGGTGTACCCGTCCCGTGAGAACGTACAGCCGCTGAAGTCGACGCGGACCGAATCAGGCACCGGGTCGCCGTCGGAGTTCGTCACCGGGGACGGGCTGCGAGTCGGCGTGCAGCTCACGGACGACCCGGGCAGGGCGGGCGCACCGGGCATCGGTAACACGTCGAAAGGCAGGCCGGACGCGATGTCGAGCGTGGCGCCACCGGCGAGCGAGGCGGCATCCGTCGTGACGACTTCGGCGACGGCGTTGGCCTCCGGTTGCGTGAGCACGGAATTCTGGGGAGACGTCGAGGGTGACGTGGAACACGCGGCGAACAGCGCGATGGTGATGGTACCGACGGCGAGGCGCCAAAGCTTCCGAGACGTACGACGCATGCGCTGATCCTCCGACGATTCGAGTAGTGGGCGCTGTTCCGGGGACGCCGATTAGACGGAGGCGCCGTTACAGCCGTTAACGCTGTCTAAGGGCGACATTACCCGTACACTAAAAGACGACGGAACGGAGGCCAAGGTCACCGGTGGGGTCGAGTCGCGGAATTTGTGACGTGGCGCACACTCCGCGCGTCCACACGCTCAGGAGCCGAGATACCCTCTCGCCAGCAGGAGCTCCGCGTTGAGGATCGCGGCCCCCGCGGCACCTCGAATCGTGTTGTGGCTGAGGGCGACGAAGCGGTGTCCGAGCACGTCGTCGCGCGCGATGCGGCCCACCGTGATGCTCATCCCCCGCCCGGCGTCGCGATCGAGCCGCGGCTGCGGGCGGTCGGGCTCGTCACGCACCAGAATGGGACGCTCCGGCGCGCTCGGAAGCCGGAGCTCCTGCGGCGGGCCCGTAAAGGACGCAAACGCAGCGCGCAGGTCCGCCGGCTCCGCCGCGCGGGACAGCTTCACCCGCACCGCGGCCATGTGGCCGTCCACGACGTTCACCCGGTGGCATTGCGCGCTCACCGCGAACCCCGCAGGTGCCACGCCGCTGACTTTCCCGTTCAGCCGACCAAGGATCTTCCGGGTTTCGCGCTCGATCTTTTCCTCCTCGTTCGCAATGAATGGGACCACGTTGTCCGTGATGTCGAGCGAGGCCACGCCCGGGTACCCCGCGCCGGACAGTGCCTGCAGCGTGGTCGCCACGACCGCTTCGACGCCGAATTCACGAGCGAGCGGTGCCAGCGCGAGCGCGATCATCACGGTCGAGCAATTGGGATTCGTGACGATAAACCCTTTTCCCGGTCCCCCCTTCCTTCTTTGTGGCTCGCCGAGCAGGGCGAGGTGATCCGGGTTCACCTCGGGAACGAGGAGCGGCACGCCGTCGTCCATGCGGTGGGACGACGAGTTACTGACGAGGGGGTACCCCGCCGCAGCGAAGCGCGCCTCGAGCGGGCCCGCGACGTCGGCGGGGAGACTCGAGAACACCACGTCACAATCGAGCGGCGGCTCCGGCGCCCGGACGACGAGCCCGGCAACCGCAGGCGGCACGTCCCCGGGGAGACGCCAGGGGCACGCGTCCTTGTAGGGCTTGCCCTGCGACCGATCGGAGGCGGCGAGCGCGGTGACGACGAAGTAGGGGTGGTGCTCAAGCAGCTGCAGGAAGCGCTGCCCCACGGCGCCGGTCGCGCCGAGAATGCCCACCCGGATTGTCGCCATGAACGACGGCTCCTTGACGCTGCCGAAGGCGTGCGGTATGTATGAACATACAGCCCGCGGCGTGGCATTGCGCGGGCTTTTCTGTTTCCCGAAAGCGAGCGATGCGAGCGAGCGTGACCGTGCGGGTGGCCGGCTCGACGTCCAATCTGGGCGCCGGGTTCGACTGCGTCGGGGTCGCCATCGCGCGCTGGCTCCGCGTCACGGCACGGGCCGACGAGCGGCACGGCGGACGCGCCGTCGCTATCCAACGGGCAGGCACGCTCCAGGCGCTCGATATCCCGCCGGAAGCCGACCTCGTGTATCAGGGCTTCGCCGCCGCCTGCCGCCGCGCGGGGCGCGACGTCCCCGTCGGCCTTTCGCTGGCTACGGACTCGGAGATTCCGGTGGCCCGAGGGCTCGGCTCGTCCGCGGCCGCCACGGTGGCCGGCGCGGCCGCGGCGGCCGCCTTGCTCACCCTGCCCCTCGATCCCGCTGGACTCGCCGAACTGTGCACCGAGGTCGAGGGCCATCCCGACAACGTTGCGCCCGCCGTGTACGGCGGCGCGACCCTCGTGCTTCGCGAGCCCAGGCGCGGTGGGGGTGAGGCAGGCCTGGCCGTCGCCGCGCTCCCGATTCACGAATCACTGGCGCTCGTATTCGCGGTCCCGGATTTCACGGTGGAGACGAAACGCGCCCGGGCCGCGCTGCCGGCGACGCTGCCGCACGCCGACGCCGTGCGCGCGGCCGCCAAGAGCGCCGCGCTGGTGCACGGGCTGGCACACGCCGATCCCCGGCTCCTCGCGGCGGCGTTCGATGATGTGCTGCACGTACCGTTTCGACGGCCCCTCGTGCCCGGCTACGACGAGGTGACCGGGGCGGCGCGTCAGGCCGGCGCTTTCGGGGCCACGCTCTCGGGATCGGGGCCGACCCTCGTCGCCGTGGCGCCGCTCGGCGTCGCGCCCGCGGTGGGCGACGCCATGGTGCGCGCCTGGCGGGCGCGGGGCACCGTCGCGGAGACGTTCCACACCGCTCGCCCGGCGGGCGGGGTCGAACTGGACTGACGCATGACCCCCCGCTCCGCCCTGGCGCGCACTCCCCACATCCACAAGTTCGGCGGCGCCTCGCTCGCCGACGCGACCGGGGTGCAGCATGCCGCGAGGATCGTCGTTTCTCACCGGCCTACCCCGCAGGTCGTGGTCGTGTCGGCCATGGCCGGCGTGACCGACGCGCTGCTCGATTGCGCCATGCGGGCGTCCCGGGGCACCGCCGGCGCCAAGGAGGTCCGGGCCGCCGCTGCACAGCTGCGGGCCCGCCACGTCGAAGCGGCGCGCGCGCTGGTGCCCCGCGGCGCGCAACTGGACGAGCTTGCCGCCGCGATCGACGCCGCGTTCGCCGAGCTCGAGCAGCTCGCCGGTGGGCTGGGCGTGCTGCGGGAGCTGACGCCGCGGACGGTCGACTACCTCGTCGCCCGCGGCGAGCGCCTTTCCGCGCAGTTGTTCGCCGCGGGGCTCCACGCGGCGGGCTGCCCCGTCGCCTACGTCGACGCGACCGAAGTCGTACAGACCGATGGGACCTTCGGCAATGCGTCGCCCGACCTCGCGCGCACGGTGCGCAGCGCGCGCCGCGCCCTCGGCCCGCACCTGGCGCGCGGCGCCGTGCCGGTGGTACCCGGGTTTCTCGGCGCCGCGCCCGATGGCCAGGTGGCCACACTGGGACGCGGCGGGTCCGACCTGACCGCCACGCTGCTGGCGCGGGCGCTGGGCGCCCGCGAGGTGTCGCTTTGGAAAGACGTGCCGGGCCTGCTCACCGCCGATCCCCGCATCGTCCCGGACGCGCGCGTCGTGCCGCAGGTCCATCTGCGCGAGGCTGCGGAGCTCGCGTACTACGGCGCCAAGGTGTTGCACCCGCGCGCGCTCGTTCCGGTCCTCAAGCAGAACGTCGCGATCCGCGTCCGGCCGTTCGCGGAGCCCGGCTCGCTCGGCACCGAGATCTCCCGGCGGCGCACCCTCGAGCAGTATCCCGTCAAGGCGCTCTCCGCCATTCCGGGCCAAGCGCTGCTCACGGTGACGGGGAGCGGGATGCTGGGCGTCCCCGGCATCGCTGCCCGCACCTTCGCCGCCGTGCACCAGGAAGGGATCTCGGTTTCACTGATCACCCAGGCGTCGTCCGAGCATTCGATCTGCTTCAGCGTGCCGGAAGAGAGCGCCCAGCGCGCGCGCCGCAGCCTGGAGGAGACGTTCCAGCGGGAGATCGCGCGGCAGGAAATCGACGGCGTGGAAGCGCGCACCGGGCTCGCAACGTTAGTGGTGGTGGGCTTAGGCATGGCGGAGACGCCTGGCATCGCAGCCCGGGTGTTCGCGGCGCTCGCGGAAGCCGGGATCAATGTGATCGCCACGGCCCAGGGTTCGTCCGAGCTGAACCTGTCGCTCGTAGTGGACGGCAAGGACGCGCCGCGGGCCCAGCGCGTGGTGCACGCCGCATTCCAGCTCGCGAAGATCGGCGGGGGTGCGGTGGCGCAGCCGGAGCGCACCGACGTCGTGCTGCTCGGGTTCGGGCAGATCGGACGGGCGCTGGCCCCGATGATCGCGAAGGTGAAGCGTGACGGTCTGACGCTGCGTATCGTCGGGCTGATCGACCGCAGCGGACTCGTGTTCGACGCGCGTGGCTTCACTCCCGCGCGGCTCGCGACGCTGGCCGCGGCGAAAGCGAAGGGGACGCCGCTCACGAAGGCCGCCGGCACACAGTCTGAGGCCCGGCGCGCCGGCGCGACCGAAGCGGTCAAGTTCGTAGCCGGTCACGCGCTCGCGAACCCGGTGCTCGTGGACGTCACCGCGGACGACACCACGGAGGCGGTGACGGCGGCGCTGAGCGCCGGGATGCACGTCGTGCTCGCAAACAAGCGCCCGGTCACCACCGACAAGCGTCGATACGACGCGCTCCGCGCCACCGCCCAGGCGCATGGCCGGCGCTTACTGCACGAGGCCACCGTGGGCGCCGGCCTGCCGATCATCGATACCTACCAGAAGCTCGTCGAGTCGGGCGACCGGGTCTCGAAGATCGAGGGATGCCCCTCGGGGACGCTCGGTTACCTGTTCGGGGAGATGGGGCGCGGAGCCTCGTTTTCGGCCGCGCTGCGCGGTGCGATCGCGAAAGGATACCCCGAGCCCGATCCGCGCGACGATCTCTCGGGCATGGATGTGGCGCGCAAGGCGCTCATCCTCGGGCGGCTCCTGGGCTTCGCCGGCGGCCTGGAGAACATCGCGGTCGAGTCGCTGGTGCCGGATGGTGCCGACCGGCTCCCGCTCGACCGGTTTCTCAAGTCGCTCGACGAGTACGACGCAGCGTGGGCGAAGCGCGTCGCCGCGGCGCGCGCGCGGGGGGGCGTGCTGCGCTACCGGGCAATCGTGACGCGGCGCCGCCTCCGGGTCGGCCTCGTGGTGGTCGACGCGTCGAGCCCCATGGCCTCCCTCAACGGGACCGATAACCAGTTTATCTTCACGACCATGCGCTACAAGAAGAACCCGCTCGTGATCACCGGACCGGGAGCGGGGCCGGCCGTGACCGCGGGCGGGATTCTCAACGACGTGTTGAAGCTCGCCGGCGCATGAGCGGCACTATCCAGGTCTGCGCGGCCTGTGGTAGCGAGACTCCCGAGACCGATCCGCACCCGCGCTGCCCGCGCTGCCGTGGCCTGCTCGAGGTGCGCCACCAGCCGCCCGCCCAGGGGGGCAACGCCCTCCGGGCGACGTTCGACGCGCGGTGGGGCGTGCGGCGCGGTCCGTTCGCGTCGGGCGTGTGGCGCTACTGCGAGGCCGTCCTCCCCACCGCGGGCGAGCATATCCTGTCCTATCCCGAAGGCAACACACCACTGCTCGCGCACGCGACCGTCGCGCGCTGGACCGGCGTGCAGGACGTGTTGCTCAAGCACGAAGGGCAGAACCCGACCGGTTCGTTCAAAGACCGGGGCATGACCGTCGGCGTGACTCAGGCGCGGCGCGTCCGGGCGCGCGCCGTGGCGTGCGCATCCACCGGGAATACCGCCGCGTCGCTCTCCGCCTACGCGGCGCTCGCGGGACTGCCGGCGCTCGTGCTCGTTCCCAAGGGCCAGGTGGCGCTTGGCAAGCTCGCGCAGGCCCTGGCCTACGGTGCCCGCACCCTGCTGGTGCGCGGAAATTTCGACGATTGCCTCGAGCTTGCCGACCAGGCCAGCGACCGCCTGGGGGTCTATCTCCTCAACTCCGTGAATCCGTTCCGGATCGAAGGCCAGAAGACGATCGTGCTCGAGCTGTTACAACAGCTTGCCTGGGAGCCCCCCGACTGGATCGTGCTGCCCGCGGGCAACCTCGGCAATACGGCCGCCTTCGGGAAAGCGCTGGAGGAGGCCCGGGAGTGGGGTGTGATCGACCGCGTGCCGCGCCTCGCCGCCGTGCAGGCCGACGGTGCCGCCCCGTTCGCCCTGAGCTTTCGTGGCGGATTCGCCGAGCGGCGGCGCGTCGAGCCGCACACGGTCGCCAGTGCCATCAGCATCGGCAACCCGGTCTCCTACGACCGTGCCGTGCGGGCGATCCGTAGCACGAACGGCGTGGTCACGAGCGTGAGCGACGACGACATTCTCGAGGCCAAGGCGGTCGTGGATGCCGCCGGCATTGGATGCGAGCCGGCGAGCGCAGCGGCGCTCGCCGGCACGCGGCGGCTCGTGCAGGAAGGCGTGGTCCGCCCGCGGGACCGCGTCGTCGCCGTGCTTACGGGGCACCTGCTGAAGGATCCGGAGACCGTCAGGCACTATCACGAACAGATCGAGCCGCCCCACTCCCCCCCTCCCGCGCGCGCCAACCGTCCGATCGAGATCGAGGCGCGGCTCACGGAGGTCGAGCGGGCGATGCGCGGCTGAGCCGTCAGAACTTGAGGAGGTACTCCTCGTCCCAGGCCACTTCGAACTCACCGCGGCAGCGGGCACAGGTGAGGTGCCGCGGGCGACCGCGCAGCGCGGCGCGCTCCCTGCAGCTCGGGCAGACGCCGTAATGGGAACCCCACTCCCGCGGCAGCTCAACGGCGCGCTCCGGGCGTGGGACAACCGACCACCGCCTGGGCGGCTGCGACACGACTTGGACGAGATAGTTGGGAACAGGGAGGAATTGCCGATTCACATCGAGAACGGCGATCAGGGGGGCGAGCCGCGTAACGCGGTACCAAGCCCCGCGGCGCAGCGCGCAATTCACGTCCACCTGAAGCCGGCCCCACTGCATTTTGGTCACGGCCGAAGATAGAGCCGGCCGTTTTCTACGAGGGTGACGAAGGCCACACCCGCGGCGGCAAGGTGTGTTTTGTCGTCGCTGGCGTCCCTAGGGATCCGCGTGGTGGCCCATCATATGCCCCATCATCTGTCCCTTCCCCGCCAGAATCGTGGCCGCCAGGTCCCGCTGGTACAGCGTGTCGCTCGGGTCCACGGCGGGCCACTCCGCTCCCCAGTCCGGCACGAACAGGCCGGCCACCGCGCCCATGCCGCCATCGGCGATCGTACGACCGGTGGGGTTGTCGTAGACGACCGTCAGGCGGTAGCGGTGCGCGGGAATGACGTGCACGCCTAACCCGCGCCAGCTGTAGAAGCGGGCCAGGGGGAATGAGACGACGTGCCCTTGGCCGTCGGTCACGGGCGTTCCGCGCCACAAGACGGTCCCCGTCGTCATGTCCTTGAGCTCGAGGCTCACGCCGTAATCGTGGAGGTGGCCCCCCAGGCCGAGGATCGTGCCTGGGATTGCCGGGCTGGCTTCCCAGTAGCGCTCCGTGCGGCCCGGCGCGAGATCGAACGCCTTGCTCCCGGTCGGCGGTCGGCCGAGGGGATACTGGACGTCCATGGCCCAGGGATAGGTCCGGTACAAGGGCCAGGGCCGGCCACCGGGCACGTAGCCGAGCACCAGGCGCACGCGCACGCCCCGAAATGCCACGGTCGACGTGTTGGCGATCATGGCGCCGGCAATCAGCCGCTGGCCGCGCTCGAGCGGCAGGCCGAACAACAGGCGCGGGACGCTGATGGCTGGGGTCTCCTTGCTCGCGGCGAGCAGGTGGAGCCCGATGGGGACGAAGAGCTCCCGGCGGTCCGGGTCGGTGAGGTTAAAGTGATGCAACAGGTGCTGCGGCAATTCACGCCCGGCGTAGTCCACCAGCTCGACGTGCGACTGATGAAGCGACGCATCCAGCGGGACGATGACCTGGCACAGGGGTATCCCGACCATCGCTTCGCCACCGGGGCTGGCGGCCGGCAAGTCCACGGCCGGGAGCTCGATCACGATCCGGCGCCCGTCTGAGTCCACGAGGACGGTCGCGTGCGGCAGAGACTCGGGGCCCGGGTCCGTCGCTGACGGGCGGCCGAAGACGAACACGGCGAGGAGGAGAACCGCCCGCATTGCCGGGCTCCAAGGTCGGAGGGGTGGGCACAACATACAGGGTGACGGCACTTTTGGCGACGCACCCCACTGCCCCATTGCCTCGGCCCCAGGAGGTCATCTTCTTCCGGTCATCACGGGGCAACTGGCGCGCGCCGTCGCCCGGACTGAAGGCGCCGCGGATCGGCAAGTGTTGGAAGTACTTGAGGGAGAGCGGATTGAGAAGCGTGGCGGCGCCGCGGGGAGTGACCGGGGACCCGCAATCCGTTCCTCGTTCCTGATAGCCGAGCGAAGACGGGGGTGCGGCCACTCCCCACGAGCCGACAATCTCTAGTGCAAGGGTGGTGCCACACGTCCAGCAAGCTGGTCCGGGACGTTGGTCGACGGACTGCAGCGCCGTCGTCGCATCGCTGTAGCAAGGACGCGACATTTTCCTGGACTACGCGCTCGAGTCCGACGCGGATTGGAAGGTGCTGGAGGACTCGTGGTAGGGCGGTGGCGGGAGCGTGTAGGAATCGAACCTACCGAGGCTCATTCGAGCCCCAGCTGGTTTTGAAGACCAGTCCGAGCACCAGCCCGAAACCGCCCCCGCGCCTGTCGCCTATCGACCTGAGACGATCGCCACCGAGACCGTCACCCCGGCGATCGACAGATCGGCCTGACCGGTACCAAGTGGCTTGAACGTGACCATCGCGCCGCCGGCATCGGGCACGACATCCATCATCCGTAGGAGCTGGGACTGGAGGTTGAACCGCCCGCGCGTCTTCTCGAGGAGGCGCGCCAGGTCCGGCGTCGCGGCCGCGTTGCCGTACGCGTCCTGGGCGGAGACCCGTACCACGAACGTCGCCCCGGCCGGCACCATCATGCTCCCGCCGTCGACGCGGGTGCCGTCCCGCTCGATGACGACGGCAATAGGAGCGGCGGGCTCCACGACGAGGGTTGCCTGTCGCTGCAGGGAGTCCACGGTCGCCGTCACAAGGGCGGCGCCGGCTTGCTTGCCCAGGGTCACCTCCACGCGGGCCGTTCCGGTCGTATCCGTGATCGCGCTGTCAGGGGTGACGTCGGCGTTGACGCCGCGGAACGTGACGAGTTTCCCCGCGAGAGGGCGGCCCAGGATCGAGCGAGTCTGAAACACCAGCGGGTCGCTCAGCCGTGTCCGGGCAATGCCGTGCTGCCCGACGCCCGACGTGAAGCCCGTCGTGCCCGGCGCCACCACGTCGGTGCGAAGCACGTCCACCGTGCTCAGCACCTGCCCGCGCACCCGGACGATCAGTCTGCCCCCATGACGCACCGCCGACCGCTCGAACACGAACGTCACGCGACCGAGGGAGTCCGTCGGGCGCGCGTCGGCGGTCAACCCGAGGTCTGGACTGTCCGGTTGCAGCGCCACCGCCTCGCCTGCGACCACGTTCCCGAGCGAGTCGCGCACGGTCACGAGGAGCGAGGCGGGGCCCCGGTCGCCGGCTCGCAGATCCACCCGGCCGGGCTGCACGGTCACGACGGCAGGCGCAGCGGGACCGACCACGACGTCGAGCGACGGTGTGCCCGGCATCGACGCGCCTGATCCCGTGACGACGGTGAGGCGGTACATGGCAAGTGAGCGCCCGACGGGGAAGCGGAACACGGCGACCCCGCTCGCGTCGGTAGACGCCTGGGGGTCGCGCGCCGGGCCTCCGGGAATGGCGGCGCTGCCGCGCAACACCAACGGTATGCCCACCTGGGGCAGCTCGCCGCGCCTCACCAGCACTCGGGCCACGGCGTCCGTGCCCGCGGTCACATTCAAGCGGGCCGGCAGCAACGCGGCCGTGAGCGGCAGTTGGGGCGCGGGACGGGATCCTGTCGACGGGTTGGCACATGCGTCGATGCTGTTGAGCACCTCGGCGTCGGCCCCGAACTCACGCAGGTCCGCCCAATCGCGCGGCGTGGGCCGGAAAGCGATGCAGTTCCGCCGGACCAGGCTCGCGACCTCGCTCCGCGAGATCAACGGGTTCGAGAGCAGACGAATGACATCAGTCTTGCGTAACGGTTGGGTTCCTCCGCCTTGACCAACCGCCGGAGGCGAGACGACGCTCACGAGGGCGACGACGAGGGCAGCAGCGCGCGAGCGTGACCCAGGCATGATCGTCACGGTCGCCGGCAGCCGGAGCGCTCGAATCGCCGTTCCACGTTATCGGCATCGGCGTACAGCGAGCGATCGCGGACGGTGTGGGTCGAATCGAGCGTCACACCAGCGTTCTGGCGGGCGCGGTTGTACGCCGTCCAGCGATCTTCGACCACGACCAGCCCCTGCGCCAGCTCGGGGCACTGCATCTGGCGGCTCCCGAACAACTGCGCGCGCAGGTCGAATGCGGCGATCGCAAGCGAAAGCGTATCGGCCGCCCGATCCACCTGTTCTTGTGGCGTCGCTGCGACTGCGGGCGCGCCCGATGACGCCCCTCGGGTCGTGGGAGACGCGATCGCTCCGTACAACCGAAACAGCCCGACTGCCGCGAGCACCCCCACGGCGCCATACGCGGCAACACGGCCCCCGGACCGGAACCGGTCGATCCTCGAGTCGCCATCGGCAAACTGCTCGGGCAGCAACACGCTCAGCGGCACACGTTCCGGCGCCGCCCCCGTAAGAGGCGTTTGTCGGGCAGGTGGCGCTGGCAGCGCGGGCGTCATCGGCGCCGGTGGCGGCTCCACGGGTACGAGTGCGGTTTCCTCGGCACGGTAGTTCGTCCACTGCAGGGAGGATTGCCTGGCGTCGTCCGAGCCGAGCGCCGCGGTGTCAACGACCTCGTAGAACGCCAGGCACTGATGCGGCCATGCCTCGTTGGCCGTGCGGCGGACCACGGCCCCGTTCCGGGCGTCATCCTCGCCCGCGTGCACGGTGATCGCCACCTGCCAGGGCTGAGCGAACATCGCCGCATGCGTCTCCGCCTCCGCGGGCGTGAGCCCCACGTCGGCTAGGCCGTGGCTTCCTGCCCCCGCCCGGTACCAGCCCACTACCTGATCGCCGGTCCTCTGCACGACGCCCTGTGCCACGACCCAACCGTCGAGCAGGACCGCCTTGGGATGCGCTCCGGCCCCCGGGGCGGCGGGCAGTCGAATCGTCGAGTCGATGAGCAGATAGGGAGCGGCGGTCTCAGGAGAGCGGAACACGTTGCCGGTGAGGAGTCCGAAGCAGGGGTGCGGCGCGGCCGCGCCGTGCTCGGTCAAGGCGAGCAGCACGCGCTGCGCGATGAAGATCGGCAGCGGACCAGGCTCTTGGCGCGGCTCGGCGCCGGCGGGCCGCCACAGGACCGAGGTCGCCAACGGTATCGGGCGGTCCTCGTATAGGGGCTCGTCCAGCTCCCGCTCGGCTTCGGGCGCGGGGGAGGGGGAGGGGGAGGGGGGGGCCACCATCGATGGGGTACCTCCAGGGACGCGGAATCGTGCGACCCTGCTCTGGCCCCCGTCCGACATGCGTTGCGTCATCCGTGTCCCCGGCGCCCGACCTCTGTCATCCTGAGATACCGCCCTTCCAGCGCGACGTCAACCTGCGAAGGCGCGCATCATTCGATACCAGAACTCCACCGCGTCGTAGAAGCTCTGCACACCTACGCGCTCGTCGCGGCCGTGGGCACGTACGTCGTTTTGCTCCTCGAAGACCGCCGAGACGCCGTAGGCGGGAATGCCGGCGTTACGGAGGAACAAGCCGTCGGTCGCGCCCGCCTCCATGACCGGCACGACCGGTACGTTGGGAAACTGCTCCCCCACCAGACGCTCGATCGGGTCCATGATCGCCGGCGTCAGCGGGGACGGGGGACTCGGGATGGGCGTGTAGATCGCGCGGATCGCGATCCGGTCGTCGCCCGCCAGACGACGCAACGTCGCCTCGACCTCCGACGCGGGCTCCCCCGGCAGGATGCGGCAATTCACCGTCAGCCGTGCGGACTGCGGCAATGCGTTCTCGGCGTGCCCGGCAGCCATCATGGTGGCGGTGCAGGTGGTGCGCAGCTTGGAGTTGTAGTACGGCACGGTCCCGAGGTGCGCGACCGCGGCGCTGTCGGGCGGGTCTTTCAGCACGCCGCGCATGTCCTCGGCAAGAGAGCCGCTTTCAACGGTCGCGGACCGCTCGAAGAATGCCCGGGACACTTCGTTCAGCTTGACCGGAAACTGGTACTGCGCCAGCCGTTCGAGCACGGGCGCGAGCCGGTACAGGGGATTGTCCGCGGGGCGCGGCAGTGAGCTGTGCCCGCCCTTGTCGGTCGCCTCGAGGATGTACGTCGCGTAGACCTTTTCGCTCGCCTGGACCGCGAACGCGACCTTTCGCCCGTCGCGGAGCACCCCGCCCCCCGCGTCTGTATTGAGGGCGAACTCCGCATCAATCAGTTCGCGATGCTTGGTGACGAGCCACGTCATGCAGCTGCCGGCGGTCTCCTCGTCTCCAGTGAGCACCAGAATCAGGTCGCGCCGCGGCCTGAACCCCGCGCGGCGCAGCCGGATGAAATCCGCGACCAGCGTCGCATCCCCCGCCTTGTTGTCCGTCGTGCCGCGGCCGTAGAAATAGCCGTCCTTCTCGAGGAAGGTGAACGGATCGACCGACCAGTCCGCCCGCCGGGCGGGCACTACGTCCAGGTGCGCGAACACGATGATCGGCTTCCCCGCCGTCCCCGTGCCGCGGTAGCGGGCGACCAGGTTGCCGTGCTGCGGATCGGGACCGATCAACACGCGCACGTCCGCGGCGGGGAACCCCGCGGTCACGAGGCGCTGGGCCATGGCGCGCGCGGCGCGCGGCGTATTGCCCAGTGAATCGGTGGTGTTGATCTCGACCAGCTCGCGGAAGATGTCGTGCGCGAGCGCGCGGTCAGCGGCGGACATGCCGTCCTGGGCCGCGCCACACAGCGGCAGCGCTACGCCCAGCAGCACGCTCAGAAGCGGAGCCGGACTTTTCATCCCACCCTCGCGATCGCGTCGATTTCCACTCGCACCGCCTTGGGGAGGGCGACCGCCTGGATCGTGGACCGCGCCGGCTTGTGGCTCGGGAAGTGCTTCGCGTACACCTCGTTCAACGCGGGAAAATCGGCCATGTCCACGAGGTACACGTTGGTCTTCACGATCCGGTCGAGTCCCGAGCCGGCCGCCTTGAGGATGGCCGTGAGGTTCTTGAACACTTGCTCCGCCTGCTCCGCCGTGGTCTTCCCGACGATCCCTCCCGTCTTGGGGTCGAGGGGAATCTGCCCCGCGGTGTACACCATCCCTTCCACTACCACCGCCTGGCTGTAGGGCCCGATCGCCTTGGGCGCCCCGTCGGCGACCACGATGTCCATGCTCTTGGATGCCATCAAAAGAGTCCCTCGATCGTGCCATCCGGGTGTACCCGGATCTTTTCCGCCGCAGGCGTCTTCGAGAGCCCCGGCATGGTCATGATGTCGCCCGCGAGCGCGACCACGAATCCTGCGCCCGCCGACGGAAGAATGTCGCGCACCTGCAGGGTGAAGCCGCTCGGCGCGCCGAGCTTGGTCGCATCGTCCGAGAACGAGTACTGCGTCTTCGCCATACAGACGGGCGTCTCACCCAGGCCCAGGGCGGTCAGCTGCTCGAGGGCCCGCTCCGCCGCGGGGGCGAAGGCCACGCCCCCGGCGCCGTAGATCTCCTTTGCGATCGTCTCGATCTTTTCGCGGATCGGGCGCTTCGCGTCGTACAATGGCTTGAAACTGGCGGTGCGGCCCTCCAGCAGCTTGAGCACCGCCTCCCCCACGGCCACGCCGCCTTCCCCGCCCTTCTCCCATACCTCGCACAACTCGACGCCCACGCCCTCAGCCGCGCATTCGGTGCGGACCGCGTCGAGCTCCGCGTCGGTGTCGGTGAGGAACCGATTCAGCGCGACCACCACCGGCACGCCGAACTTCTTCACATTCCGGATGTGGCGGCGGAGGTTCGCCGCACCCCGCTGCACCGCAGCGGGGTCAGCCGCACCGAGACGATCCTTGGGCACGCCCCCATGCATCTTGAGCGCGCGCACGGTGGCGACCACGATCGCGGCTTCGGGGTTCAGGCCCGCCATCCGGCATTTGATGTCGAAGAACTTCTCCGCTCCGAGGTCGGCGCCGAATCCCGCCTCCGTGAGCACCACGTCGCACAACGTGAGCGCAAGCTTGGTGGCCACGACCGAGTTGCAGCCGTGGGCGATGTTGCCGAACGGCCCGCAGTGAATGAACGCCGGCCCGCCCTCGAGCGTCTGCACGAGGTTGGGATTGATCGCGTCCTTGAGCAGGAGCGTCATCGCGCCCTGCGCTTTCAGATCGCTCGCGCGCACCGGCTTCTTGTCGGGTGTGAGCCCGACGATGATGCGCGCGAGGCGGTGCTCGAGGTCCTCCGTTCCCGTGGCGAGCGCCATGATCGCCATGATCTCGGAGCCCGGGATGATGACGAAGCGCTCCTCGCGCGCCGGTCCGCCGTTCAGGCCGCCGAGGCCCACGATGATGCTGCGCAGCGCGCGGTCGTTCATGTCGATGGTGCGGGGCCACGTGATGCGGCGGGTGTCGAGGCGGAGCGCGTTGCCGTGGTGCAGGTGGGAATCGAGCATCGCCGACAGAAGGTTGTGCGCGCTCGCAATGGCGTGGAAGTCGCCCGTGAAGTGGAGGTTGATGTCCTCCATGGGGACGACCTGCGCGTAGCCGCCGCCCGCCGCGCCGCCTTTCACCCCGAACACGGGTCCGAGCGACGGCTCGCGGATGCAGAGCGCGGCGTTCTGGCCGATCTTGCGCAGCGCCTGCGTCACGCCGACCGTGACCGTCGACTTGCCCTCGCCCGCCGGCGTCGGATTGATTCCGGTCACCAGCACCAGGCGGCCTCTCGGCTTGCGACGCGTCAGCGCGCCAAGCCGCACCTTCGCCTTGTACTTGCCGTACAGCTCGATCTCGTCGTCGTCGAGTCCCAGCTCCGCTGCGATGTCCGCTACCGGGCGCAGCCGCGCCGCCTGGGCGATGGCGATGTCGGTGGGTATTTTGGCCGTGGTGGTCACACGCTCTCGTGCTAGAGGGTCGTGCCGAGCCGCGTCCCGAAGACTCGGCGCGCGTTCTCCGTCGTCCGTTGTCCTACGAACTCCATCGTGTCCCCGCGCGCCCGCGCCACTCCCTCGGCTACGGCGCGCACGTAGGCCGGCTCGTTCCGCTTGCCACGGTGCGGGACGGGAGCAAGATACGGGCCGTCGGTCTCGACCAAGAGACGGTCAGGCGGGTAGGCGGTTAGTGGCACAGCCGCGCTCCAACGCTGGAACGTGATCATACCGGAAAAAGAAAAGTACGCTCCGATCGCCATCCCCGCGTCGAATACCCCCGTTCCCGAGCTGAACGAATGGAGGATCACGGTCGCTGCCGAGCCGGCGAGCGCCGCCGCCATGTCCACGTCCGCTTCGCGCGCGTGGACCACGACGGGCTTCCGGAGCTCGGCCCCGAGCGCCAGCTGCGCCTCGAAGGCCCGGCGCTGCGCCTCGCGGGGCGAGTGGTCGTAATGGTAATCCAGACCCGTTTCGCCGACAGCCACCACTTCGGGTAGGCCGAGCAGGTCTCTCAGGCGGGCGCCGGCGGCGGCGGACCACTGCCGGGCGTCGTGGGGGTGGATTCCGACCGTGGCGGAGAGGCCGGGGTAAGCGCGGGCGAGCGCGACGGCCCGCTCGCTTTCCGCCAGGGTCCCGCCGATCACCACGACGTGCTCGATGCCGGCGTCGCGCGCCCGGCCGAGCACGGCGTCGCGGTCGGGATCGAACGCCGCGTCGCCGAGATGGCAATGCGCGTCGACCAGGCCCGGGCGCAGCACGCTGCGCCCCGGTTACCGCGTGGGTTGCGGCTGCCGCGGACGGGGCTCGGGCGCGACCGACTCCATCCCGCGGAAGACGCGGGCGCCGCGTGCGTCCTCGCCGGGCCAGCGCTTTTCGATGGCCATCAGGAGCGGCGCGGCGATATAGATCGACGAGAACGTCCCGGTGAAAATCGCGAAGGTCATCACCAGCGCAAACGGGCGCAGCACCTCGCCCGCCAAGAGCACGAGCGCGATGGTGGTCGCCATCGTGGTGCCGTGCGTCAGCACCGAGCGTGGCAGGGTCTCGTTGATCGACAGGTTCAGGATCTCGTACAGGTTCTGGCGGCGGAACTTCCGCAGGTTTTCCCGCACGCGGTCGAAAATGATGATCGTGTCGTTCAACGAGTAGCCGACCATCGTGAGCACCGCGCCGACCACCACGAGGCTCACCTCGAGGTCGAGATAGCGAATGAACGCGATCGTGGTGAGGATGTCGTGAAACGTTGCGAGGACCGCCGCGAGCCCGAACCGCCACTCGAAGCGGAACGCGAGATAGATCAGCGTGACGATGAACGAGCAGAAGATCGCCAGAAATGCCTTCCCCTGGAGCTCGCGCCCGACCTTCGGCCCGACCGCCTCGGTTCGGACGATGTTGTAATGCTCCGGCGCCAGACCGAGTTCGCGCGCCAGTGCCGAATCCACGGCCGCGGCGGTCGCTTCCGTCGAGCCCTCGGTGCTTTCCGTCCCGACGCGCGCGCGAATCACGAATTCGTTGGGCGCCCCGAATTGCTGGATCTCGGCGTCGCGGATCCCCGCCGCATCGAGCGCGTGACGCAGGCGCTCCGAGCCGACGGGCGCGGGCGTGTGCACCTGAATCAGCGTGCCGCCCGTGAACTCGATCGAGTAGTTCAGCCCGCGGACCAGGAACAGGGAGAAGCCGGGGAGGATGATGGCGGCGGTGAGCCCATAGGCCCACCGGCGCCACCGGATGAAATCGTAATTGGCGTTGGCGAAGAGGCGGATCATCTCAGACGCTCAGGGTGACCATGTCCGGCCGTCGGTCGAGCCAGATCATGTAGAAGGTGCGCACCACAAAGATGGCGGTGACCATGGATGCGGCGATGCCGATGATCAGGGTGATGGCGAAGCCCTGCACCGGACCGGTGCCCACCAGATACAGAATGAAAGCGGTGAGCGCCGTGCTCACGTTCGAGTCGATGATGGCGCTCATGGCGTGCTTGAACCCCTCGTCCACGGCCGTGCGCACGAGCTTGCCGTGCTGGAGCTCCTCGCGGATGCGCTCGAAGATCAGCACGTTCGCGTCCACCGCGATGCCGACCGACAGCACCAGGCCCGCGAGCCCCGGCAGCGTGAGCGTGAAGCCGAATCCCGCGAGCCCGGCGAGCGTGAACACGACGTACAGAGCGAGCGCCGCCACGGCGAGCGCTCCCGACAGCCGGTAGTAACCGATCATGATGAGCACGACAAGCACGACACCCACGACCCCCGCCCGGATGCCATCCTTGATCGAGTCCTGTCCGAGCGACGGCCCGATGGTGCGCTCCTCGATGATGGCGAGCGGGGCGGGGAGCGCACCGGCCTTGAGAACGAGGGCCAGGTCCTGGGCGTCCTGCAGCGGCTTCGCCCCGAGCTCGATCTGGCCGCGCTGACCGATCTGACTCTTGATGACCGGCGGCTGCCCCTGCACCCGGCCGTCGAGGATGATCGCCATGAAGTCGTTCACGTGCCGCCCGGTTTCCCGCTCGAAGACGCGCCCGCCGCGGCGGGACAGCACGAAGTTCACGACGGACTGGTTCGTGAGCTGGTCGCGCGTGGCCTTCGCGTCCTGGAGGTATTCCCCCGTGATGATCGGCCGGTCCTCTACGGCGTACAGGGTCCGGTAGCTCCTGCCGGCCCGCGACAGCACCTCGGTCCCCCACTTGAACTCGATGCCCCGCGGCACGAGCCGCTCGACGTCGGGGCGCACGAGCAGACTCTCCGCCACCGGCACCTGCTCCTCCGGGACCAGGAACTCCCCGGGGATGTTGCTCGGGCTCTGGAACAGGACGGATGCGAGAGGGCCGGGCGCATTCGCGTCGCTCGTGTCCTTGGCGGCGGCCTTCGCCTTCGCGGCCTTGCCTTTCGCCTTGGCAGTGTCCGTCCCGAACAGCTGTGTGACGGTCGCCGCCGGGGCGGCCTGCCCCGGCGCCTTGACGCCGGCGCGCCGCAGCGCCTTGTCGATCTCGGGGAGTGCGTCCCGGAACACGTTCTTCATATCCGTGATGCGGAACTCGAGGAACGCGGTACGCTGGACGATGCTCTTGGCGCGCGCCGGATCCTTTTCGCCCGCGAGCTCGACGATGAGGCGGCAGCGTCCCTGGATCTGCACCACGGGCTCCGTGGTGCCGAACTCGTCGATCCGGGTGCGCACCACGCGCTCGGCCCGCTGGATGGCGTCGGCGCAGTCGGGCACCGGCCCCTTCGACTGGTCCACTTCGAGCGCCAGATGGATGCCGCCCTGCAGGTCGAGCCCGAGGTCGATCGGCACCCGGCGCACCGTGGTGTCCTTCATGCGGCCCGTGGTCTTGTCCGGGACGCGCTCCGTGACGTTCGTGGGCATGAGCTGCCACACCGAAAGCACGAGCAGCCCGGCGATGAGGAGCAGTCGTGAGCGGATAGTACTCATGTTCAGTCCCTAGCCCTTGAGAATCGTGCGCGCCGCCACCGCATCGCGCTCGATCTGATCGATCAGCGCCTGACGCGAGGGGAACGTCTGGGTGTCCCGCAGCCGGCGCACCCACTCCACCGTCACCACCTGATCGTACAGGTCCCCGCTGAACTCGAACAGATGGATCTCCAACCCGCGGGCGTGCACCCCAAACGTGGGCCGCGGCCCCTGGTTCATCATTCCGCCATAGCGCTCGCCCGGTGCCGCTTCCCCCCCCCTCCCCGCCCCCCCCTTCCCCGACAGTATCACCCGAACGGCATACACGCCGTCGGGCGGCATCAGTTTCCGCGGATCGGGCGATGCAAGGTTGATCGTCGGTACCCCGATGGTTCGCCCGCGACCCGCCCCCCGCTCCACTCTTCCCCGCACGCTGTACGCCCGCCCCAGGCCTCGCTCGGCGAACTCCAGGTCGCCGTGGGCCACGGCCGTCCGGATCAAGGACGATGAGATCGGCTGGCCGTCGTCCTTCACCGCCGGCACGACATCCATCACGAACCCATCCTCGCGGGCGAGCCGCCGTACCAGCTCCACATCGCCGGAGCGACCCCGCCCAAACCCGTGATCGTACCCCAGAACGAGCTCCTGCATCCCGAACCGAGCGCGCAGCACGTCGCGCACGAATTCTTCGGGACCGAGGCGCGCCAGCTCAGGCGTGAACGGTACCACCTCCACCCGCTCGACGCCGAGGGCCGCTGCCAGCACGCGCTTCTCGTCCGGGAGGGTGAGCAGCCGGGGCGCGGCGCTGGGATTGACGACTTCGAGGGGGTGCGGGTCGAACGTGATGAGCAGGCTCGTGCCCACCCCCCTCCCCCTCGCCCCCTGCCCCTCCCCCTGCGACCGGGCACGGCGCACCAGCTCCGCCAGCACGGCCTGGTGCCCGCGGTGGATCCCGTCGAATGTCCCGACCGTGGCGACCGTACCCGTCACTGCTCCACCACGACGACCCGGGGTTTGAGGATGTCGCCCACTCGCTCCGCCACCGCGACGAGGGTGCCCTCCGCGAACAAGGCCACACTTCCCGCGTCCTCCATCCCGCTTCCCGTGGCCACCGGTCGCCCGTGAACCACGGCGTCACGCCCGGCGCTGTCGAGCTCGCGGCGCGGCAGGTCGCGCACCAGCTCGGCGGGATCGCGCAACGCCCGCGGCGTCACCTGCTCCGGCGCGACGGCGTCGGTCAGGCGGAACGAGCCGACCTGCGTCCGCGTCAGCGCGGCGAGGTGCGCTCCGCACTCCAGCGCCTCGCCCACATCCCGCGCCAGGCTTCGCACGTACGTCCCGCCGCTCACCGTCGCTCGGAAGCCCAGGTCCGGGGGCGCGTAGCTCGTGAGCTCAAGCGCCAGTACATCCACGCGCCGGGGCCGCAGGGCCACCGCTTCGCCGCGCCGCGCACGCCGATAGGCGCGCTCCCCCGCCACCTTCACGGCCGAATAGGCCGGCGGCCGCTGCTCGTACGTCCCTCGTAACGTCGCAAGCGCCTGCTCCACGCGTCCTCGATCCACTCCCCGCCACGACTCCGATGTCGCGATCGCCGCGCCCGTCGGATCGTCGGTGGTGGTCGTCGTGCCGAGTCGGATCACGCCATCATACGTCTTCGTCCACGCCGTAGCGAACGGCGCCAGGCGAGTGGCGCGGCCCACCACGATGACCAGCAGCCCGGTCGCGAACGGGTCGAGCGTGCCGAGGTGTCCCACGCGACCGGTGCCGAGGGCACGCCGCACCGTGTCCACCACGTCGTGGGACGTGGGCCCGCCCGGCTTCGCGACCAGCGCCACGCCGGAGATCAGCCCGCTCCGTCCTTGAGGTTCCGGAGCACGCGGTCGATCTGCTGCGCGTGGTCGAGCCCCCGATCGAGGTCGAAGCGGAGCTCCGGTGTCACGCGCAAGGGCAGCTCTTTGGCGAGCTGGGCGCGCAGGAAGCGCGCGGCGCTGGTCAGACCTTCGAGCGACTTGGCCTTCTCCGCGTCGGTGCCCATCACGCTCACCCGCACGCGGGCGTGCGCCAGGTCCGCGCTGACCTCCACGGCGGTGACGGTGACGAACCCGACGCGCGGGTCGCGGACATTTCCCGTGAGGAACGCCGCGACAGTCTGGCGAATCGCTTCCGCCACGCGCTCGGGCCGGTGACTCACGCGACGCATCGGGTCAGAAGTAGGTGGTGCTCGTGTCGACGATGCGGGCGCCGTCCGCGCCCGCGACCAGACGGTCCGCTTCGCGCAGCACGCTGTCGGCGTGACCGCGGTCGGTCGAGACGACGCACACGGTCAGCTCGGCGCGCTGCCACAGGTCGTGATGCGCCGTCTCGGCCGCGGACACGTTGAAGCGGTGGTGGAGCCGGTCCTTGAGGCTCTTGAGGACCTGCCGCTTCTCCTTGAGGGAGTGGGAGGCCGCGATATGGAGCTCCCACGTCATGACACCCACGATCACGCGGGCGTCAGCGTGCGCGCGACCTCCTCGATCCGATACGCCTCGATCAGGTCGCCGACCTTGAGGTCGTTGAAGTTCTCGACCCCGATCCCGCATTCGAACCCCTCGCGTACCTCGCGCACGTCTTCCTTGAAGCGCTTGAGCGAGGCGAGGGTGCCGTCGTAGACCTCGACGCCGTCCCGGACCACGCGGACGCGGGCGGTGCGCGGGATGACGCCCGAGCGCACGAAGCTCCCCGCGATGGTGCCGATCTTGGCGATCTTGAAAAGCTGGCGCACCTCCGCCTCGCCCAGCACGACTTCCTTTTTCTCGGGGGCGAGCAAGCCGCCCATGGCCGCCTTCACTTCCTCCACCGCCTCGTAGATGATGCGGTACGTGCGGATCTCGACTTTTTCCCGCTCCGCCGAGGCGCGGGCGTTGGAGTCGGGCCGCACGTGGAAGCCGATGATGATCGCATTCGAGGCCTTGGCGAGCAGCACGTCGGAATCGGTGATGGCGCCCACGCCGCGGTGCACCACCTCGACCTTGACCTCGGGCGTCGACAGCTGCGCCAGAGCATCCGCCAGCGCTTCCGCCGGGCCGCCCTGGTCGGCCTTGATGATGATCCGCAGCGCCGCCGCGCCGCCCTCGGCGCGCTCGGCCATGAAGTCCTCGAGCGTCTTCACCCGTCCCGAGCGACGGTGTTGCGCCTCGCGCTCGAGCCGCTGGCGCTTCTGCGCGATGTCGCGCGCCGCCGCCGCGTCGGTCATGACCTGGAAGGTGTCGCCCGCCTCAGGCACGCCTTCGAAGCCCAGCACCTGCACCGGCGTGGACGGACCCGCGCCCGCCACGGTCTGCCCGCGCTCGTCGTACATCGCCCGCACCCGGCCATAGAACTGCCCGCAGATGAAGTCGTCCCCACCGCGCAGCGTGCCGTTCTGGACGAGGATCGTGGCGAGCGGACCCTTGCCGGGGTCGAGCGTCGCCTCGAGCACGGTGCCCTGCGCGCGCCGCTCGGGGTTGGCCTTGAGATCGAGTAGCTCGGCCTGGAGCAGGATCTGGTCGAGCAGCTCCTCCACGTTCTGGCCGGTCTTCGCGGAGATCGGCGTCGCGAGCGTGGTGCCGCCGAACTCTTCGAGCACGACGCCGTGCGCCAGCAGGTCCTGCTTCACCTTCTGCACGTTGGCGGTGGGCAGGTCGATCTTGTTGATCGCGACGACGAGCGGCACGCCCGCGTTCTTGGCGTGCGAGATCGCCTCGATGGTCTGCGGCATGATGGCGTCATCGGCGGCCACGACGAGCACGACGAGGTCGGTGACCTGGGCGCCGCGGGCGCGCATCGCGGTGAAGGCTTCGTGGCCGGGCGTGTCGAGGAACGTGATGGAGCGTCCGTCCTTAAGCGTGACCTGGTACGCGCCGATGTGCTGGGTGATACCGCCTGCCTCACCAGCGACCACCTTGGCCTTGCGCACGTAGTCGAGCAGCGACGTCTTGCCGTGGTCGACGTGGCCCATGACGGTGACCACCGGCGCGCGGGGCTTGAGATCGCCGGCCGCCTCCTCGGGCGCCTGTTCGGGTACGGCGATGGCGTACTCCTCTTCCCGCGCCGCCTGGAAGCCGAACGCGGAGGCGATGAGCTCGATCATGTCGAAGTCGAGGCGCTGGTTGATCGTCACCATCTGCCCCAGCTCCTTGAATGCGAACGCGACGATCTCCTTGGCGGGGACCTTCAGGATGTGGGCGAGCTCCGAGACCGTGATGAACTCGGTCACCCGGACGAGCGTCTTCTCACGCTCCTTTTCGTCGCGCCGCTTCTGCTCTTCGATGTCGCGGAAGCTGGGACCCTCCTCGCGGCGATGCGCCCCTTTCTTGGCGATGGGCCCTTTGATCGAGGCCAGGGTGCGCGAGATGTTCTGGGCCACGGCCTCCTGGTCCACGAGCGACTTCTTACCCTTCTTGCGCTTCTTGCCCTTTTCGCGACGCCGCTCCTCGAGCGGCTGCGTCCCGGGCGCGGCCGACGCGACGGGCCGCGGCGGCACGGCGCCACCGGGCGTCGCGCTCGCCACCGGCTTGGGCCGCACGGGCGTGGGGATCACGGGTCGGGGCGGCGGCGCCGAGAAGGGCAGCGCGGACGCGGGCTGGGCCGCGGCCGTCGCGGCGACCGGCGACGGCTCGGCGCGTGCTTCGTCGACCGGTGGGAGGTCCTTGAACAACGCGGCGGCGCGCTCTTCCAGTGAGGGCTTCCCTTCCTGTTCGACCGCCTTGGCCGCCTCCAGGGCCTCGCGCGCCTTGAGCTCGCGCTCCGCTTCGAGCGCGGCTTCCGCCTGCGCCTCCGCGTCGACTGCGGCCATCTCGGCCGCGGTGCGCCGCCGGCGCTTCGGCCGTGCCTCGGGGGCGACGGCCACCGGCTCGGCCGGGGCCTTGGCGGCGCGACGCCGCTTGGGCGGCGCGGGCGCCTCCTTCTTCCGCTTGTCGCGCTCCCATCGGGCGCGCATCAACGCCACCTGCTCGGGCTTGAGCGGCGAGAGGTGGCTGCGCACGAAGATGTCCTGCTCCTTGAGCATGCCCAGAAGCTGCTCCGAGGAGATCCCGAACTCCGCTGCCAGATCGTGAATCCGCGTCGTCGTCACGCAATCCTCCAAAGGACCTGCCCTTATGCCACCGGCGCTGGCGCGCCGTCTTCCGGCCCACCCGGCCCGGCCTGCCCCGCTTCCTCCACGCCGCCCCCCCCAGATGTCCCCTCGTCGTCGCCGCCCTCTTCCGTCATCTCGTTCAGAAACGCCATGAGCTTGTCGGCGAGCTCGGGGCTCATCCCGACGATCTTGTCCACGTCCTCCCGCTCCAGATCCAGGACGTCTTGCAACGTCTTGTGCCCTGCCCGCTCCAGCACATCGACCAGCTCGACCGGGAGGCCCTTGAGCTCGCGCAGAGCCACTTTGGTCGCGGCCTCTTCCTCGGCCGGCGGCAGCGGGGCGAACAGCGGTCCCTCCCCACCCCGCTCCAGCCACTCGCGGCTCGAGTACAGGTCGATCTTCCAACCGGTGAGCTCCGACGCGAGCCGGACGTTCTGGCCGTTGCGGCCGATGGCGAGCGACAGCTGGTCCTCGTCCACGATCGCCTGGATGGTCTTGGTGTCCGGGTCCGAGAACACGCGTGCCACGCGCGCGGGGGCGAGCGAGAGTTTCGCAAACCGCTCGGGATCGGGCGACCAGGGCACGATGTCGATGCGCTCGCCGTTCAGCTCGTTTACCACCGCCTGCACGCGCGAGCCCTTGAGCCCCACACAGGCGCCCACCGGATCGATCGAGTCGTCGCGCGATGAGACCGCGATCTTGGTGCGGCTCCCCGCCTCGCGTGCCGTGGCGCGGATCTCCACGATCTGCTGCAGGATCTCCGGCACTTCGAGCTTGAACAGCGCCTTCACGAACAACGGGTCGGCACGCGACAGGATGAGGCGCGGGCCTTTTGGCGTCTCCTCGATGCGCTTCAGCACCGCCCGGATCGTGTCCCCCTGGTGGAAGTGCTCGCGGTGGTTCTGCTCGCGGTACGGGATGATGGCTTCGGCCTCCCGGAACTTGGCCAGCATCACCACGATTTTGCCCCGCTCGATCTGCTGGACCTCGCCCGAGAGCAGCTCGCCGACCTTGTCGGAGAACTCCTCCCGGATGCGGGCTCGCTCGCCCTCCCGCACGCGCTGGATGATGCGCTGTTTGGCCGCCTGCACCGCGGTGCGGCCGAAGGCCTCGAACGGGACTTCCTCCTCGAGTACGTCTCCCACCTGGAAGTCGGGATCCTCGAAGCGCGCTTCCTCGAGCGCGACCTGCAACGCTGGGTCTTCCACGGCGTCGACCACGGTGCGGAGCACCGCGATCCGGATCGTGCCCTTCAGCTCGTCGATCCCGATCTCGGCGCGCACGTTCGGGCCGTACCGTTTCACGAGCGCGGCGTGCAATCCGTCCTTGAGCAGATCGAGCAGCTCCGTCCGCTCGAGCTGCTTGGTATTCGTCAGCTCACGAATCGCCGACACGACGTCTGTTGTATTGGTCATTCTGTCATCCGTTTTTCGTTTGTCTCACCAGTCCACGGCGAGCCTCGCATCGCGGATCCCCGCGAGCGGCACCGCTCGCGGCGTCCCGCCCTGAGGCTCGAGCACGACGGTCGACTCGTCCGGCACGGACACGATCCGCGCCCGCACCCGACCCAGTCCGGCCACCGTGGCCTGGACGTCCCGGCCGACGAAGCGCACCCAGTGCCGGTGCCAGCGCAGCGGCCGCTCGAGGCCCGGACTCGACACCTCGAGCATGTAGCGGCGTCCCAGCGGGCCGTCCGCGTCGAGCCACGCCTCCAGGGCCCGGCTCGCCGCTGCACAGTCGTCCACGGTCACGCGCCGCGGCGACGTGTCCGGCCACTCGATGCGCACTTGAGCGAGCGGCCGAGCTTGAGTGCCGCCTATGCGGAGGTCCGCCAGTTCGAGACCCAATGCTGCGAGCTGGGTCCGAAACGACTCGACGAGGCTGTCGGAGAGCATAAAAAAAAGCGCGGGCCGAACTTCGCCCGCTTCACCGGCCCGGAATCTAGCCGCCGAGAGGCGGCTGTCAAGCGACGGGGCTCGCTCCTGTCGCCGGGAGTCCCACGTAGGCGATCATGCGCCCGTCCCGCCCGCCCGACGCGCGGTGCGAGAAAAAGTGGTCGCGGTCATGCGCGCTGCACCAGGGCGAGACCGAGACCTCGGCGACACCCAGCTCGCTCGCCTGCCTGGCCAGGATTTCCCGGAGGTCCACATGACTCGACGGCCCGTCGGCGCGGTGGACCGCGGGGCGGCGCCCCGGGGTACCCGCACCCGCATCCGCCTCGTTAACCCTGGGCACCCGCGCCGGGGCCAGCCGCTCAATGACCTCAGAACCTACTTCATAGCACGCACCGCAAATACCAACTCCACAATGCATTACGATTTCCGTCGATCGGACCAACGCGGCACGCTTCAGGACCTCTACGCCACGCTCGAGGATCCGCCCCGCCGTGCCGCGCCACCCGGCGTGGAGCAATGCCACCACCTGCTTACCTGGCACGGCGAGGTAGACTGGGACGCAGTCGGCGACGGTGACGGTGAGCAGCGTGCCGCGCGCTCCCGTCACATGGCCGTCGATTCCGTCGACGATCAGCCACCCGTCGGTCCCGTGCTCGTACCATTGGACCGCGGTGCCGTGCACCTGGTGGGCGAGAATCACGCCCGGGAACTGCTGGCGTACCGCGGCGCGGACGGCGCGCCACCGGGACATCACCTGCCCGACGTGCTCCTCGCTCCACAGCCCCAGGGAGAAGCCCGGGTCCCCGGCGCCCGCCCTCCCTCCGCGGGTGGTGATCCCGGCCACGATCCCGAACCGGTCGGCCCATTCGCGCAGCTCCATGCGCGGGACCGCGGGGTCGGGGGCGGGCTGCTCCCGAAACGCCAGGCGGTCGGACGGTCGGACCGTGGGAGAGATCGTCACCGGGCCGCCGTGCGACTGTCGGGCCGGCCCTCGAGTCGTTCGATGTGCGCGCCTAGCGCCCGCAGCCGTTCGTCGATCCGCTCGTACCCGCGTTCGATCTGCCCGATGTTGTGGATCAGGGAGTCGCCTTGCGCCGCCAGCGCGGCGAGCAGCATGGCCATGCCGGCCCTGATGTCGGGGCTCTCCACCACGCCCCCGCGCAGCGCGGATGGCCCGGCGATCACCGCGCGGTGCGGGTCGCACAGCACGATGCGGGCCCCCATTCCGATCAGTTTGTCCACGAAGAACAGACGGGATTCGAACAGCTTCTCGAAGACCAACAGCAGGCCGTCGCACTGCGACGCCACCACGATCGCGATCGACATCAGGTCCGCCGGGAACGCGGGCCACGGCCCGTCTTCGAGCTTGGGGACGTGCCCGCCCAGGTCGGGGCGAATACGCCGCTCCTGACCGGCGTCCACGATCAACTGGGCGCCGTCGAGCCGGGGGCGCACGCCGACCCGCTCGAACCCGAAGAGGATGGCGCGCAGGTCATCGCCGCGCACCCCGTCGATGGTGATCGCACCGTTGGTCACTGCGGCGAGACCGATGAACGAGCCGACCTCGATGTGATCGGGCCCGATCGTGAACGGCGCGGCGGTGAGCGGGGCGCCCCCCTCGATGATCAGCGTGTTGGTACCGATCCCGGTGATCCGGGCTCCGAGCACGCCGAGAAACCGCGCCAGGTCCTGGACGTGGGGCTCACACGCCGCATTCCGCAACGTCGTGGTGCCGCGCGCCGCGACCGCGGCCATGAGCGCGTTTTCGGTCGCCGTGACGCTCGGCTCGTCGAGGAAGATGTCGGCGCCCACGAGATGCTTCCCTTCCAGCCGATACGCCGCTCCGACAGTCACGTCGGCGCCCAGCCGCTCGAGCGCCAGGAAGTGGGTGTCCACTCGCCGCCGACCGATCACGTCGCCGCCAGGGGGTGGCAGGCTCACGCGGCCGAACCGGGCGAGCATCGGACCGGCCAGGAGGATGGACGCGCGGATCCGGGCGCATAGCTCGGGATCGAGCTCGCGCGGCTCGGCGCGCGCGGTGTTCACGGCGACGCTGTTCGCCCCCGTCCATTGCACCTCGGCGCCGAGATGCTCCAGTAGCGCGAGCATCGTCTCGACGTCGCGGATGTGGGGCACGTTGTCGATCGCGCACGGCCCGTCAGCAAGCAGCGTGGCGGCGAGGATGGGAAGGGCCGCGTTCTTGTTGCCGGCTGGGCGGATCGTGCCTTTCAGCGGACGCCCGCCCGTCACCGAAAAGGAGGGAGGCATGGGTGAGCCAAGCTATGCGGCCGCTTGCGCCGGCGTCAAGCGTGCGCGAACGTTCGCGACGTGAATCTGAGTCCCGTTCTCGCGCTCGCGGGACTGGCCGCAATCGGGTTACTCGTGACGCGTCTCCCGCTCCCCGCGCGGCGCCGCGTCCCCTGGCTCGACCCCGTGCTCGCCGCGGGCGGCCCGCTGGTCCTGCTCGGCATCATCCTCGGACCGGGGGCGGTGCCGGGCATCGGCTTCCTCGATGGATCGCTGTTGCGCTCGTTCGCGCCGGTGACGGCGCTGGCGATCGGCTGGATCGGCGCCGGGCTCGGTGCCCAGTTCGAGTGGCGCAGCGTGCGCCGTATTTCGCGCCGCGCGTGGCTCCTGGCCGCGCTCCCCTCCGGCGCGGCCTTCGGCGCGGTCGCGCTCGGCGCGTGGATGCTCACGCGCGCGCTCCCGGCCCTGGCGGCCGCATGGACCCCGCGGCTCGCGGCGATCCTGACGCTCGCCGCCGTGGCTGCCGTTTCGGGACCCGGTGTCGTGGCGCTCGTGGCGCGTGAAGCCGGATTGCGGCGGAGCACCGCCAGAGGGCTCGTCCTCGCCGCGTCGCTCGAGACGCTCGTCGGGGCGCTCCTCTTCTTCGTGCCCGTCGCGCTCCATCGCGGTGATGGGCTCACCACCATCGCGTTCGCGGTGGGAAGCACCGCCCTGGTCGGGGTGGCGTTCCTGTCGCTGATGCGGGTGTGGCCCGCAGGGGCCGACATTGGCTTCGCCGTCCTCGCCACGCTGGCCTTCGGCGCGGGCGTCGGCTACGCGACAGGGCTGTCGCCGTTCGTGGTCTGCGCCCTGGCCGCGGTTGTGATCGTGCATGCGTCGCCTCCGGCCCGGCGGCACGCGATCCGCCGCGTGCTCGCTGAATGGGAGCGACCCGTCGTCGCGGTGCTGCTGGTGATCACCGGGGCCCTCCTGACGCTTCCTACCGCCTGGATCCTGCTTGCGGTACCGTTCCTTGCGGCTGCCCGTGCGGCCGCGAAGTGGGCGGCCGTTCGCTACGGAGTTCGCACCCTCCCGCTCGCGCCGGTCCCCCTCCCCCTTCCCCCCCCGCCCCCGCCGAACATCGGGCTCGGCACGATCGCACAGGGAAGCGTGGCGGTCGCGCTGGGGGTGGCTTTCCTTCTCTTGTATGGCGCGCCCGGCGGTGCGGCGGTGCTCACGACCGTCGTGCTCGGCGTGGCATGCGCGCTGCTCGCCGCGCCGCTGCTCATGACGCTCGCGCTGCGAGCCCCCGTCGTGGTGTCGGCGCCCGCGCTGCCCGCGCCGCCCGCGCCGTTGACCGAGTCCGTGGAGCCCGCGCAGCTCTCGGTCCACACACCGGTTGAGGCGCCCCGATGATGCCGACGTGGACGGCAGTGGTGGGCGCGCTATCGCTTTTGGCTCTCGCCTTGTCGGCGATCGTGATCGCCGCGTCGGCAGTAGCGACGGCCCTCGGCGTGCGATTGTTTTTGCGCGTGCTGCGGGATCTGGCGGGCCCCGCGGTCGGGGACGTCCGGGCGCTCCTCGCGTCCATTCGGACCGAGGCCGAGGGCCTGGTGGGCACGTCGCGCGCGCTGCGGGAGCGGATCGTGCGCGCCGCGGACGCAGCGGAAGCGCGCCTCAACGATCTCGACGCCGTGGTCGAGGTCGTGCAACAGGAGGTGGAGTCGACCGCGGTTGATGTGGCCGCGACGCTGCGGACGGTCCGGCGCGGGGTCTCGCTGCTCGAGTGGGGCCGCCGCACGCTCAAGCGGGGGAAGAAGCACTGACGCGCAAGCAGCTCCTCGCAGCCGCGGCGGCCGGCCTGGCCGGGGTGGCGCTATACCCCGCCGTCGCCCATGCCTGGACGCCCGGGACCCACATCTACCTCGGCGAATCGGTGCTCGCCAACCTGCATCAGCTGTCGGGCACCGTCGCCGACCTGCTGCGCGCGTTCCCCTACGACTTTCTCTACGGCAACATCGCCGCCGACACGTCGATGGCCAAGAAATACGCGCCCGTGGGCCGCCACTGCCACGCGTGGCACGTCGGTCAGGAGATCTTCGATCTGGCCCACACCGATCCGTTACGCGCGTTCGGCCTGGGCTACCTGTCGCATCTCGCGGCCGACGCCGTGGCGCACAATTTCTTCGTGCCGCGCCAGCTCCTGCTCACGTCCGGTACCACGGCGTTGGGGCATAGCTACTGGGAGAGCCGGTTCGAAACCCACCTCGGATCGGCGTACGCCAGCACCGCGAAGGAGGTGATCCTGCAGGATCACACGTCCAGCGACACGCACCTCGATACGATCATCTCGCCCACCCTGTTCAGCGTGCGCACCAGCCGGCGGCTGTTCCGGGGGATGGTGCACCTCACCGAAAGCGAGAGCTGGCGCTGGGCATTCCAGATGATTCTCGAGAACACGCGCTGGGACCTCCCCGATCAGGACGTGGAGCGCCACATGGCGGTGGCGTTCGAGTACGTGATGGAGATGCTCGGAGAGAAAGATGCGGCGGCGCGGCGGCTCGATCCGGCGGGCCACCAGGCCTTGAAGCTCGCGAAGCAGATGCGGCGCCAGGCTCTCCAGGAAGGCGGACGGGACGACCCGGGGCGAATGTCCGAAACGGCGGAACAGCACTTCGGCCTGCCGTCGCCGCCCCTCGCCTATTGGAAGCAATCCCGGGCGCAGCGTCCGTGGCGCGACCGGGATCGTCGCGAGGAGAGTTAGCCGGCCACCCCCCGAGTTCGGCGGGCGTCCACCGCTTGCATGCGGCGCTGCTCATCGGCCGCATACCGCAGCCGCAGCGGTCGCCACAGCACGATGCCGAGAATCGCCGACAACCCGCCCAGCAACAGCGCCGGGTACCACACGTACCGCGGCTGGGCGGCAAACACGGCGGCGATCCCAACCAGGGCGAACGCGACGCCCACCAGGATCAGCGCCGTCACCGAGTTCAGCACGAACTGACGCACCGTACCGCGTCCCGCCAGAACGCCGATGGTCCCGCCCAGGAGGCCGAGCACGCTGCCGAGCAGGACACCGAACAACCGCCCGGTGCGCTCGCTCCACCAGGCACCTGCGGTCGTCCCACCCGCTGGTGAATAGCGGTCCAGTCGGAGCGGCCCGATCACCACGCTGCCCCGCCCTGGCAGCACCAGATCGATCTCGAGGCGACTTGGTGTTTCGGTGCCCGGCATGAACGGAAGCTCAAATGGCCGCCAATTCGATTCGCCGCGTAACGCGGCGAGCGACCCTTGCGGGGCAAGAGTGCGAGTGAAGTACCGCCCCCCGTCTGGGAAGACGCTCCACATCTCCAGGTATCCCTGCCCTTCTACGCCGTCGTAGCGCACCATCCCCCTGACGACGTAGGGCCCGCCTCCCGTAGGCGGGCGGTCGATCGTGACCAGTTGGAAACGGGTACCGCCGGGATTGTCGGCGCGCAGCTCGAGCGCTGCCGCGCGGTCCGGCCCCTGGCCCGGGAGCAGCTGCCCGCCGGTTACCGTGGTGTGGGACCAGTCGATCGTAAAGCCCTGCGCGGTTGCCGCGCGGGCCGCCACGAACAGGGCCACGCCGACTCCGCTGAGCACGCGCCTCATTTCAAGTCTCCTAGGCTGCGAGCCCGCTCCTCCAGCACGCGCTGCGCCAGCTTGGGATCCGCCTTGCCGCGCGACACCTTCATGACCTGCCCCACGAAGAACTGCAGCAGTTTCGTCTCGCCCTTGCGATAGCGCTCGACCTCCGTGGGGTGGGCCCCCAGTACCTCGCTGACCCAACCTGCGACGACGCCCGTGTCCGCCACCTGAGTGAGCCCCAGGGCCTCGGCGACGTTGCGTGGCTCGCCCCCATGCTCCGCCATTTCGCTGAACACCCGCTTGGCCGCCTGGTGGCTCAAGGTGCCGCCCCGGACGAGGCTGATCAGGCCCGCAAGCGCTCCCGGCTGCACGCGCAACCGCTCGCCGTGATCCTTGGCATCGGCCAGCACCTCCGTCATCACCCAGTTGGCCGCGAGTTTGGCGTCGGCGCCGGACCCCGCGTGCACGACCGTCTCGTAGTAGTCCGCGACCGCACGCTCGGCCGTGAGCACGGCGGCGTCGGTCACACTGAGGCCGTACTTCTCGACGAACCGTTCCCGCTTCTTCGCCGGCAGCTCCGGCAATTGGGTCTGCTGCTCGGCGACGAACTCCTCGCTGAGCATGAGCGGCGGCAGGTCGGGGTCCGGGAAGTAGCGGTAGTCGTGGCTTTCCTCTTTACTGCGTTGCGGCCGCACGCTGTTCGTCTTCGAGTCGTACAACATGGTCTGCTGCGCCACCGTGCCTCCGGCCTCGAGCACGGCAATCTGCCGGTCGCGCTCCACGGTCAGCGCCTTCTCCACGAAGGCGAACGAATTGATGTTCTTCACCTCGGTCTTGGTGCCGAGCGCGGTCTCGCCGGCGCGGCGCACCGAAACGTTGGCGTCGACGCGGAGGCTGCCCTTCTCCATGTCGCACTCCGAGATCGCGGCGTATTCGAGGACCTGCTTGAGCGTCAGCAGGTAGGCGCGGGCCTCGTGGGGCGAACGGAAGTCGGGCCCCGTGACGATCTCGATCAGCGGCACGCCGCACCGATTCAGGTCGATGGCCGTCTGCTTCGGGAAGCGATCGTGGAGCGATTTCCCCGCGTCCTCCTCGACGTGCAGCCGCACGATCGTCGCCGTCGCGATGCCCTGGTCGGGCGACAGGTAGGAGAGCGACCCGGCCGTCGCCAGCGGCTGCTCGAACTGCGAGATCTGATAGCCTTTCGGCAGGTCGGGATAGAAATAGTTCTTGCGGGCGAACAGGCTGCGCGGATGCACGGTGCAGCCGAGCCCGAGGGCGGCCCGGACCGCGAGCTTGAGCGCCAGCTCGTTGGGCACGGGGAGCGCACCCGGCAGGCCGAGACAGACCGGACAGACGTTGGTGTTGGGCGGCGCGCCGAACGCCGCCGAGCAGCCGCAGAACATCTTGGATACCGTGCGCAGCTGCACGTGCGTCTCGAGCCCGATGACGGTCTCCCAGCGGTTCGCCATTACGCTTCCTCGCCCGCGGGAACGGCACGCTCGAGCGCGTACGCCGCCTCGAGCATCTCGTCGTCGAGAAATGCCTGGCCGACGAGCTGGCCGCCGATCGGCAACCCCTTGACGCGGCCGATCGGCACCGAGATCGCGGGCAGGCCCGCGAGGTTCGCGGTCACCGTGAAAATGTCCGATAGATACATCGCCACCGGATCATCGATCTTCTCGCCCGCCTTGAAGGCCGGTGTGGGCGTGGTCGGCGTGAACAGCAGGTCCACGCCACGATCGAACACGTTGCGGAAGTCCTGAGCGATCAGCGCGCGCATCTGCTGGGCCTTGCGGTAGTACGCGTCGTAGTAGCCCGATGACAGCACGTACGTTCCGACCAGCACGCGGCGCCGCACCTCGGCCCCGAATCCCTCGCCACGCGTCGTGCGGTACAGGGCGCGCACGTCTTCCGACCCGTCGAACCGCGGACCGTACCGAACGCCGTCGTAGCGCGCCAGATTGGACGACGCCTCGGCCGGCGCGATGATATAGTACGTCGGCACGGCGTACTGGGTATGGGGCAAGGCGACGTCGCGCACCGCCGCGCCCAGCTCACGCAACAGGCGAATCGCGCGGTCGCACGCGCGCCGCACCGCCGGATCCAGGTCGGGCGGGAAGTACTCTTTCGGGATTCCGATCACGAACCCCTGCAGCGACTCGGGGACGTTGGGCAGTCGCAGCGAGTCACGGTCTTCGCACGTCGCATCCTTCGGGTCGCGGCCGCTGATGACCGAGAGCACGCGCGCGGCGTCGTGCACGCTCCGGCCCAGGACGCCGATCTGGTCGAGCGAGGAGCCGAACGCCACGAGGCCGTAGCGGCTCACCCGCCCGTACGTGGGCTTGATCCCCACCACGCCGCACAGCGACGCCGGCTGGCGCACGGAGCCGCCGGTCTCCGACCCGAGGGCGGCGGGGACCGCGCCCGCCGCCACCAGCGCCGCGGAGCCACCCGACGAGCCCCCCGGCACCCGGGTCTTGTCGAACGGATGGAGTGTGCGACCGAAGGCGGAATGCTCGGTCGACGAGCCCATGCCGAACTCGTCGCAGTTCGTCTTCCCGGCGATGAGGGCGCCCGCCGCCTTGAGCTTGTTGACCGCGGTCGCCTCGTAAGGCGAGCGATACCCCTCGAGAATCCTCGAGCCGCAACTGGTCACGTACTCGAGCGTGCAGATGTTGTCCTTGACCGCGACCGGCATGCCGTACAGCACGCCCGATGGATGTGCCGCGGCGGCCTGGGCGAGCAGGGACTTACGGAGCTCTTTGGCGGGCGTGAGACACGCGTTCAGGCGCTTGGCCTTGACGAGGCGGTCGGCCGCCGCCTGGCGCTCGCCAGCGCGTCCGCCACCTCCGTCATCCTTGCTCCTGCTCGAACTGACCCAGCTTGGGCACGAGGAAGAAGCCGTCGCGGAATGCGGGCGCGAACTCCGCGGGGCCGAACGCCAGAGGCGGCGGCTTCACCTCGTCGGGGCGGAACCGCACCGCGTCGGGCCCCGGCACGAAAGGCTTCACGCCTTCGCTGGCGGGCACGGCGTTGATCTGCGCGACGTACTCGAGGATCCGGGACATATGCTCCGCCAGGAGCGGCAGCGCCTCCTCGCCCACCTCGAACTCCGCGAGCCTGGCGATCTTCCGGACGTCGTCGTGCGTGACGCTCATGCGCTCTCCCACTCGCGCTCGAGCCCGGCATAGGCCACGAGCAGCTGCTTGGTTCCAATGTCCTGATCGTCGAACTCTACGGTCACCTTGAGCTCACGCCCCGAGCCCGAGACCGCGCGGACCGTGCCGCCCCCGAACTTGCGGTGCCGCACCCGCTCACCGGTCGCATAGCGCGGCGCGTCCTGCGAGGTCTCGATGTCCCAGTCGAGCTCAACCGGCGGCGCGCGCCGCGCCGCCGCCCCGCGCCGCGAGCCGCGCCCGGGACGATCCCACTGTGGCGTGGTGCTCCGCTCCTCGATTGCGCCCGCCGGCAGCGCGTCGAGGAAGCGCGACGGCTCCGACAGCTCGAGCCGCCCCGTCCGGTATCGCGTGCGCGCCCATGAGAGATACAATTTTTCGCGCGCGCGCGTGAGTCCCACGTAACACAATCGTCGCTCCTCCTCGAGCCCACCCGGCTCACCGGCCGAGCGCGCCAGCGGGAACAGTCCGTCCTCGAGCCCGGCGAGCCCCACGAGCGGCCACTCGAGCCCCTTCGCCATGTGCACCGTCATCAGGGTCACGCCCTCCGCGTCGCCGGTCCCCTGGTCGGCCGAGGTCACGAGCGCCGCCTGGGTGAGATAGCGCGCGATCATGGTCGGCCCCTTAAGCCGTCCCTCTTCCCCGGGTTCGTCACCCGCCTCATCCCCGTCGGTCTCCGCCCACGCCGCCGCCCCGGCGATCAGCTCCTGCACGTTCTCGACCCGCTCCACCCCCTCGGACCCTTCGTCGGCCAGATACTGGGCGTAGCCGACCGCTGCCACGATGTGCTCCAGGGCGGTCGCGGGATCGGTCTCCCCGTGCCGCATTCGCAGCTCGTCGATCAAGGCGACCACGCCGGTGAACGCCGCCCGCACGTTGGGCCGCAGGTCGGGCATGCGCTCCGCCCCGCGCGCCGCCTCGAGCAGCGGCTTCCCCCATTGGGCCGCCGCGCGGACGAGCTGCACGAACGATGCATCCCCGATGCCACGCCGGGGGACGTTCACGATGCGCGCGAAGGCCTCGTCGTCCGACGGATTGGCGATGAGGCGCAGGTAGGCCAGCACGTCCTTCACTTCCCGGCGCTCATAGAAGCTCACCGCCCCGACCAGCCGATACGGAATCCCCCGAAACCGCAACGCCTCCTCGAAGGGACGCGACTGGGCGTTGGTGCGGTACAGGATCGCCATCCCCTGGTACGCCAGGTCTGCTGCGGACGCACGGCGGGACAGCTCCGCGGCGAGCCACTCGGCTTCGTCCCGCTCGTCGGCGGCGGTGAGCAGCGTCACGGGTTCGCCACCGTGCTGGGCAGTGAATAGCGTCTTCCCCAAGCGGTGGGCGTTCTCCGCAATGACGCCGTTTGCGGCGTCCAGGATCACCTGGGTCGAGCGGTAGTTCTGCTCGAGCTTGATGAGGATGGTCCCCGGAAAGTCCTGCTGAAACGACAGCATGTGCCGGACGTCGGCGCCTCGCCAGCCGTAGATCGCCTGGTCGTCGTCGCCGACGACGCAGAGGTTCCGGTGCTCGGCGGCCAGATGCTTTACGAGGCGGTACTGGGCGGCGTTCGTGTCCTGGAATTCGTCCACCAGGACGTGATCGAAGCGGCGCTGCCAGTACGCGAGGCGCTCCGGGTGCTCCGCGAACAACGTGAGGGGGAACAACAGGAGATCGTCGAAGTCCATCGCGTTGGCCTGTCGCAACGCGGGGCCGAGCGCGGCGTAGATCTCGGCGGCGACGCGCTCCAGCGGGCCGTCGGCGCTCGCGCCCAGCTCCTCGGGCAGAAGCATACGGTTCTTGGCGCCCGAGATGATCGCGTGGATCGCGCGTGGAGGATGCGTCTTGAGCGCGTGGCCTCGCTGCTCCAGCATGCGCTTGATGAACGACTCCGAGTCGTCCTGATCGTAGATCGTGAAGTTGGGCGCGAAGCCCAGGAGCGGCGCTTCGCGCCGCAGCAGGCGTGCCGAGAGAGAGTGAAACGTCCCGATCCAGAGACCGCGCGGGTCGGCCCCGAGCAATGTGCCCACGCGGGCCCGCATTTCGCCGGCGGCCTTGTTCGTGAAGGTCACGGCGAAGATGCGGGACGGAGCCACGCCGCGCTCGCGGATGAGGTGCGCGATACGGGCGGTGAGCACGCGCGTCTTGCCCGAGCCCGCGCCGGCGAGCACGAGGAGGGGGCCGCCCGGATGGCGGACGGCGGTCTCTTGTTCTGGGTTCAGGGGCAGAGTCATGAACCTGGACTCCCGAAGTCACTCGCGCTCATTAGGTCTGCGACACCAGAGGAAATTCCAGCACAAACTCCGCTCCGTCTCCGTTCGGTCCCGGCCGGTAGACGAGGCGGCCACCGTGCTGTTGCTCCACGATGCGCCGTGCCAGGGCCAGACCGATCCCCCAGCCCCCCGGCTTGGTGGAGATGCCCGGCTCGAACAGCTGGTTCCGCACCTCGGGCGGCACGCCGGGGCCGTCATCGCGCACGGTCAAGCGAGCCATCCGACCGGCCTGCTCGACCGCCACGTCGATGCGCCCACCGCGCCCGGACAGCGCGTCGACCGCGTTCTTGATCACGGCTTCCAGCGCCCACTCGAGCAGCACGGGATCCCCCAGGGTCGTGGGGCCCGGACCGGTGGCGCGGAGCACCAGTGCCACCGGGCTCGCGAGCGTGGGGAGCCGCGGCCGGAAGTAGCTCACGACCCGCTCCGCCAGGGCGCCCAGCCCCACCGAGTCGCGGCGCGCCGGCCGGCCGATGCGCTCGAACCGCTTGGCCACCCGCTCGAGACGCTCCGCATCGGCCTGAAGATGCTCCGCGAGCTCGGCTCCTGTGGTACCCGGATTTTCCCGCAGGTAGGCAATCCATCCCGTGAGGCTCATCAGGGGCGTGCCGAGCTGGTGGGCCGACTCGCGCGCCATGGCGACCCAGAGACGGTCGCGCGCCGCGGCGACCCGGGTGCGGTAGGCCCACACCGCGAGCACCGCGAGACACAGCAGGACGATGCCCTCGAGCGCCGCGATGCCGGCGAACCGCCGTGCCACCGGCCCGGCGCCATAGTGAATGGTGCCCACGCCGGGCTGCACCACCGGCGGGTTCTCCAGGTCAAGCTCGGCGATCCACGATCGTAACCGGGCCGTGTCCGCCCCGATCTGCGGCGGCGCGTTGTCGAGGGCCGTGATGTGACCCGCGGTATCCATGACGACGATCGCGATGCCGAGCGAGCGCACCTGCCGCGCCAGATCGAGCAGCGCATCGGTGGTCGCGTCGGGACCGGGGTCGCTGAGCCCCGCGAACACACGACCCAGCAGGAGGCTGGTTTCGCGGGCGTCGTCGCGCAGGTGACGCGCCACGACCCACGCGTACCACACCGTGATCCCACCGAGCAACACCGCCAGCCCGACCACGATGGGAAGCCCCGCGCGGCGGAGCGCCGCGTTACGCGGCACCGGCGGCGGCCACCAGCCGCTCCGTCCCGAGGTAGGGAACGAGCGCCGGCGGAACGGTCACGGAGCCGTCGGGCTGCTGGTGCGTCTCGAGCAGTGCGGCGATGGTGCGCGGCAGCGCGACCCCCGAGGCGTTGAGCGTATGCGCCAGTTCGGGCTTCGCGCCCGGCGCGGAGCGGAACCGGATGTTCGCCCGCCGCGCCTGGAAGTCCGTGAACGTGCTCGAGCTCGAGACCTCGAGCCACTGTGCCACGCCCGGCGCCCAGACCTCGAGATCGTATGTCTTGGCGCTCGCGAAACCCAGGTCTCCGGCGGCAAGCAGCACGACCCGATACGGTAGCTCGAGACGTTGCAGCACCGCCTCGGCGTGTCCGGTCATGCGCTCGTGCTCGGTCGGTGAGTCGGCGGGGCGCGCAAACCGGACCAGCTCGACTTTGTCGAATTGATGGATCCGCAGCAGCCCGCGGGTGTCCTTCCCCGCGGCGCCCGCCTCGCGGCGAAAGCACGGCGTATAGGCGGCGTACCCCAGCGGCAGGCGGGCCCCGTCCATGATCTCGTCCCGATGCAGATTGGTCACGGGCACTTCCGCCGTAGGCACGAGAAACAGATCGTCGGGCGCCGTCTTGTAGGCCTCCTCCTCGAACTTCGGGACCTGCCCCGTGCCCTGCATCGCCTCGCGTTTCACGACGAAAGGCGGCTCCACCTCGACGTATCCGTGCTCTCGCGTGTGGAGATCGAGCATGAAGCTGATCAGCGCGCGCACCAGCTTCGCTCCCGCGCCGACGAATACGGGGAACCCGGATCCGGCGATCTTCGCGCCGCGCGCGAGGTCGAGCACGCCCAGGCGCTCGCCAATCTCCCAGTGGGGCTTCCCACCAGCGGGGGCGGGCGTGCCCCACGTGCGTACGACGGTGTTGTGCGATGCGTCACCGTCGGGGAGCTCAGGGAGCGGAACGTTGGGCACGAACAGGCCTTTGCCCTCGAGGTCGCGCTCGACGCTGCTGAGCTCGGCCTCGAGCGCCGCGATGCGCTCGCCCAGGACGCGCCGTCCCTCGCGCAGGTCGGCCGGGAGCGCTCCCTTCTCTTTCATCAGGCGCGCGTCGGCTTTCGCGGCCTCGTTGCGCTCCGCCTTGAGCTGATCGAGTTGTCCGGTGAGGGCGCGGCGCCGCATGTCCAGCGCCTCGAGCTCGTCGAGCAGCCGCACCACGGTCGGGTCGCCGCGCCGGGCGAGCGCGGCACGCACCTGCTGGGGCGAGGTGCGCAGGAGCTTGAGGTCGATCACCGCCTTACTGCGTCGGAACGCCTGGCGCCAGGCCGCGGTACCCGCAATTCTGGTCGACGAGGATCTCGAAGTCCACGCGCCGCGCCGTCGAGTCCACGCGCAGCACACGCAGCTTGGCATACATGGAGACCGTCGCCGTGATCAGGCACTGCGACGGTCGCGAGCGCACGATGACCACCGTGCCGGAATCAATGGCGATCGGCCTGTCGACAATGTACCCAGAGCCCGTCGCGACCGTGATCGCCTCGAACGGCCGCGTGGACTTCTGCAGCCCCGACAGCTGGCCCAGGTTGACAGCGCCCGTAGGGAACAGAGCGGGCTCCCCGACAGAGTCGAAGTCGAACGCGAAGTCGAAGAACGTGGACTGGTCGGTCCGCACGGTCGTCGCGCCCTCGAGCGCGTACGCCGAGGGCAGCGTGATGGCGGTCCCCCGCAGCGCGTACAACGACACGGTGTCCACCACGTTGGTGAAGACCGCAGTAGGCAGACCAGTCGAGCCGCCGCACGCGGCGGCAAGCAGGCTGAACCCGAGCAGCGCGACGAAACCCGCAGCCGCGCGACGCTGGAAGGACATTTCGGTGCGGAAGATACCGTGCCGCGCACAAGTGGGTCAACCCGCGATGGCTGCTTGACTTCGCCAGTATCGATTCCTAGCTTGGCCGCCGTATGGCGACGATCCGGGAAGTGGTCGAAGCACTCGCTCGCCGCAGCGGTGTGGACGCGGTCATGGTCGTGGGGCGGGACGGATTGCCGATCGACTCCCGGGCCACGAACGGCGTCGACGCGGAGAACGTCGCCGCCCTCCTGCCATCCGTCATCAATGGGCTGGCGCAGCTCGGACACGCGGGGGGACGCGGCGAATTCGGGTCGGGCGTGCTCGAGTTCGGCTCCGGCCTCGCCGTGGTCTCCGTGCTCAACGCCGACGCGCTGCTCGTCGTGCTGGTGCGCCCATCGACCAACGTGGGTGCCCTGCTCTACGACCTGCGCCGCCACCGCACGGCGATCGCTGGCCTGTTTTAGGCGGGAGACACCGCCGTGTCGCTTCCGCCGCCAACTCCGCCCCCCCCGCCCCCCCCGCCCCCCTCGGCCCCCCCGGCCCCGGCTCCTCGGCGGCATCTCCTGGTGGTCGACGACGAGCCCCACATCGGGTTACTACTGCGGCCGCATCTCGAGCGCCTCGGGTACGTGGTGAGCCTCGCCCGCACGCTCGCCGAGGCCCGAGGCGTGCTGCGGAGCGCGAAGACGCCACTCGACGCCATGCTCCTCGACCTGCATCTGCCCGACGGCTCCGGCCTTGAGCTACTGCGCGAGCTGCGCGCCGCGCCGGCGACCCGCGCCTTCCCCGTCATCGTCCTCACGGCCGAAGGTGAGGAGCGGGTCCTGAACGAGGCAGAGCAGCTCGCCACGGATCTGCTCACCAAACCGTTCAGCCCGAGCAAGCTCACCGCTCGCATCGCCGCCCTGTTGGGAGAGGGGGGCGGCTCCCTCCCGTCGACCCCTCTCCCACCGGCGGCGAACAAGCCGCGCCCCTCCTCGCCATGAGCGTGTGGGCGGCGATCCTGGCCGGTGGGTCGGGGACACGCTTCTGGCCGCTCTCGACCCCGGAGCGCCCCAAGCAACTGTTGCCGCTCGCCGGCGACCGCCCGTTGCTCGTGCAGGCGGTGGAGCGGCTCGACGGCCTGGTTCCGGCCGAGCGGATCCTGCTCCTGACCGGCCCGTTCCTCGTGGACCAGGTGGCGCGCGCCGTGCCGCAGATTCCGCGGGCGCAGGTGTTCGCCGAGCCGCGGGCCGCGTCCACCGCGCCGGCGTTGGCGTGGGCCGCCCACTGGATCTCGCAACGGGACCCGAGCGCGCAAATGCTCTCGTTGCACGCCGACTGGGCGGTGAGCGACGACCGCGCGTTCCGTGCGGCTGCCCGCCAGGCGCTCGGTGTGGCCGCGGAGTACGATGTGCTGGTGACCGTCGGCGTGAAGCCATCCCGCAACGAGACGGGGTACGGCTACATCGTCCCGGGAAAACCGTTGGGAGGCGCCCGGGCCGTCGGGCGCTTCGTCGAGAAGCCCTCGGCCGCGCGGGCGGCGCTGCTCCGGCGCCGCGGCGCGCTGTGGAACACGGGGCTGTTCGCCTGGGGCGTGGCGCGGTTCCTCGGCGAAGCCGGGGCCTACGCCCGCGAGCTCAAGCCCGCCTGGCCCGCGCTTGCCGCCGGCGACGTCGCGGCCTTTTTCGAAGCGGTGCGTCCCGTGGCGGTCGACGTCGCCGTGCTCGAGCGTACGAAGCGACTCGCCGTCGTGGCCGGAAGCTTCGCGTGGGACGACATCGGGTCGTGGGACGCGTTGCTGCGGATCCGGACAGCGGACGCCCGCGGCAACGTGGTGGTCGGCAAGGCGACGGTCGCCGACGACGTGCGCCGCTCGGTGATCTGGTCCGAGAGCGAGGACATCGCCGTCATCGGCCTCGAGGACATGGTGGTGGTGCGCGCCAATGGCCACACGCTCGTGATGCCGACGGGCCGCGCCGAACAGCTCAAGGCGCTGGTGCAGCGGCTATGACGCCCTCCTCCCCCGCTCGCCCCCAGTCCTCTGGCCACGCGCTGTACCTATTGGACCCGGAGCCCACCCTCGCCTGGGCGCCGTTCGCCGGCGCGCGCCCACTGTCGGAGCTGCGCGCCGGCGCGCACCTGATCCGCGAGCGCTGGGAAACGTTCGTCGGCAGCGAGACGACCGCGATCTTCGCCCTGCCCCACCTGGCCGGTTTCGTCGAGGGGGACATGCCGCGGGTCGCCGCCAGGCGCCCCGTCACAGGACCGGCGGTGATCGGCTCGACGACCTTCGCGCCGCACGGGCTCGCGCCCGCGCTTCCCGACGGCGCGTTCCGGCTCACCAGCTGCGGCGTCACGGTAGGATGGGGCGTCGGACCGGGCGCCACGTGGGATGGCCCGCAGCCGCATGCCGCCGCGATCGAGGTGGCGGGGATGGTGCTGCACGGCGTGTACGACCTGGTGCCCGCCCTGGAGCGCCTGCTCGCGGAGGATCTGCGCGCCGAGCTCGGCGACACGGACCCGATCCCCGCGGGCAGCACCGTGCTCGGCGACCCGGCGGCGATCGCGCTGCACGATGCCGCCGTGGAACCCGGCGTGATCTTCGATGTACGGAACGGGCCGGTGGTGCTCGAAAGCGGGGCGGAGGTGCGTGCCGGGGCGCGACTCGAAGGGCCGCTGTGGGTCGGCGCGAACGCGCGCGTGCTGGGCGGGCCGGTGCGCGGGTCGGCCATCGGCCCGCACAGCAACGCACGCGGGGAACTGTCGAGCTGCGTGTTCCTGGGATACGCGAACAAGGCGCACGACGGGTTCGTGGGCCACTCGGTGATCGGCCGGTGGGTGAACCTCGGTGCGGGCACGATCACCTCGAACCTGAAGAACACCTACGGCCCGGTGCGCCTCGAGGTGGCCGGCACGCGACTGGAGACCGGGCTCCAGTTTCTTGGCAGCCTGATCGGCGACCACGCCAAGACGGCGATCGGAACGCTGCTCGCCACGGGGACGGTGATCGGTCCGGGCGCGAACGTGTTCGACGCGGCACGGCCACCCAAGTACGTGCCACCGTTTTCGTGGGGGGGAGGCGCCGGGAGCGCCCGCATGAGCAAGGACGGGTTTCTCCAAATCGTCGAGCGGGTGCTGCCGCGACGGGACGTCGTAGTTGACAAGGAGACGCGCGCCGTGCTCGAGCGCGTGTACGACTGGGCGACGCGCTGACTTTCGTGCTCAGCCTGTTGCTCCTGCAACCCGGAATGCGCACATTCGGTAGCTCTGCGGAACGCACTCGTCATGCCCGAGACCGAACACTACAAGCGCGTCGGCAAGTTCGAGCTGCACCAGCTCATCGGCGAAGGGGCGATGGGGACGGTGTGGCGGGCGTACGACTCCGTGCTGCGCCGTTACGTCGCGCTCAAGCTGCTGTCGCGCGCCGGGCGGACGCCGGAGGCGCGTGATCGCTTCCTGCGCGAGGCGCGGGCGGCGGCAGCGCTGCAGCATCCGAGCATCGTCACGATTTACGACCTGGGCGAGTCGGACGAGCAGCTGTACATCGCCATGGAGCTGATCGATGGCCGCGACCTGAGCTCGCTGATCGCGCTCCGCGAGCCGCTGGCGCTCGAGCGCAAGCTCGATGTCGTGATCGAGGTACTGCAGGGATTGTCCTACGCGCACGACCGCGGTGTCATCCACCGCGACATCAAGCCCTCCAACATCCGCCTCGCGTCGGACGGCGCGGTCAAGATCATGGATTTCGGCATCGCGCGGCTGCAGTCGGCCGACGTGACGGGCTCGGGCGCGATCGTCGGCACGCCCACCTACATGGCGCCGGAGCAGATTACCAACGGTGCGATCACCCCGGCCACCGACCTCTTCGCGGTCGGCTGTCTGCTGTACGAGCTGCTCACGTACCACAAGCCGTTCCAGGCGGAGACGGTCCACGGCGTGCTGTACCAGGTCCTCACGACCGACCCCAAGCCCGTCCGCGCCAGCGGCTCCTCGCTGCCCGCCGCGCTCGAGCGGGTGGTCGGGAAGGCGCTGAATAAGGTGCCGGAGGACCGCTACGAGACGGCGCGGGAGATGCAGTCGGCGCTCTTCAGCATCCGCGTGGGGCTCTCGGGCGCCACCGACGTCACGGCGCGACTGAGCCTGCGATGGACGCCGCTCCCCTCGGCGGTGCTACGCCTCGTCACCCACGCGCCGATCAGGTGGCGCGCCGCGGCGCTCACAGCGCTGATGGTGACAGCGCTGGTGCTGCTCTATGTCTCGCGCTCCCCTTCCCCGGTCGCCGCGCCGTTCCCCGACCTGGAGCTCTCGAGCGCCACGCTGGACCAGCTGGTCACCTATCCCCTGTCGGCGCATCTGAACGCGGCCCTCGTGGCGCAACGCGACTCGGCGCTCGCCGCGCGCGAGCGCGCCCGGCGCGCCGGCGCCATGAAAAACAACGTGCCGACACTGATGCTCGCCGAGGCGGTGTTGCAGACCGCCGAGCGCGCGGTGCGGAGCGGCGATCTGGCGCGGGCCGCGAGCGGCTATCTCAGCGCCATTCCCCAGTACGCGAAGGCGCAGGGCGAAGCCGAGGGACTGCAGCGGGATGCCCAACAGGCCATCGACCGGGCCACGCCCGTGGTGCACGCCCTGGCCACGCGGCCCGAGGCGGCGCGCGCCGCGCCCTCACTGGCCCGTGCGGAGTCACTCTACATCGCGATGGATTACGTCGTGGCCCGGCTGGCGGCGCTCGCCGCCGAGCAGGTCGGCGTCGCCGCGGGCGTGGCGCCCCCGTCGCTGCAGCCGTCCGACACCCGGGCAGCGATCGGCGTCCTGTTGCAGGACCTGGAGCGCGCGGTCTCAAGTGAGCGAGTCGGAAACCTGCAGGTGTTGATGCCCGCCATGGCGGCAAAGGATGTGGCGGCCTGGCAGAGCTTCTTCGAGCGTTACACTCAGCTGGCAGCGCATTATACGATCGATCGGCTCACCACGCGGCGCGACACCGCCTTCGCGGAGGTGCGAACGCTCTATACGTTCGTGCCGACGGGCGGCGGCGCGCAGCGGGAGACTCGCCTGCGCCAGACCATCCGCTTCGTCCGGACCCCCGGCGGCTGGCGGGCCGCGAATATCGAGGATACGCCCTGAGCGTCAGTCCCAGGCGCGTTCAGTGGCAGGCGGTGGCGCGGGGATCGCGACGGAGTCGGCGCGCGCGGTGGCCGGCCCGACGCGGCGCAGCGTGACCGGTTTCTCGAGATCGCCCCCCGAGAGGGTGAGCTTGTCGCTCTCGAGCTTCATGCCGTAGACCTGCCACACCCCATCCCCCAAGGTGAGCCACAGGCTGTCGCCCACGGTGCGCCAGCGCGCCACCTGATCGCCGAACTGCGCGGAGCTGTCGCTCCGCACCAGGATGTTGCGGATCTCGTCTTGAGTCTTGGCCTGCCACTTGCCCTCGATGTGGGGACGGCTCGTGGTTTGCGCTGCGAGCCCCGGACTGACACCGAGCGAGCAGGCGACGGCAAAGACTGCAAGGGAGAAACGAACCGTCATAAGGGAGCCACGGTCTAAGATAACAAGACGCCCCGGAAGTAACTTCCGGGGCGTCGGCGCATGGCCGTTCGGCGTACGGCTCAATACAAGTCCGCCCAGGCGCGTTCCTTGGCCCGCTTCGGGTAGGCCGACGCCGACAGCGCGGCGGTGAGCGCGCAGGATGAGTATTGCAGTGAGGTGTTCCCGGCGAGCGCGACGTTGTCGTCGACCGAGACGCTCGCCGCCATCACGCCGCCCACGATCTTGTTGCCGGTCCCCGTCATCTTGAGCCCGCCGCGCACGATCACGGCGCCCGTGAACGCGAAGTTGCCTGCCACAGTAAAGTCCCCGTCGACCAGCAGGATGCCCTGACCGCTCCCTGTGGTGACCTTCAAATCGCCCAGCACGTGAATCGTCGGGAAGTAGCTCTCGCACGCCCCGGACGGCGCCGCGCGGTTCGGGTCGCCCCAATTGGCGGGGCTGACACTGGTCTGGCACACGCCCCCCGCCGCGATGGGGCCGACGCCGGTGAGGAGAGTCCCGCCCGGATAGGTCAGGTTCGCCGCTGCGGCGAGCGATTGATAGTTCGAGCCCCCGTAGTTGAAATACGTGTTGCTGTCCGCGGCGGCGGGCGTCGTGAGCATGGGCGGGCTCCCGTTGAGGGTGACGCTCCCATTGACCGTGGCCGTGGTGGTGGGCGAGATCGCCGCGCCGGCCACGTTCTGCGTGCTGGTGCCGCAGGACGACCACCCGGCAGGGGCGGCGTCGTTGCCATTCACGCTGACGTTCCCGTTGACCGTGGTGTTGCCCTGGGTCGTGATCGCGCCCAAGACGTTCATCTGTGGCAGGTCGAGCCGGAACAGCGCACCGTAGCGCCGGCGCGCCGAAGCCTGGCTCCCCAGCCCGCCCGCGGTTCCCTCGGAGACCACCCAGAAGAACGGGCCGGTGAGGCGCGTGACGATCACTTTGGCGGAGGCGGTGTGGAGCCCGGGATACACCCGTTTCAGGGTGTCCCCGGTCTTGAGGCGGGTGTTATCCGCCAGGTTCCACTCCTGCGGTACCCGATTGAGCCCGAGGTCGGCGGCGGCCGTCGCCTGCTCCTGGCGCATGGTGTTCGTGCCGATGCGATAGTCCTGCGTGGTCACGAACACGATGCCCCCGATGAGCACGCCGATGATCACCATGGCGCCCAGCGCCATGATCAGCGCCATGCCGTTGCGGGATTGGAGACTGACCTGCATAACGAGCCCCTTTCTCAGTTGCGGTTGCGCAGGCCGATCTCGATGCGCATCGAGTCGCCGAACGTGGTGGCGTGGGTTCCGGTAAAGTTGACCAGCCCTGCCCCCTGGCCCCGCACCACCAGACTGATGCGCATCACGTTGGCGGGGATCGCCGTCACGGCACCGGTCGCGTCGTAGTAGGCGAACTGCACGCCGCTGGTCCCGTTCGTTGCATAGGGCTGGAAGGGCCCGGCGATCGCCTTCGTCGTGTTGCACACGGGCGACCGGCCAGTCTTGCAGTCGTAATAGCCCAGGTACCACTTGTTGTCCGTGTCCTTGTAGAGCCGGTAGCGCACGCGGCGAAAGAATCGCATCGCCGCCCCCGGGTGGATGTTGCCGCTCGCCGCGGAGACGAACGTGAGCTGGTAACTGGGATTGCTGCCCGTGAGGTCGCTCGGCTGCACCAGTCCGCTCGAGGTCGGGCAGCCGTTGGCCACGTTGCCAGCCACGGCGGTCACCACCGAGATCTGGTAGCGTGACCAGGCGTCGTCGGTCACGTTGATGCTCGCGCCGTCGTTGTAGACCGCGACTGAGTCACCGGGTGAGAGCGGCATGGACCAGCTGCTCATCACCGAGCCCTTGGCGAGGCTCTGCGGGACGGTCGAGAGCTTCCCCGCCAAATTGGTGCACACGACCGAGCTGCCGAACGCGGATCGGAACTCGAGCGACGAATCGGTCATCAGGTAGATGTCTCCGCCGACGCTCGAGATGCCCTTCAGGTCGGCGGGAAGGATCGCGGCGGCCTGGCGCAGCTGCTGCCGCGTCAGCGTGGCGTCGTTGGTGCTGTTGTAGAAGCGCTGCTGCCGCACCAGCAACTGCACGATGGCGGCTCCGACCAGGCTGGCGAGCGCGATGCCGACCAGCAGCTCGATGAGCGTGAAGCCCGCGCGACGGGTCAGCATGGCATGTAACTCGTGAAGGTCTCGGTCCGCGGCCGACGGTTGCTCAGGAACGTGACCGCGACGGTCACGTCATCCGCGCGGGCCAGCCGCGTGAGTGTCCACATCTCCGCGATGCCCCGCGTCTTGGCCGAGCCGGTCGCGCGGTTCGCACACGCGGTCGACCGGATGATGTCGAAGCGTGACTCCGCCACGCCCGCCGCCACCGTCCGCGACCTGGTGGTCGTCATCGCTGTCAGGATCATCGACGAGGTGCTCGCTAGAGCGAGCAACCCCACGCTGAAGATCATGACGGCGACCAACAGCTCGACGATGGTGAACCCCCGCTCCGCACTCCGGATCATGGACAGCTCCGCGTAGTGATGTTCCCGAGGCCAGTGACGCAAATCGTGTCGGTGCGGCCCCCCATCCCGACGATGATCTTCGGTGTCAGCGTCAGGTTGACGGCAAACCCGCGCGGGTCGAACTGGATCGTATCCTTGGGGCTCGCACTCAGGATCGTGCCGGCGCCGTACTTCTTCACAAAGTCGAGCGTGGTCCCGAGCTGCACCGGCGTGCCTGAGGAGTCGACGAGCACCTTCAGAACGCTGCCGCTGCGAACCAGCCAGGCCGTGCGGCTCTGCTGGACAGCAATGGCGCGTGTCCGAACCAGGTAGCTCGTCGCGTCGCGGATCGCGGCCCGGCGCGAGTTCGCTACCCAGCTGCCGCGGACGCTGCGCACCATGATGCTGACCAGGACGCCCATCACCACGAGCACGATGGTCATCTCGATCAACGTGAATCCCGCCGCCAGAGCAGTAGACCGCTGCCGCCGGCAGGTCGCGCTGCGAGGTCCCTGGGACACGATCATGCAGAACTCCTTCTGCCTAAACAGCTACGTGATGACACCTGTCCAGTGTACAATACATAGTACCTATAACACGCTGCCTTGTCACATAGCAATTCGCGCGCTCGCCGCGTTGGGCCACGCAACACTAATCCCGCTTTGGACTTATGACGAAGGAGATGACGCCGTGCACTACGCCGCCGGTACCGCGATTCGCCCACCGTCAAGCATTACGCCACTGTCTAACTTCTAGTCACTTGTCCCACCGAACCTCGGCCGTGCGAGGACACGC
>QHUS01000051.1:0-4262 GCA_003222035.1 Gemmatimonadota bacterium | reverse complement strand
GCCACCACGGCGGGAAGATCGAGCTGTTCCTCTGACTTGAGGATGATGCGCGCGCCCTCGGCCGGATGTTGGTTCATCAGGGCACGCTCTTCGTCCGTGAAGCGCCCCGGTTTGGTGAGGACCTCCAAGGGGATCTTCACTTTGCCGATGTCGTGGAGCAGGCCCGCTATCCCGAACGTGCGGACGTCGTGCGCTCCGAGGTCCAGGTACTCGGCGAGCGCCATCGTCAGCACCGCGACGTTCATCGAGTGCGTGGTCGTGTACTGGTCGAACTGCTTGAGTTGGAGCAAGGGGATTACGATCTGGCGGCCGCCATGCATCGCGATCGCGAGGGAGCGCACCACGGCCTCGACCTCGCTGAGCGGCACGATCCCGTGGCCGGCGACCTCGTCGTGGAACCACCGGACGGCTTCGGCTTCCTCGCCTAGGGAGTACGTGATCGTGGCGACCGGCTCGGGGCGCTGTTCGGCGCCCCCCTTTACACCCACCGACCCGTAGCGGATGCTCGAGCTGCGCATCTGGCGCGCTTCGGAGGTGTCGATCGCCGAGAGCGTCAGCCGGGCGAGGACCTCGTCGAGGAACTGCACGAAGTCGTCGCGCGTCACCCGCTCGGCGAACTCGAGCCGTTGGATGCCGGCCTGCGTCAGGCGGTGGGTCCAGTCCCAGGCCTTGAGCTCGCGCAGCGGCAGGTTCCCGAAGACGATCTCGTCTCCGAGGAACGTGAAGAGCGCGTTCGGCTCGGCGGCCTGGAGGTCCTGCAGCTCCTGGAACGCCGCGTCGATCGCGCGCTCGCGCCCGCGGGTGACGCCCCCACCCGGTCGCCAGCGCCATCAACGCGGCGAGCACCTCGGGCGACTTGGCACGCAGCTTCTCCCGTCCGAACAGGCTCCGGCCCCCGGACGCGAGGCGGAGCAGCGCGTCGAGCGCCGCCGGCGGGCGCGCGTACCCGAGGGCACGGATCGCGAGGCTGCGCACGTCGACCGGACTCGTGCCGTCCGTCGTGCGATCAACCAGCGCCTCGACGGCGTCGTCGGGACAGCGTTGCAGCGCCACCGCCAACCCGAGCGCCAGTCGCAGCGTGCGGGGATCCGGGTCCTGCAGCCCGTTCGCCAGAGCGGCGTCGCGCTGCGCGGGGAGCGTGACCTGGAGCTTCACGGCCTGCCAGCGCACGCGGGCGTCGGTGTGACCGAGGTACGACGACGCGGAGAAGCCGGCCGGGAGGGGGGCCAGATCCTCGAGCAGCGCGAGGAGGTTGCGGGTCACATACCAGCGCGGGTCATCGAGCCGCGCGATCACGATGCGGGCGAGCTCGGGTCCCATCTTGGCGAGCTGGGCGAGCAGCCCGCGCCGCGTGCTGCGGGCTTCGGCCGTCGCGAGGGCATCGAGCAACGGAGCCGCCGCAGGCAGCCCCACCCGCGGCACGAGGCGCTCGAGCGTCTTGAAGTCGACGGGTTCGTGCCCCGCCAGTCGCCGCACGACATCCGGCGTCGCCAGGCGAGCCCACACCTCGGGCGCCGCCGCCGGGGCCTCCCCGACCTGCGCCAGGGCGTCGAGCAGCTGACCCAGCCGCCCCTCCTCCACCACGCGGTCGGCCGCGGCGAGCACGCCGGGGCCGACCGTGTCGACCTCGAGCGCCATCGCCACGATGCGGTCGGGCTCCGCCACATCGGCGCGTTCGGCCCGCGGCGCGAACAGCGGGGCCGCGCGCGACATACCGTGAAGCGCCGCGCCGTACGCCTCCGGGTTCGGGTCCGCGAGCGTCCAGTCCTCGAGCAGCTGCTGGATCTGCTCGCGCAGCGCGGCGTCCGCATGGGGCCGGACCTCCGCCGCGCCCGCCTCCGCGTGCGCCGCGAGCTTCGAGAGCATGCGGAGCAGCGAATGCGAAATCGTCTGGTGGGATGCCTCGGCCGCAGCCTTGAGGAGCGCGAGAACGGCCTCCACGGCCATGCCGTCGCTCGCATCCTGGACAAACTTGCGCCGCTGCACGAAGTCGCCGCCCATCTCGATCAGCCGCCGCAGCGTGTCCGGGTGCAGGTCGCGAATCAACCGCGAGGTGCGACGGCGCAGCGCCAAGGCCTCGGCAGTGCCCGCCGTCTTCAGCTCCTCCGCGATCTGTAGCAGGTAGCCGACAATCACCTGATCGTAGGCGCTCGTCTCGGTCTTGCTCCGCGCGTCGATCGCCTTGGCGATCACGGCCGGCTCGGTGGAGGCGGGCCGCTCATCGGGCGCCGTCGCGAGGGCGGCCCGCGCCAGGCCGACCCACAGTTGCGCCGCGCGCGCCCCCCGCCCCCCCTCGGACGGCGCCGTCCCGTCGTCCACCAGCTCCAGCCGCTCGTACGTGAGCGGGTGCAGCTGCACGTGCGCCCAGGCGCGCATCCGCTCGGGCGGCCCGAGGCCCAGCGGCTCGCCGCTCCGCTCCGCGTCGACGGCCAGGGTCTTCAGGACGTTCGCGACCTCGCCCACCTCGAGACCACGCCGGAAGGTGATCGCGCCGAGGTGATGGCGGTGGAGGCGCCCGGCGAGCTCGGCCAGGACGGGGTGGGTGGGGTCGGTCGCCACCCCCTCGATCACCAGCTGGTGACGCGCGACGCCGAGCGACACCGTCGATCGGTTCACCACCAGCTGCTCCACGCGGCGCGTCACCCCGGCCGCCGCCGGCGCCAGCGACGGATGGCCTTCGGGATACATGGTGTGCTTGTGCAGGGCGATGGAGAGTTCGATCAGGAAATCGGCGAGGTCGCGCGACAGGGTCGCACGCTCGGCAGGGGGATGGGGGCCCGGGCCAGGGGGCGAGGGAGCCACGGTCTAAGATAAGTGGATTTACCGGCAGCCCCCGCGTGCTGAATGTCTCAGCGGCGACAATGCATGCCCCCACGCGTGCACCGCTACGGGTGGCGGCCGCCGCCTCCCGCCAGATCCGGCGCGGACCAGTCAATGAGGAATGTGCCGCGGCACTTCGAGCAACGGGCTTCGACTACTGGGTGCACCAACGGTGCGCGATGAGCGCAATGGGGGCACACGCCGTATGACTGGCCCCACGCCGCTGCGGCTCCGGCCACATCGCTTGGCCGCTCGACGATCGTCCAGCGGTCGGGGCGGACGCTGACGAATTCCAGGTACTCACGGAGGACGGTCACCGGCTGGTGCTCGACGTCCAGGATGACCTGGCCGTAGGCCTCCCGGATCACCCGATACCACGCGCCGCGCCGCAGCCCAAGGTGGAGATCGGTCTTCAGACGCGCCCACGAAAGCTCCGGCATTACGACATCTCCGTCCACGCGTGGTACTTCACCGGCTGTGGCAGCGTGTTGGCCCCCAGCTGTTGCTGCGTTGCCCATACAGCCCCCGTCCCAGCCAGCGCCTCGCTATGCAATCTAAAGCTACTATAAGATGTACGCTTGTCATAGTACGTAACGTGAGAGGAAGTACACGAAAACGCCCCGGGGGATCACCCCGGGGCGCGTCCCGCTCCTTCTGCACGTTCTGCGCGTTTTGCGGTTCTTAGTACATCCCTCCCATGCCCCCGCCGCCACCGGGCATCGGCGGCGCCTTTTCCTTCTCCTTCTTCTCCACCACCACGCACTCGGTCGTGAGCAGCAGGGCCGCGATCGACGCCGCGTTCTGCAGCGCGGTCCGGGTGACCTTCGTGGGATCGATGACGCCGGCCGCGACGAGGTCCTCGTAGGTGTCGGTCTGCGCGTTGTAGCCGAAGTTCTTGTCCTTCGACTCCTTCACCTTCCCGACCACGATCGACGCTTCCGCGCCCGCGTTCTGGGCGATCATCCGCATCGGCTCCTCGAGCGAGCGCCGCACGATATCGACGCCGATCTTCTCGTCGTCATCGGTGCCCTTGACCTTGTCGAGCCCCTTCTGGCACCACAACAAGGCCACGCCGCCTCCGGGCACGATGCCTTCCTCGACCGCCGCGCGCGTCGCATGCAACGCATCTTCCACGCGCGCCTTCTTCTCCTTCATCTCGGTCTCGGTGGCCGCGCCCACGTTGATCACGGCAACACCGCCCGCCAGCTTCGCGAGCCGCTCCTGCAGCTTCTCTTTGTCGTAATCCGACGTGGACTTCTCGATCGCCGCCTTGATTTCCTTGATGCGGCCCTGGATCGCCTCGGACTTGCCCTTTCCGCCGACGATCGTCGTGTTGTCCTTGTCGATCACGATCCGCTTGGCCTGGCCGAGATCGTTGAGCGTCGCGTTCTCGAGCTTCAGGCCCATCTCTTCCGAGATCACCTGCGGTGCGCCGGTGAGCA
>QHUS01000086.1 GCA_003222035.1 Gemmatimonadota bacterium | reverse complement strand
GCCGAACCCATCCTTGGCAGTCACGGTGATCGTCGCGGCCTCGGTCCCCGCCGCGATCGGCGATGTCCCAGTGACCGTGGACTGACCCGCCGAGACGGTGGCCGGGTTCACGACGACGGTGGCCGTCTGCGTGACCGCGACCGCGTTGATCGTCGCGGAAACCGTCTTCGACTCGGCCACCGTCGAGCTGAGCGTGCCCGTTGCCACCCCGCTCGCGTTCGTGGTGGCCGTGGGCTGGGTGAGGGTGTTCCCCGTCCCCGTCGCCGTCAGCACCACGGTCGCGCCCTGAATCGGGTTCCCCGAGGCATCCCGCGCCGTCACCGTGATCGTCGACGTGCTCGCGCCGCTCGAAGCAGTGATCGGCGACGTCGCAGCCAGGCTGGACTGCCCAGCCGACACGCTGCTCGGCGTTACGACTACCGTCGCCGTCTGCGTCACGGCGACCGTGTTGATGGTCGTGGACACGGTCTTCGACGCGGCCACGGTCGAGCTCAAAGTCCCGGTGGCCACTCCGTCGCCGTCGGTCGGCCCGACCGGCTGCGTCAGCGTATTCCCCGTACCCGTCGCCGCGAGCACGACCGTCGCACCCGCGATCGGGTTGCCGAGCGCGTCCCGGGCGGTGACCGTGATGGTCGAACTCCCGCTACCCGCGGTAATCGGCGACGTCGCCGTGACCGTGGATCGGCTCGCCGACACCGCGGCCGGGTTCACGACCACGGTGGCGGTCTGCGTGATGGCGACGGCGTTGATCGTCGCCGACACCGTCTTCGCGCCCGCCGCCGTCGATGCCAGCGTACCGGTCACGACGCCGCTCGCATTCGTCGTCCCCACCGGCTGCGTCAGCGTGTTGCCCGCCGCTGGCGTCGCCGCGAGGGTGACGGTCGCGCCCGGAATCGGATTCCGGTTCGCGTCCCGCGCCGTGACCGTGATGGTCGAGCTGCCGCTCCCCGCGGTGATCGGCGACGTGGCCGTGACCGTGGACTGCGCCGGCGATACAGCCCCTGGTGTCACCGTGACCGTGGCCGTCTGCGTGACCGGTACGCCGTCAATCGTGGCCGACACGGTCTTCGACTCGGCCACGGTGGAGCTCAGGCTACCGGTCGCCACGCCGCTCCCGTTCGTTGTGGCACTCGGCTGGTTGAGGGTGTTGCCGGTGCCGCTCGCGGTCAGCACCACGGTCGCGCCCGGAATCGGGTTCCCCGAGGCATCCCGCGCCGTCACGGTGATCGTTGACGTGCTCGTCCCGCCCGACGCGACGATGGGCGAGGTTGCGCTGAGGCCGGACTGGCCCCCCGACACACTGCTGGCGATCACCACGACCGTCGCGGTCTGCGTGACGGCGACCGACTTGATCGTCGCCGACACCGTCTTGGACTCCGCCACGGTCGAGCGCAACGAGCCCGTGGCCACCCCGCTCGCGTTGGTCGGGCCGGCCGGCTGCGTCAGCGTGTTGCCGGCCCCGGTCGCCGCGAGCGTGACCGCCGCTCCTGGAATCGGGTTGCCGAACTGATCCCTGGCGGTCACGGTGATGGTCGATATGCCCGTCGCCGCCGCCACCGGCGACGTCGCCGTCACGGTGGACAGGCTCGACGACGCCGTCCCCGTGGTGACCACGTCGAAGGGCTGGGAGGTCCCGTTGAGGCCCCCTCCCGAGACCGCGAGCGTGTATCCGATGCCGGCTTTCTCGATGCTCAGGTCCGGGAACGTGGCCACGCCGTTGACCGGGCTCACCGTCGTATTGCCCGCGAGCGTGCCGCCGCCGGCGTTGTTGGCGATGGCGACTGTCATGTTCTCCGTGAAGCTGGCCACGGGATTGCCGAGAAGACGAGCTTGGTGGCCGCCACCGCCACGCTGAAATCGGTGGCCGACTCCGAGTTCCCGCCGAACGAGGCCCAGGGACCGGCGCGGCCGGTCTGATCCACAACGCGGGCCTGCCAGTGGTAGGATGCGTTGTCGCTCAACCCGGCGACCGTGCCTGTGGCGACGGTGCCGCTCACGACCGGTGCGCCGGAGCCGCTGGGAATTCCCGTGAATGGTGTGCCTACCGGCTTTGCCTCGATGTCGAGTCGCAGCTGGTCGCCTGGATTGGGATCGGTGACGGTGGCCTTGAAGATCACGGACCGGCCGGCCGCCGTGCCGCCCACCGCAATGGGGGTGACGGCGTCGCTTTGGAACTGCGCGAGCCCAGTCGGCGCGTTCGGCGGCACCGGCACCGACGTGCTGAAGTCGGGAGGGCTCTCCGGATTCCCGTCGAACGCCGTCCAGTCGCTCACCCGGCCCGTCTGGTCCGCCGTGCGCGCCTGCCAGCGGTACCCGGTGTTGTTCGCAAGGCCCGGCACGCCGACGAAGGCGGTCTGCCCGTTCGCCACCCGGGCGCCCGTGTGGTTCGGCGTGCCGGTGAACGCGGTCCCTACCGGCTGGAGCTCCACCTCGAGGCGCAGCGAGTCCGCCGGATCCGGATCCGCCAGCACGCCGCGCACCACCACGCTCGTCTGATCGGTGGAGCCGCCGAGCGGAATCGCGGTCGTCGAGTCGCTGCGCAGTTGCACGAGCGACGCCGGACCGGTCGGCGCGCGCGGCCGCGTCACCGACAACGTGAACGTCCCCGTCTGGCCGGTTCCGGCAGACGTCGCCTCGATCAGATAGGTCCCCGCTGTGGCCACTCGCTGATACCGGACGCAGGCGTCGCGGCCACTTCCGCCGCAGTTGTCGTTGAGCGCGAGCGGCGGAGCGCTCTCCAACCCGGTGCTGTCGAGCACCACGTAGGCGTTCACCGGAGTCGACGACATGGTGATGGAAACGGAGTCGTTCGCATTCGCGGCGAAACTGTACAGGCGCGCGAAGCCGGTCGACCGGTGGGGCGCCGTGCAGTCCCGCGTCGTGAGCGAGTCGGTGAACTGCGCGTCCAGCGCGATCGGCGCGACGATGCAAGGGTGCACCACGAACTCGACCGCCACGCGCCCGGGGCTGCCCACCGCGTTCTCGGCGGAGACCACCACCGTGTCGCGATACACGCCGGTCGGTAGGCCGGCGGGGTTGAACGCGAGTCGCAGCTTGGCGGGCGCCGTGCCGCTGTTCGGGCCAACGAAGGCCAGCCACGATTCCCCGATCGCCAGGCGGGCGGTCAGAGGGTCGCCAGCGGGGGCGGGGTGTTGGTGAGCTTATCGACCTGGCAGGTGGCGAGCAGGAACAGAAGAGGAACGCGGGCGACAATGCGCCACGTCCCTCCGTTTCCTCCCCAGTTTGTGACCCTCGAACCGCGCACAGCCTCGCCCTAGTGGCGTCAAGACGACACCTTTAAGCAAGGCCTATACCGGCTGAACAGCTTTGTCGTGCGTTAGGTCACATGACAGAGTGTGGCTGAACTGCAACAGCACCCGTGCACGTCTGAGGAGGCTGCGGAGGGGGGTGGAGGGGGGGGGTGTGGTATGGGCGGTACAGGACTCGAACCTGTGACCTCCGGTATGTGAGACCGGCGCTCTAACCAGCTGAGCTAACCACCCGAACGGAACGACGCCAGACGCCACGTTGCAAGAGGCCAAGGCGTCAAACTAACCGGCTTCCGGGACGTGCCGCAACCAGCAGCGTTGCGATCGATCTTGCTATTTTGGCACGTCACGGTGGGTGATGGGATGGGCCCTCCAGGATTTGAACCTGGGACCTACGGATTATGAGTCCGCTGCTCTAACCAGCCTGAGCTAAGGGCCCGCGAGGAGCAAAAAATACCATGGGGATCGGGGAGAGACAATTGCGGATTTCGGATTGCGGATTGCGGATTAGATCGATGCGTCCCGGATGCACACGTCGGACTTCGATGCAAGTTCTGCCAATCCGCAATCCGCAATCCACACTCCGCAATTGAGCCCGATGCGCCGCATCCTGATCGTCTCCCACACCTACATCCCGCCGTCCAATCGCGGCAAGTTGCGCGCGCTGGCGGCTCGTGGCCTCGAAGTGACGGTCGGCGTGCCGCAGCGGTGGCGCGAAACGGTGCTGGGCCTCACGCTCGAGGTCGCGTGGGAGCGCCAGAACGGCGTCGAGGTGTTTCCCCTGCCGGTGCGGCACCACGGCGACCCGGCGGCGCTCGTGTTCGGCGGCCGCGCCCTGCACGCGCTGGTCCGCGACAAACGTCCCGATCTCGTTCAGGTGGAAGAGGAGCCGACTTCCCCCGCGGCGCGGCAGGTGGTGCGCGCCGCGCGCTCGCTGCGGCTCCCCGCCGTGCTGTTCACGCACCAGAACGTGCCGGTCCACCTGCCCTGGCTCGCGCGCTGGCGGCGCGCCCGCACGCTCCGCCGGCTGCGGGGCGCGATCGCGGGGAGCGAGGGAGCGGCGGCACTGGTGCGCCAGCTCGCGCCCCAGGTGCGCGTGGGCGTGATCCCGCAGCTCGGCGTCCACGTGCCGACCGAGCCCGAGCACACGCATCACGAGGGGCTCGCCATCGGATGCATCGGACGGTTGGTCCCTGAAAGAGGACTTGATACCTTGTTGCAGGCGCTGGCGGAGAACCGCGCCCATCGGTGGCATCTGACCGTCGTGGGCGACGGACCGGATCGCGAGCGCCTGGAGCGGCTGGCGTCGGAGCTGCGACTCGCCGCGCGCGTCCGCTGGACCGGCGCGTTGCCGCCCGACGAGATCCCCAAGCTCTGGCCCGAGCTCGACGTGGTGGTGCTGCCGGCGCGCGCCGTCACCTCGTGGGCCGAGCCCGCGGCGCACGTGTTGGCGGAAGCGATGGCGCACGAGGTCACCGTCGTCGGTACGAGCGCCGGCGCGACGCCCGAGATCATCGGCGACGCCGGCCTCGTCGTACCCGCCGACGATCCGCTCGCGCTCTCGGCGGCGCTGCGCCGCCTGGCGGCCCCCGACCAGCGCCGCCCGCTCGCGTCGGCCGCGCGGGCACGCGCGATGCGCCTCTTTTCGGATGACGCTGTTGCGGAGCGGACGCTGGAATTCTGGAGGGAGATCACGTCATGAACTGCGTTGCACGTTCCACGTTGCACGTTGCACGTCATGTGAGCGGCGACGCGCACCCAGCAACGTGGAACGTGTAACCTGTAACGTGCAACGCTTTCCATGACTAGAGTCCTCCTCGTCCCCGATCTCCCCCTCGAGCGCTGGCCCTCGATGGATCGCTACGCCCACCGGCTGCACGACTGGCTGGAGAGCACCGATCCGGGATTCGAGGTGCGGCTCGCGGCGTCGATCGGCGATCTGACGCGCGACCGGTCGAACGGGCGCAGCTCGGGCGGCTATCCTCGCTGGTGGGCGCAGGACGTGGACCCCACGAAGCTGGTACTCCCCGGTCCGCTGCTCGGGCCGCAGCGCTACGTGGCCCGCTACTTCCTGTATCCTTGGTTGCTCCGCCGGGAGGCGAAGCGCGCCCAGCTGGTGCACATCCTGGATCACAGCTACGCGCACATGGTCACGCGGGTGCAGCGCCGACCGGCGATCGTGACCGTGCACGACCTCATGCCCGTGATCATCCTCCGCTCACCGACGGACGGCTGGCGCGAAGGCGTGCGGAACCGTTTCCTGCGCGGTACGCTCAAGGCGCTGCGGCTGGCGCGCAGCTATATCGTGGGCACCGAGTGGCTGAAGCGCGAGCTCGCGACCTGGCTGGGCGACGACCGCCGCATCAGCGTGGTGCCGTTCGGCGTGGACCGGGCGTTCTTTTCGGAAACGCCGAACGCCCGCACCCGCGGCCGGGCCGACTGGCGCATCCCCGATGACGCATTCGTCGTGCTGCACGTGGGAAGCACCGTCGAACGCAAGAACGTGCCGCTCGTGATCCATACCGTGGCGCGCCTGCGCGCCGAGGCCGACGCCTACCTGCTGCAGGTGGGCGGCAGGTTCTCGAACGATCAGCAGCAGCTGATCGACCGGCTGGGGCTGCGCCGGTACGTGCGGACCGCACCGTTCGCGGACGAGAGCATCCTGCGGCGCGCCTACCGCACGGCGGACGTGCTCCTGTTTCCTTCTTTATATGAGGGCTTCGGCTATCCGGTGATCGAGGCGTTCGCGTCGGGTCTGCCGGTGGTCACCTCGGGCGCCGGGGGGCTCAAGGAAGTCGGCGGCGACGCGGTGGTCGTGGTCGAAGGCCGCGACCCGAACGCGTACGTCGAGGCGCTCGAGCGACTTTCGGACGACGTGATGCGGCGCGAAGACCTGGTGGAGCGGGGGCGGGCGCGCGCGCGCACCTTCACCTGGCAGAGGACGGCGGAGCAGACCGCCGACGTATACCGCAGCTTACTGTAGTCCGCCTGCCGAGTCGTTCCCACAGGTGTTGCTCCCGCTCCACGGTTTCGTGCCGTCAGGACGAGACCCCCCGATGAGTCAGCCGGGTGCACGCCTTGCAACGCTGGGCTTGGCTGATGAAGCACATCTACGCCTCCGCCCTGGTCGTACTGCTCGCCGGCTGCCATTTCGACAAGCTGTTCAGCGGCGGTAAGACACCGTTGTCCCATGGAACCCCGGTCGGGTTGGCGTTCAACAGCGCCCCCGCCCAGGCGCGTGCCGGGCAGCCGATCACCCCGGCGATCCGCGTCGCCGTCGTGGACTCGGCGGGAGCGCCCGTCGCTGGCGCGGACAGTCTGGTCACCATCGCGCTCGGCGCGAAACCCGCCAGCGCGACGCTCAGCGGCACGGATACGGCGCACGCCGTCAACGGCGTCGCTACCTTCGCCGACCTCCGCATCGACACGCCGGCGAACGGATACACTTTGACCGCCTCCGGCGCCGGCCTCGCGCCGGACACCAGCGACGCCTTCAACGTGATGCCGACGACGGGCAGCATCAAGGTGACGACCGCCACGACGGGCGCGACGCCCGACCCGGACGGTTACAGCGTCGCGGTAGACGCCGGTGCGAGTCAGCCCATCGGCGTCCACGACAGCGTGACAGTTACCGGCCTCCCTGCCGGGAGCCATTCCGTGACGTTGGGCGGGGTGGCGGGGAATTGCACCGTGAGCGGCGGCCTCTCGCGCAACACCAACGTCTCGGCGGGGGACACCGCCCGGGTTCCGTTCTCCGTGAGCTGCCCGACGCCGCCGCCCACGACCGGCGATCTCACGGTCACGACAACCACGACCGGCGGCGGCACGGACCCCGACGGTTACACCGTCACCGTCGACGCCATCAATAAGCCCATCGGCGTCAGCGGCAGCGTCACGTTCAATGGCCTCCCGGCCGGCGATCACTCGGTCACGCTCACGGGGCTGGCAAACAACTGCACGGTAAGCGGGCAGAATCCGAGGACGATCAACGTACCTGCCGGCGGCACGCCACAGACGAACTTCCCGGTCACGTGCAACCCGCCGGCGAACCAGCCGCCCACGGCGGCGTTTACCGCAAGCTGCAACGGTCTCACGTGCAGTTTCACGAGCACGAGCAGCGATCCCGACGGCACGATCACGAACCAGCAATGGAACTTCGGCGACGGCGGGACAGGGAGCGGCGGGAATCCATCGCACACCTACGGGAGCGATGGCAAATACACCGTCA
>QHUS01000085.1:6381-7722 GCA_003222035.1 Gemmatimonadota bacterium | reverse complement strand
GCCGGGGGTCCAGGACGACCTCGGCGCAGGGCACCTCACCCACGCGCGCGTGCGGCCGGCTGAACACGCGGGATTCCTTGACCCCCGGGAACTGGTTGATGCAGTCCTCGACTTCCTCGGGGAAGAACTTGAGGCCCGCCACGAAGATGACGGTCTTCTTCCGCCCCTTCAGGTGGAGGGCGCCCGCCTTGTCCAGGAGGCCGAGGTCGCCCGTGAGGAACCAGCCATTGCTCATGATCAGCTCGCGCCGCCGCCACGGCGCGTAGTAGGCGGAGAAAAGCCCGTCGCCGCGCACGCCGATCTCGCCCAGCTGGTCCGGCGGCAAGCGCGTGCCGTCGTCGGCGAGCACGGCGATGTCGTAGCCGGGAACGGGTCGGCCGACAGAAGTGACCGGTAGCCCTTCGGTGCCGAGATTGATGCACGGGAGCCCCGCCTCGATGATGCCGTAGGCTTGCCCGACCGGAACGCCGTACACGGATTCGAAGCGCTCCATGACCGCGGGCGAGATCGGCGCGGCGGTGGAGAGCGTGACGCGAATGCTCGAGAGCCGCGCGCTCGGCCCGAGGTTCGCCATGCGCTCGAAATGGAGCGGCGCGGCGTAGAGCACGCTCGGCGAGAGACGCCGGATCGCGTCGACCATCGCCTTCGGCAGCGTGTCGGGGCAGAGCAGGATGTGCGCGCCCGCCCGCACGTAGGCGACGATCGTGACGGCGAAGTGATAAGCCAGCGGGAGCACCCAGAGGATCCGGTCTTCCTCGCTGAACCGGAGCACGCGGTCGGAGGCCTCGACCCGTGCGGCCGTGGCGGCGTGAGAGAGGACCACGCCCTTGCTCCGCGCGGTGGTGCCGGAGGTGAACCGGATGAACGCGGGATCCAGCGAGTAGAACTCGTCCGGGGACCGCGCGTCGCGATCGAGCCACGCGAAGGTGAAATTGGCGCACTCACCGCCCTCCAGGACGGCGTGACCGGCGCCGGGAGGCGCGTCGGCCCCCGGCCAGGCGAGGCAGCCGTTCAGCTGCACCTCGCGCACGATCTCGGCGATCTCCGTGGGCGTGAGGTTGCTGGCGAGCGGGACCAGGCACCCGCCGGCGGCGAGGAGCCCGAAGGCGGCGGGCACGTACGCGAGGTCGTTCGGGGCCAGGAGCCCAATCCGCTGGCCGGTCTCCACGCCCTGGGCCTTCAAGAACGCGGCGACCCGCTGCGCCTCGCGCGCGAGCTGCCCGTAGCTCAGCGAGCGGCCCGAGCGCACGTCGGTCAGCGCGCGGCGCGCCGCGTAGCGCTCGGCGGACGCGTGGAGCAGATCGGCCAGGTTCATCGTGCCTCAGCGTGGCGCGCCGCCGC
>QHUS01000085.1:0-6356 GCA_003222035.1 Gemmatimonadota bacterium | reverse complement strand
CAAGCAGCGAAGCGGAATGTCATAGGAGCTCCCGTCGTGGAGAAACTCGTACGTGGCGCCGTGGCTCCCTTCCTGCCACAGCTCGATGGGCCAGCTCGCCCGGGCGACTCCGTCCTCGAACTTCCGGCCGGACAGGACATCGTCGCGGGTGAGCTGGTAGCGACCGATCACGCCGCGACTCTCGCGCACGCCGACCTGTGGCGCGGCGTGAGAGACGAAGGCCCGCGCGAACGCCGGCAGCGTCTTGAGATATTCGGTCACCGCGAGAGCGCGGCGTCGCCCTTCCTGCTCGGCGAGCGTCAGGAAGTCGCGATTGGCCGGGAGCTCCTCGGTGATTCCGCTCAGCGCAAGCTTGCACACGACCTCGCCGGGCTGGGGCGACGGCGCCAGTGCCAGGTTCGCAGCGCCCTTCGGCAGGCGCCCCTCCCGCTCGGCGCTGGCCAGGAGCCGCAGGAGCGCCACGCGCGGGCCGGGGCCGAGTGCCTCGGTGTCGACCTGCTGCAGGACGAAGACCAGCGACGCGAGCTGGCGATCGGGCAGCGGCACCGTCACGGTCGCCACGCTCGCGAGGTGCGCGACGGCGGCGTCTCCGCTCGCGTCCACGACCGCCCGCGCCGTCAGCTCGATGCGCCGCTCCCACGTCGCGAGGCGCAACGCTTCGATCCGCCCGGCGCTGGCGTCGAGCCCCGCGAGGAATGCGTGGAGGTAGACGTCGAGATCTCGGGCCGAGGCCGTGAGCTCGTCGGCCAGGCAAGCGAACGCGAACGGCGTATAGGGAAGGACGTGAGTCCGCCCGCGGCGCACCGGCGCGCTGCAGCCGGGCATGGTCGCGAGCCGTTGCGCGACGGTCTCGGCGAACCCCGCGTTGAGGGGCTCGGGAGGTCCGGACGAGGACGTGTGGTAGAGCCCGCAGATGGTGCTCACCATGCCCGCCGTCGCCATGCCCCCGAGGAATCCATAGCGCTCGACGAGCGCGGTGCGCGCGCCCGCCTGCGCGGCCGCCACCGCGGCGGCCAGTCCGGCGGCGCCGCCTCCCACGACCGCGACGTCGTAGTTCACGGGACCTCGGCCCACCCCATCCCCTCGCGGACGACCTCGGCGATGAACTCGGACTCGATGAAGAGCAGCACCTTCAAGAGCGCCATCGAGTCGACGCCGGCCATCTCGAGGTCGTCGTCGGGCTGAATCTGACGACTGCGGGACATGATGGTGGTGTTGATGAAGGCCGTCACGGCCCTGGCGACTTCCTCGGGATCGAGCCGGGAGAGGTGCCCGGTGGGTGTGGTCACGGTATGAAGTCAGGTTCTCGCCGACATGACTTGCTAGACACTACCGTCGTCGACCGCACGAGGTCAAGAGTACCAGGCGGCATCCGCTTGACTGGCGCGCGCGTCGCGGCTAAGCAGGAAGTGCCGTGAAGCGGGCTCGATCGCGCGTCGCCAGGCCGAAGTCCATCGGGTTCGACGGCTACCACCGTCGTGACGTCCCCCCGCCGGACCGCGAGCTCACGCAGGTGGGCCCCGGGACTCCATGCGGGGAGTACCTCAGGCGATTCTGGCAGCCGGTGGCGTTCGCGCGGGATCTCGCTGTCGCTCCGCTCCGCGTACGCATTCTCGGCGAGGACCTGGTGGTCTTCCGGGATCGCGGCGGGCGCGTGGGCGTGCTGCACCTGCACTGCGCCCATCGCGGGACGTCGCTCGAGTTCGGCATTCCCCTCGAGCGCGGTCTCCGCTGCTGCTATCACGGCTGGGTCTACGACGTCGACGGCCGGTGCCTGGAAACACCGGGTGAGCCGGCGGGGAGCCGCTTTCGCGAGCGCGTCTGGCAAGGAGCCTATCCGACGCACGAGCTCGCCGGACTGGTGTTCGCCTACCTGGGGCCGCCGGATCGACGGCCCTCGTTCCCCGTCTACGACAGCTACGACGTGCGAGGCTACCGGCTGATGCCGGCGGCGCAGTTCACGCTGCCCTGCAACTGGCTCCAGGTGAAGGACAACAGCATGGACCCGGTGCACACCGCGTTCCTGCACGCGCTGAGCAGCGGCTACCAGTTCACGGAGGCGTTCGGCGCCGTCCCCGAGATCGACTGGAAGCTGACCGACGCCGGCATGGTCTACCTGGCGACGCGCCGGGTGGGTGATCTGGTCTGGGTCCGGGTGGCCGATTTCATGCCGCCGAACGTTCACCAGTTCACGCGCGAGATCGAGGACGCCACGGAGGTCAAGCCGGCGAGCCGGCCGGTGATCATCCGCTGGGCCGTGCCGAACGACGACACCCACACGACGAACTTCGAGCTGGCGCAGGTCGATCCGGCCTGGGGCCTCGAGCCGGAGCAGGTGGCGAAGCCGGGCTTCGGACAGTCCGACGATCGCCCCTACGCCGAACGACAGAGTCATCCCGCGGACTTCGACGCCCAGTCGAGCCAGCGGACCATCGCGGTGCACGCGCTCGAGCATCTCGGCTCCGCGGACCGCGGCGTGATCATGCTCCGGCGCATCGTGCGCGAGGGGATTCGCGCGGTCGCCCGCGGCACCGATCCGTTCGGCACGCGCCGGCCGGAGGGGAAGGTGATCCGGACGTTCACGCAGGACGTCGTGTTTCGCGTCCCGCCGGCGCCCAGCCCGGAGGCCGACCGGCGGCTCCTGCGTGCCACCGGCCGCTCCGTGCTGAACGGCGGAAGCTAAGCAAGCACATCAACTCCCGACCGGATCTACATCACCACGGGCATCGGGATGTACGTGAGCAGCGACGGCGACAAGTCGTGGGAGCAGTGGACCGACCTGAAGCACGAGATCGGCGGCTATCCCGATCTCTTGGTGCTCCATCCGCGGCAGCCCGAGCTGATGTTCGTGGCCTCCGCCGAGAAGGGACCGGGGTCCTGGCGTCGTGAGCACTACGCGGGCTCGCGCATCTCCCGGAGCACCGACGGTGCAGCGACGACGGCGGCGAGAACTGGGACGAGATCGTCAGCGGCCTGGCGCCCATCTCCAAGGGCGATCACTACGCGGCCTTCGTCACCGCCTGAGCACGACCCGAGGCTCGAGTAGTCCCGGGTGGCGCGCCGCCGACGAGCCGGCGAGGCGGCCGAGACGAGCCCGGGCGCACTCGTTCCGGATTCCATAAAAACTGTTCAGTCTTGGCAGGGAAGGCTGCTACTAATGGAATAACCCTTCTTTACAGGGAAAAGTGGACTTTACGCAGTGCCGGATCCTCGTCGTCGACGACGAGCCACCCAACGTGCGGCTCCTCGAGCGCATGCTGTCGGACGCCGGGTACCGCCAGGTTCGAAGCACCACGGAGCCCTGGCAGGTGCGCGCGCTGTACGACGAGTTTCACCCTGATCTGATCCTGCTCGACCTGATGATGCCGCGCCTGGATGGGATCTCGGTCATCCGACAGCTCGAGATTCCCGCGGACGTGTTTCTCCCGATCCTGGTCCTCACGGCCGATACGAGCGTCGCAGCGAAGAAGCGCGCGCTGGAGGCCGGTGCCCAGGACTTTCTGACGAAGCCGCTCAACCGGCTCGAGGTGCTCCTGCGCATCAAGAACCTCCTCCACACGCGGCACCTTTACCTCGACCTCGATCGTCACAATCGATCGCTCGAGCAGATCGTCAGCGAACGCACGCAGCAGCTCCTGCAAAGCGAGAAGGTCGCGACCATGGGCTCGCTGCTGGCGGGCGTCGCCCACGAGTTGAATAACCCACTCGCGCTCGTCATGGGCCAGGGCCAGCTCATTCGCGCCGCGGTCAGCGATTCGACGCTGGTCGAGCGCGCCGACATGGTCATCGCCGGAGCCAACCGGTGCGCCCGCATCATTCGCAACTTTCTCGCACTGGCGCGGCAGCGGCCTCCGGAGCGCGCGGACGTGCGCTTCAATCAGGTCGTCCAGGAAGCGGTCGATCTGCTGGCCTATCAGCTACGCCTCAGCGACGTCGAGGTCGCGCTGGACACGGCCGACGATCTGCCGGTGATATGGGCTGACGCCCATCAGCTCCACCAGGTGGTCGTCAACCTCGTGGCGAACGCGCAGCAGGCGCTGAGTCGAATGGCCGGCGCGCGCCGCATCGTCCTCAAGACGCGGCTCGAGCGCGAGCCGGACCGCGTCCGGCTCGAGGTGACGGACACCGGACCCGGTATCCCGGCCGAGATTCGAGCGCGGATCTTCGAGCCCTTCTTCACGACGAAGCCCCCGGGCGAAGGGACGGGACTCGGCTTGTCCCTGTGCCGGGGCATCGTCGAGGAGCACGGGGGCACCCTCACGGTCGAGAGCGAGATCGGGCAGGGGACGACCTTCCGTGTCGAGTTGCCCGCGCAGTCTCCCCCGACGCCGGCGCCCACCGCCGTCGACTTCGAGTCACCGCCGCCGACCGCCGGGAAGACGATCCTGGTCGTCGACGACGAGCGCGACCTCGCCGCCACGCTGGCCGCCGCCCTTCGGGCCGACGGGCATCAGGTCGAGGTCGCGGACCACGGCGCCGTGGCCCTCGAGATGCTGGAGCGGCGGACCTATGACTTGATCCTCAGCGATACCAAGATGCCGGTTCTCGACGGGGAGCGCTTGTACGCCGAGCTCGAGCAGCGATTCCCATCGCTCACCAGTCGGATCGTCTTCCTCACCGGCGACGCGCTGAGCCTCGAGAAGCGCGGGTGGCTCGAACGGACCGGCGCTCCCCATCTCCTGAAACCGTTCGACTTGTGGAAGATGCGGCAGCTCGTCAATAGGTTGCTGGCGGAGCTCGAAAGCGCCGGGCGTTCAGCCACTGCGCCCGGGCAATAGTCCGGCCTCCCGCGGCCAGCCGCCATGACCCGGCTACCGGCCGCCGACCGACGGTCAGAGCCCCGAGGGGGGCTGCTGTCCTCGCCGCTGGGCGCCCTCGTGCGGGCGGTGGCGCGGGTGCGCGCCTCCGTCCACGTGAAGCTTCTGGCGGGTTTCCTTTTCATCACTCTCCTGTTCATCGCGATGAGCGCGGTGAGCCTCCAGACCCTCGCCGCGACGTCCCGCACGATGAATCGCCTCGATCAGGCGCACGAGCACGTCGACTGGTCGCGGCAGATCGAGCAAGCGCTCGCGATGCAGATGCACTTCAGCGCCATGGCTCTCCTCTCCCGGGACGACCCCCCGATCAGCCTGATCATGCGCGAGAACAACCGGTTCAACGACACGCTCGCGCGTTTCGAGACGGTGGCGCGGGCCGAGGAACGCGCGCTCATCCAGGCCATTCGCGACGCGCAGGAGGACGCGATGGCGTCCGTCGCCGACGGCGTCAACGCCGTCCGCGACGGACGACTCGCGGACGCGATGACGGCGCTGCGGACCCGCCAGGAGCCGACCTACCGGCGCATCGAGGAGCTGGTGGGCCAGCTCGTCGCCGCCGAGGAGTCGCGCATGGCCAGCCTCCGGAGGAGCATCGCGGACGGCCACCGGTACTCGCTGCGACTGATGGGCGGCTTCGCCGTCGTGTCCATCGTGGTCGCGCTGGTGGGGGGGGTCGTGATCTCGTGGTCGTTCATCCTGCCCGTGCAGGAAGCCCACGCGGGATGAGTTCGGCGCGCTCGCCGAGCACATGAACTGGATGAGTCACGAGCTCCGCCGCTTCGACGACGAGCAGCAGGTGGCGGCGGAGAAGCTCGGCGGCCTCAACGAGCGCCTGGCGCAGGCGAGTCAGGCCAAATCGGAGTTCCTCGCCAACATGAGCCACGAGCTGCGCACGCCCCTCAACGCGATCCTCGGGTTCACCGAGATCATGCTCGACGACCAGTACGGCGAGGTGTCGGCCGGCTTTCGCGAGCCGCTCACCGACATCCAGACGAACGGTCGCTACCTGTTAGGGCTCGTCAACGACGTGCTCGACCTGTCCAAGATCGAGGCGGGACGGTTCGAGCTCGGCGTCGAAGAGTACTTGGCTCAGGAGATCGTGGCCGTCGTCCAGGCGTCCCTGAAATCGCTGGCCCTCGAGAAAGGCCTGGCGTTCACCGCGCAGGTGGAGCCCGACATCCCGCCGGCTCGGGGCGACGGACGCCGAATCACGCAGTGCCTCCTGAACCTCACCGGCAATGCCCTCAAGTTCACCCCCGAGGGAGGAGTCGACATCGAGGTGCGACTCGACGGCGAGTGGCTCGTGTATCGCGTCAGCGACACCGGGATCGGCATCCCCGCGGACGAGATCGAGAACATCTTCTCCGAGTTCCGTCAGGTCGACCCCACGATCACGCGGGAATACGGCGGCACCGGCCTGGGGCTCAGCATCACGAAGCGGCTGGTCGAGATGCACGGAGGGCGCATCTGGGTGGAAAGCGAGCCCGGGAAGGGATCGACCTTCTTTTTCACGGTGCCCCTGAACGCCGACGGAGAGTG
>QHUS01000084.1 GCA_003222035.1 Gemmatimonadota bacterium | reverse complement strand
CGCCCTTCACCCCGACGCCCCATCGGCGACCGATCTCGAGCGCCACGTCCGCCGCCGGCCGGTCTCCGATATCCGCGAGGGTCACGACCGCGATCTCCCCCCGCGTCTTCTGGCGCACCTCGGTGATCACCGCTTCCATGTGCGCGACCGACGCGGCGTCCAGCACGCCGGCGAAGTCGTTCACGTAGCCCCGGGGTGGAGGCAGCGCCAGCGGGACCTGCGCCTGGGCAATAAGCAGCAGCGCCGTGAGTTGCAGCATCGCGGGGCAAGTTACACGGGCCCTTCCCCGAACGGTATCCGGACTCCCCTCGCCTTGACGGCACCGCAACACGGCATGAGTATCAGATGGAAACGGACGGGCACATATGAAGCGTCGTCACGCATCCCTCGTCGTCATGCTCCTCGGCTGCGGGCCGGGTGTCCACAGCGGCGGCTCCAACGCTGGGCCGGCGGGGACGTTCCTGATCACCGCGGAGCAGATCCAGAGGTCGGGCGCACGCACGGCGTGGGAAGCGCTCAAACAGAACGCGCCGATGCTCACGCTCCGCGACGATCGGAACGGTCGGCCCGCAAGCATGGGGCGGCGCGGGCGCTCCAGTTTCGTGCTCGACGAAGCGCCCGTGATCATGCTCGACGGCGTGCGGGTGCCGGACTTCCATGCACTCGATACCATCGAGGCCCAATCGATCCTCACCATCGTCATCTACAATGGTGTCGAAGGCACGACGTACTACGGGACCGACGCGGTGAGCGGCGTCGTCGTGATCAAGACCAAGGACGGACGGCCCTCCTAGACGCGAAGGGGGGAGCGGCATCGCTCCCCCCCTGCGGCGTTGCCTCCTCTTCTCCCTTAGGGATCCCGATTCAAGCACGCCGAGAAGTTTGGATTTTGCTTCTCGGTGATGGGTATCGGGAAATTCACGTCGGTACCATAGGTTGCAAAATTGACCTTGAAGTACGGCCCCGTGGGGAACACGGAGTTCACAGGCAGTTCGTACCCTCCCTGCGTCTTTGGCCGCACTAGCCGGCGCATGTCTCCGAGCCGGTGTGCCGTGAGCCACAGCCAGCGGGCCCGCTCGGCGAACAACAGGTTCACCGCTCCGCCCGACGCCGTGATATTTGCGGTGCTGAGAGCGGACAGCGCGCCGATCGGTTCCGTGGTCGGGTCGGTCGGGTCGAACGGGCTGGGATCGAAGTACCCCCGACTGGCGGCGTTCGTGCGCGGGTCGTTCAACTGCGCGAGGAACTGACCGCCTGCGAGCGTATCGCCCGCCTGAAGGGCCGCCTCGGCCTGAATCAACCTCGCCTCAACCCCAGTGGCGACGGTGATGGAGGTCTTGCGGCTGCCGTAGCGCTGCTGCGTCCAGAGAGTAGTCGACCCGTCGAACCCCGTGAGGGTGTCGCCGGCTTGATCGACAAAGACGCGCCATGTCGTGCGGCGATCGGAGACGGACCGGAACCGGAAGCCGTTCCCTCCCTCCAGGTCTGCCACGGCATACCGTTGGTCAGGGAAGTTGCCATTGTACACACCGTTGTTTTGCCGGTCGGTATTCTCGGAATGCTCTCGCACATATGCGAAGCTCGTGGGCACGGTGGCCGCCAGCGCCCCGGCCACTGCGAAGCCGCCGGTGTCCAGCACCGCGCGGGCCTTCTCCACCGTCGCGAACGCCGTCATAGTCCCGTCGGTTGTGGTGGCGAGGGCCGCATCGAACCGGGCGATCGCCGTATCGAGCACCTGACGGGTGGTCTGCGGCGCACCGTAGTTGATGTTGCCGCTCGCGTCCAGGTGGCTGACCGGGACGCCCGAGCACCACGTCTCCGCGAAAAAGATGTAGGTCAGACCCGCGATGGCGAGCATCTCGGCGTGACCCGGGTCGGTGGGCGCGAACTGCGCGAACTGCGCCGCGGCCTTCTCGGCGGAGTTCCGCGACTGGTGCATCCGTCGGAACCAGAGGTCCACGTCCGCGTTGGTCGCCTGAATCGTCCGCGCGTCGACCTCGATGCGGGTGGGGAAGGTCTCAGAGTTGATCCACTCGTCGGCCAGGAGGCCACCGTACATGCTCACGCCTTCGGTGCCGCCCGACCCGTCCGGGTGATCTCCGGTGTATGCGATGCTGAAGTCGCCGAGCGCTCCAGCCTTGACCGTCGCCAGAGAGGCGGAATCACCCAATTGGCCGGGTTGGACAATATCGGGAATGCTGACCTTCAAGGGGTCGTTGCAGCTGGCGAACGGCGCCAGCGACGCGAGCCCGACGAGCGCGATCAGCTTGGATGTGTTCGTCATGGTATGGTCCTCGGGCTCAGAAGGTCACGTTGATGCGGGCGAAGAACTGCCGCACCGGCGGCTGTGTCAGGAAGTCGGCCTGGCTGAAATTGAACTGGCCGATGTCGTTCACTTCCGGATCCGGACCACGGTAGTTGGTCCAGGTCACGAGGTTACGGGCCGCGCCCGTGATGCTGAGCGCGCTCGCCCCGAACGCCGCGGGCCAGGATGGGGGCGCCGTGTAGGTCAGGGACACCTCGCGGAGCTTGATGAACCCCGCATCCTGGTAGTAGCCCGTCTCCACCGAGGGCGCCGTGATCGCGGCCGCCTGATCGGCCAGGGATGTCCCCGGCACTCGCGCGCCGGCGCAGATTCCGAAAATGCAGCGGAACGACTCCGTGGAGTTGTCGAGCTTGTTCCCCCACCGGCCATCGAACTGGGCGAACACGGTGAAGTGCCGGAGGAAGTGCACGTCCGTCGACAGCGAGGCCCCGTGGGTGGGCACCGACGAGCCCTGGAACGTGTCCGAGTCACCGAACGTGATCTCGGACGGCTTGATCAGGCCATCGCCGCTGGTATCGGCAAACGTGTACGGGGTACCCCAGTAGCCGCCTGCCGGGTACCCGACCTGGTTGCGCTGCGTGGCGCCCCCGAGCCCGAAGATGATCGGGGTCCCGATGGAGTCGGTCTTGAGCACGCGATTCCTGTTCCCCCACGCGCTGGCGGTGATGTTCCACTCGACGTTCGGGTTCCTCACCAGCTGAGCGGTCAGGAGCAGCTCATAGCCTTCGTTGCTGACCTCGCCGAGGTTGTCCAACCGCGTGAAGCTCTCACCGACCGACGGCGCGATCTGCACCGCGATGAGCCCGTCCTTCGAATTCTTGTTGTAATACGTCCCTTCGAAGTGGACGCGTCGATCGATCAGGTCGACGTCGAGCCCGGTCTCGAGCTCGCCCGTCTGCTCGGGCTTCAGCTTGGCGTTGCCCGCCCCGCCGATCGTGATCGCCGGCACGTCGCTGCCGTTCAGGGCGACCGCGACCGGGTTGTAGAAATGGAGGGCGTCGAGCGTGCCCGGGGCGCGGCCCGACTTGCCCCACGCGGCCCGGACCCGCAGGCTGTTCAGCCAACTCATGCGCGGGAAGAACGGCTCCTCCGAGATCACCCAAGAGCCGGACAGCTTCGGGTAGAGAATGTTGCTGAATTCCGTGCCGAACGACGAATTCTTGTCCGCCCGCACCGCTCCCGTCAGATAGAGCCGATCGCGGATTCCGACCACCTCCTCGACGTAGGCGCCGAGGGTCACGAAGGGCGCCGTCGTGTCGCCGACTGAGGGAACGACCACTCCGCCGAGTCCGCTGGTGCCGGCGACGACCTTCCGCCCCGACGCCTTCACCAGCTGAAAGGTGTTCGTGAAGTACTGCACGCCGAGGGTCGTGTTGGAAGTGACCACCGGCGACACGCGGAACGACGCCCGGGTGGCGAACGTGGCCGTGTAGGCGAAGGTCTGGGCCCGGTTGGCGTTGGCGTTGCCGTCGAGGCGGTTCTGGTCGAGCGGGATCACGCCCGGCGGCGTGAGCTGATTGTCGCCTTGGTTCGTCACGTCGTAGCCGACCGTTCCGAGCATGGTCAGGTAGCTCGCGGGCCGGAAGTTGATGTTCAGGCCTCCGGTGAACCGCTCGATATCCTGTCCCGCCGCGATCTGGAACGCCTGCTGTGGCGTGAGGAACCGGTACCCTCCTTGCTGCGCCGGAAGCGCGGGATTTGAGGGGTTCCCCGTCGGCGCCACCGTATCGAACGGATAGCCGAGCAGGCCGCTCGCCACGATTCCCTGATCGTTGTTGTCGTTCTGCGGCAGGTCCAACTGACTCGACACGTAGCCGACGTTCACGGCGATGTCCATCAGCCGGCTGACCTGGTTGGTCAGGTTGGCGCGCAGGTTGGTCTTCTTCAAGTCGTTGGACGCGAACACGCCCTTTTCCCGCGCGTAGTCGCCCGACACATAGAATGTCGTGATCTCGTTACCGCCCGAGACGCTCGCGCCGTAGTTCTGGCGGACGCCCGTGCGGAACGGCGAGTTCTGGAGCAGCGGGTTGAAGCTGTCGACGCCAACGATCGTGCAAATAGGCTGGCCTGTGAGGGTGTCTGTCGTGGCCATCGACGACAGCCGGCACGATGTGCCGCTGGCCCGCCGCGAGAAGTAGTTCGCCGGCCAGTCGCCCTTGTCGTTCAGCGTGCCCCCTTCGGCAAAGGCCGTCCACGTCGCCCGGCCGGGCCGGCCGCGCTTCGTGCGAATCTGGATGACGCCGTTGGCGGCGTCGGTGCCATACAGGACCGCCGCGGAGGGTCCCTTGACCACCTCGATGCTCTCGATGTCCTCATTGTTCAGATCGTTCAATCGCGACGGCGCCTGGCCGCCGGTGAAGTTCTCCAGGTTGCCGCTCTGCGGCGCGTTGTCGACGCGCACGCCGTCCACCACGATGATCGGCTCGTTGCGGAGCGAAAGGCTCGTGGCACCGCGGATCCGGATGCGCGAGCCGCTCCCCGTGGTGCCACCGCTTTGCATGACCTGGACGCCCGGGATCCGGGAGTTCAAGAGGTCCGCGGTGTTGGTCGGCGCGGCCTGCTGCATAATCGCCGGCGCATCGATCGTGCCTACGGTGTTACCGAGCTCGCGCTTCAGCTGCTCCTGTCCCGTGGCCGACACGACGATCACGTCGAGCGGCACCGCGGCCGGTACGAGCGCGAAGTCGAGCGTGACGCTTTCACCGGCGCTCACCGTGACCGATTGCGTCGCGGTCGCGAATCCGATCAGGCGCACCTGCACGCTGTACTGACCGGGTGGGATCTTCGGGATGGTGTAGCGCCCTTCACGGCTCGAACGCGCCTGCAGGCTCGTGCCGGCGATCAACACGCCGGCTCCCGCAACGGGCTCGTTGTTCGACTTGTCCGTCACTCGCCCAGCCAGCGCGCCCTGCTGGGCCTGCACCGGTCCGGCCACGACGGCCGCGAACAACAGGCAAATGCGTGGAAGGTTCATGTGGTAGCCCTCTCCAGGTGGTGTGTCAGCGAATGCCGGCCGGCGCGGGCGCAACGACAGGGGCCCGCGGAGCGGCGCGGTGATGCCGGGCGACCGAGGTCCGGTAGGCCAGCCATGACGGCCTACCGGCGACTACATCTCCACGACGCTGCGAGAGGGGCGGCGGACTGGTGAGAGCAACGGGAAGCAGACGACGGATGGTGCATATGCCACTCTCCTATGACGGGTAAGAGTAGTGGGACGGCTCGGCTAAGGTGTCGCGTGTCGCGGAGAGTCGCAAGTTTTCGAGCGTTCCAAAACGGAACTCCTCCCGTCTAGAAACCATGGGCGTTTGTCCGGGATCCGTCATGACCATGAGCGCCGGGCGCTGCGCCTTTCGTCCGTTCCGGGCGCGTGGTACGTTCGCACGCATGACCCGTGATTTCCGCGTCCTTGGACTCGCAGCGGCGCTCGTCGGGCTGCTCGTGGTCGCCAACGCCTGCTTCCTGTTCAACCACGGCAAGAAGGACGAGGAATCGACCGTCC
>QHUS01000014.1 GCA_003222035.1 Gemmatimonadota bacterium | reverse complement strand
ATGAATAAGCTTGTTGAGTATCGTCGCGAGCTCCTCGGCCTTCTGTCTGCCAGCCTCTCCGCCGCCAAAAGGGTCTTCCATCGACTCTGACTGGTCCACCAAAAACAAGAAACAACCCGGGTTCTTACGACTGATTTCGGCCTGGTATGGCATGGTTTCCTCCACTTTGTTTTGGCATCACGAGAACTACGACTCTCACATGCCAGCGGTCACAGGTTGGAGTCCTGTCACGACCATTCCCAGAATGCAGCAACGCCCGTCCCTTTGGCGACCTTCGCAGGGACGAATTGCGCACGGCACGCTCACTGCTTGATAGCACCCACGGGGCGAACGCGTCGTGATCCCGATCACCGAGTAACGGATTTACGTCGAGGCGTAGCGGAATCGCCCTCGGCCGACAACGCGCCCGGAGCGCGCGAGCGCACCGGGCGCAAAGGCGAGCAGCAGGGAAGGGCCCCCGAATCCCGCTCGGGATCCGGGGACGCCAACACAGTTGCTAGCGGACAACGATGGTGCCGGTCATCGCCGTGCCGTGCACGGCGCAATCATACGAGTAGGTACCCGGCGTATTGAACGTAACCGAGTAGGTCTTCCCATCGCCGGCCAGGATGGCGCTGCTCGGGAAGCTGGACGACCCCTGCGACTGGACGCTGTGCGAGACCGATCCTGTGGCCGTCCAGGTCCACGTGACGGTGCTGCCGACGGCGACGGTGTCGATCGCGGGGTTCTGGCTCTCGTTGTGGGAGCTCTTGAACAGGATGTTCCCGACGACGATCTGGCCGGCCGGACCCCCGCCACCGCCACCACCACCACCACCGCCGCCACTACCCCCAGACGTGGGATAGGTTGAGCCACTGCAGCCCGCGAGCGCAGCCAGCGCCAGCAAGCCGATCACCACAGGTCCGATACGCATCTTTTTCTCCTCTGCTCGCCACCTGCGCGAGCTCGAATTGGTGCCAGTTCCTACCCAGAAAAACGGCTGCCTTCATCACGGGGCAACGTTAGCGATCGCTCTGCGATGGCAGTATCGGACATGACGCCTGGGGTGGGCGCGAAACAGCGGAACAGACCTGTCAGACGACGGACTACACGAAAGGAGAGGGGCTACCGATGTGGTCGGTCAGGCGATCAGCCCATACCTCGCGGCATAGCGGACCAGGTCGGCGTTGTTGGCGACCGCCATCTTCTCGAGAATGCGAGCGCGGTAGGTGCTCACCGTCTTGGCCGAGATGGCCAGCTCGCTCGCGATCTGAGAGACGGTGAGGCCGCTGCCCAGCCGGCGCATGACCTCGAACTCACGATCGGACAACAGCTCGTGAGGGGCTCGTTGTCCGCCGCCGACATCGAGATGAATGGCCAGCTGCTCCGCCAGCGTCGAACTGACGTACTTGCCGCCACGATAGACTCGGCGGATGGCTTCCAGCAGCTGTTCCGGCGAATGGTCTTTGGTGAGATAGCCGGAGGCACCGGCCCTGAGCGCCCGTACCGCCCACTCATCCTCCGGGTGAACGCTCAAGGTCAGCACCCGAACAGTCGGGTGGCGCGTGCGCAGCTCCCGCAGGGTCTCGAGAAACAGGCCCCCCGGCATCGACACGTCGAGCAGCACCAGATCGGTGGCCGTGGTCTCGAGCGCACGGAGCAGGGCCGCGGCGTCGTCCGCCTCACCCGCAATCACCATCGCCGCGTCCGCCTCCACGATGCGGCGGAGTCCCTGGCGGACGATCGGATGGTCGTCGGCGATGAAGATGCGAATCTTCGCGGTCGGCCGGCTCACGACTCGGCGACCGGAATCGTGACGGCGATACCGGTGCCCTGGCCCGGCTCGCCCCGAATCATCAGGGTCCCCCCACAGGCCAACGCCCGCTCGCGCATGCCGACCAATCCCAGGGAGCGAAGCCCACTCAGCGTTTGGGGCGTGAACCCGACCCCGTTGTCCTCGACGCCGAGGATGATGACCGGCCCCACCCGGCGCACCGACACGTCCACGCGCGTAGCCTGGGAATGCCGCGTGACGTTGGTCAGCGCCTCCTGGATGATCCGGAAGGCGTGGCTCGCGATCTCGTCGGGGAGCCGGGGAAAGTCGTCGGCATGGAGAGTGATCGCGATGCCGGTCCGTTGGGCCGTGTCGCGCACCAGGAACTCGATGGCGGCCTCCAGGCCGAGCTGGTCGAGCACGCTGGGGCGCAGCTCGCTGGCGATCCGCCGGACGATCTGCATCGTTTCGTCGATCCGCGTGGTGATCGACGAGTCGATCACGCGCAACGCTCCGGAATTGCGCGCCCCTTTGGGCCGCTTGGACCCGAGCCATGCCAGGTCGAGCTTCAAGGCGGTGAGCGCCTGGCCCAGTTCGTCGTGAATCTCGCGCGCGATGCGGGTGCGCTCCTCCTCACGGATCGCCAGGAGCCGGGCCGCGAGGGCCCGCAACTCGGCCCGGGACTGCTCCAATTCATCCGCGGCCCTGACCCGGTCGCTGACGTCCCGCTGGATCCCGAAGTGCCCGGTGATGCGGCCGGCGGCATCGTAGAAACACATATAGTCGCCTTCGACCCACATCGTCGATCCGTCGAGCCGGCGCTCGTTGGTGACGCTGTGCGTGTGTCCGGAGTCGAACAGCGCCCGCCAGCCTCGGCGGCCGCCTGCGAGGTCATGCCGGAAAAAGTCGCTCGGCGTGAGGCCGAGCAGTGCCGCGGGGCTGGCGCGGAATTGCAGCGCCATCGCCGGGTTGACCTTGGTCATGCGCTGGTGGGAGAAGACGTAATCCAGCACCGCCTCCTTGTCCACGCCCGGCCCCCACTCGACTGGCTGATCGAGCATCATGAAGAAAAACCCGTCCTGGGAGCGCTCGAAGAACGCCTCCAGGAGCTCGGGAGTGTTGAGCTGGGTTGATTCCGGCAAGGCTGACGACATCGACTCTCCTCGTCCGGAAAATTGGGGAGCTTGCCTCCTTCAAGGAAGGAGGTGGGGCCCGGAAATGCCGGGCCCCAGGGTGGTGATCGAATGCAATCCTATTGGACCACGATGGTCCCGGTCATGGCCGACCCGTGGATCGCACAGTCGTAGCTGTAGGTTCCGGGATTCCGGAAGGTCACCGTATACGTGTCGTTGGCCCCGGCCATGACCACGCTGTTCCGGAAGATCTCCGGGGGCACGCCGGTCGATTGGACGGTGTGCGAGCCCGCGGCGTTCCAGGTCCACGTGACGCTCTCGCCCGCCGCGATCGTGTCCACGGCGGGGTTCTGGCTGCCGTTGTGCGCACTCCGGAAGAAGATGTTCCCCACCGTGACGTGGCCGACCGGGCTCGCGCCGCCCCCCCCGCCGCCATCGCCTCCACCCCCGAGGGGTGAGGTCGCGCCGCCGCACGCCGTCAGGGCGGCCAGCGCGGCTGCTACGATCCATTGTATGCGTCGCATATCACAACTCCATGCAAAATGAATGAGAGCCCGGTGTCTGGTGCTTACCGGTTGAAGTGTACGATTGCGTCTCCGCAGCCAACGCCCTGCACCCAGAGCGTTCTGATCCCCCGGGATGTCGGGCGCGATTTCGAGTTGACGATGATGGTGCGGTGGAGCCTCGATGAATTCATGGCAGCGGCCGCGGCTCGCCGTAGACGAAATCGTCCATCACAACGAGGTCGCTGATGCCGCCGGCGCTCAGATCGGTGCTGGTCGCGCTCAGGGCCGCGTCGCCGCTGGTGATGACCACACGGGCGATGACAGCCGAGTCGAACACGGCGCCGATGAACGAGAAGCCCTGGGCGCCGCTCTGGGCGGGGGCCTCGAGGTTCGCGATCCGGACACCGGCCGCGTCGAAATACTCGATGCGCGTGGAGCCCGCCCGGTCGACATCGGAGAAGACGACGCCGAAGCCCTTGGTGAGAGCGTTGGTCGTCGTGCCCGCGAGCTGGAAATCGACCTCGACCTGGTTCGAGCCGACGGCCATGAACAGCTTCTTCGGTGAGAACGCCTTGAACTGGTCTCCCAGGCCCGCGTTGACCGAAGCAAAAGCGGTGCTGTCCACCCGAAGACCGGTCCCGGGTGTGGACATCACGACCCCCCGCTTCGAGTTGACGTTGAAGAAGGTCGCCGGAAAGTTGTCGACGTTGGTCACGGCGGCGGGTACGCCGTCCCAGTTGATCTCGCGCCGGCCGCTGTCGGCGGGTGGCGTGTTGGGCGCGTTCAGCGGACCGCCGAGCGCGGCCCGAAAGGCGTCCAGGTTGTCGGCAATCGTGAAGGTGTCGCCCTCGGCCCGGAACGTGGTGAAGGTGGCCGGGGGAGGTGGTGAGTAGCTCGAGGAATAGGGATTGTTGCACGCCGCCAGAGCCACCAGGCTCAGGAACGGGGCATAGACCGTCGGTTTCATCGTGTTCTCCATGTCGAATAGGTCGGATCGCTCACGCACGCAATCGTAGCGGTCGAACCTCGAGCGAAAAATCAGACGCAGCGGCGGTGGCGCCGGGAAAACAGCGGAACAGCCGTGTCAGCTGGAGGACTACACGGGAATGTCCGCGTAGCACCGGTGGTCTAGGAGTGGGGAGATGCTACTCCCGAACCCTTTCAGGAGGACGACTTCGTGTTGGTCTCGACGGCAGTATCGCAGCTCCTCGCGCGCTGGGCGCACCTGTACGGCCACACGCCCGTGAGCGCCACGGTGACCTATCTCCATCTTGTCGGCATCCTGGTGGGGGGCGGCGTGGCCGTGGCGGCCGATCGCGTGTCGCTCCGGCTCTCGCCGGCGACGCCCGACTGGTCGCAGGAGCTGGCCCGCCTTGCCAACGTGCACGGCTGGGTGCAAGCAGGCCTCGCTCTCATTTTCGCGAGCGGCCTGCTGATGATGTTCGCCAAGCTCGACAGCTTTGCGACCTCGGTCGTGTTCTGGACCAAGATGGGCCTCGTCGCCCTGTTGCTCGGCAACGGCTACATACGGATGCGAGCGGAGACCGCGCTGCGACACGGCCTCGCCGCCGGATGGGGTCGGTTCCGGCGGACATCGGTCGCAAGCCTCGTGCTGTGGTTGGCCATCCTCTTGGCTGGCACGCTGCTCCACGTAACCACCTGAAGATCAGCGGCCGTACGACGGGAAGGCGGGCCCCAGCGCGTGGGGCCCGCTGTTCATTTGGGCGTGCCGGCGGCCGAGTCGGCTTGCCTGAGCAGTCCGGCGAAGTCCCCGAGCTCGGGGAGGCCCAGTCGGAGACCACCCAGTACGTGTAGTCCGCCGTGGCCCAGTGCAGCAGGTGATAGCCTTGCCGGGTGCGGGTCGAGGGACCGGCGGACGCTCTTGACATTCCAAAACTACACATGTAAATCTACGCCTGTAGATCAACCAACAGGCGGGAGATGCCCGAGATGCCAGGCCGCCATCAACTCACCGAGCTGCAGCTCGCCATCCTGCGCGTCATCTGGGACAAGGGCGAAGCGACAGTCCAGGACATCTGGGAAGCCCTGCACGCCGAGCGTGGGCTCGCCCAAACCACCGTCGCCACCATGCTGTCGCGTCTCGAGCGCCGCGGTGTCGTCACCCGGCGGGCCCCCCCCCAGTCCCGCCAGTACCACTATCGCGCCGCGGTAACCGAAGAAGAGGTGCAACACTCGATGGTTGGTGAGCTGACCGAGCGCCTGTTCGACGGCGACGTCACCGCCCTGGTCCAGCACCTGCTCTCAGGCGCGGACGTGAGCCCCGGCGACATCGCCAAGATCCGCGATATGATCGAGCGAGTCGAAACGAACGCCCCGGAGACCAAATGACCGCCCCCGCCCCCCTCGCGTCCAGCCTGTTCGCGTGGCTTCTCACGTACCTGATTCACAGCACGGTGCTCCTGGGCGTCGCATGGTTGGTGACCCGGCGCCGGCGCCTCGAGCCAGGGGCCTCCGACCTCCTCTGGAAAGTGGCGCTACTCGCGAGTCTCGTGACCGGCACCATCCAGGCGCGCCTCCGACTTTCGACGCCCGCGGCGGTAACGTTGCCCGTTGCCGCGTTCCCCGCAGCGCCGACCGTGGCCGAGCCCGCCATCGCGCCGAGCAATGCAGCGCCGGTCGGCCCCAGCACCGAGACCACGTCCACCGCCCTCCACCGCCCTTCACCGCCCTCCTCCGCCCTTTTCACGCGGTCGCTCCCCCTGCTCACCGTACTCCTGTGGGGCGTTATCGCGCTCGCGTCGTCGCTCTATTACGTCGCGCGGCGGTTGATCCTGGTCGGCCGCCTCGCCGACCGCCGTGCCGTGAGCGACGGACCGCTCGCCGCCACGCTCGCCGATCTCCAACGCGCCACGGGATACCGCCGCCGCGTTCGCCTCACGATGGCCCGGACCATCTCCAGCCCCGTGGCGCTGGGTCTCTCCGAGATCTGCGTGCCGGAGCTGGCGCTGTCCGAGCTCGGGGCCGAGCAGCAGCGTAGCATGCTGGCGCACGAGCTGGCGCATCTGGCGCGGCGCGACTCCGTGTGGCTCGCGGGCGCGAGCCTGATCGAGCGTTTCTTCTTCTTCCAGCCGCTGAACCGGCTCGCGCGCCGCGAGCTGGAGACTGCGGCTGAATACCTGAGCGATGAGTGGGCCATGCGGAAAACCGGATCGGCGGTTTCGCTCGCGAAGTGTCTGGCCACGGTGGCCGAATGGATTCAAGCCTCCCCCTTGGGCGTACCCGTCGCGGGCCTCGCCGAGCGGCGCTCGCTGCTGGTCGCCCGTATCGCCCGCCTGCTCGACGGACGACTGCCCTCGAGCCCCGCATCGCGGCGCGGTTGGGCCATCGCCGCGGCGTTGGGCGTGGTGGCGACCATCGCCGCCGCCCCGCGCGTGTCCCAAGGAGTGGGGGGGCCCGTGACGACGTCGGGGACCACGGCGACGCCGACCCAGAGCGCGGCGGAGCCCGTCGCGAACCAGGACACCACCGTGGTCAAAGCCCTGATCGCCCGCCTCAAGGACGAAAACGCAGGCGTGCGTCGTGCCGCCGCGCATTCGCTCGGACAGCTGGGCGATCCCCGCGCCGTGCAGCCGCTGATCGTCGTGCTCGCGGATTCGGACGCCGAAGTGCGCTCGACGGCCGTGGACGCGCTGGCGGACCTCGAAGACCCCAGAGCCATCGGCCCGATCGCGGGTCTCCTCAAGGACCCGGTCACCGACGTGAGACACAACGCGCTCTCCGCCCTGTCGCACTGGGAGCAGGGCGTGCCCACTGCGCCGGTCGTGGCCCTGCTCGACGACCCCAGCGCCGATGTGCGCCATGAAGCGGTCGACTTGCTCGAGCATCTCCACGCGCGCTCAGCGGGCGGCGCTATCGCCCGCTTGATTCATGACCCGTCGGCCGACGTGCGCAGCGCCGCCGTCCAGGCGCTCGGCAACCTGGGCGCGCAGAGCGGCGCCGCGGCCATCACCGAAGCGCTGGGCGACGCCAATGCCGACGTCCGCCACGCGGCGCTCAGCGCGCTCAACGATCTCAAGGCCCCCATCGCCGAAGCGACGCTTCTCAACCTCATGAAGGATGCGAGCGCCGACGTCCGCCAGCGCGCCGCGGAGCTCGCCGGCGAGCGCTCGGTGGTCGCCGCAATTCCCGCGCTGCGCCGGCTGATCGACGATCCCAGAGGCGACGTGCGCGAAGCCGCGACCGAGGCGCTGGGTCACATCGCCGACCCGGCGGCCCGCCAGGCGCTGCAGGCGGCACTGCAGTCGCCCGATCCCAAGGTCCGCCGCGCCGCCGCCGAGGCGCTGGGGCAGGATCCATGATGCGCGCCCTACATGCGCTCGTGATCGCGGCGGCTGCGGCGGGGGGCGCGACGGCCGTGGGGTTGGCGACTCACGCGCCGGCCTCACCCCCTGGCCCCCTCTCCACGTTGTGGAGAGGGGGAACGAGCGCGACCGGGGGCGCCGATTCGGCCCGCGTCGCGACGCTGCTCGCCGCACTCGCCCACACCGATCCCCTGATCTGCGACTTGATCGGCGATCAGCTCGGCAACTTCTGGATGGGTGGCGAAGCCGGTCGCTTGGGCCGGTTCGCCGACGCACCCAACGTCCAGGGAGCGAAAGACTCCCTGGCCGGGCGCATCACCGATCCCCGTGCGGTGTCGCTCCTGGTCGCGACGCTCGGCACGGACAACCAGTGCGTGCGCCGGGTTGCCGCGAAATTGCTGGGGCACAGCGCCGTGTCCGCCAATGTGCTCGGCAGTTTGCTCGAGAACGCGTCACCCAGGATCCGCGAGAGCGCCGCGTATGCCGCGGGCGTCGGCGAGCGGCACGAGACTAGGGGCCCACTCGAGCGCCGGCTCGCCGATAGCGCGACGGGACCCGCGGCCATGGCCGCATGGGCTCTGGGCGAAATCGAGGATCCCGCCTCCGCGCCTGCGTTGCAGGGTGCGGTGCATTCGCCGTCACCGCGCGTGCGGTTGGCAAGTGCCTGGGCCTTGGGGCGGTTCGAGGACGCGAGCTACGCGAAGGACGTCCTGCCGCTGCTGCGGGATGTCGATCCCGTGATGCGCGCGACGGCCGCCGAGGCCCTCGGCCAGATGAAGGGCCCGCGCGTCGGGGCCGCGCTGGTCGGCGCGCTCACCGACCGCAACGACGCGGTGCGCCGGGCGGCGGTGAGCGCGCTCGCGGACCTCAACGAGCGATCCGCGGTGGCGCCGATCGAGGGCCTGCTGCTCAACGACCCGGACCCGGACGTGCGGCGGGAATGCGCCAGTGCCTTGGGTAACTTGAGCCTGGCGCGCTCGCTCGAGCCGCTGGCCCGGGCGCTCGGCGACCAGGACGTGGAGGTCCAGCGCGCCGCCGCCGACGCGATCGGCGACCTGAACGACGTGACCAAAGCCCCGGCCGCGCTGGTACGCGCTACCACGTCGCCGGACCTGGACCTGCGCCGCCACGCCACCAAGGCGCTCGCCCACATCGGCGATCTCGCCACGGTGCAAGCGCTGGTGGACCGGCTGGGGGACGACGACAAGAGCATCCGGCTTGCCGCCGTCGAGGGCCTGGGCGAGATGAAAGTCGCGGCCGCACTTCCCGGGCTGACCCGGGCCCTGAACGACCGCGATCCTGAAGTGCGGCGGGCGGCGGCAGAAGCGCTGGGGAAGACGGACAATTAGGCTCCGCGCGGGCACGCCGGGACGCGGCGACGCTCCGGGCGCAGCGCACGTCCACCTTGGTTCGCAGCGCTACTACTCCCCTGCCGTCATCTCCCGCGCCGTGATCTCATACTTGAAGTTCTCCGGGTCCAGGCTGTCGACCCGCCCCTCGGCGGTCTCCGCCTGCGGGTACATGAGAAACGACAGCGACCCGCCGCGCGAGCCCGGCAGCGCCACGTCGTGGGCGAAATTGTACGCCATCCAGTTCATCTCCCACGACCCGAACAGCCGCGCGCGCGCCGCTTCGACCATCGCATCGTCGAGCGGCCGGTTCCCCGGTGGCTCCTCGAGCACCACCTTGCGCACGTCGGCGGGATCGACCGGCACCCATCCGCAGCGCTCCAGGTACACCTCCGCGCGGCAGTGCTGCGCCTTCGTCACGTGCTCGGACGACGCACCCAGGCTCCGGTATCCGAGCTCCGACTTGGCGACTCGAATGCCGTAGACGTCGCGCGCCGGGAGGCCCGAGGCCCGCGCCAGACCCACGAACAGGGCGTTGAGATCGGCGCATTTACCTCCTAAGTCGCCGGTCTCGAGCATGAAGCGGATATCGCCCAAGCCGCAGCCGCGCGTCGTGGGCTTCCTGAACGTGTTGTCCACGATCCATTCGTAGATCGCGCGGGCCTTCTCCAGGTCTGTGGCGGCGCCCCGCGTGATCGCGTCGGCCTTGTCTTTCACGATCCCATCCGTCGGCAAGAGGGCGGTGGGACGCAAGAAATGCTTGAGCGCACCACGGCGCTCGGAGACACCACCCGGCGCCGAGAGATCGACCGTGACATTCCGAGTCGCGATCCGGCTCGTGACCGTGACGAGCGGAGCCACACCCGCCGGAAACTCCGCGACCACCATGCCCAGCGCATCGTCCGCGCGCTCAACGAAGCGCGCCTTGCCGCCGGGCGCGTTGAACGTGTTAGCGAGAGTCTTCTGGTAGGGCGTCTCGGTCACGAGCGCGCCCGGGACCCAGACGCGCGTCGTGCCGGCGGGTTTCAGGACCTCGACGCGCGTCATCACTTCGAATCGGCGCCAGCCATCGGGCGCCGCGGGGGTCGCGAATAGGCGGGCCGGTCTCGGGAGGGCAAGGCTCGCGTACGCCGCGCCCGTCCGACTGAGAAAATTGCGTCGATTCATTATCGCTAACCTACGACCGGTCGCATCCCGGCGCGAGCCGTCACACGTGTTTCAGTTTGCCGAGCCGTCGCGCGCAGTCTACAGTTGCCATCGCGAGTCGCCGGCCCTTCTTTATAACCACCTCGAAGGGAGACGACCTCATGAATCGGCAGTCCGGACTGGCGCTGCTCCTTGCCTGGCTCACGTTCGCGCCCCAAGCCCCTAAGACGGCCAGGATTCAGACGAAAGAAGTCGAGTACCGCGAGGGCGGCACCGTCCTCAAGGGCTTCATCGCCTGGGACGACGCCGTGGCGGGCAAGCGGCCAGGCGTGCTCGTCGTGCACGAGTGGTGGGGCCTGAACGATCACGCGCGCAACCAGGCGCGCCGCCTCGCCGAGGCGGGCTACGTGGGCTTCGCGCTCGACATGTACGGCGCGGGCAAGGTCACGATGGCGCGCTCCGGCGCCGACCTCGCCGCCGTGGTGAGCTTCCACGGATCGCTCGGCACCAAGACCCCCGCCGAACCCGGCAAGGTGAAAGCCCGCGTGCTCGTGCTCGCCGGCGGCGCCGATCCGTTCGTCCCGCCCGAGCAGGTGGAGGCGTTTCGCAAGGAGATGCAGGCAGCAGGTGCGCGCTTCGAGGTGGTGACGTACCCGGGCGCGAAGCACGGGTTCACGAACCCCGATGCCGGCACGTACGGCATGCCGCAACTCGCCTATGACGCCGCCGCGGACCGGCAGTCGTGGGCGGCGATGCTAAGGCTGTTCCGGGAGGCGCTGGGGTCGTAGGGGAAAGGGATCCCTGCCCACGCCGTGCCCGCCGGAAGCCGCTCCCCTTTCATCAGCAACGACAGCGCGTCGAGCCGCGCCTCGTCCTCGTTGAGGGCCGCCCCGTCCCCTCGCTCTGCTCCACTCCACGACCTGATGATCAAACCCGATCCGCGCGCGGGGGGGGGGCGGGGGGGCCCGCTGTTCATTTAGGCGTGCCGGCGGCAGAGTCGGCTTGCCTGAGCAGTCCGGCGAAGTCCCCGAGCTCGGGGAGGCCCAAGTCGGAGACCACCCAGTACCTGTAGTCTGCCGTGGCCCAGTGCAGCAGGTGATAGCCTTGCCGGGTGCGGGTCGAGGGACCGGCGGCCGTGCTACGCGCCGCGGGCCACAGGAAGACGTTGATCACGTGCTGACGCCGGCCGTACGCGAGCGCCGCCACTGTCCGCCCATCGACGTAATCGAGCCGACCTCCGAGGAGCGGATAGCCGCGCCCGGCGAAGTCGTACACGGGGGGCGAGAAGTCGAGCTTCCCGTTGAACCACGGCTTCACGGTGTGCTGATCCGATGAGAGCACGTCGGTCAAGTGGCCGGGCATGAGCGAGCGGATGTGGCTCGCGAGCACGTCATCGGTGAGCGTCTCCCCGGCCGCGCGCTGCAGCGCGAGGCGCCAGCTGCCGACGGCGACGCCGGCGAGTGACGCGGCCAGTGCCAGCGGGCGCCACAAGCGCAGCACCGCGAGGCGGCGCGGGACGCGCGCGGGCGCCGCCGCGCGGAGCGCCCCCCGCACGCGCTCGCGCAGGGCGGCTGGCGCCGGGAACGCCGGAACGCGTGCGGCGATCGCCGCGCGCAACGCGAGCCGTCCATCCCGGAACTGCGTGCACTGCGGGCACTGGGCGAGGTGGGCCTCGAGCTCGCGCGCGTCGGTCGCGGCGATCTCGCCATCGAGATAAGCGTCCAACTGGGCTTCGAAGCCCGGATGGGTCACGGTCAGCCTCCCTCCTCTTCACGCAGCGCCTGCTGGAGGCGGTTGCGGGCGCGCGACAGCCGCGACATCACCGTGCCGACCGGCACGCCCGCGACGTCGCTGATCTCCTTGTAGGACAGCCCTTCCAGCTCCCGCAACACGATCACCTCCCGGAATTCCGGCGCCAGGCGGTCGAGCGCACGACCGAGCGACTCCTTGGCGGCACTGCGGAGCACCTCCGCCTCCGGGTGCTCGTCCGCCACCGCATCGCTGTGCTGCGCCTCGTCGAACTGGAGCACGACCGCATCGGGGCGCTCGCGGCGCCGCGAGCTGAAAGCGGTGTTGCGCACGATCGCGAGCAGCCAGGCGCGCGCGCTCGTCGCCTCCTCCCCGCGGAAGCCCTCGAAATACTTGAGCGCGCGCAGGCAGGCGTCCTGCACGACGTCTTCGGCGTCGTGCTCGTTTCGCGTCAGGTAGCGCGCCAGCGTGTACGCGGCATCCAGGTGCGGCAACACGACGGCTTCGAACCGCGCCAGCTCGTGTGACTCCACTCCGCCCTCAAGATGTCGCGTAGGCCTTCGGGAGAAGACTCCGCGGCGGCCGCGTTTATTCCCGCGGGAATACCCGCCCGGCGCGCGCGGTCTCTGGCATCGAACGACACTGCTGTCCCACTACTCGCAGGAGGAAGATCGCGTATGTCGCACTTACATGCCATTGCGGCCCGAAGCGGCGCAGGGCTGCTGCTCGGCGCCGTTGCGCTCGCCGCAACCCCCGCGCACCGCGTCCCGGGCGACCCGGCCGCGGTGAGCGCCAAGTTGTCCGAATGGAAGGTCGAGCTCTCGGAACGCACCATCGCCGCGGGGACCGTGACGTTCACCGTCGCGAACGTCGGCAGCATCCCGCACGCCTTCGAGGTCGAGGGCCAGGGAATCGAGCAGGAGACCGGCGTCATCCAGCCGGGGGCGAGCGCCACCCTGACGCTCACGCTCGGGCCCGGAACCTACGAGGTGTACTGCCCCGTGGGCGCGGACTCGCACAAGAAGCTCGGCATGGAAACGGACTTGAAGGTCGTGGCCGCGAAGGGCTCGGGCGCGTCGGGGTACGGCGCGTCCGAGATGAGCGGGTCCAACATGGCTCAGATGAGTGGCTCGCCGGCGCGGGGAGACAACGTGCAGGCGATTCGGGTGACCGGCGGCGGCCCCGTCATCCAGATCCTTCCCGGAGCGTTTCCCTTCCCGGACAGCGCCGCCCCGATCCTCAAGCAGTTCGGGGACGAGCGGGAGGGGCTCGAGTCACAGGTGAAAAACGGGCCCTACTCGAACAACGTGACCACGATCGCCGGTACCTTCACCTTTACCGCCTGGGACAAGGGCGCGGTGCGCGACTCGGTGGATGGGGTCGCCGAGTTCACGAGCCAGGACGGCGCCCGCTGGAAGCTGGTGCTGGACCGCGTCCAGACCAAGGACGTCCCGCATCACCCGCGCTTTGGCGGCGTGATCCTCGGGCTGTATTACCACGGCAACACGACGGTACACACGCCGCTCGTGCCCACGATCAAGAGTGCGGTCGCGCTGTGGGCGTTCGGGCACCTGTACAAGAACGGCGCGCTCGTGACCGACAACGCCATGGTGCACGTGATGCTGTTGTCCCGCACCCGGCGCGACGGGGACTTCGCCCTCGCCTGCTGGGATTGCTCCAAGAACAAGATCGAAGAGTTGCAGCTGCAAATCCTGCCCGGACCGGGCGAGCCGAAGTTCGACGCACCCGGCGGGTTCCTGTTCGTCAACTGGCAAAAGTCCAGCTCCGCGAAACCGGCGAGCTGAGGGAGATGATCCAATGCATGTACGCACAGCAGTCATCGGCATGATCGCCCTCGCGACACTCGCGGGTTGCGGCGGTTACACGGCGTCCGGCCCATACGGGGGCGGCGGCGGGGGCGGTGGGGGCGGTTACGGGGGCGGCGGTGGTGGCGGCGGCGGTGGCAGCGGGCCGGTCGGGTCCGTAACCGTGGGAAACAACGGACAAATCGTGTTCATCAGCGCCCACAACAGCACCGCGAACCCGGCGGTCGACACGGTGGCAGTTGGTGCGACCGTGACATGGACCTGGACCAACAACCAGGGCGTTTCCCACAGCGTCCAGTCTCAGGGATCGACCGCGTTTGCGAGCAGTCCGATCATGGGCGGCAACGGGCAGACGTACGCCGTCACGTTCAGCACGCCGGGCACCTATCAGTATGACTGCGCGGTGCACGGCACGGCGATGACCGGCACCATCGTGGTCCGCTAGGAGTTACGGTTGGGCCTCCGGATCTCGATCGGATTCGGAGGCCAGTTCTTCACCTGCAACGAAACGAGACGGCGATGTTGCTGAACACGCGGGACTGGTCACACAGTCTCGCGTGTGCGTTTCGGGCCTGCTACATTTCAACCACAAGGAATCCGATGGCCTCCTCGACAGTTCCCGTCACCTCCCAGGTAGAGAGCGAATCTCGGACCAACGAGGCGTTTCCGCAGCTGACGCCCGAACAGCTCGCCCTTGTCGAGCCTCACGGCCGTCGCCGCCGGCTTGCGCAGGGCGAGGTCGTCGGCGAGCCGGGCCAGCCGGTGACGAAGATTTTCGTGGTCGTCTCGGGGCAGCTCGACGCCGTTACTCCGCTCCAAGCCTCGACCGAGTCCATGCCGAGGTTCACGCCCGGCATGTTCACCGGTGAGCGCTCGATCCTGTCGGGCGGCCGCTTTCTCGGCCGGATCTCGGCCACCGTGCCCACAGACGTGATCGAGGTGGAGCGCGACGAGCTGCTCAAGCTGATCCATACCAACACGGAGCTGAGTGACATATTTCTGCGGGCGTTCATCCTGCGCCGCGTGCAACTGTTCGATCGCGGCTACGGTGACGTGGTCGTGCTGGGATCGCAGCATTGTTCGGGGACGTTGCACATCCGCGAGTTCCTCACCCGCAACGGTCACCCACACTCGATGCGAGACCTGGATACCGACGCGGACAGTCAGGAGCTGCTGGACCAATTCCACCTGAGCGCGAACGACGTGCCCGTCGTGATCTGCCGCGGCAAGACGGTGCTCAAGAATCCGACGATTCAGAAGCTCGCCGATTGCTTGGGGCTGAACCCCACACTCGATCGCACGCAAATCTGGGACGTCGTGATCATCGGCGGCGGCCCCGCGGGGCTCAGTGCGGCGGTGTACGCCGCGTCGGAAGGACTGAACGCCCTCATCATCGAAGCCAATGCGCCCGGCGGGCAGGCCGGCACCAGCTCCAAGATCGAGAACTACCTCGGCTTCCCCTTCGGCATCTCGGGTCAAGAGCTGGCCGCGGCCGCCTACAATCAGGCGCAGAAGTTCGGCGCCAAGGTGTTGATCGCCAAGCGCGCGGTGCGACTCGGTTGCGACCGGAAGCCCTTCCGCGTGCTGCTCGATGGCGTGGACGGTGACGCGCTGCTCGCGCGCGCTGTCATCATCGCCACCGGTGTCGACTACCGGAAGCTGGCGATCGATAACCGGCATCGGTTCGAGAATGCAGGTGTGTATTACGCGGCGACGCAGATGGAGCGGCGGATGTGCGCCGACGATGCGGTGGCCGTCGTCGGGGGCGCCAACTCCGCCGGCCAGGCCGCTGTGTTCCTCGCGGAAACCGCGAAACGCGTGCACATGCTGATTCGCTCCGATGCCCTCTCGGACACCATGTCGCGGTACTTGATCAGCCGCATCGATGCGCATACCCGAATCGAGCAACATTCCCGAACCGAGATTGTCGGCCTGGAAGGGAATGGGCATCTCGAGCGCGTGTCCTGGCGAACGGGGCCGGGTGGACCTGTTGAGACGCACAACATTCGACACGTGTTCACCATGACGGGTGCCGAGCCGAGCACCCAGTGGCTGGCGGGATGTGTGACGCTGGATGGGAAGGGGTTCGTCAAGACGGGCGCCGCCTTGACCGTGGATGAGCTGGTCGCCGCCAAGTGGCCCCTGCGCCGACCGCCGTATCTCCTGGAGACCAGCATTCCCGGCGTGCTTGCAGTCGGCGATGTCCGCAGCGGCAGCACCAAGCGGGTCGCCTCGGCGGTGGGCGAGGGCTCGATCGCGGTCGCCACGGTGCACCAGGTCCTGGCCGAATAGGAGGCCTCTGCTGATCGTGCGACGCGCCCGGCCCCCGCTCGGACCCGCGGCGACGGCGTTGCGGCAGATGCTACTTGCGTGACGCCGCGGCGGCGTCCACCTCCGCCGCGAGTCCGCGCATCACCAGCGTGCGAAAGATGCCGTCGACCTCCTCTGCCGGCAGTTTCGCCGCCTGGTCCAGCCACCAGGTCAGGACGGCCATGAACGCGCCCGCGATGTACTGGGCGGCGAGGGTCCGTCGCTCGGGACTGCCCTTCATGCCCAGCGTCTGAAGCGCGCGGCGCGCGAGGTCCACGATCGTGGCGTGAATGCGTTGTATCACGAACGCCCCGCTTCCTCCCCCCCGGCCAACGATCGCCGCGTACAGCGGCAAGTGATCGCGGGCGTGCTCGAGCATCGCGAGACTGAAGCCGAGACCCGGGGCTTGTCGCTGCCGCTCGATCAGGAAGGCCCGCAGGTCCTCGAGCCGGCTCGTGAGTAGCGTTTCCTTGTCCGCGAAGTGCGCGTAGAACGTCGCCCGGCCGACGTTCGCTCGGTCGATGATGTCCTGGACGGTCGTGGCTTCGTAGCCCTTCTCGATCATCATCGCGATCAAGGCGTCCTGGAGAAGCTGGCGGGACCGTTGCACCCGCCGGTCCACTCTCTCGTGTTTCTGTGGCTTGGGCATCTCGCCTCGTTTTCGAACGCGGTCCGCAGGCACCGTCTCCAACCGAACAAGTCCTCGCCCGGTGTTCGGAACCGAACGAACCCACGCCGTTTGTCGCCCACGGCGCCCGCACTCTTGGACACAATATTCGTTAACGAACAGTATGTCAATAAGCGAATGCTGTGTTCAACAATGCAGGGAGGAGGGAACGATGCACCGGTACGCGCGCTTGTCGCTGCTCAGTGTCCTGCTCACCGCCGTGATGATCACCGTGAATCATCTCTACTCACTCGGTCCCAAGGCTCTAGGGTTGGGCGCGGTGCTCCTCCTCGTGCCAGCCGTCCTGCTGCGGTGGTTTCGCGACACGAAGAGTCCGGTCGCGTTCGTTGGCTACCTGGTGATGAATCTCTGGATCGTCGTCGGATTCGGACTGCTGAAGGGCTTCTGGGGCATCACGCTGCCGCTCTTCCTCGGGACGCTACTCGCTGCGCTGTCGACGACGTTCCCCAAGCCGACCCTCGGCGTCTACGGGTTCGAAGCCAGCGGGATCCTGATGTTCTACGGCAGTCTGTTCATCGCCTACTATGCCTACAAGCTCATCCAGGCGAGGCGGGCGGGGCCGGCTCCCACGCGGGGGGAGCTCCGGCTGGCGCTCAGTGCAGCGTTCGCGTTCCTGCTCGCGATCGGCGCCTATGCGTGGCTCGACCAGGACCGATGGTCGGCGCCCGCCAACAACATCGTCAGGATCGGCGTGATCGTGCCCCGGAGCGGGGCGTTCGCTATTCTGGGCAACTCCTTCCTGAAGGCCGTGCAGGTGGCTCAGGAGGACCTGCGCGGCACGCGATACCAATACCGACTCGTCATGGTCGACGTCGGGACCGATCCGCGAGCGGCGCGCGAGGCGATCCGCCACGCCATCCAGGACGAGCGAGTCGACGCGATTGTCGGCGGCATTTCGCTGTTCGGTCAGGTGACCAGGCCGCTCGCGACCGCGGCGCGCATCCCCCACACCTGCGTGTGCAGCGTCACGTCGATCGGCGACGGTGCGTACAACTTCACCAACATTCCGACCCCGGACGCCGAAGCGATTCGCTGGGTGCAGGAAGCGCGGAGACGGGGCATCACGAGTGTCGCGATCCTGAGCGGTTTGTATCCACCCAGCGTCCAGGGGCACGTCCGGGCAGTCAAGGCGGAGGCGGCACGGGAGGGCGTCCGCATCGTCTCCGACCAGACCTTCGACACCGTCACCACCGATTTCCGCGCCATGATCGCCCGGGCCCAGGCCAGTCATCCCGACGTGTACTACGTCGAGGCGGCGGAGCCTTCACTGGACAGCCTGGCGTTACAGTTGTCCCGCGCCGGCATCCACAACCTCGCGTCGGTGGTGGCGCCGTCGGTCAGTTCCAGACCCGAGCTGTTCGAAGGCGTGTGGTACACGGACAGCGATCTCCGGGACTTCGGGTTCAAGACCCGCTTCGAGAAGAAGTATCCCGGAACTCAGTTCGCCACGCACATGATGCCGTACGCGTACGACGATTTCAATCTGATCGTGCAGGCGTTCGAGCAGGGTCAGAACCCGGCCGTCTTTCTCCGGAACCTCACGCGATACGAGGGGATGGCAGGCCCCGTGACGAAGGCCCCGGGGAGCGGGACGTTCCAGTCCGTGCCAGCGGTGTGGGTGATCAAGAATGGAAAGCCGGCATTGGTCGGTGGATGAATGTCCGATACGACCAGAGGAGGGTGAAACGGTGGCAAAGCAAATCCGCGTCTGGATGATCCTGGTAGTCCTCATCGGTACGACGCTGGCCGGCGCGTACCTGATCGTGGAGCGAAATGGCGGCGCCGCTGATGCCGGGGAAGCGCCGGCGGGAATCTTCCACTAGTGGCACGACTTGACGGCGCTCCCTCAACGCGCGCCTGGCGCAACTCGCTTCCCAAGACATCACGGACCAACGTCCCTTGGGATCGAAACGGACGGTCATTGGTGGCATATTCTCGGTGTCGAGTATCGGCCAGACGGAGGTTGGCGTGCCACCACGACGGCATAGTTCCCTGCGCGAAGGCGTCATTCTCGGCGCATTGGTCGGCACCAGTATCTGGGCGTGGATCGCGATTGTGGACGCGGTGGTGGGCCGACCGTTCGAAACGTTTGCCGTCCTCGGTGGAATCGCGCGTTTCACCGTGCTCCACTACGTGCTGTGCCTGATCTACGGTGTGGTCGCGGTGGCCGTCGTACACGCGGCAGCGCGCGAGACCAGTCTGGTGGTAGGCGCGGCGTTCGCGTTCTTCGTGCTCGAGTTCGGGTTCGTGATGCTGTCCGCGATTCTGTCACAGATGGGGCTCGGCGGGCTCGCTTGGGTGCGGATTCTGGGCGGGAACATCGTCGGGGCCACCGTGACATTCCTGGTCCTCTGGACCCGGCATCCACTGGCCCGGGAACTCCGCGACGCCACCGGCGCCGAGGACGACTGATGGAGGATGACTGGCAGAATGGGAACCCACAGATGACGTCGCCCGCGGTGACCGTGAGTCTCGTGACGAGAATGCTGCACGAGGCCTTCGAAGGACCTCCGGGCCCCTGGACCTACTTCACCGACGCAGCTCCGGGGACCGGCGTATTCGCGACCATCGAGGCGTTGAGCGCCGCGCAGGCCTCACAGCAAGGCGGGCCGGGCCACACGACGATCGCTGGCCATGTCCACCACATGAGCTCGAGTATCGCGCTCTCGACGCGAGCGCTTCACGGGGAGCCAGCCTCGCGCGACCGCAGTCGCAGCTGGACGGTGACTACGGTCGATGAAGCCGGCTGGGCCGCATTACGCCGGGGATTGCGGCGCGCCTACGACAGCCTGCTGGTGGCGGTAGAGACTCACACGGCGTGGGACGAAGACGCGCTGGGCGTGGCGTTCGGCGCCATCGCGCACACCGCGTACCACCTTGGCGCCATTCGACAGCGAGTCGTATGAACATCCTTTCGAGCCTTCATCAATTCGGTGACTGGGGCCTGCTGGCGCTCCGGCTCGGTGTCGGGAGCGTCTTTCTGGTCCACGGCAGCCAGAAGCGGGCCATGTGGAAGATGCAACCTTCGGCGCAGATGCCGGCGGGCCTGCTCTCGATGTTGAGAGTGCTTTCGATCGCGGAGCCGCTGGGCGCAGTGGCGACGCTCACCGGCCTGCTCACGCAGGCAGCGGCGGCAGGTTTCGTCCTCGTCATGCTGGGGGCGATCCGCCTCAAGATCACGGCGTTCCATAAGGGTTTCAGCGGCGACGGCGGCTGGGAGTTCGACTTTCTGCTGCTGGTCGGCGCGATCGCGCTCCTCTTCCTTGGCGCCGGGAGGTTCGCGCTGGACCGCGTGCTATTCGGGATATAGGAACGTCACTCGTGATTCGACCGTGACGGCGACTCGGGTCCTCGAGCGTCGAGCCGTGGAATTCTTGGCCCACCGCGATAGGGTGATGGCCAAACTCATCAAGCGCACGGGTCCCTTCCGGTTGTCGAGGCCTTCCAACGGCCACTTTGCCGCCCTCGCCGAGAGCATTCTCCACCAGCAGCTGGCCGGGGCCGCGGCGCGCGCGATCCACCGACGCTTTGTCGCACTGTTCGACGGCGACCTCTCGCCGAACGCCGTCCTGGCCCTCTCTCCCAAGAGGCTTCGCGCGGCGGGACTCTCGGGCAGGAAAGTCGCCTCGATGCGAGATCTCGCGGCGAGGGTCCTAGATGGTACTGTCCCGCTCAATCGCATCGGCAGGCTCGCCGACGAGGAAGTCGTCACACGCCTCTCGAGCGTCCGTGGGATCGGACGCTGGACCGCCGAGATGTTCCTGATGTTCCAACTGCGGCGACTCGATGTGTGGCCGGTGGGGGACTACGGCGTGCGCCAGGGTTACGCGCTGGCCTACGGGCTGCGGAAGCTCCCGACGCCGAAACAGCTCGAGGTGGAAGGCGAGCGGTTCCGGCCCTACCGAACAGCGGCCGCCTGGTATTGCTGGCAAGCTCTGCGGGAGCAGCGGAAACGGAGTGGGCTTCGAAGATCCTAACTGACGACCGGTTGAAACTCGCGCGACAGCCGCCGAGCACCGTCGTCGGGCGATGAAGGTGTTAGTCGCGCGGGCGTGAGCGTGTGGCGTCTATGCCGAGCATCTCCGCGCCGCCCTCAACGCGGTCCTCCAGGTCGGCGAGCAACCCCTCGTCCGAGAGATCGAGGGGGTGCGAATGCTCCCAGTCGTGTCGGGCGACCTTGTGCAGCCGATCCACGACCTCGTCGTCGCGCACCTCGATCGCCAGCTCGCGCCGGCCGTCGAGACTGCCGGCCGCGAAGTTGATCGAGCCGACGATCGCGGCGACCCCGTCCGCGAGCATCATCTTGCCGTGCAGCCGGAGGTGCTTGAGCTTGTGGACCTTGATCCCCACGTCGTCCATGATCCTGAGACCGCCGACACCCTCCACCAGCTTCTCTCGTTTGAGCGCATGGGCCGGACGCGCCATGACGTGCACCTTCACACCGCGGCGCGCCGCGCGGACCAGGCGCTCGATGATCAGCATATCCTGAAAGCGCTCGTTCTGCACGAACAGGGTGTGCCTGGCCTCGTCGATGAAGCGGGAAAGCCGATCGCGCCCCGGCCCGGGACACCAGACCAGCTCACTCCGCTCGCGCGGCGTGAACGTTCCCCGGTCCCAGTCGGTCTCGAAGCATTCGACGATCTCAGCCACCTCGTGGCCGCTGGTCGTGACGACCGCGTAGTCACGCGTCTCGGTCATGTTCTTCGTCGTCCAGTTGAGCGACGCGACGAACGCCGTGTGATCGTCCACCACCATCGATTTCTCGTGCGTCAAATCGAAGGCAGGATTGGCGTCGTTCACGTCGATGCCCGCTCGCTCCAGCGCCTCGCGCGTGGCCTCGTTGTCCTGCTCGCCACTGCGGCGGGCAGGGTTGAGCATCACGCGGACCTTCACGCCGCGCCGCTTCGCCGCCAGGACCGCCTTGAGCAACGTCGGGTCCGAGAAGACGAACATCTTGACGCGCAGCGTCCGCGACGCGCCATGTATCGCCGCGAGGATCGGCGTGACGGCGTCATCCGGGAGGACGATCAGCGTGCGGCTCACGCGGATGCTCCTCCGGTCGGTTCGGTGGAGTGCGACGCGGATGATCCGACGGGCGAGACCCTCGTCCAGTACAAGTCGGCGTAAATTCCGCTCCGGGCCAGCAGCTCGTCGTGCGTGCCCTGCTCCGCCACGACCCCGTCGTGCAACACGATGATCGTGTCGGCGTCGCGGATCGTGTTCAGCCGGTGCGTGATCGTAATGACCGTGCGCCCCTTCATGAGACGATCCAGACCCTCCATCACCAGCTTCTCCGACTCCGTATCGAGCGCCGCGGTCGGCTCGTCGAGGATGAGGATCGGCGCGTTGCGGATCAGCACCCGCGCGATGCCGATCCGCTGGCGCTGGCCGCCCGAGAGCGTGACGCCGCGCTCGCCGATGGGGGTGTCGTAGCCGCGGGGCATCCGGACGATGAACTCGTGCGCGTTGGCGAGTTGTGCCGCGGCAATGATCTGGTCCTCGGTGGCGTCGGGACGGCCATACGCGATGTTGTTGTGCACGGTCCCTCGGAACAGTACGGTGTCCTGCAACACGAAGCCGATTTGGCGGCGGATTCCCTGGAGCGTGTAGTCGCGGATGTCGGTTCCGTCAATCAGGATGCGACCGGCCGTCGGATCGTAGAACCGAGGAATCAGGCTCACGATGGTCGACTTGCCGCTCCCCGTCATGCCTACCACCCCCACGAACTGACCCGGGGCGATCGAGAAGGCGACGTCCGCGAGGACGCTGGCCTCCGGCTTGTAGGAAAAGGCGACGTGCTCGAAGGTAATGGCGCCCTTGAACGGTTGGGGTTCACGGGCGTCGCGGCGCTCCCCGACGCTGACGCCGATGTCGAGGATGGACCGGATCCGCTCCAGTCCGACATTGGTCGCGGCGACGGCGTTGGTCATCTTGGCCAGGTCCTGCACCGGCTTGAAGAACTTGGCGAGGTACGCGAGAAAGACGATGAGCGATCCGATCGTCATCGTTCCGGCGAGGACGAGGCCGGCGCCACGCCACAGCACCATGGCCGTGCATAGCGAGACGATGACGGCGACGACCGGCGACAGGAGGGACTTGACGCGCCGGGCGCCGAGAGCGGCTCTCACGGTGGCGCGGCTGACCTCGCCGAGCCGCGCCGCTTCGATGTCCTGTGCGCCGAAGGCCTGCACCGTTCGCACCGACTCGAGTCCTGTCTGGAGCACGTCGACGATGTCGCTCTGACGGCGCCGCACTTCATGCGTCGCGCGCTTGATCGCTCGCCTGAATCGCGCAACGAACAGCAGCAGAAACGGCGTGATGGCCACGACGATGAGCGTGAAGTCCCAGTTGAGCCAGAACATCAGGCCGAGCATGCCGACGATCGTCATGAGATCGACGAGGATGCTCAACGTAGACGACGACACAAAGTCCTGGACGGTAGCGACGTCGTCCGTAATCGTGCTGAGGATCAGTCCCGTCTGGTGCGTGTCGTAGTAGTTGAACGAGAGGCGTTCCGCGTGGTTGTACAGCCGCAGGCGGAGGTCATTGGCCACCCACTGGCCCACGCTCTCCGTGTAGTAGCTGTCGACGTACGACGCGACGCCACCGAGCACGGCGAGCAGCACCAGAGAGAGGGCCGCCGCCGCCCCAAGCGCCATCCCGTCGGCGGCGAGCCCAGGGCCGAGCAGCCGGATGACCCAGTGGGGAACGGGCTGATGCCCGACAGCATAGTCGATAACGATCTTGAGGGGCCAGGGGCCTGCCAGCCCGGTGGCCGCTTCGACCAGCATCGCCAGCAGGATGATGACGAACCAGCCGCGATACGGGCGCGCGAGATCGAACACCAGACGCGCCGTCCCGGTCGGCGAGCGCGCCAGTCCAACATCACTTGCACCGGCTGCGCGTTTCATAGTGAGCCGAAAATAACGTTCATTGCAGGACCGGGCCACCGCCGTGGCGAGGCGGCATGACCTTGCAAGGTACTCCCGAGCCCCAACGGGCTTCTAGCGGCGAGCCGGTCGCGGGACTAGGCTAGATGGCCCAGCTGGCGTCCCACCAGTCTCAGAAAGAGGTGACACATGAGGTGGTCGTGGCGGATCGGCCGCATCGCGGGGATCGACCTCTACGTGCACATGACGTTCTTGATCCTCCTGGGCTGGGTGGGCCTGAGCTACTACCTGGCGCGGCACAGCGCCAGAGATGCCTTGAGTGGAATCGGGTTCATTCTCGCGCTGTTCGGCATCGTCGTGCTCCACGAGCTGGGACACGCGCTCACGGCACGGCGGTTCGGGATCACGACGCGCGACATCACGCTCCTGCCGATCGGCGGCGTGTCGAGGCTGGAGCGGATCCCCGACCAGCCGAAACAGGAACTGCTCGTCGCCCTGGCCGGGCCCGCGGTGAATGTGGTATTAGCCGCCATTCTCCTCGCGGTGCTTGCGCTCGGCTCGGGACCGGCCCCGTACAGGGCGGTGGGTCAGGCGGGCGGCGGCTTTCTCAGCCAGATGCTCTGGATCAACGTGAGTCTCGCCGCGTTCAACCTGCTCCCCGCGTTTCCCATGGATGGCGGGCGTGTCCTACGGGCGCTCCTGGCGTTGCGGATGGACTACGTGCGGGCCACGCAGATCGCGGCGGCCGTCGGCCAGGGGATCGCCCTCGTGTTCGGCTTCATTGGGCTCTTCACCAACCCGTTCCTCGTCTTCATCGCGCTGTTCGTCTGGCTGGGGGCCAGCAGCGAGGCCTCGATGGCGCAAATGCGCTCGGCGGTCGGCGGCATCCCTGTGTCAAAGGCGATGATCACGGATTTCCGCGTTCTGGAGCCGCATGATTCCGTGCGACGGGCGGTGGACTACCTGCTGGCCGGCTTTCAGCAGGACTTCCCCGTTGTGGACAACGGGAGGGTGGCGGGAGTCCTGACCCGCTCCGATCTGCTGCACGCGCTGGCCCGGCGCGGGCAGGAGGCGCGGGTGGACGACGTCATGCACCGGGACATCGAAACCGCCGACCCCCGGGACATGCTCGAAGGAGCGCTGGGCCGGCTGCGGCAACGAGGCTCCGATACCCTCCTGGTCGTTCAGAACGGGCAACTCGTCGGCCTGGTTACGAAGGACAACCTGGGCGAGCTGCTGATGGTCCAGCAAGCGCTGGGTAAAGCGCCGTCGCGATCTTGACCGGTGAATCTGCGCCAACGCCTCCTCGTCCCGCCGGGGAAGGGGGTGCAACTCGCCGCCCGGGACTCCGACGACACGCTCGGGCTCGAGAAGGGCAGCGCGACCGACACGATGCTCGCGAAGAACATTGCTCGCCTGGACGAGCTGCAATACCTGATGTATGCGGAGCACCGCCGGGCGCTGCTCGTGGTGTTGCAGGGAATCGATGCCTCCGGCAAGGACGGGACGATCCGCCACGTCATGAGCGGGCTGAACCCCCAGGGCTGCCGGGTGACCGCATTCAAGGTACCGGTCGGGGAGGAGCTGGAGCACGATTTTTTGTGGCGGGTGCACCGCGCCGTGCCCGCCAGTGGGGACATCGCGATCTTCAACCGCTCGCACTACGAGGAGGTCCTGGTCACGCGCGTCCGAAAGCTCGTGCCTAAGGATGCGTGGTCCCAGCGCTACGACCAGATCAACGCCTTCGAGCGGCTGCTCGTGGAGAATGGAACCATCGTGGTGAAGTTCTTCCTGCACATCAGCAAGGCCGAGCAGAAGCGGCGCTTCGAGGAACGGCTGGACGATCCGACCAAGCAGTGGAAGCTCTCGCCGGGTGATTTCGAGGACCGGAAGTATTGGGACGATTACCTGGAAGCGTATGAGGACGCGCTCAGTCGCTGTAGCACCGAGAGCGCACCGTGGTACGTCGTGCCGGCCGACAGGAAGTGGGTGCGGGACTTCGCGGTGTCGCGCATCCTGGTGGAGACGCTCGACGCGTGTGACATGAAGTTCCCCAAGCCGACAGTCGACGTAGCGCGCCTCAGGTCGACCCTCTCCTGAGGGAGTTCCAGAACTCGGTCGTGAGCGGGTCGATCGGCCGGCCCCCGCGTGTCCGCTGGCGAATTTCGTAGGCGACGATTTTCCGGAGCACCCGGTCCCGGTCGTGGGGTACCCGCTCGGCCAGTCGGGCCCGCTCCTTGCGGTGGGGCTTGCGACCGGGTTCGAGGGCGTCCGCGAGATACAGCATCTTGCCCACGTCGTCCCACCGGGCGTATCCACAGCTGTGGTAGCGGACCGCGTCGAGCACTCCGCGGTCGGTCTCGCCATCGTTGGCGGCGCGATCCGCGGCCGCGGCGCCGTGAGTCGTGTTCGCCGCGAGGCGCGTCTCGCGGAGCGCATCGTGCAGCCACGCCGCCCGGAGCCAGCGGTCGCGCTCGGCGTCTGACACGCCCATCTGGTCGGCCCATTCCTCGAGCAGCGCCGCCACGCGCTCGATGTGCTTTCGGCGGCTGCGCCCGACCCGCGCCCAGCGGGGCAGGTCGTACTCGTGTCGCGCGCGCGGCGACGGGCGCCGCGTGCGAGCCGGTCGCCAGCGGCTGATCGCGCGCCAAGCGGCTTCGAGGAGGTCTGAGAGAAGAATGGGAGAAACGTAGTCGGCTCTCGGCGCGCGTGGAACCGGTCGGAGGTGGTAACGGTGAAACGACCGCGTACGGGGACCTATCACGAGCTGGCCGGTGATGCTATCGTCTCTCAAGTCGCTGCGCGAGACCGGCAATTCACCTGGGTGGAAAGACTACATATGAAGAGGTACGACGACGAAGAAGCAGAACAGCGAGCCGCGGCGATGTCGGAAGTCGCGGCGCGGCTGCGGAGCCGCGGGATCGTAACGACCGGCTCCGAGAGCCCCGAAGATCTCGTCGACCTGCTCACGGCCGTCGAGCGGTTCGAAGCGACGGTCGAGGCGCATGGCGGGGACTTGATGGTCGACGACCTGAAGAGCGTGCAGCCCGACGATTCCCACTTCGTGGTGCCCCGGCGCGGGGCGCGCGAGACAGTCCGGGCCTACATCGGGCGCATCGACGAGGCGGCGGCACTGTTGCGTCGCCATCCACCGCAGCCTGACTAAGTCCCCCCGCCGAGCTTTACGCCTCGCCTCGAGACCAGGATGGCAGCCCGGTCCTGAGGGATTTATGAGGCCGCATGAAGGCGATCAAAACGGAGTGAACCCCGGAGACCCGTACCGCTGCATCTGCAGGTGCGACCACAGCGGGTAGGCATAAGCGATGAGCACCAGCACCACGGCCACCGCCGTCCACAGCCCATAGCGGTCGAACAAGGTCGCCTTCGGACTGGTGGGCTCGAGGGGCTCGGCCCACTCGATCGGCTCCGCGTCCCGTCGCTTCCCAGCCAGTCCGGTCCCGAGCATCACGAGGATGAAGAACCCGGCGCTCGTGAAGAGGAAAACGCCACCGAGCGCTGACAAGTCCGTCCAGCCACGCCACGCCTGGGCCGCGACACTACCACCGTAGCTGGCGTCGTAGATGCGGCGCGGCATGCCCATGAGCCCCGTGATATGGTTCGAAATCGCGAACAACAGCATCCCGAGGAACCACAGGTAGGGCTGCACCCTGGCCAGCAGCCCGAGCTCGAGCTCACGTCCCGTAAGCCGGGGCAACAGCCAATAGGCCGTACCCATGAACGTCAAGGCTACGGCGCTCCCCACGGTCAAATGGAAGTGGCCCTGGATCCA
>QHUS01000104.1 GCA_003222035.1 Gemmatimonadota bacterium | reverse complement strand
AGCTTGGGATCGACCTGCTCCAGGCTGTCCAGCTTGGGCCGCTGCTTGGGGGCCGCGTAGTAGCTGATGGCCTGATAGTCGATCGGCCCGTATTGCACGTTGGCCCAGTGGGGCTCGGGCATCTTCAGCCAGTTGCGGTACGCGCGGAGCCGCCACTCGAGCATCCAGGGCGGCTCACCCTTCTTCTGGGAGATCAGCCGGATGACGTCCTCGGAGAGGCCCGGGGGGACGGTCTCCGACTCGATATCCGTGACGAAGCCGTACTTGTACGGCTGGAGCACCTGGGCTTCGATACCGCTGCTCATTCGAGCTCCCGAAGTCCTTTGTGCGTCGCAAGTTGCAGAGATATGGCCATGGCGAAAGCGAATCCTACAGGAATTACTCGGGATTGTCAACCAAGCACCCGGATGCGCCCTAGTAGATGTCCCGATTCACCTCCCTGATGAGGCGCTCGTAATCTTCCGGCGTGTTGAGATCGTCGATGACTGCCGGGTCATCGACCGCCACGGTGACGAGATCCGCCTCATGGGCGGCGAGCACTGCCCCCGCGCCGTGCCGCGTGGCGGCCGCGCCGGTCGCGAGCTCAGGGAAGACGGCCTGATCCCAGATCACCGGTTGCCCGCGCTGCTCGGCGAAGCTCGGGACGATGGCGGGCGCCCTGGCCCGCCGGTGCGCCTCGAGCAGGCGCTCGAGGGTGGTGAGGCGTACGTGCGGCAAGTCCACCGGCCACGCCACGATCCCGGAGGGACGAATCGGCTCGAGGGCGGCGAGGGCGGCGCGCAGCGATCCGATCGCGTGGCTCGTGAGATCGGGGTTCTCGACGATGACGCACTCGTGGGTGGCGAGGGAGGGTCGGACGCGCGCCGCGTCGGGTCCGAGCACCACGACGCGGGATTTCACGTCCAGCGCCTCCAGCGCCTCGAGGATGCGGACGACGAAGGGCCGACCTCGGAAGTCCAAGAGTGCCTTGGGCCTACCCATTCGCTCCGAGGCCCCGGCAGCCAGCACCACTCCCGCGAGACCCATGCAATTACGTTATCGCGAGTTGCACCCCGCCGCCAAACCCCCAAATTGGCGGCCCATGGCCGTACGACGCATTCGCCAGCTGGGCGATCCGATCCTGCGGGTCCGCTGCGAGCGGGTCCAGAACCCGAAGTCCGCCGCCACCCGACTCGTCGCGGACGATCTGCGGGATTCGCTCGCGATCGCCAGGAAGAAATACAGGATGGGTCGAGCACTCGCGGCGCCGCAAATCGGCGCGCCGGTGCGGATCGTGTTCGTCCAGATGGACAAGCAGCGCTGGACCATGATCAATCCCGAGATCACGGACGTGGGGCGGGACGACTTCCTGGTGTGGGACGATTGCTTCTCGTTTCCCAACCTGCTCGTTCGCGTCACCCGGGCCTACCACATCACGGTCAGCTATACCGACCCGAAGGGCAAGCAGCACACCATGGAGGTCGAGGGACCGATGGCGGAGCTGCTGCAGCACGAGATCGACCACCTGGATGGCATCCTGGCTCTCGATCGCGCGAGCGGGGTCGATCCGTTCGCGTTCCGCTCGGAGTGGGAGAAGGTGCACAAGCCCGGCGAGCGTTATGGGCCACCCAAACCCCGGGAGGTGTGACGGAGCCGCCGCCACGTTAGATTGACTGACGACAGGGGTGCCCGCCGCCTTGTTCATGAACGCGCGGGCTGAGATCACACCCTTTGAACCTGATCCGGTTCGCACCGGCGAAGGGAGCTCCGCATGACCTGCCTCACGCAAATGCATTTCGCCCGCCAGGGCACCATCACCCCCCAGATGCAACGCGTCGCGGAGCGGGAAGCGCTCCCGGTCGAGCTCGTGCGTGACGAGGTCGCCCGCGGGCGCCTCATCATCCCCGCGAACGTGAACCACCTCGCGAAACGGCTCGATCCGATGGCGATCGGCAAAGTGGCAGGCGTGAAGATCAACGCCAACATCGGCAACTCGGCCGTCGAGTCGAACATCGACCAGGAGCTCGAGAAGCTGCACCACGCCGTCCACTACGGCGCGGACACGGTGATGGATCTCTCCACGGGCGGCGACATCGACGCGATCCGCCAGGCGATCATCGATGCGTCGCCGGTGCCGATCGGTACGGTGCCCATTTATCAGGCGGTCACCGACGTGAAGCAAGTCGAGGATCTCACGGAGGACGACCTGCTCGACATGATCGAGCACCAGGCGCAGCAGGGGGTGGACTACGTCACGGTCCATTGCGGGATCCTGCGTGAGTACGTGGGGCTCGCACTCGGCCGGGTGACCGGGATTGTGTCGCGGGGCGGATCGCTGCACGCCTACTGGATGATGCATCATGACAAGCAGAACCCGTTCTACACCCGGTTCGACCGCATCCTCGAAATCGCGCGGAAGTACGACGTGACGCTCTCATTGGGTGACGCGCTGCGGCCCGGCTCGGTGGCGGACGCAAACGACCGTGCCCAGTTCGCCGAGCTCGAGACGCTGGGCGAGCTGACGACGCGGGCGTGGGCGCAGGACGTGCAGGTGATGATCGAGGGCCCGGGCCACATCCCGATGCACCTGATCGAGGAGAATGTCCGGAAAGAGAAGGACATCTGCCACGAGGCACCGTTCTACACGCTCGGGCCGCTCGTCACGGACATCGCGCCGGGCTACGACCACATCACATCGGCGATCGGCGCGGCGATGATCGGCTGGTACGGCGCCGACATGCTGTGCTACGTGACCCGCAAGGAGCACCTCGGTTTACCGAACGCGGAGGAGGTGCGCGAGGGCGTGATCGCCTACAAGATCGCCGCGCACGCTGCCGACATCGCGCGGGGCCGCGCGCGGGCTCGCGACCGCGACGACGCGCTATCGCGCGCGCGCTATGCGTTCGACTGGAACGAGCAATTCCGGCTCTCGCTCGATCCCGACCGCGCCCGCGAGCTGCACGACGAGGCGCTACCGGCCGAGTACTTCAAGAGCGCCGAGTTCTGCGCCATGTGCGGGCCGAAGTTCTGCTCGATGCACATCACCAGGGAGATCGAGCGGAAGGCGGGGCTGCGGGAACCGCAAGAGCGGGAGTCGGTCGGAGCGGACTGAGCGCTAGGGCCCACGCTGTACGAAGAACTCGTAGGATGTAGCGCCGACGCCGTAGCCCCATTCGCCGTACACATGCGCGCGCACAATGAACGTGCCGCTCGGCGGGACCGTGAACGAACCCACCGAGAAAAACGTGCTGCTGCCAAAAACGGCGGTGTTGCTGCCCACCAGGGATATGCCGGTCCCGGGATCGATTGCCTCGAGTACGATAGCGCTGTCGAGAGAAGAGGTGGCGGTCAGCCGATCGAACAGGGTCAACTGCTCACCCGGTGTTCCGGACGAGGTGAACTCATCGATATCGCCGACGGGCGAGATCGCCTCTCCGCGGACAGTGTCGCCAACCGTGTACGCCGCCGGGCCGTTCTCCGGAGCGCGATTGACCGCCACGACGTGGAAGCCATATGTGCCCACGAAGTTGTAGATGCCCCCGCAGTTGGCGTCGTAGCAGATGCGGAACCAGCCCGAGGGCTGGAACATCGCGATTTTGAACTGGCCGCTCGGCGGCGCGCGGAATGGTCCTGCCATCCTCCGGAACTGGCCGACCTGGCTCGCCAACGTGTCACCGGTCCCCGGGTCGTAGGCGCGCAGGGAGACGAACGGACCTGAGAATCCGGGCCGACCGTCGAGCATGATGCTGATGTCCTGATCGGGCGTCGCCGTGACGGTGAACTCGTCCCAGTCTCCCGGCTCGTCAATCGGCTCGGTCGTGACCGAATCGCCGACGGCCAACGCGGCGCCGACGTGCTCGGGTGCCGTGTTGTTGATCGGGACCACGGCGAATCGATAGCCACCTTGCTCCGAGATTCCACCGCCCGCCCCGTGGACTTCGACACCATACCATCCGGTGGCGGGCAGCTCGAGCCGCGTGGTCTGGTGCTCCTCCAACGCGCCTGCCGCCGTCGGACTCTCGATAAAGATCGAGGGCGAATAGAAATCCGCTCCGGGGAGCATGATCCAAGTCTCGAACCCGCCGCCCGACGGGGGAGCGAGCCCTTGGAACAACGCGTTCACGTGCTGGCCGCGGACGCCGTAGAAATGGAACCGATCGGCGTCTCCCCACGGGTCGATGACCTCACCGGCTACGGTGTCGCCTATGGCGAATGTATCAGGCACCAACTCCGGGCCGAGCCCGAAGCGATAGAGCCAGATGCGATAGGCGCCGCGCAAGACGGGGCGGTCTTGGTAGTGGCTCACGTCCACGCGGAGCGTGTATGTCCCCGGCGGCAGTACGACGCGGCCGGGCGAGGCCCGTACCCCTGCGGTGTAGAGGGCTGCCGCGGTGGCGGTGGCGCCCGTAGCCCGATTAACGAGATAGACTGAGAGACCCGTTCCTTCCGCCGGTTGCGTCGCGAGCTCGGCGACCAGGTTGGCACCGCTCGAGTCGGGCACGGTCACGCGGAATTCGTCCACGTCGCCCGGAAGATCGATCGCTTCGCCCCTCAAGCTGTCGCCGAAGGCCAGTGTGTCGGGCAGCGTCTCGGGCCGCCGATTGATCCGATACAAAAACAGCCGATATGGTCCGTAGTTGAGGTCGTAGGGGTAGTACGAGGCGCCGCTGACGCGGAGGCGGTAGGTTCCCGTGCCTGGCAGCGCAAATCGCCCCGTCACCTGGCGAAGCAAGCTGGTGTCGCTGCCGAGGCTCTCAGCCGAGCGGAGAACGGTTCCGCCACCGTCCAGAACGTCGAGCTGGAGGTGGGTCTCCGGCGATCCGTTCTGCGCCTGGAGGAACGCATTGAACTCGTCCCCGGCAGCCCCTGAGAAAGTGAATTCGTCGATATCCCCAGGCAGGTCGATCGCTTCCCCGGATATCGTGTCGCCCGCGGTGATGGCGGCGCTCACGTGCTCCGGACGGCGGTCAATCGGGTAAAGGAAGAGCCGATACGCGCCTGTGTCGGCGATCTGCGAGGGAGCCGTGCCGGCCACGCGCACGAGATACGTGCCGGCCGCCGATACCTGGAATCGACCGGTCGCGTGGGTGAAGAGGGCGGTGTCCGCACCGCTGCTTGTCGCCACGGCCAACACCGGACCCGAGACCGGCGCTACCTCAAGCTGGACCGCTCGCGGGGCTTGCACGAAGGCGTTGTATTCCGCCCCGACGGGCGCTGCGAGCGTGAACTCGTCCACATCGCCCGCGCGATCGATCGTCTCGCCGCGTACCTCCGAACCGAGCGGGATCGGCGCGGGACGGTGCTCCGGAGCCCGGTTGATCAGATAGGACCAGAAGCGGTAGGGGCCCCGGTAGCGCGGGTACACGTTGCTGGTGACCGACGAGACGGAAAACAGGTAGTCGTGCGATGCGGGGAGACGCAAGCGGCCCGTGGTCAGCGTCGGCGTTCCGGCTTCGCCGAAAACGTAGCCGAGTAACGTGGGCGCCACTGTATCGACGACGGTCAGGCTCACCGAGCCGGACCCCCGCGGGCCCAACGTTTCCATGACGAGCACGACGTCCTGCCCGGCGTTTCCGCGAGCGAAGAATCTGTCCCCGTCGACGATTGGATCGATCGTTTCGCCAGCAACCGTGTCGCCGATCGCGAAACGGGCCGCCACCTTTTCCGGAGCGGTGTTGATCTCGTAGACCATGAACCGGAACCGCGCGGTTGCGCCCACCGGGTACGTGCTCACCCTCAGCCTGTATACCCCTCCCGCCGGCGTGAGGAAGTTGCCGCTCGCGTTGTCCTCGAGCGTCGCGCCGCCTTGACTCGCGTTGATGCTCGCGACCGACGAGTGGCGTGCGGAATCGACGACGCTGAGGAACGCGGTTCCCTCGAGAGCTTCGAGAAACACGGCGTACACGCCGCTCGAGTGCGCCGCGAAGGAGTACCAGCGAGCCGAGTCGCCTGTCACTTCCTGCTCGATGACGGTACCGACGGGGACGCGCTCCCCCTCCCCTCGAGGCTCGAGCGGCATGTCGCCGCAGCCGAGGGCCAGTACCAGGGCCAAGGCCAAGGAGCACTGCTGGAGAAGGCGACTCACGTTCTCTGCGTGTTGGCAAGAGGCGTGCACAGACGCAACACCCCTTCAACGTACCTCGCATCCGCTGTGAGCGAATGGCATGCGTTGCACTGGCGCAACATCCGTACAACGTGCACCATGCTCTCGTACTGTCATT
>QHUS01000103.1 GCA_003222035.1 Gemmatimonadota bacterium | reverse complement strand
GAGTGCGGGCCGCAGGGCGGGGGACACGGCCATCCCGACCGGCTGCAGCTGATGCTGCACGCGGACGGCGTCGACTGGCTTCCCGATCCGGGCACGGGCTCGTACGTCACGCGCGATCTGTTCTGGTATCGTTCGACATTGGCGCACAACGCGCCGCGCCTGGATGGCGAATCCCAGCCACCCGGCAACGCCAGTTGCGAGTGCTTCGACGACCACGGGGAGTGGGCGTGGGTGCAGGGGCGGTTCAACGATCTGCTGCGGATGATCGTGACTGGTCCGGCCTACGTCGTGGACATGACGATGCTCGCGGCCCGCGAGGAGCAGCTGCTCGAGCTGCCGTGGCATGCCGCGGGGCGTGGCGAGGTGCACACGAAGGGGCGCTGGGTCGACGACGAGCTGGCCGACGAGTTCGTCACACACGTGCAGCGGTTTGTGCCGGGCGCGCCCGGTCCCGTCGTGCTCTCGCAGCTCGAGGGAGGCGCGCAGCTCACCGCACATCTCGTGTTCGAGGGCGCGCTCCTGGAGATGGAAGGGCCGGGCGTGCCGGGCGAACGCGACCGCGCGAAGTTCTACGTCGTGCGCACGCGCGGCCGTAACCCTCGCATCGTAACCGTGCTCGAGCCGCACAAAGATTCGTCCGTGATCCGGGCCGTGCGGACGCGCGGCGATGCCATTGAGATCGAGACCACGGCGGGATTGGAACGGCACCGTTTCAGCGCCGCGGAATGGATCGTCGAGCGCGAGGGCCAGGATCCCCTGGTGCTGCGCGGACGGCGGGAGCAAACGCCTCCGTTCGTGCCGCTCCTCCAGATCGACCCCCCCACTCCGGCCACCGCTCCTTCGTTCCGTGTTGCTGGGCCGCCGCCGCTCGATGGAACACTGGAGGGCTTCGACCTGTCGGAACCGCTCGAGCTGGGACTCGAGGATCAATATCGTCGCAGCGAAGATGCGTATCCCGGGCTTGATGACTTCTCCGCCGTCGCGTACGCCGCGTGGGACGAATCGACATTGTACCTGGCGGTCGACGTGACGAAGCCGGACCTCGTCCTGCGACCGGCGACGGCGCCGCCGTTGCGACTCGATAATGAGCCGGATGAGATCCATTCCGATGGGTTACAGGTGTACGTCGCCCCTGCGCGCCGGGCAGGTGGTGAGGCGGTCGCTCCGGTTGGGTATCTCATCGTCCCGAGCGAGGACGGTCACACGGTGCGAGCCAGCACCACCAGCGATACGCACGGAACGCCTGCGCCTGTTCGCGGAGGCTGGCGACGGACCGATGCCGGCTACTGCGTGACTGTCGCCATCCCCTGGCCGGCCGGCGTGCATCCGCACGCGGGCGGTCGCGTCAGCTTCGACCTCATTATTAATGAAATGCTCCCTGGCAGGGTGCGGCGGGTGGGGCAATTGGTTTGGAGTGGCGGCGGCGGCTGGGTGTGGCTTCGTGGAGACCGGCAGGATCCTGCACGATTTGGAATCTTGGAGCTGGTTGGATGAGGATAACAACGTGCGCCGTACGCCGGAAATTGCACACAGCGCACAGCGCACGGCGCACGCCTTGATCGTCGTCGTTCTGCATGAGCCTCAAGATCTGGTGAACATCGCGCACGTCGTGCGCGGGATGAAGAACTTTGGCGTGCGCGACCTCCGGCTCGTGAATCCGCGCGAGTACGAGGCCTACCGGGTGGAGGGAATCGCGCACCAGACGCAGGATATACTTGCGCGCGTGCGCACCTACGCGACGCTCGAGGCGGCGCTGGGGGACTGCGTGCACATCGTCGGGTGTACGGCGCGCGGGCGGACCGCGAAGCGGAATTTGCAGCGCCCGCGCGACGCGGCCGGCGAGATCGTGGCGCTCGGCGACCGAGAACCCGTCGCCCTGCTCTTCGGGCGCGAGGACAAGGGGCTTTCGAACGAGGCGCTCGATCGGTGTCACCGCATCGTCACGATTCCCAGCGATCCGGCGTACGCCTCGCTCAATCTTGGACATGCCGTCATCATCATGCTCTATGAGCTGGCACTTGCGCAGGGCGCCGAGGCACGTCCCTTCAAGGCGCCGCGGCGGCCATCTGAGCCGGCGGACGCCGCGGAGCTCGAGCGGCTCTTTGCCGACATCGCTCGCGCGCTGCATGCGATCGAGTTCTTCAAGACGCGTAATTCCGGCGGTGTGATGCGCACGATGCGGGAGATCGCGCATCGTGCGCCGCTGGATGCCCGTGAGGCAAAACTGCTGCGTGCGATGGCCATCGAGGTGACCAAATACGGTGAACGACTGGCGCGTTCCGGGCTTCACGTCGACCGGTAGCAAGCGCCCCGACGCGCTCTTCGGGACACCGGCCCGCATGACGCGGGCGGCCGGCTGCCGCGTCTGGGATGAAAGCGGCCGGGAGTACGTCGACTTCGTCATGGCGCTCGGCGCGGTTGCGCTGGGATACGGACATGCCGACGTCAACCGCGCGGCGACCGCGGCGATCGCCGCCGGCGTCGTTGGCCCACTGCCGCCCGTCGCGGAAGCAGAGCTCGCCGAGGCGCTCGCCGAGCGGATCCCGTGGCTCGAGCGCGTGCGCTTTCTCAAGACGGGCGCCGAGGCCGTCGCCGCGGCGGTGCGCCTGGCACGCGTCGCGACCGCACGCGAGGAGATCCTGGGCTGCGGGTACCACGGCTGGCTCGATTGGTGTCAGGGGGCCGCTGAGGGAGTTCCCGCTGGGGTCCGCAATCTCTTCGCCGAGCTGCCATTCAACGACGTCGCCGCCGGGCGCGAGCTGATCCGGGCGCGTGCGCCGCGTCTCGCCGCGGTGGTCGTGGAGCCCGTAGTCGTGTCGGAGCCCACGCGCGAATGGCTGCAGATGTTGCGCGTCGAGACGGAGCGAGCGGGCGCGATCCTGATCTTCGATGAGATCAAGACGGCGTTCCGGCTCGCGATCGGGGGCGCGGCGGAGCGCTACACGTTGAAGCCGGCGCCCGACCTCGTGGTCCTCGGCAAGGCGCTCGCGAACGGATTTCCGCTCGCGGTGGTGGGCGGCCGCGCGGATCTCATGAACGCCGCGAACCGAACCTGGATCTCGTCCACGCTGGCGACCGAAGGGGTGGCGCTCGCGGCCGCGCGCGCAACGCTAGAGGTGTTCGAGCGCGACGGCGTCTGCGAGCACATCCACCGCATCGGGACGCGATTGCTCCCGGGGTCGCCGGCATCGCCGAGATGTGTTTCCTGCATTACGCGACGGAGGATCTGTCGCGGGGTGTGGCGCTGCGCGCCGCTGAGCGCGGCCTCTTGTTCAAGCGCACGGCCTACAACTTCGTGTCCCTGGCGCACGACGAGGGCACGGTGGACCGTGCCCTCGCCATGCTGCATGAGGCCCTGCGCGCGGTTTAGAAGAGCGTGTACGTACTCACGAGCAGGAAGACCACGATCGCTGCGATGATGACTACGGCGGTGTAGCCCATCGACCGATCCTGCGGGACCTTCATGAGTATCGGCAGGCCGACGTAGAGCAGATAGAGGCTGTACAGCGAAATAATGATGCCGACCATGAGGAACCGGCCGTGAATGTTGAAGATGCCGGCCACCCACATCGGCGTGCTCGCGTACGCCGCGACCTTCAGCGCCTGAACGTCGTTCTTCTGCCCACCGAACCCCGGCGCGAGCAGGCTGATGATCTGCGTGAGCGCGAAAACTGCGGCCAGCTGCAGCACCAGCGAGATACCAAACCAGGTAATCGCGCCGGTAATCGATAGGGACTCCGGCAGGCTCATTCCCGCGATGCGCTTTCCGAAAACCAGTCGCCCGACGGCGCCGGCCAGCGGGCCGAGCAGCGCGAGCGGCAGGATGTACCGGCCCCAGATCGCGCCCGGTTTGGTGAATTCGGAGTCGACTTCTTTGAATGTCGCGCGAGGCTCGAACAGCACGCCTCGCGCACGGCCCACCGTCGTCTCCATCCCGATCTCCCCACTGAGGAAGCCCCCAAGATAAAAGGGGCGTAGATTGTGGCAATGCTTGTCGACGTCCACGCTCACTTTTACCACCAACGGACGCCCCGGGCCGACTGGCGCGAGCGCAATGAGAGCCGGATCACAGCGGGCGCCAAGATCGGTATTTCGGTGCATGTGGCCTCGATCCTGGGCAGTTTCGGCCTCACGTCCCCGACCTATTTCCCCTCCCCCCGCGATGTCACAGCCGGGAACGATGCCTTGCTGGCCTTGCAGCGCGCCCACGCCGACCGCATTCGGGGCTACGTCTGCGTGAATCCGAACTACGGCGCCCACGCTCGCGCCGAGATCGTGCGCTGCCTCGACGCAGGGATGATCGGAATCAAGCTGGCGGCGAGCCGCCGGGCCGATGACCCGCTGCTCGATCCGATTGCCGCTCTGGCCCGGGAGCGCCGCGTGCCGGTGCTGCAGCACATCTGGCAGCACCGCCGCCATGACTGGCCGGGCCAGGAAGCGTCCGACGCGACCGAGTTGTGCACGCTCGCGCGCCGTCACCCGGACGTCGCGTTCATCCTGGCGCATATCGGCGGCGGCGGCGATTGGCTGCATTCGTTGCACGCAGTGGCGGACGTTCCCAACGTCTACGTCGATCTGTCGGGGAGCGGCGTGGACGGCGGCATGCTCGAGGCGTGCGTCGAAAGCGTTGGCGTGAATCGCCTGCTGTGGGGTACCGACATCACCATGGAAACCGGTTGGGCCAAGCTCCGCTATCTCGAGACCTTTCTCTCGAAGGACGAGATGGCGCTGGTGCGCTGGAAAAATGCCGCGCGCATCTTCCCACCGGGCGCGTTTCCGACCGACTGATGCGGATCGATTGCAACGCGTTTCTCGGCGCGTATCCGTGGCGCAAAGTGCCCGGCACGTCGCCGGACGCGCTGGTGCAAGCGCTCGAGCGCACCAAGATCGATTTCGCGTGGGTCACGCATCTCCCCGGTCTGTTCTGGCGTGATCCCACCGAAGGCAATGCCTGGTTGTACGAGACCGCCCGCAAGGAAAAACGTCTCAAGCCCGTCCCCACCGTGCATCCCGGGTTGGCGCAGTGGGAGCAGGTGATCGCCGACGCCGCCAACGCCCAAGCGCCGGCGGTGCGGTGTGATCCGTTGTATCTGGGCCTCGAGCCGGCGGGCGGCGAGATGCGCGTCCTCATGGCCGCATGCGGCGCCGCCCGCATCCCGCTGATGCTCGCCGTGCGGCTCGAAGACGGCCGGCAGCGACACCCCAACGATCGCGTCCCCGAGTTGGCGGCGGCAGCCGTGCGCGCGCTGATCCGCAGCGACGCCGATGTGCGCCTCCTCGTCACGCACGCTGACCGCGCGTTCATCGAAGAGGTCCACTTCGGCTCGACACCGGAGGAGGCGCGGCGCATCTGGTGGGATATCTGCTGGATCTGGGGTCCGCCCGAGGATCATCTGGCCACGTTGCTCGATACCATCGGCGCCGAGCGATTCGTGTTTGGCACGGGACAGCCGCTGCGCCTACCGGAGAACAGCGTCGCGAAGCTCGATCTCCTGGATATGTCACCCGATAAACGGGAAGCAATCGAATCGAAGAACGTACGGGAGTTGGTGAGCTGACCGTCCGACCGTCCGACCGTCCGACCGTCGGTCTCGAGGGTGGCCTCATTCCCGCCGTGCCGGTCCCGTTTCGAGGCTCGACGATCGACTTTGCCGCGCAGCGAGCCTATGCGAGCTGGATGGCGCGCCAGCCCGTCGCGGGCGTGGCGGTGTGGGCCCACACCGGCCGTGGGCCGCATCTCTCGGACGATCAGCGGCGCGTGGTGCTGGAAGAGTGGCGCGCCGCGCTTCCCGAAAAGGTGATCGTTGCCGGGGCCAAGGGCAGGGCGATGGCGCGCGACGCGAAACGGGGTGGCGCCGACGCGCTGCTCGCGTTTCCCGTGCCGGAGAACGCGGTCGTGTATCACGACGAGTTATCGCAGGAGCTGCCCGTCATCGCCTTCTACCTGTATGAAGCGGCCGGAGGCGTGAACTACGATGACAAGACGCTGCACGCGATTCTTTCGTTGCCAAACGTCTTGGGAATCAAGGTGGCGACGCTCGATTCAATCATCACGTTTCAACGCATCGCGGCGGTGATGCGGGATCACCCCGACAAACTGCTGATCACGGGTGAAGACCGATTTCTTGGCTACTCGCTGATGATGGGCGCGCGTGCGGCGTTGATTGGAATGGGCGCGGCTCTCACGGACCTTCAGGCGGCACTGCTGACTGCCCATGCGACGGGCGACAACCACGCCTTTCTACGCCTCGCCACGCAGTTAGACGCCTTTTCACAGGTAACCTTCACCGCACCCATGGAAGGCTACATTCGGCGGATGTTGTGGGCCCTGGCCGCCGAGGGCGTGATCCCGGACGATGCCTGCGACGACCCCTGGGGTCCGGAGCTCCCGGCGTCGGAGCGGGAAACGGTGCGGCGCGCGGTGCGCGAGGCTCGCGTACGGTAGGTCGCCGCTCGTTCCTCAAAACCAGCGCCGCTGTGGTGCTCGGGGGAGGAGTCGTGAAGCCAACAGCCAAGCAACCGCACATCGCCGTGATCGGGGCTGGGGCGTTCGGTGGCTGGACGGCGCTGTTTCTGCGACGCCAGGGAGCGCGCGTCACGCTGGTAGACGCCTGGGGTCCCGGCAATTCGCGCGCGAGCTCGGGCGGCGAGACGCGCGTGATTCGCGCGACCTACGGAACACGCGCGGTCTACACGCGGATGGCAGCACGCGCCCTGTCGCTCTGGAAGGAGCACCAGACGCGGTGGCACCGGCAGCTCTACCACGGCATCGGCGTGCTCTGGCTCGTCGAGAGCGACGAGCAGTACGAGAAGGCGGCGTTACCGATCCTGCGCGATGCGCACGTCGCGTTCGAAGAGCTGCAAGGCGCCGAGGTCGCGCGGCGCTTCCCGCAAATCAATTGCGAACAGGTGCGCTGGGCGATTCTCGAGAAGGACGGCGGCTATCTCACGGCGCGGCGCGCCTGCGCTGCCGTCCTCGAGGGGTTTCTTGCCGAGGGCGGCGAGTACCGCCAGCTCGCGGTGCAGTCCCCAATTCAGCCCGAGCGGGGAGAGCTGTCTTCAGTCACGCTATCTGATGGCAGTCGGCTGATGGCAGATGGCTTTGTATTTGCGTGCGGCCCGTGGCTGGGAGCGCTGTTCCCCGACGCTGTCGGAGAGCGCGTGAAGCCGACGCGCCAGGAGGTTTTCTTTTTCGGAACGCCATCAGGCGATCGGCGCTTCATCGAGGAAGCGCTTCCCGTCTGGGCGGATCACGGCACGCGCTTCATGTACGGTATTCCGGGAAACGAGTGGCGCGGCTTCAAAGTGGCGGACGATACCAGAGGACCCGTCATCGATCCGACCACCGTGTCCCGAGTCCCGAGTCCCGAGGCCCTCCAAATCGCCCGCGACTATCTCGCCTACCGGTTCCCCGGCCTGAAAGGCGCCCCGCTGCTCGAGTCGCGCGTCTGTCAGTACGAACAGTCCCCCGACGAGCATTTCATCATCGATCGGCACCCGCAGGCGACGAACGCGTGGATCGTGGGCGGGGGATCGGGGCACGGGTTCAAACACGGCCCCGCCGTGGGAGAGCTGGTCGCGCGACTGGTGCTGACCGGCGCGGCGGGGGCGGGGGCGGGGGCGGGGGCGCCCGATGAGCAATTCCGGCTCTCTCGCTTCGCTCACTAGGGACTTCGAGCGGTTCAAGCGGGAGCTGCCGCGCGATTTTCCCTCGCACGTGCGCGACACCTACCGCATCAACCTCGCCGCGCGGTACCTCGGCCGGCCGCTGCCGCATCCCA
>QHUS01000102.1 GCA_003222035.1 Gemmatimonadota bacterium | reverse complement strand
CGCGGTCGCCACGAGGACGTTGGCCCCGCCGGTCCAGGCGCGGCGGTGCTCCGAGACCGGGAGGTACATCTCGAGCGGAATCGCGCGCTGGGCATCGCGCGCCATGGCGGCCAGCGCCGGCCCGCGCTCCGCCGCGAGGAAGCGCTGGAACGGGAGCTTGTGTTCGCGGAACGGCGACCGATCGAGCTCGGCCTTGACGTGCGCCCGGAACGCGGCGTCGCCGAGTGCCAGCGCCAGCGATCGCGCCAGCTGCTCGGGCGGCGTCGCCGCCCCTTCGGAAGGAGGAACGATCGCCGCGCCTTCGTCGGGCGGCGTACCGGGAGGATTCTCGGAGCAAGCGAGCGCCGCCAGGACGACGAGCGCCGCAGCCCGTGATGTATAGTGCTGCATTGTGACTCCTTGTCGGGGTTGGAAGCCCCAAGGTGTGGAGTCACTGCAGCAGGAGCGGCGTCCGAATCGCGCGAGCGGCATCGGATTCGTGCAGGCTGCCGCTCGGCGCGAAGTTTGCCCTGTGGCACGGCAACCATGGTTCCACTTCCTGTCGTGCTGACGGTCGCTCGACTGTCCCTCCCTCTCTCGCTTCACCTCCTCGTTCAGGGAGCAGGTCACCGGCCGCCGGGGCAGTGTCCGACGGCAACCGACTCGGCGCCACCACGCGCACCTCACCGGGCGCAGGACCGGCTGCAGCCGCCGGTCATGCCCGTGCTCTGGTCGAACGACTACGGGGGGATCACTGTCGGCGTGCGGGCGCGGCCCGCGTGCCGCGACGACGCGGAGCGTGGGTTGTTCGTCGCGTCGACGGCGACGAGCAGCACTGCCACGAGCTCGGTCAGCCTGTACGCCCGCTGGAACAACCCGCTCTCCGGCCTGTGGCCGCGCGTCGCGACGAGCGTTGCGGCCTGGTCCATCGAGGGACGGACCGGCGCAAAACTCTCGTTCGCCCGGACCCAGTCGGGGCTCGACCTCCAGTGGATGGCCACGACCAACCTCGGCTACCTCGATCCGCGTCTGTGGGACAATGCCGGCTCACTCGCCCTCACCCCCTGGCTCTCCACCACTGCGCGGCACGGCGACGCGGTGTGGCGCGCGGGCGTCGGGTTGACGGGAGGCGTAGTGTACCAGAACCTCGCGCCGGGCGGCGCGCCGGCGTCTCAGTATCACTACCGGGGGTTCCTCCGTCTCACGGGCGAGACCAGCGTGCGGACGGCCATCGGACGCTGGGGGCGGTTTGGGGCGCGCGTGTTCGGCGGCGCGTACGTCGGTCCGTCGGGACCCGTGCGGCAGCTGCGGATTCCCATCGCCGGGGCCGACCCGTACGAGACGTTCCCGAACCCGTTCCTCCACAGCCGTGGCGCGCTGCTGGTGCGGCCGGGATTCTACTATCACTCACCCGGAGGGCCCAACTTGCGGGGGTTTCGCAACGACCTCGGCGGGCGCTGGGCGATCGGCGTGAATCTCGAGCTCACGCGCGCCGTCATGCGGCGTGGCGCTGGTCTCGTGCGGGAAGTGGCGCTCGAATCGTTCCTCGACCTGGGGCTCGCGGACACGGTCGCGGTGCCGTCGTCGTCGCCGGGGCGCTGGTACACCACGCTGTACGACGGGGGCCTCGGGATCGTGACGCAGCACCGCATCAAGGAGCTCGCGTGGACGATTCGCTTCGAGGTGCCGTTCGCCGTGAATCGCTGGAATCTCGCCGCCGACGACCCGCAGGGCAGCACGCGGTTCGCGTTCCGGTGGCAGGTGAGCTTCGCGCCCAGCTTCTGAACGGGGCAGTAGTGCCCTCTGGGATAGCCGTCACTCGGTGTAGAGATAGAACCCGTAGCCCGCGCAGACCACGCCACCGACGATCAGCACGGTCCCCCCGCTACCCCCGGCGAGCGCGCCCACGAGCACGGCTCCACCGCCGATGAGCATCAAGGTGACGCCGGTCTGCTTCTGGCTACGGCGTCGCAGTGCAAGGGCGTCGCCGGCGAGGTAGGAGGGTGCGGGACTGCCGGGGACGGAGCGTGCGGCGAGCTGGAGGGCCGCCGCCGCCCGGATCTCTCCGTCGAATTGAGACGTTTGCGCAACCGCGAGCGGCGGCGCCGCGATCAGAAGCAGGAAGACAGCTACAGCGAGGCGCATGCCTTTCTCCTTTCACTCGGCAGAGCGGCGGACGCGACGCTCAAGACGCTTGCCATAGGACCACGATGATCGGCACCACCAGCATCTTCACCAGCCAGTCGCCCGCATGGATCGCCGCTACCTTCCACGGGATGTTCTCCCAGAGGACCGAGCCCGTGAGGATGACCACCGGGAACCCGATCCACAGGAAGAAGCCCACGTGCACGGCGCCCATCCAGCTGCCGACGGCGAGGAGGGCCACGAGGCGTGCGATCACGCAGGCGAGGATCAGGCAGCGCACGAACTCGATCACGAGCTTTCCGACGGGCATTTTCGCGCCGGCCATCGCCGCGTCGGGGTCCATGCCGCGCAGCCGCATCCATGGCTTGAAGAACAGCAGGGGGCTGTACCACAGCCAGCCGAGGACAAACGCGGCGACGGCCGCCACCAGGACGGCCAGGTAGTTCACATGCACCATCGCGCACTCGCTCCCTTCATTTTGTTTTAGTCCATCTCCCTCCCAGTCCAGATAAGGTAAAGGACGAGAGCCTTCCCGGCTCCCCAGAACGCCGGGGCCGCTGTAGCTTCTCCCCCTCCATGCTCCCACTGCTGCTTCATCTGCTCGGGTCCGACACGACCGGCTACTGGCAACAGCAGGTCGCCTATCAGATCACCGCGTCGCTCGACGAACCGTCGGGCGTGCTCACGGGGCACGTCCGCATGACCTACGTCAACCGGTCGCCCGACACCCTGAGCGAGTTCTTCGTCCACCAGTACCTGAACGCGTTCCGCCCCGGATCACGCTGGGCCGCCGCCGACTCGGCCGAGCAGCGGGACCGGTTTCAACACCTCAAGGACCCCGATTTCGCGTTCGAGCGAATCACGAACGCCACCGTCATGGGAGAGCAGCGGCGGCCCGACTATCCGTACGCCCCGGACTCGACCATCGCGCACTGGACCCTCCCGCGGTCCCTTCCGCCGGGTGACTCGCTCGTGGTCGAGATCGACTGGCGGGCACGCCCCTCGACCCTCCCACGCCGCCAGGGGCGGCAGGGCCGGCGCTTCGACTTTGCCCAATGGTATCCCAAGGTCGTGGTGTACGACCGCTACGGCTGGGAAGACCACCCGCTCTATCCGGCGGGCGAGTTCTACGGCGAGTTCGCCACCTACGACGTCACGCTCGACTTGCCCGCGGATCAGGTGGTCGGCGCGACGGGAGTGCCTGTCGAAGGGGATCCGGGCTGGGAAAAAGCCAGGGCCGATCGCGCGCTACAGATCGATTATCAGCGCGATTGGTACCGCGCACCACGAACCACGCCTCGATGTCGCGACACGGCACCGGGGCGGAAATGTGTTCGCTTCCACGCCGAGCAGGTGCACCATTTCGCCTTCTCGCTCAACCCGGACTACGTCTACGAGCAGGGGCGCTACGGCGACGCCGTGGTGCGTGTACTGTATCTGCCCAATGACCGGGCCACCTGGGGTGGCGGGATCGCGGTCCGCTACACTGCGCTGGCCCTCGCGTGGCTCGACTCGCTGTTCGGCAAGTATCAATGGCCCCAGCTCAGCAACGTGCACCGGATCGAGGGCGGCGGCACGGAGTTCCCGATGATGATCATGGACGGGAGCGCGTCCATCGGGCTCATCGTGCACGAGTCGGGACACCAGTACACCATGGGCCAGCTCGCCAACAACGAGTGGCGCGAAGGGTGGCTCGACGAGGGATTCTCGGACTTCCAGGAAGGGTGGTTCTTCGAACGGCACGGGGCACCGCCGTCGTACGACGCGACCGAGCCCGATGTGCTGGGCCTCGACCTCGACCGCTGGAGTGAGCCCGTCTCCACGGTGAGCGAGCGCTTCCGAGACTTCGTCGTCTACCAGGAAATGGTGTACTCCAAGGCGCACCTTTTCTACGAGCAGCTGCGTTACGTGGTGGGTGACGAGACGATGCGGCGCATCCTGCGCGCGTATTTCGCCCGCTGGAAGCTGAAGCACGTGGACGAGGACGCGTTCCGCCGCGTGGCCGAGGACGTGTCTGGCCAGGATCTGAAATGGCTGTTCGGCGAATGGTTGCACGCCACGCCCCTGTTCGACTACCGGCTGCGCAAGGTGGCGCGGCGGCAGCTGCCGGACGGCCACTGGCACACCACGGTGACCATCGAGCGGAAGGGCGACGGCCGGATGCCCGTCGAGATCGGTGACCGCGACACGATCTACGCGCGCGCCACCGGTGAGCCGCTGAGTGAGGTCGTGGCGTTCACCACGGCCCGACGGCCCGGGCGCCTCGTGCTCGACCCACGCGGCAGGACCCACGACTACAACATGCTGAACAACCGGGAGCACGCGTTCTTGAGCGGGCGACCCGTCGCCTATCGCCTCGACGACCCGACCCGCGAAGCCGTGCGACGGGACAAACTCGTGAGCGCCTGGATGCCGGTGGTGTGGTCGAACGACTTCGGAGGGGTGACCCTCGGGGTGCGCAACCGGACCAACTACCTGGGTCGCTACGACCGCGGGCTGGTCCTTGGCTCCGTGGGCACGGCGTCGGACGCGGAGAACCGGTTCGGCTTCTACGGCCGCTGGTCCAACCCGATCGCGCACCTCACGCCACGCGCCACGACGAGCGTCGCCGGCTGGTACGTCGAGGGCCGGGCCGGGGTGCTCCTGTCCATGGACCGCGCGCTGCGCCAACACCTGGGATTCGGGGCCGATCCTCACGCCGGCTTCGACGCCCTCTGGATGGCCACGACGAACCTCGGCTACCTCGACCGACGCCTCTGGGACGACGCGGGTACGGTGGAGGGGGGACCCTGGATCGCCACGACCGTCCAGCAGGGCAGTGCCGTCGTGCGGGCACGTCTTGGGGCGCGTGCGGGGCTGGTGTACTCGAATCCGGGACCGGGGTACACCTCGTCCAGCCGCTACGACGTCGAGGCGTTCGGGCGCTTCACGGGCGAAGCGAGCGTGCGTGCTCCCTTCCCGCTGGGCACCAGGATCGGCGTGCGGCTGTTCGGCGGCGCATACGCCGGAGCGTCGCCGCCCGTGCCGCAACGGCGTATTCCGGTCGCTGGGGCCGATCCGTACGAAACGTTCACCAATCCGTTGCTGCGGAGCGCCGGCGCGCTGTTCGTCCGCCCCGACTTCTTCTATCATGCGCCGGGCAACGGCAACCTGCGCGGCTTTCGCAATGACCTGGGTGGACGCTGGGCGTTGACCGCCAACGTGGAGCTGACCCGCTCTGTGTGGCCGCACGACCACGGTATCTTGCGGGATGTGGCGCTCATGGCGTTCGCGGACGGCGGGATCGTGGACACGCTGGCGGTGCCAGCGGCGACGGCGGGCCGCTGGTATACGCCGCTGTACGATGGTGGGGTGGGTGTGGTAACGCGCCACCAGATCAGGGACCTGGCCTGGACCATGCGCTTCGAGCTGCCGCTGGTGGTGAGCCGCTGGGACTACGCCGCCGACACCCAGGCGGGTGACGAGGGTCGGGTGGCGTTTCGCTGGCAGGTGAGCGTGAGTCCGAGCTTCTGATGGAGGCGCGCGCGAGGGATCGGCGAGGTTTCTTCCGCGAGGCAATGGAGCGGCTGCTGCGCGAGGTCGCGGCGCGGGCCGAGCAGCGCGTCGCGCCGCGGCGTTACTTCAGGCCGCCCGGCGCCGCCGATGAGATCGCCTTCCTCGCGTCGTGCACCCGCTGCGGCGACTGCCTCCCGGTGTGCCCCGTGAGCGCGATCATCAAGGCCCCGCCCAGCGCCGGCCTCGCCGCCGGCACCCCGATGATCGATCCGGCGATCCAGGCCTGCATCGTGTGCGCCGACATGCCCTGCGCCCGCGCCTGCGAGACGGGCGCCCTGGTGCCGCCCGCGGGGGGGTGGGACGAGGTGCACATGGGCGTACTCGAGCTCGACACTGGGCGCTGCATAACCTTCCAGGGCGTCTCCTGCGGCGTGTGCGCCCGGGCCTGCCCGGTGGGGGAGCGGGCGCTGGTCATGGATGAAGGAGGGCGGCCCGTGCTGCGGCCCGAAGGTTGCGTTGGGTGCGGGGTGTGCGTGACCGCGTGTGTGACGACCCCATCGTCGCTCAAACTGAGCCTGGGTTCATGAGAAGGCGGAACGCGGAACGCGGAACGCGGAACGGCAAGGTGGACGCCGTATCCACGGAGCGTGCGTTGCTGTTCCGCGTTCCCAGTTCCGCGTTCCGCGTTTCAGGTCTCCCATGACCGACCTCCCCTACCGCGTCGACAAGCCCTGGGGCCACGAGCTGATCTGGGCCCGCACCGATCGCTATGTCGGCAAGATCCTGCACATCGAGCCCGGGCACGTACTGTCGCTCCAGTACCACAACAAGAAGGACGAATCGATCTACGTGCTGGCGGGCGAGATCATCCTGCGGCTCCAGCAGGGCGACACGCTGATCGAGAAACGCGTGGCGCAGGGGGCGGCTTTCCATATTCATCCCAAGCTGATCCACCAGTTCGAGGCAGTGGTCTCGAGCGATCTGCTCGAAGCCTCGACCCCCGAGATCGACGACGTCGTCCGACTCAAAGACCGCTACGGAAGGGTGTGACGTGAAAGTCATCGTGCCGCTCGCCGGAAAAGGGACCCGGCTCCTGCCGCTCACGAAACGTGTTCCGAAACCGCTGATTCACGTCGCGGGGCGCCCGGTGATGGACTACGTCATGGACGCCGTCAGGGGAGCGGGCCTCGAAGTCGACGAGATCATCGTCATCACCGGCCACCTGAAGGACGTGGTCGAGACGTACATTACGACGCACTACGACGTTCCCGCTCGATTCGTCGAGCAGAAGACGCTCGATGGAACCGCGGGGGCGATCAACCTCGCCCGCCCCTACGTCGACGGACCGGTGCTCATCATCTTCGTGGACACACTGTTCGACACCGACCTGTCGATCGCCAAGACCCTCGATGCCGACGGAATCATCTGGGCGAAGGAGGTGGAGGACTACCAGCGGTTCGGCGTGATCGTGACGGATGCCAAGGGCTACATGACTCGCATCGTCGAAAAGCCGAGCACGCCGGTGTCGCGGCTCGCAAACATCGGACTGCAATACGTGCGGGACTGGGAGATGCTGTTCGAAGGGATCGCGCACGTGCTGCAATCGCCCCCGGGGAAGGGCGGCGAGTTCTATCTCACCGATGCCTTCCAGTACATGGTCGACCACGGCCGGCGGCTCTTCACGGCCTCGGTGCGCGGCTGGTACGACTGCGGCAAGGTGGACACGCTGCTCGAGACCAACCGCTACCTGCTCGAGCACGCGGGACGGGCCCGCACCCCTGCGGGGCCCTGCCAGCGCTGCACCATTGTGCCTCCCGTCTACATCGAGGACGGGGTGACGATCCGAGACGCCACCGTCGGGCCGAACGTTGCGATCGAACAGGGGAGCTTCGTGGCCGACAGCACCGTGACCAACAGTATCCTCGGTCGGAACGTGCGGGTGGTGGGAGGAACGGTGCGCGATTCGGTGGTGGGGGACGACCAGAAGGTCGAGGGGAAGATCGTGGAGCAAAGCGTGCTCGACGCGGGGGAGCTCGCGGCGGCCAAGTGACCGTCCCCGAGGTGCGGGAGCTGTTTGCCTACAACGCCTGGGCGAACCGCAAGTTTTTCCCCGTGCTCGCCGCGCTGCCCGCCGAGCCGTATTTCCGGGACTTGAAGAGCAGCCACGGAGGCATCCACGGCACCCTGTGCCACATCGTCTGGGCGGAAGAGCTGTGGCTCAACCGCTGGCTCCAGCAGCCCAATCCCGCGGTGCCGCAGGGGATGAGACCGTGGCCGTAAAGCCAAGCACGGGTGGGGAATACGTCCATACCTTCCGGCAGATGTTTCGCCATGCCGTGGACCATTCGTCGTACCATCGCGGCCAGATCGTGACCATGCTGCGGCAGCTTGGGGTCACACCGCCCACGACGGGGCTCATTTATTTCTATCGGGAGGTCGCGCACCGAGTCCCTTGACGCCGGCGGGAACCCCAATTAGTTACTTACCGTTCAGTAACTAATTCAGCGAGGAAACGCCGTGGCCGCGCCAGTCTCTCAAGCCAAGCATTCCGCCAGCCCCCGCTGGCAGCGCCGTAAAGAAGCGCGCCCGGGGGAGATCGTGGCAGCCGCGCTCGAGCTGTTCGTGGAGCGCGGGTTTGCCGCCACCAAGCTCGCCGACGTGGCCCGGCGGGCCGGCGTCACCAAAGGCACCGTCTACCTGTACTTCGACAGCAAGGAAGCGCTCTTCAAGGCTGTGGTGCGGGAGACGATCGTGCCTGTCATCGCGCAGGGTGAGGCGCTGGCGCAGTCATTCGCCGGCAGCGCCCGCGAGCTGCTCGAGCAGCTGGTACGGGAGTACTGGCGGTTGATCGGTGAAACCAAGCTCGCCGGTATTCCCAAGCTCATGATGGCCGAGGCGGCAACTTTTCCCGAGTTGACACGTTTCTACTACGACGAAGTCGTGACCCGCGGGCACCGCCTCATGGCCGGTGTCATCGAGCGGGGGATCAAGTCCGGCGAGTTCCGCTCCGTGGACGTGATGGTGGCCGCGAAGCTCGCCATGTCGCCGCTGATGCACGCAACCGTTGCCCGGATGGCCTTTGGGTCGTGCATGCCGGAAGGCTTCAACGTGGCAAAGTACCTCGACACGCACATCGAACTGTATCTCCATGGGATCGCGAAACACTAAAGCTCTGCTGCTCATCCTCCCCGCCTCGCTGCTCGCTGGGCGGAGGCCACTCGCGGCTCAGACGCCGCTGCGATTGTCGTTCGCCGACGCGGTCCGCGTCGCCTCGAGTGAGACGCCGGCGGTGGCGCTGGCCGCGCTGCGGACCGACGAAGCGGATGCGCGCGTGCGCGAGGCTCGTGGGGCGCTCCTGCCCTCGCTGTCGCTCGGCGGGTCGTGGCTGAATCGGACATTCAACTCGAAGACCCTGGGCTTCGACTTCTCGTTCCCGTTGCCCGGCGGGGGAACCGCGTCCCTTCCCGACCTCATCGGGCCCTTCAACGTGTACGACGCCCGATTCAGTGCGGCGCAAACGCTGTTCGACTGGTCGAGCGTGACGCGGGTGAAGGCGGCCGGCGCGCAGGCGGACGGGAGCCGCGCCGAGCACGGCGCGACGGTCGAGCGCTCCGCCGTGACGGCCGCGGTCGCCTATGTCCAGGCGGTACGGGCGGCGGCTCTCGTCGACGCGCGGCGGGCGGATTCGACGCTCGCGGCCGAGCTCGCCACCCTCGCGCAGGCGCAGAAGGCCGCCGGCGTGAGCGCCGCCATCGACCTCACGCGCGCCCAGGTGCAGCTCACGGTTGCGCAAGGCCAGCTGTTGGTGGCCCGCAATCAGGCGGACGGCGCCCGGATCGACCTGACGCGGGCCCTGGGCCTCGACCCCGCGACTCCGTTCACCCTGACGGACACGCTCGCGCCGTCGCTTGGCGTCGCCGCCGTTGCCGAGGAGCGAGATTCGGCGATCAGCACGGCGCTCGCCAACCGGCCCGATCTGCGGGTGGAGCAGGCCCGCGGGGTCGCGGCGCGCCGGACCGGCTCGGCGATCCGCGCGGAACGGCTGCCGCGGCTCGCGGTGGTCGGCGATTACGGGGTGAGCGGGCGCACCGTGCCGCAGGCAATCTCGACGTACGACCTCTCGGTGCAGGTCAGCATCTCGATTCTCGACGGCTTCCGCCGCGAGGCCCGTCTCGACGAGCAAGACGCGGTCGCGCGTGAATCGCAAGTGCGCGAAACCGACCTGCGGCGACAGATCGGGGCGGACGTGGACGCCGCGCTCCTGGATCTCCGGTCGGCCGAAGCGGGGCAGCGGATCGCCACGGAGGGGCTGCGGCTGGCGCGGGAGGAGGTCGCGCAGGCGCGCGAGCGCTTCAGGAGCGGCGTCGCCGGCAACATCGACGTGATCACGGCGCAGCAGAGTCTGATTCGGGCGCGCGACGCGGACATCGGCGCCCGCTACGCCACGGTCGTCGCGCGCGTTTCCCTGGCGCGCGCCGCCGGCATCGCCAGCACCCTTCACTAACCGTCAACCCGAATGAGTGACGACATGGCTACGACGATGGAACGCGAGACGCTTCCCCGGACCGGGCGGCCCAGCCCCGCGACGCCCGAGCCGGAGGCACCCGCCAAGCCCGCCAACGGTGGGCGCCGGCGCACCGTCTTCCTCATCATGGGCGTCATCCTGCTCGCCCTGATCGGCATAGGGGTGCGGCGCTGGATTTTTGGCCTGAGCCACGTCTCGACCGACAACGCCCAGGTCGACGGGCACATCATCCCGATCCTGCCGAAGGTCGGCGGGTTCGTGACCGACGTGCGTGTGGACGACAACCGAGCCGTGAAGGTCGGCGACGTTCTGGTGGTGTTGGATGACCGCGATTACAAGGTGCGACTGGACCAGGCAGAAGCCGACCTCGGGGTGGCCCTGGCCGCGGTGAGCAACCGGGCGCGGGTGGGCCAGGCGGAAGCGCAGGTCGAGCAGGCGCAGGCGATGGCCCAGAAAGCGCACGCCGACTTGGAGCGGCTCAAGCCGCTCGCGGCGCAGGACATCGTTCCCAAGCAGCAGCTCGACGCAACGGAGGCCGCGGCTCGGGGCGCCGACGCGGCCCTGGCGGCCGCGCAGGCCGCGCTGGTCGGGGCGGATGCCCGTGTGGCCGCCGCCCGCGCCGTGCGCGATCAAGCGGCCCTGAACCTGTCCTACACCCGCATCACCGCGCCCAGCACCGGCGTCGTGAGTAAGAAGAACGTCGAAGTCGGGCAGCTGGTCCAGGCGGGTCAGCCCCTCACGACCGTCGTGCCGCTGGACGACATCTGGGTGACCGCGAACCTCAAGGAGACCGAGACCGCCGACGTCGCGCCGGGCGATCCGGTGGATTTCACGGTGGACGCCTACGGCGGCCTCCACTTCTGCGGCAAGGTGGAGAGTATCTCTCCGGCGACCGGGGCGAAATTCTCGCTGCTCCCGCCCGACAACGCGACCGGGAACTTCACGAAGGTGGTCCAGCGGCTCCCCGTGCGGATCCGGCTGTGCGGGCCGCAGGATCCGAAACACCAGCTGCGCCCCGGGATGAGCGTGGTGGTCACGATCAAGACCAAGTAAGGCCGAGCCTGTGACGACCGCAGTGCTTCCCGCCCTCACCGCCGACGCGGATCGGTACCGGTATCGCTACATCATCGCGATGACGGTATCGCTCGCGTCGGTGCTCGAGCTGCTCGACACGAGCATCGTCAACGTCGCGATCCCCCACATGATGGGGAACCTCGGCGCCACGCTGGACGAGATCGCCTGGGTGTCGACGGGCTACATCGTGGCGAACGTGATCATCCTGCCGATCACGGGATGGCTGTCGGCGTATTTCGGGCGGCGCCGCTATTTCGCGGGGTCGATCGCGATCTTCGTCGTCTCTTCGTTCTTCTGCGGCAACGCGCACTCGCTCGACGCGCTGGTGTTTTGGCGGATCGTGCAGGGCCTGGGCGGTGGGGCGCTGCTCTCGACGTCGCAGGCGATCCTGTACGAGGAGTTCCCGCGCGAGGAGTACGGCACGGCCATGGCGATCTTCGGCGTGGGCGTCATGGTGGGACCGACCCTCGGGCCGACCCTGGGCGGTTACATCACGGACGCCTTCGGCTGGCCGTGGATCTTCTACATCAACATCCCGATCGGCATGCTGGCCCTGGCCCTGTCGCTCAGCTTCGTCAATGACTCGCGCTTCCAGCAGAAGGCGGATCGCGTCGATTACGTCGGCTTGCTGCTGCTGGCGATCGGCGTCGGCACGCTCCAGACCATGCTCGAGCGGGGCGAGCGGCACGACTGGTTCGAATCGCGCGAGGTGGTGGCCTACGCGGTGACCAGCGCCGTCTCCCTGATCGCCTTCGTATGGCACGAGCTCACCACGGACCATCCGGTGGTGGACCTGCGGATCTTGAAGAGTCGGCAGCTGGCGGTGGGAGTCGTGTTCGGCGGCGTGCTCGGGATCTGTCTCTACGCCACCATCTTCGTGCTGCCGGTCTACCTCCAGAATCTCCAGAACTTCACCGCGGAGCAGACTGGCTTCGTCATTCTGCCGGGGGCGCTCGCGAGCGCCTTCACCATGGCGACCATGGGACGGACGACCGGGAAGTTCGACGCGCGGTTGTCCATCCTCGCCGGCGTGTCGATCTTCGCGCTGGCGATGTGGAAGCACGCGCATTTCACGACCGACAGCGGGATGTCGGATTTCTTCTGGCCGCTCATTTTCCGCGGCGTGGGGCTGGGGCTGATCTTCGTGCCGCTGACCAACCTGGCGCTGGCTGATCTGCCGATGAGCAAGATCCCGAACGGCACCGGGCTCTTCAATCTGATGCGCCAGCTCGGCGGCAGCGTGGGGATCGCGATCTCGGCGACCCTGGTGCAGCGCTTCGCCGCGATCCACCGGGCCGATTTGATCGCGAACGTCACCCAGTACAACGACGTGGCGCGCGAGCGCATTGCCGGGATTACGGCCGCGCTCATCGCCAAGGGAACCGCGGTGCCCCTTGCCGGGTCCAAGGCATTGGCGGTCGTGGATATCCAGGTCACGCGGCAGGCACTGATGTTGTCGTTCGAGCAGCTGTTCCTGTTGTTTGGCGCGTGCTTCGTGCTGTCCCTGCCGCTACTGCTGCTAATGCACAAGAGCAAGTCGCTCCCGGGAAGTGCCGGAGCGGCGCACTGATACAAGATCGTTACACGACGCGGCGATACTACGCGGCCGCGAGACGGCGACTCGACGATGGTACGATCCTACGGGTACGAGGGAAACGGAGAGCGACGGTGACGAGCGAGAACCCAGTGCGTGTCGGTGATGTCGCGCCGGATTTCACATTGCAGGATCAGACGGGCCAGGCCGTCCGATTGAAGGACTTGCTCGGGAAGAAGACGGTCGTCCTGTATTTCTATCCCAAGGATGACACGCCCGGGTGTACCATCGAGGCGCGGGCGTTTCGCGACAGCTACGCGGAGTTCACGACGGCCGGCGCCGAGGTGGTGGGCGTGAGCGCCGATACGGTGGCGTCGCACCGCCGGTTCGCCCAGCATCACGACCTGCCGTTCTTGCTCCTCTCCGATCGTCAGGGCGTGGTGCGCAAGCTGTATGGCGTGCAGCAGACGCTCGGGATCCTGCCGGGGCGCGTAACCTACGTGATCGACACCAGTGGCGTGGTGCGGCACATCTACTCATCGCAGCTGCGCGTCATCCGCCATAGCCGCGAGTCGCTCGACGTGGTGCAGGCGCTCGGTGCGGCGGGTGCCCCCACTACCCCCGCTGCCCCCGCTTAACCAACCTCCGCCATCGCGGCCGTGACAAGGAGCGCCCGGATGATCCCGAGCGCTCCTTCGACGTTTTCGTACCACTCGGTCGCGAGATGCGCGTCACCGGCCATGCCGCCCGCGCCGAGGGCGATGGCGGGGATGCCGAGCGCGATGGGGACGTTGGCGTCGGTGGACGCGCTGGTGAGCTCGGCGTCGTGGCCCAGGGCACGGTTCGCGGCCACGGCGGCCTGGACCAGCGGATGGGCGCGCGGCGTGAGTCCCGACGGGCGGTCGCCGAGGAGCTGCAGCTCGATTCGCAGGGGTGGCGAGCCGGGCGTGCGCCGGCGGTTCTCGTCGTCCCCGGCGCGCTCGAGCGCGGCGCGGACCGTCACGTCGAGCTGCGCCAGGGCCTTTGGGTCCTCGCTCCGCAGATCGAGGTCGAGCCACGCCTCCTGTGGAATAGAGTTGAGGCCGGTGCCGCCCCCCAGCCGCACCACCGCGCACGTGGTGCGTGGCGTCTGCCGGGTCGGGAGGTCGGCGAGGAGCGCGGCGGCGCGGCCCACCGCGTTGGCCGGGTTCGCGACGCCGAACGCCGCCCACGAATGACCGCCGGGGCCGCGGAAGGTGACGTGATAACGCTTGGACCCGAGGGCACGGTGAATCACTCGCTCGAGCCCGGCGCCGTCGAGCGCGATGAACGCGATGGGTTTCCCGTTTCCCGCGTCCCGTTTTCCGTTGAGGAGGTACTTCACGCCCCGCAAGTCACCGGACCCCTCTTCCCCCACGGTTGCCGCGAACAGAATCGGCCGCGCGACCGGGATGCGCGTCGCCACCATCGCCTCCGCCACGGCGACGAGGGCCGCCAGCCCGCGGGCGTTGTCCGAGATGCCCGGCCCCTCGAGTCGGTGACCTCGCCGCTCCACCGCGACTCCCACGTCGGCGCCGAACACCGTGTCTAGATGGGCGGCGAGGACGACCGGTGCCTGTAGGGGCGCCGCATGCTGCGCCCCTCCATCGCCCTTTTCCCCATTCCCGTTGAGCCATCCCTGCACATTCCCCGCTTGATCGACGCTGACGTTCGTGAGCCCGATTTCGCGGAACAGCTCCGCCACCCGTGCCGCGCGCTGGCCCTCGGCCCCGGTGGGCGCCGGGATCGCCGAGAGCGACGCCTGGCGAGCGAGCGTCAGCTCGTCGGTGCGCTCGATGTGATGGCGCGCGGCGCGGATGCGATCGTGGGCGAGGAGCCGTGAGATGAGGTCGTTCATCAGCGCCAACTACAGAGTTTACAGCGTCGCTTGACCTGTGCAACTGTTCCGGCGACACTAGTTCATGGACGAGCGCGACCTGATCTACGACTGGAACCGCGCGGGCGGCGCGGCCGGGGCCTTCGACTGGTCGCGCGCCCACGTGGACCTGAACGACGAGACGCTGCGCGACGGCCTGCAGTCCCCCTCCGCGCACGATCCCCCCCTCGAGGTCAAAAAGCGGCTGCTCCACCTCATGGCGGACCTGGGTATCGTGGCCGCCGACATCGGGTTGCCCGGGGCGGGCCCCCGGGTGGTCGAGCAGGTGCGTGCGCTCGCCAGGGAGATCCGCGACGCCCGGTTACCCATCGCCCCGAACTGCGCTGCCCGCACCGTGATCGCGGACGTCGAGCCGATCGTGCGCGTCACAGACGAGCTGGGGATCAAAATCGAAGCCGCGACGTTCATCGGCTCGTCGCCCATTCGGCAATATGCCGAGGACTGGACCCTGGACCGGATCGTCCAGTCCACGGTGGAGGCGGTGAGCTACGCGGTGAAGCACGGGCTCCCAGTCATGTATGTCACGGAAGACACGACGCGGGCCAAGCCGGAGGCTCTCAAGGCGTTGTACGGGGCCGCGATCGACTGTGGAGCGACCCGCATCTGCCTTGCGGACACGGTGGGACACGCGACACCGGAAGGCGTGAAGGCGTTGGTCCACTTCGTCAAGCAGGAAATCGTCGCGGGGAAACGTGTGGCCATCGACTGGCACGGACACCGGGACCGTGGCTTGGGGTTGATCAACTGTCTTGCCGCGATCGAGGCGGGCGTGGACCGCGTACACGCCACGGCGCTCGGCGTCGGAGAGCGCGTCGGCAACGCCGAGATGGACCTGCTGCTCGTCAACCTGAAGCTGCTGGGCACTCATCGCCATGACATCACGAAGCTGCCCGAGTATTGCCGGCTGGTTGCGGCGGCGGTGGGCGTGCCGATCGCCGTGAACTATCCCGTGATGGGTGAGGACGCGTTCCGCACCGGCACCGGGGTGCACGCGGCGGCGATCATCAAGGCGAAGAAGAAGGGGCACGCCTGGCTCGCGGACCGGGTGTACAGCTCCGTGCCGGCCCAGGAGTTCGGGCTCGAGCAGAAGATCGAGATCTCGCCCGTGTCGGGACTCTCGAACGTGAAGTACTGGCTCGAGACGCACGGGTACGACGCCGAGGACGAGGCGGCGTGCCGCGCGTTGTTCGAGGCCGCGAAGCGCACCGACCGCGTCCTCTCGGACGAGGAGTGCCATCGGCTGCTCAAGCAGGCGGCATGGCGGTAGCGCCGTTCCGGGAGATCGAGCGCTCCTACTTCGATCTGCGATGGCATCTGGACCCCGTGGCGGCGACGCAGGCGGGGGTGAAGACCTACGACGACCGTTACGGGCGCTTCAGCCCGATCGCCCTCGCTCCCCACCTCGTGGCGCTCAAGTCCATGGCCACGGCCCTCGAGGAGACGACCACCGACCAGCTCGAGGACGAGATCGATCGGACGGCGCTCCTGAACGAAATCCGCGTGGTGCTGCGCCGCTTCGAGCGCGAGCGCCCCCAGGCAAAGAATCCGGCGTTCTGGCTGGCGCACCTGCTCGGCGGGCTGCACTTCCTGCTGGGCCGCCGCGACCGGACGGCGGAGGAGAAAGCCGCCGCGCTCGCGGGCCGACTGGAGGACCTGCCGCGGTTCCTGGACGACGCGCGCTCCGCCCTGGTGGAACCGATCCGCGTGTTCGTGGAGACCGCGCTGCGCATCAACCAGGGGGGCGCGGCGCTGATCCGGGAGGTCGGCGCCACGCATCAGTCCGAGCGAATCACCGTGGCGGCCGACGCCGCCGGTGCGGCGCTGGCGACGTTCACGCACGACCTGGAGCGATGGCTCGACGGCGCGTCGGACGGGTTCGCGCTGGGTGAAGAGGACTTCAACTTTCACCTCCATTATGAGCACGCGTTGCGCGACACGGCCCCCGAGCTATGGCGCTACGGGTTGCACTTGAAGGAGGAGCTGGAGGCGGATCTGACCGCCCGCGCGGCGCGCCTCGACCGCGGGAAGACATGGCAGGATGTCGCGGACCGGTTGCGCGCGGACCACCCGCCGGCGGCCGAGCTGGTGGGCGCGTATGCGGCGGAGATGGCGCGGGCACGCGACTTCGTCGCCGCGCGCGGCTTGGCCCCGATCCCCGACGCACCGCTCGACGTCGTGCCGACGCCGGCGTTCATGCGTCCGGTCATCCCGTTCGCGGCCTACGACAGTCCGGGCGCTTACTCGTCCGACCGCACCGGGTGGTTCTACGTCACGCTACCTGATCCGGCACTGCCCGACCGCGCGCAAGAGCGCATCCTGCGCGATCACTGTCGCTACGAGATCGGCGTGACGGCGCTACACGAGGGTTTCCCCGGCCACCATCTCCAGCTGGTGCACGCGCAGCAGCACCCCTCGGATACCCGCAAGAACGTGTGGACGCCGCTCACCGTCGAGGGCTGGGCGCTCTATTGCGAAGACATGATGGGCGAAGAGGGGTTTTACCGCTCGGAAGAGGAACGGTTTTTCCAGCGCGTGCACCTGCTGTGGCGCGCGGTGCGCGTTCTGCTCGATGTCGGCCTGCATACGCGGGGGATGACGTTCCAGCAGGCGGTCGAGTACATGGTGACGCATTTGCGGGTGGACCACGCGAACGCCGAGGCGGAGGTCCGGCGGTACTGCGCCGAGGCCGCGTATCCGCTGTGCTATGCCGTGGGACGTCGCGAGATCCTCGAGCTGCGAAAGGACTTCCAGGCCGCGCGGGGTGACCGCTTCAGGCTGCGCGCGTTCCACGACGCCCTGCTGCGCTACGGTGGTCTGCCCGTCACGCTGATCCGCTGGGGCCTCGGCTTGAATGCCGCCTAGCGGCGGCGTGCGCTCCGGGGTGCTGCCCCGCCAGGTCAAGCTGTTCGGCTGGGTCTCGCTGCTGAACGACTTCGCGAGCGAGATGATCTACCCGTTGCTCCCCGCGTTCGTCACGGGCGTGCTGGGCGCTGGGCCCCAGGCATTGGGCGCGCTCGACGGAGCGGCCGAATTCGCGGCGGCGCTCGTGAAGCTCGGGGCCGGGCGACTCGCCGATCGCGTGCCGCTGCGTGGCCCGCTCATCGTGCTCGGCTACTTCATTGCGGTGGTGGTGCGGCCGGTCATCGCCGTCACGGGAGCGGCGTGGCAAGTGATCGGGCTCCGCGTCGTGGATCGGCTGGGGAAGGGGCTGCGTACGCCGCCGCGCGACGCGCTCATCGCCGACGTCACGCCCGTGGCGCTCCGAGGGCGTGCCTTCGGCCTGCAACGGGGGATGGATCATGCGGGCGCGGTTCTGGGGCCGATCCTCGCCTGGTGGCTGCTCGCGTCCGGAAGCGCGAATGTGCGCGTGGTGATCGGGGTGAGCATTGTGCCGGGGATGGTGGTGCTCGTGCTGGCCGTTTGGGCGGTGAAGGGCGGTGAAGGGCGGTGGATGGCGGGCGAGGCGAAGGATTTCACCGCCTTCCACCGCTCTCCACCGCCCGCTCTCTTCGCGATTTCTCTTTTCTATCTCCTCCGCATGCCCGACACGCTGATCATCCTGCGCTCCCAGGAGCTAGGCGTTCCGGTGGCGGTCGTGCCACTCCTGTGGGCGACGGTGCACGTGGTGCGGTCGTCGTCGAGCTTCCTCGGCGGCGCGGCGACCGATCGACTGGGACCGGCACGGGTCATGTGGGCAGGATGGCTGGTGTATGCCCTGCTCGCTTTCGGGATGGCGCGTGCCGGCACGGCGGCCGCGGCGTGGGGACTGTTCCTCGCCCTTGGGCTCGTGAACGGGCTGACCGAGAGCCCGGAGCGGGCGTTGGTGGCGCGACTCGCGGGGACGCACCAGGGGAGTGGATTCGGGCTGTATCACGGGATCACCGGGTTCGCGGCGCTCATTGGCGGCGTCGCGCTGGGAGCGATGTTCCAGAGATACGGCGCAAGACCGGCGTTCCTGGCGAGCGCGGTCGGGGGGCTGGGGCTCGTGGTGGTCTGGTCGCTGGTGATGTCCTCGAGACGTGGTGCGTCGCTCGAGGTGGGCGAGTGAACTCGCGGCTCTCGGTTCCAATCTGCACCCAAGCAGGTGGCTGCTAACCCGCTCGCCACGCCGGCGCCCGATGCGCATGATAAAGGGTCCCCTCCGACTGAGGAGCCTTTCCCATGCTGACGCTCAACCGCACCATCTCGTTCGTCGCGATATCGGCACTCCTTACATTGGTGGGCTGCGGCGGCGAACCAACAAGCGGTCCGACGGGCCCGACGCCGGCGGATCGACTCAATTCCCTGGAAGCGTCCAAGCACGCTCAGCCGTCAACGTTCTACAGACAACACAACCTCGTGTCTGACGGAGCGGTGCAGGCGGACCTGGTCGATCCGGACCTGGTGAACGCCTGGGGCCTCGTTTCGAGCGGGACCTCGCCGTGGTGGGTGTCGGATAACGGGACCGCGGTCGCAACGCTCTACAACGGCAACACGGGCGCCAAGCTCGGCCTGACTGTCACCGTGCCGGGCGCACCGACCGGCGTCGTGTTCAACGGGACGACGAGCTTCGCCGTCACCAAAGGCTCGGCCTCGGGCCCAGCCCGTTTCATTTTCGCGAGCGAAGACGGAACGATCTCCGGCTGGAACCCGGCCGTGGCCGCCACGGACGCGATTGTCGGCGTCGACAGGTCCAACATCGGCGCGGTCTACAAAGGCATTGCAATCGCCCAAACATCGGCCGGAGACCGTCTCTTCGCGACGAACTTCAACACCGGCACGGTGGATGTGTTCGACGCCATGTTCCATCAAGTCCATGCAGGGTTCGAGGACCGGGACCTTCCGACGGGATATGCGCCGTTCGGGATTCGGAATCTCGGCGGCGTCATCTACGTGACGTATGCGCTGCAGGATGCCGACCGGCACGACGATGTCGCCGGCCCCGGGCATGGGTTCGTCGACGCCTTCGACCTTGAGGGCCATCTGCTGCGCCGCGTGGCATCGCGGGGTCGGCTCGACTCACCGTGGGGACTGGCGATCGCCCCCGACGATTTCGGAAAGTTCGGCGGGGACCTGCTGATCGGAAATTTCGGTGACGGAACGATCAACGCGTTCGACCTCGGAGGCGACCGCGGGAAGGACCGGCTCCGGCAGGGCGGCCAGCTCCGCAGTGCCGACGGTCGGGCGCTCGCGATCGATGGTCTCTGGGCAATCGCGTTCGGGAACGACGCGGCCGCCGGGCCGTCGGGGACGCTGTTCTTCACGGCAGGGCCGTTCCACGAGGCGCATGGTCTGTTCGGGAAGATCGAGGTCGTCCCGGGGGCTGGGAAGCGTTGAGTGAACTCGCGGCGCGGCGTCGCCCGTGAACGGGCGGCGCCGCTCTCGTGCTCCCCCCTCGATTTCTATCGCGGTGACCCGACCCCCGGCTGATACAGTGAACGAATCCGCTGCGCGCGGAACACGTAGCCCGGATTGCCATCGATCCGCCACACGACCCGCCCCAAGGCGTCGTATTCCTCGACGCGCCCCGCCGGCCCGTACGAGACCAGCGTGTGGCCGCCCGGCAGGTCCTGTGTGCTGCCGCCGAGCGATGCCCGCACCGGAGGTGCAGAGCCGTACGAGGCCACCATCCGAGCCGTGTGAGACGTCTCGTCGTAGACGTAGCGCTCGGCCCACGAGCCAGCGGGATCGCCCATATTGTCGAGCAGCACCATCCGCCCCGCTCCCGTCAGCCGCACACCGTGCTGGAAGGTGAACGCCGGGCTCGGCGTGTCCTGGAAGAGGAACTGGTTTCTGAGGCCGCCCATCCGCCACAGCACGGCGCCGGTCTTCGTATCAATCTTGGTGATCTCGCTCAGGCTCCGGAACGAGACCACGAGATTCCCGTCGCCGTCGAGGTTAAGGGAGTTGCCATGGGTCCAGTTGACGTTCACGCCGACCCGGCTCGTCGAATCGAGATCGGTGATGTCGAAGTGATCGAACGGACTCCACTGAAATAACAGTTCGCCGGTGGCGCTCACATGCTGGACCACCGTCCCCATCACCTGCGCGTTCGCCACGCCCCCCATCCCCGACAGATCCATGGTGTGGACTTCGTCGCACATGATCCAATAAGCGCCGTCGGGCTCGGCGATCAGGTCGTGAAATCGTGGTTCGAGGTCACCAGCGCAGCCGAATGTTCGAGTCACGTTGCCCAGCGGATCGATCTCGACCCAGGGATCGCGGTCCGTCGGATCCGGGGTCGTCGGGCGGGCGAAGTAGCGGCCGGTCGGGCCGGCCTGGAAGTTGAGACCGGGGCCGTTGGGGAAGCGGTGGTACCACACCACGCGGCCCGTGTTGTCGATCACGAGGCCGTAGGGGCCGGCGGCGAACGCCACGTACCCGGGTGAGGGGTCTGATCCGCTCGCGACGTAAGGCGCCAGGTCGGTTGGAAGCGCGCCGGTGACGAAGCGGAGGGTGTCGCCCGCGATGACGCTGCTCCCGCTGTACGCCACCACCACCAGCGCGTACCGTGTTTCCGGGAGGAGGCCCAGCACAGGGACCGTGACGGCATCGCCCTCGGGCGTCACGGCGGGGGTCACGCTGTCGAGGGTAGGGCGGGGGGGGGGGGCGTAGCGTACGGCGACGCTGTCTCCATGACGGACGTCAGCCGTCACCAGGGCGGCGAGCACGTTGTCCGGGTTGCCGACTACCGTGCTCCCCAGGATCTCTGGCGTAGTGGAGCTCGTGACCGCGTCGGGCTGTCCGCATGCGGCGAGCAGCGCGGCGACTGCAATCGTCGTCGCGCGACGCATGGTCATGGCCGCCAGGCGGGTGCATAGTCCGCACTGCTCGTGAGCCGGGTAATCCCCGTGCCGTCGGCGTTCATCACCTGCAACCCGCTCGGGACGCCCACAAACACGAGCTTCGTGCCGTCGGGCGACCATGCGGGGTCCGAGGCGGCGGTGCCGGGACTGACTCGCGCGACGCCGCCGCCATCGGCGTTCATGACTGCGAGCTCGGGAGCCCCCCCCCCTCCGTACCGCGTGGTGGCGAACGCGATCGTCGACGACCCCGGTTTCCAGGCGGGCCCGGCATCGTAGGCCGGGTCGCTCGTCAAGCGGACGAACCCCGTGCCGTTCGCATTGATGCGGCAGATATCGGTGTTGCCGGTGTCGACCAGGCACGTGAACGCCAACTGGGTGCCGTCCGGCGACCAGGCAGGCTCCGAGACGGACCGTGGGTTGTCGGTGATGAGCGTAGCGGCGGAGCCGCCGGCGGCGCTGATCACCCACAGCCCGGGGCGACCACTGCGTGAGCTCGTGAATGCGATCTTCGTGCCGTCCGGCGACCAGGCGGGCTGAAGATCGGAGGGATTGCTGGTGAGCTGGACGAGTCCCTGCACGGATATGCCGACGGGGTAGCAGTAGTAGTCGTAGTAGTAGTCGCAGTTGATCGCCGCGTACGCGATCTTCGTGCCGTCCGGCGACCACGTCGGCCCGGTGCCGAGCGCGAATTGGACGGCGTTGGAGCCGTCCGCATAAGCGACCACGATGTTCTGGTCTCTCTCGAATGCGATTTTCTCAACAGCCACGCAGGTGACCTGAAAACTCGTGCGCGCCGTGTCTCGCGTCGTGCCGCCCGTCGTCACGTGCACGGTCTGCTGATTTGGTCCATTGACCGTGCAATTCGATGCGAGGTCGAACAGGACGACGCTGTGGTCCCCCGCGCTGACTCCCGTGAAGAGGACGCTCCCGTTATAAACAACGGGCCGCGACTGTCCGTCGTCGAGCAGGGCGGAGAAGCCGTTCGGATCGGGATCGACTCCAGAAACCGTGGTCGTGACCTGGACGGTTCCGGTCACGGCCACGCAGGTGACGTCGAACGTCGTCCGCGCGGTGTCCCGTGTGGTACCACCCGTGGTGACGTGTACCGTGCGTGGGTTAGCCCCGGCGACAGGGCAGTTCGTCGCCGCCCCGGAGAATCCGAGGCTGTGGTCTCCCCCAGCCAGCCCCTCGATGAGGACGGTCCCGTTCAGGGGAAGCGGCCGCAGCTGCCCGCCATCCACGAGGACCGTGTAGCCGTTGGGATCGAGGTCGATTCCCGTGGTCGCCGCCGTGACCAGGATGCTGCCCGTCACCGCGACGCACGTCACCTGGAACGTGGTGCGCGCGGTGTCGCGCGTGACCCCACCCGCGACGACATGGATGGTGCGGGGGTTATCACCCGCGACCGCGCAATTCGCCTCGGCGTTCGCGAGTGTGACGGTGTGGTCTCCTGCGCTGAGGCCCTCGATGGTCGCGAGACCGTTGTCGAGGATGGGCCGTGGGGATCCACCATCTACCTTAATGCCGTAACCGGTCGGATCGAGATCGATTCCCGACGTCGCGGTCGTGACCTGGATGTTGCCGGTCACCGCGACGCACGTCACCTGGAAGGTCGTGCGTACCGTGTCACGCTTGACCCCACCGATCGACACGGGCAACGTGCGAGGATTGTCCCCGGCGATGCTGCAGTTGCCCGCCGACCCCGCGAAGGACACACTGTGGTCTCCCCCAGCGAGGCCCTCGAACCTCGCGGTCCCGTTGATCCCGAGCGCCTGCGCGGGTCCGCCGTCCAGTTGGACCGTGTAGCCGTCCGCATCGAGGTCGATTCCCACCGTCGCGGTCGTGACCTCGATGTTCCCGGTTGTCGCGACGCATGTCACCCCGAGGACGACCGGCGCGACCTCGCCGGTGGCGATCGTGACTGTGCGAGGGTTCGGCGCGGCGACGGTGCAGTTCGTCGCAATGCCGCCCAGGTCGATCGTGTGGCTGCCGGCGGTCAGACGGGTGACGGTCACCACGCCGTTTACGCCGATACTTTGCGGCGCCGCATCGTCCACGGCCACGGTAAAGCCGTCCGGATCGACGTCCGCTCCCGTCGTGGGAGTCGTGATCTGAAATCCTGTGGCGACGCAGCTGACCACGAACGAGACGTCAACCGTCCTGCCGCCCCGCACGGTCACCGACCTGGGGTTCTGGGCGGCGACCGTGCAGTTGGCAGCTAGGCCGATCAGCTCGATGACATGGGCCCCCGTGGGCAAGTCGGGGAGCATGACTGTTCCGGTCACTGCGATGCTTTGCGGAGCCGCGGCATCGATGGTGAGGGCATATCCGTCCAGATCGAGATCGCCCCCGGTCGTGGTTACCGTTATCCGCAGGGAACCCGTGGTGGGCCCTTGGTCGTGACACGCCGCCGCGACGAGGAGGGAGACGAGGTACGCGCTGAGGACGCTCCTCTGTGGGTGCGCATGCCGGTGAAGGTAGCACACAAGAACCGGCCGAGCGGGCCCAGTCGGTTTCAATTTGCCTCCAGGCATGTCGCTGTCAATCTGCGACCCGCGATTCCGACGAGACGCCGGCGTTCGCTTCTACCGCGCTCGAATTGATCAGCGGGCCGAGATTGACGGGGTCGGACCACTCGGCGGTGGCGAAGCGGTCGGCCAGAAGCCGGGGCGCAACGGAGTGCGACGTCGATTCGCACGAGAGGAGCAGGCCGAGGGAGGCCAGCGCCGCCGGTGCGAGAATGGAGGCTGTTCTCATGGGATCTCCTTTCTAGTGCCCGCTCACCGTGCGGGTCGACATCCAGATGTCGAATCCGCCGAGCCCCCCCCGACCCACACCGGCAATGAACAGCAGCGTGCGGCCGTCGTGCGACAGGTCCGGCTGGAACTCGGCGAACCCCGTGTTGACCGGTAGTCCCAGGTTCACGGGCGCCGACCAGGCGTCGTGGGTGGTGCGGCGAGTGGAGACCCAGATATCAAACGCGTTAGCGCCACCGGGGGTAAGGGGGCGCCCGGAGTTGAACAGGATCTCTTTCCCATCGGCGCGTACCGTGACGAATCCGTCGGGGCGCCCGGGATAGCTCAGCTCCGACACGAGCACCGCCGGTCCGCGCGTCTCACCGTCCCGCGTCACCGGCGCGTAATAGATGTCCGTCGTGGCACCGTTGTCGGACCCGCGGTAGAAGTACAGGTTCGCGGATCCGTCCTCCGCGCTCTGGGAGTAGAATGGCCCCGCCTCGTGCAACGCCGTGTTCACATCAGGACCGAGCGGGGTGGGTGGGCCCCAGCCGAGGTCGTCCTTCGGATCGGCGCGGTGAGCCAGGTAGATGTCGTGGAGTATGCCTGTTGTCGCGCGGTCGCTCGAAAAGAAGAGCAGATGCCCGTCAGGCGATAGCGCGGGACCAGCCTCGTTCCGAGCGGTGTTGATCGTCGGGCCCAGGTTTACGGCCGTTTCCCAAGCACCGTCGGTTGACGAGCGCTGAGCGACCCAGAGGTCGTTGTTGTCTATGCATCCGGTGGTCGACACGAGGTTTCCCAATCCACCCGGTCGGTCGGAGAGGAAGTACATGCTGAGCTCGTCCTTGGACATGGTCGGAGTCTGGTCCTGGCACCGCGAATTGACCGGTGCGGGGAGGGGCACGGGGTCCGACCACTCGGAGTTGGCGAAGGACATGGCCTGCAGCCTGGGCGCGGCGGGACCAGACTCCGAGGCGCACGCCACGAGCAACGCGACTGACTCGAGCGCTAGTGCCGTGGCGGCGAGTACGGATCTCATGGTAACCTCCTGGCTAGTGCCCGCTCGGCGTGCGGGTGGACATGTAGAGATCGTTGCCACCCAGACCTGGCCGGTTGGATGCGAAGATCAACGTGCGTCCATCGAAGGAGAGGCTCGGCGTGACGTCGTCAGATACCGAGTTCAGCGGCGCGCCCAGGTCCACCGGCGGCGACCATGGGTCGTGCACGGTCTGCCGGGTCGATACCCACAAATCGACTCCGCCGAGCCCACCGACGCGGGGCGACCAGAACATCAGCTCTCGGCCATCAGCGCGGATCGTGACGGCGGCGTCGTTGGCGCTCGGGTCGCTGAGCTCGACGACGAGCTGGGCGGGCCCGAGGGTCTCCCCGTCGCGTGTCACGGACGCCACGTAGATGTCCGCTAGTTTCTGCGCCAGGGCTCCCCGATTGAAGTACAAGTTTGCCGACCCGTCTTCGGCATTCTGCAAGTACATCGGCGCTTGTTCTGCGGCCGCGGTGTTCACGCCGGGGCCCAGTGGCACCGGGTCTTCCCAGGCGAAATCGTCGTTGGGGTCGGCTCGATGCGACACGAAGATGTCGGTCGCGCCACCTCCTCTGCTGCTCGCGAAAAAGAGCAAGTGGCCGTCGCGGGACAGATTGGGTGCGAAATCGGCGCCCGCACTGTTGATCGGCGAGCCCAGGTTCGCGGGGGCCTGCCAGGCGCAGGCGAGGTCGTCCGGATCGGTGCAGGCGCGCTGCGCCACCCAGATGTCGAGCGGCCCGGATCCGCCGGGTCGGTTCGACGAGAAGTAGAGGCTGAGACCGTCTCGCGCGAGCGTGGCGTTTTGCTCGTTGGAGGACGAGTTGACGACGGGGCCAAGGTTCACCGGCTCGGACCACTCCGAGTTGGCGAAGGACGTGGCCTGGACCTTGACCGCGACCGGATCGGACTCCACTCGACAGGCTACGAGCAGGACGAACGGCACCAGCAAAGCGGCTCTGCAAATCGCTGCGGTTGTCATGCGGCCTCCTCTCACCCGTTTGTCCTCTCACACACCCATCGCCGGATGCACGATCGGTACGATGCGCATGCTCCGTTAGACGGACTCGAACGGGAGAGTTGCTACAGGTCTCCCGCCCGGATGCCGGCTTGCTCAAAGCGCTGCCGCAACGTGCCGAGCGCGCGGTACACGCGATTGTAGAGCGCTTTGGAATTCGGGAGACCGAGAAGATGGGCAGCCTCGGCCGCCGGACGGCCGTCCATGACGTACAGCTCGACCGCCTGCCGCTCTTCAGCGCCAAGCGAACGAAGGGCCTGGGTCAGCCGGTCGCTGCGTTCCACGGTGACCCCGGTGGATGCCTGTGCGGGTTCGGGGCCGGGAGGGGGGCCGAGCTCCCGTAGCACGCGCCCTCTCCGCCCCACAGTCGCCGCCTTGTAGGCCTCCCGCAGCTCGACGAGGAATGAGCCGAAGGGGAGGGTTGGGGCGTCGCGTGCGCGGAGCTCCTCGTAGGCCTCGACACCGCTGCGATGCTCGAGGAAGACCAGCTGGAAGATGCGGCGCCGCAGCGGCGGAAGACCGTCCGCCAGGGCGGACAGGCGCCGCCGACCGTCGCGGTGTCGGAACCAGTCGACCGTCAGGTGGCGAACCACGGTCACCAGCCAGGTGGAAAAGCGCGCGCCCCGCATCGGCTGCTCCGCGTAACAGCGCAACCGCGCCAGATCGTCCTCGCGCAGGGCCTCACATACCCGCGCGAAGACGTCCATCACGTCGTCGTAGTCCTGAGCGTAGTGGCGGATGGCCGAGAAGATGAGGCGGCGATAGCGGCCAAGGAGCAGGTCCCACGCGATGTCGGGATGACCCGCCTCGAGCGGAGGGATCCACGATTCCACCAAGCCACCTCCGATGCGCGCGCACGAAAACCGTCTCGTGTGACGCGATGCTCCGTGAGACGGACGGTGAGAACCGAGTTGCTCAGCCCCGCTCGGGCGCTGACTAGGGCCGTATCACCCGCACAATCCGCCCGGACCGATCGACGACCCGGATCGGCAGCTTCAGAATGTCGTCGCCGAGCGATTGCGCCGCTCCCCCTCTGCTGGCGCGGAGCGCGAACACCAGGCTGAACGGGTCCGCGCCGGCGTAGTTGACCGTATAGGCCATATCGCCCATCGATGCCACCGTGACGACGCTCAAGAGGTTTGCGACGCCCCCGTTGAGGAAACCCGTCATGAGCTCGGTGCCGAAGACCGACTCGCGCCAGTGGCTGTCGATGGTCCCCCCGCCGCCGAGTTTCTCGACTGGTACCTTCGCGCTCGCCGTGTACTCCGGTGCGCTGATGCGATCGAACGCCGCGACCGCCTGCGGGCCCACGAAGTGAGGGTCGGTGCCGCCCGCGGACGCGGGGTCCGCCAGCAGCCCCAACGGTCCCCAAATCGTTCCGAAGCCCAGGACGTGCCCCATTTCGTGGAGGATCACCTCGTCGAACTGGCCCGCGCTTTCGAGAGTCGCGACGTCCGCGGTGTCGAACCGCATGGCACCGATCAGCGGGAGGTAGCCCGGCAGACGAATGAAACACGGTCCCGCCTGGCCCAGGATCTTGCCCGGACCGTCGATCGAGTCGAGCACCGCAAAGATCACGAGATCGTCGATCGTCTCATTCAAGGCTGGCGTGCCCGGCACGCACGAGCCAGCGGGGAAGGTGGCAGGGTCGACGGTGATATTCGGCACGTCGCCGTAGACCAGCAGCTCCCATTTCGCCGCGGCGTTGTCGAAGACCTGCTTCCGGCTGGGGGAAATCGGCTTCAAGTACCGGATGTCGATGTGATAGAGAGCGGTCACCCCGGTGCTCGTGAGAGTCACAGGATTCCCCGCGAGCCCGGCCGGCGCCGCGGTGGCGGAGAGCGAGTTGTTCCCGAGCAGCACGGACCAGCTACCGACTTGCGCCACGCCATTGAGGGCCGTCACGGCGTTTTCACCGGTAACGCTCCCACCGCCGGAGCTCACGGCGAAGCTGACTCCGACGCCCCCAACTGGATTGCCTGTGGCGTCACGCACGACCACGCCGGGCGGAACGTTGAGCGCGAAGCCGGCGAGGCCCGTCTGCTGGTCCCCTACGAAGGCCACCACGCTCGCGGGCGCCCCGGGTGCCGTCGACGTCGCGGTGAAACCCACCGGGTTCCCCGCGACACCCGTTCCGGAAACCGTGGCAGTGAGCGCCTGCGGCCCGGCGGGTCCCAGCTCCAGCCTCCAACAGCGGCGACCCCGTTGGCGTCTGTGCTCTGGAACGCCCCCGTGACAACGCCTCCACCTCCCGTCACCGCAAACGTCACGCTGGCTCCGCGCTTGACATTGCCGTAGCCGTCGTGCACGAGCACGGCGGGCGCAACTGTGAGCGGCGTGCCCTGGGGTGCGGTCTGGCCGTTTCCAGCCTGCAGCTCGACGGTCGCCGCCGGGCCAGCTATGGCGCTTGCAGTGAACGCGAGCGCTGGGAGTGTGCCGTCCGCGATCGAGGCGGTCAGCGCTTGGGGCGCTCCGGCCACGGTTCCGAGCGTCCAGGAGACCGTGGCGGTCCCGGTGCCAGTCGTTACCGCGGTCCCGCTACTCACGGCGCCGCCGCCCTGAGTCACCGCGAAGGTGACCGGCACACCGGCGATGCCGTTGCCGAGAGGGTCGGTGACCCGGGCGGCGATCGGTTGCGGCAGCGCGGCTCCGACTGCCCCGGTCTGGAAATCGCCCCCGGCCTTGAAGAATCCCTGGGTTGCCTGCGCTACCGTCACCTGGACCGACCCGTGAGCGCTCGCGGCAGTCGCGACGATTTGTGTCGTTCCGTTCCCGACGGTGGTCACAAGCCCGGTCGCGCTCACCGACGCGACGGTGGCGCTGCCCGTGGACCAGATCACGGTCGCCTGCTTCATCGCTTCACCGCGCTGATCGAGCACGGCGGCCGACAGTTGGCTTTGCGCGCCGAGCGCTGTGAAACTCAGGCTCGCGGGCGTCACGAGCACGCTCGTGGGGGTGGGCACAAAGGGCTCCGTGCCTTTGCACGCGGCGAGCGCCAGCACGCCCAACCAGAACGCCCCTCCATACGCTCTATTGATGTGCGCCGTTTCCTTGATGGGGTCGGACGGAAGAATATGGAGTCCCTCGGTGGATGCGTCGAGCTACGGGATCGACATCAAGAGATACAAGGCGGCCGCGAGAATGAGCGGCGCCGAATACACCCCCGGCATCGGCCTCCTCATGTAGACCGACCCTACCAGGTGGAGCAGGCCGTTCCCCGCCATGATCAGCCCGAACGCGTAGCCGAGCGGTTTCATCCACGCCGCGCCCCGGAACGCGAACGGCGTCAGGCTCGCGAGCACGAGCACCGCCACGACGAGCCCGGTGAGCCAGACGCGAAACGTGAATGTGGGGAGAGGGAAGAAGCGGAACCGTGTCCTGATGGCACGCACCGCGGGGTTGTAGACGGAAAGGAAGTCCGTGAGGGCCTCGTCCACCACGTGAATCGCGAATGCCGCGCACAGGACGAGCCAGGCGACGCCGAAGCGGGACGCGACGTCAGCGACCAGTCAGCCGCACCACCCCGAACACGAGACCGACTGTCGTGACCGCCTGCCCGACCCAAAACAGGAACATCCAGCGGATGATGCGTGTCTCGAAGGCAGACATCCGAGCGTCCAGCCGAGCTTCCAGCGCTGTCAGGGCCGCTTTCAGCTCCGCTCGGAGCTGCTCGATCTTCGCGTCCAGCTGCGCCGCACGCTGTTCCAGCCTCGCGTCAAAGCGGGCGAAGTTGACCTCGTTCAGCTCGCGCAGGTCCGATCTATACGTGGCGTCCACCTTGTTGAACCAATCCACGAGCTCGTTCGTGATATCGTCACCAAATTTCTCGTAGAACTTCCTCGACAGCTTGGCCGTCACCGGCATCGAGCACTCCCCTAATGGCCCGGCGACAGTGTAAGGGTACGCTCGGCTACTCTCGTAGGCAATCCGCTACGGTGAGGATCGTATTCGTGCGCTCTAGCAACAGCGCACGCCCTTGCCCTTCGACTCAAAGAACTGATCCACGTATTCCCGCTCGGTGAGCCGCGGCGGATGCCCTGCTTCGCGACAGTGCTCGAGATACGCCTCATAGTCCGGCATGCCGAACATCCGTCGCACGGCGTGACGCCAGCCTTTGCCGCCCTCTGCCGCCTTCTGCGGCGCTCCGCCGCCCTCAATCTCCCGCATATGCCCTCTCCACATACGCGGCCTCGTGCACCATCGCGGCCTTCCGCTTGGACAAGACCAGCCACCACTCCCGGACCGACGTGACGATCAGCACGGTCACCACCGTCATGAACAGCAGGGCCACGAAGGTGTTCAGTCGGTCGTTGAAGACGAGCCGCCCCGCGTCGGGGTTGGTCGATCCTACGAGCGACGCCGCGTGCGCGAGGAAGCCGAGGCGCGGATCGGCCGAGAACACCTTCTGCCAGCCGGCGGTCATCGTGACCGTCACGAGCCACGCGAGCGGCCCCGCCGTCACCCAGGCGTAGCGCCCCCGACCCATCTTGATCAGGATCGTGGTGCCCACGCACAGTGCCACGGCGGCGAGCAGCTGGTTCGAGATCCCGAACAGGGGCCACAGCGAGTTGATGCCGCCGAGCGGGTCCACCACGCCCTGATATAAGAAGTACCCCCACCCCGCCACGATCACGGCGCTCGACGCGATCACGCTGGGATACCACGACGTCTCGCCGAAGCGCGGCCAGACGTGCCCCACGATCTCCTGCAGCATGAAGCGTCCCACCCGCGTGCCCGTGTCGATGGTCGTGAGGATGAACAGCCCTTCGAACATGATGGCGAAGTGATACCACAGGGCGTCGAGCGTTTTGCCGCCGAGGACGCTCGTGGCGCTCGCGAAGATCTGGGCCATCCCCACCGCGAGCGACGGTGCCCCGCCCGAGCGGGCCACCAGCGTGGTCTCGCCCATGCGTGCCGCGAGGGCGTGCATCGTCTCGGGTGTCACGACGAACCCGGCTTGCGAGAGCGCCTGAGACGCCTGCGCCAGTGCCGCCGGCGTCGTGTTCATCGCGAAATACACGCCCGGGTCGAGGGTGCACGCCGCGATCATCGCCATCACCCCGACGAACGATTCCGTCAGCATGCCGCCGTAGCCGATGAACCGGGCGTCGGACTCGCGGGCGATCATCTTGGGGGTCGTACCGGACGCGACGAGCGAGTGGAATCCCGAAATCGCGCCGCACGCGATCGTGATGAACGCGAACGGGAACAGCTTGCCCGCGAACACCGGCCCCTCGCCCGCGGCGAAGGGCGTCAACGCGGGCATGCGAAGCGGCGGCAGGATGACGAGGATCGCGAGGCCGAGCACCAGGATGGTGGTGATCTTCAGAAATGTCGAGAGATAATCGCGCGGGCAGAGCAGCATCCACACAGGGAGCACGGACGCGAGGAAGCCGTAGGCAACCATCATCCCCGTGAGGGCCGTGGCGCTGTGAGTAAACGCGGGGGCGAGGCGGGGGTCGCCCGCGACCCATCCGCCCGCCACCAGCGCGCCCAGCAGCAGGACGGCACCCACGGCCGACGCCTCTCCGACCTTCCCGGGCCGCCATTGCTTCATCCACCAGCCCATCAGGAGCGCGATCGGCACCGTGCAGGCGATCGTGAATAGTCCCCAGGGCGACCCCTTGAGCGCGTTCACCACGATGAGGGCGAGCACCGCGAGCAGGATGATCATGATGAACAGCACGGCGAGCATCGCCGTGGCTCCGGCCGCCGGATTCACCTCTTCCTTGGCCATCTGGCCGAGCGACTTGCCGTCCCGGCGCAGCGAGCAGAACAGGATCGTGAAGTCCTGCACCGCCCCGCCCAACACGACGCCGATGACGAGCCACAGCGTCCCCGGAAGGAAGCCGAACTGGGCAGCCAGGACGGGGCCCACGAGCGGCCCGGCGCCGGCGATCGCGGCGAAATGGTGCCCGTACAGCACCCACTTGTTCGTAGGGACGTAGTCGCGACCATTGTTGAATCGCTCAGCCGGGGTGGCGCGGCGGTCGTCTAGCCCGAACACCCGGTGAGCGAGGAACTTGCTGTAGAAGCGGTACGCGACGGCGTAGGTGCAAACGGCCGCGGTGAGGAGCCAGGCGGCGTTCACCATCTCGCCCCGCGACAGCGCGAGCACGGCGAAGCCAAGGGCGCCCAAGGCGGCGATCCCCCCCCAGGCGAGCACCGAGGCAAGCCGGTTCATGGGGCGTAAGTTACGCCGTGCCTTGCCGATGTTCAATTTCGAACATAGGTTCGAAAGCTTGACGCGTATTGCTCCCTGGGTCATGGCGCCGCGCGACGCGACGCAGGTCGGAGCGCCGGCAACCGAGACTCGTCCCGACCCCCGCCGCCTGGCGGAGACCGTGCAAGGCCGGGTCGCGGTGGTCACAGGCGGGGCCACCGGCCTCGGCCGGGCGACGGCCCTGGAGTTCGCGCAGCGCGGCACCGCGGTCGCGATCAACTACGTAGACCTCCCGGACCGCGACGTTGCCGCCCAGGCACTCCTCACCGAAACCGCCATCCGCGCGCTGGGCGTGCCGGTGTACTGCGCGCGCTGCGACGTGCGCAACCGGGACGAGGTCGAGAAGTTCGTCACCGCGGTCCGGGAGCGCCTGGGCGGCGTCCACTATCTCGTGAACAACGCGGGTGTCACGCACGACGGTGCGCTCTGGCGCCTCACGCCCGAGGCGTGGCAGGAGGTCATGGATACCAACGTCACGGGCGCCTTCAACTGCATCCAGGCAGTCGCCGGCCCCATGCGCGCGCAGCGTTACGGCAAGATCGTGAACATCGCGAGTCACCAGGCATTCCGGCCTGGCTTCGGCATCGCGAACTACGCCGCGAGCAAGGCGGCCCTGATCGGGCTCACGCGATCGGCGGCGGTCGACCTCGGGCCGTCCAACGTGAACGTGAACGCCGTCGCGCCGGGATTCGTCAAGACCGATCTCCTCGCGACCCTGCCGCGCGAAGTGCTCGAGCGCGCCGAGCACGAGTCGGTGCTCGGGCGCGTCGCCGAACCCGACGACGTGGCTCACGTGATCGCTTTCCTGTGCAGCGAGGCGGCGCGCCACATCACCGGTCAGGTCATCGTCGTTGACGGGGGTCTGACGCTGGCTTCTTGAAAATGCGCGGCGCGCAAACGATATTGCGCGCCGTGACTAATCCCTTGCAAATCAAAAACTTAGTGCGTGGTGCGTGGTGCGTGGTTTGCGCCCTGACGCTGGTGGGATGTGGCGGCAAGCCCCAGCACCCCACACCCGAGCCCACAACTCCGCTCCCGACCGCGGGCATCGCGGCGCAACCGGTGGCCGTGCTCCCGCTCACGCTGGTCGCGGCCGAAGACTCGCTGCACTGGGAGAAGGTCCTGAGCGAGCGTCGCACGGTACTCACGCGGTGCGACAGCATCATCGCCGCGTTGCTCAAGGAACGCGCGCCGGAGGTGAACTGGGTGTTGCCCGACGAGCTGCGGCGCATCGCGCATCGGTCGCCTGGCATTGCGCCTTCGCCCGACCAGATGGGAAGCGCGATCCTGTTCCGGGGGACGATGGCAAAGCCGGAAATGGTACCCGACCCGCTCCGGAGCGAGCTGCGGACGCTCGCGGCGCTGGCCGGTGGCGGACGATTCGCGCTCATTCCGGCGGGATTGGCGTACAAGCGATCCAAGACGCCAGGCGGCGTCGCCACGGCGGAGCTGACCGTCGTCATTGCGGACGTGCGGAGCGGTCGCGTGGGCTTTCGGACCGTGGCGTGGGGCGAGGGTGGCGACCCGTGGACCGCGCTCACCAAGGCGATGAAAAACCTCACGCCCGGATTGCCGTGACGCGCGAGGCGACCCTCATCGCCGGCGACGGAATCGGCCCCGAGATCACCACTGCGACTCTGCACGTCCTCGATGCGCTCGGGGTCGCCTTCGATTGGGATGAGCAGTACGGCGGGATGAGCGCGGTGGACCGGGCGGGGACCCCGCTCCCCGACGCCACCCTCGATTCGATCCGGCGCACCGGACTGGCTCTCAAGGGTCCGCTGACCACACCGGTGGGCGATGGGTACCGGTCGGTGAACGTGGCGCTGCGCCAGGAGTTCGAGCTGTATGCGAACGTGCGACCGGTCAAATCGATCGTGCCGGGCGGCCGCTATACCAACGTCGACCTGGTCGTCATTCGTGAAAACACGGAGGGCATGTACGTCGGATTCGATCGTACCTTCAAGGTTGGTAACGATCCCAAGGCACTGGCCCAGGCGATGTCGGTCATGACGCGTGACGGGTGCCGGCGGATCGTGCGGTACGCGTTCGAATACGCGCGGCGGAACGACCGCCGCAAAGTGACCGTCGTCCACAAGGCGAATATTCTCAAGGCGACATCCGGATTGTTTCTCGAAACCGCGAAATTGATCGCCAAGGAGTACGAGGGACAAATCGCCTCCGATGAGAAGATCGTGGACAACGCTGCCATGCAGCTGGTGATCAATCCGGCCCAGTTCGATGTGATCGTCACGACCAACCTGTTCGGGGACATCCTTTCCGATGAGGCCTCGGGGCTCGTGGGCGGACTGGGTCTCGCTCCGGGCGCGAACATCGGCGAGCATGCCGCGATCTTCGAGGCCGTGCACGGGTCCGCGCCCGACATCGCGGGGCAGGGGATCGCCAACCCGTCGGCCCAGCTGCTCGCGGCGGCCATGATGCTCGACCATATCGGGGAGGTCGCGCCCGCCGTCCGGCTCCGCCGGGCGCTCGAAACGGCGATCGTGAAGGACAATGTCCGCACCAAGGACCTGGGAGGCAGTGCTGCGACCACCGAGTTCGCGCGGGCTGTGGCCCGCCGGCTCTAGCAACCTGTGCGCCCGGTGCGGTCAGGCGACCGCGGGGCTGACGCCCGGGGATTTGTGTGCCGCGTGCGTGAGAGACGTGACGCGAAGAGCCTCACGGTTGGGCCGTCTCGTCGCCATCGTCACCACGCTCATGGTTGTGGGGTATTTGATGCTCACGCTCAGGTCAGTCCCCACCGCCTCGCAGGCCACGGCCCGCACGGTGGGCGCGGTGGCCGCAGTCGCCTGGTACGTGCTGACCTTCCGCATCGCACAGAGGATTGCCTTCGAATGGCTGAGAACACGGCGTCCGTGATCCGTCATCGGTGGTCCGTTGCTGCCGTGTTGTCGGCCGCGGTCGCGCTGTTCGCGCCGCTGCTCGGCGCTCAGACCTCTCTTTCCATCTATACTGATGGGCGTGTGGTGGTCCGCCGAACGCTCCCCCAAGCCCTCGTGAAGGGGCGGAATGCGGTCACGCTTCGAATCGAAGGGCTCGAGGGCGCGACGCTGTTCTCGCCCGATACGGCCGTCGCCATCGCGTCCGCGGTGGTGCGTCCGCCGACCGATCAGGCGACCGCGCTCGCAGCGGCCGCCGGGCAGACCCTCTCTTTCATTCGTCCACGTGCTGCAGGCGGAGCGGACACCATCAGGGCGACCGTGGTCCGGAGCGACCCGCCGCAATTCCGGTTGCCCGATGGTCGCTGGGTCCTCTCACAGCCGGGTGAGCCGTTGTTCCCCTCCGAGCTCGTCCGGACCGCTCCGGAGGCGGCGATTGCGCTCGATGCGACACAGGCGCGCCCCCGGACCGAGCTAGCGTATGTCGTCGATGACGCGGCGCGGTGGCAGGCGACCTATCAGGTGGTGCTGCAGGGTGCCAGGTGTCAGGTGTCCGGGGCTGCCACGGTTACCTCGCAAACGCTCCGTGCGGACACCGCCGAAGTCCAGGTCGTCGCGGGTTCCATCAATCGGGTGCGGCCCGAGGCTCCGGCTCCGCGGGCCTACCGCGCAGGGGCTGTGGCGCTCGCGGAGGCCGTCGTGACGGGCGCGGCCGAGCAGGCCGTGGGCGAGACGCATGTCTATCAGTTGCCCGGCAAGGTCACGCTCGAGCCCGGCGTCCCGGTCAGCGTGGCGCTGTTTCCGCGGGGTGGAGCGGCGTACACACAGGAGTTCGTCGTGCCGGGCGCGCTGCCGTGGCGCGGCTTCCCGGGTCAGGCCGCGAACGACGAGAACAAGGTCCCCATCCAGGTCTGGTACACCGTCAAGCGCGGCCGCGGGACCTCGTTCGGCGATCGACCCCTCCCGGGTGGAACCGTCCAACTCTATCAGGCTGACTCCTCCGGTCGCGTGCAGCTCCTGGGTGAAGCGTCGAACGGGCACACGGCGCCCGGGCAGGATTTGCGCGTTCAGTCCGGTGACGCGTTCGACATCACCGCTGAGCGGGTGCAAACCGATTACAATCAGGAGCAGCTCGCGCCGCCGCGGCGTGGCGTGCCGCCGCGCCAGCGCATCACCGCTTCCTACAAGGTCACGATCTCCAATGCGAAACCCCAGGCGGTGACGGTCGACGTGCGGGAGGCGCGGTTCGGCGTGTGGCGCGTGACCGAGAGCAGCGTGCCGGCGGAAAAGCTCTCGGCCACCGAGGTGCGGTTCCGGGTCCAGGCACCCGCGAACGGCGACGCGACGCTCACCTACACCGTGCAGGCCGAGTCGTGACCGTCCAGCTGCTGCACCTGTCCGATCTTCACTTCGGCGGCGTGGCGGAGCTCGAGCAGATCGAAGGGCTCGAGCAGATGGTTCCCGACTTGAGGCCCGACGCGGTCGTGGTGACGGGGGACCTGTCGCAGCGGGCGCGTCACGGGGAGTTGCAGCGGGCCCGGGCGCTGGTGCACGCGGCAGCACGGACGGCCCCGGTCCTCGTGATGCCTGGAAACCACGACGTGGCCTGGTGGCTCCGACCTCTGATCCCGTTCGCGAAGGAGCCACTGTACGCGAAATATCGGCGCTACTTCGGCGCCGACCTGACCCCGACGCTCACCCTCCCCGGGGGAGGAGCCATCATTGCGAGCGCCCTCACATCGCATGGCGTAGCCTGGGGCTCGCTCACCCCGCGGTTGCGCGACCTGGCGGTGAAGGGCCACCTCCCGAAGCGCGAGATCACGCGCGTGCGTGGCCTGTTCGAGGCGGGCCCCCCGGGACAGGCGCGCGTGCTGGCATTGCACCACAACGTGCTGCGCGGCGATCTCTCCCGGCGCATGGGGTTGGCCCGCTGGCGCCAGGCGCAGCGCCGCATTGTGGCCTCGGGAGCCGACGTGGTGTTGTGCGGGCACGATCACCAGGAGGGCGCCGAGCTGCTCGCGGGACGCGTGGTCGTCTCCACGGCGGGGACGCTGTGCCAGCGCACGCGCGGGGGGCGGCCGCAGAGCTTCAGCTTCGTGACGATCGAGCCCACGGCGATCCATATCACCTTTTTCCGGTGGGATGCTGAGACGCGACGCTTCCGAGCGTCGGATACGGCCGCGTTTGCGCGGGCCAGGGCAGCGGTGGTCGCCCCTGCCGCGCCTCCCGTGACTCCGGTTGCGGGTTAAGTTTTGGAGCGCGCCCGGGCCGTCGGCCCGGGGTTAACCCACCCAGACCGACTCCGGACGAGGAAGGACCCAGGGGTAGGTTAACCCCGGGGCGGTGCCCCGGGGCTCACCAGAGACGCGTCGCACAACCGCAAGGGGAGTATATGGCACCGAAGTTCCAGGGCGTCGATTTCTACGACGTCGACAGCATGCTCGCCGAGGAGGAGCGCGCCGTCCGCGACACGGTGCGCGTCTGGGTCGACGACAATCTCATTCCGATCATCGGGGAGCACTACATCGAAGGGCGCTTTCCCAAACAGCTCATTCCGCAGATGGCCGAACTCGGCCTGTTCGGGGCCAACCTGCCGGAAGAGTACGGCTGCGCCGGGCTGAACAACGTCGCGTACGGGCTGATCATGCAGGAGCTGGAGCGCGGCGACTCCGGGGTGCGGTCGTTCGCCTCAGTCCAGGGCGCGCTCGCCATGTACCCGATCTACGCATTCGGCTCGGAAGAACAGAAGAAACGCTGGCTGCCGCCGATGGCCTCGGGCGAGGTGATCGGCTGCTTCGGCCTGACCGAGCCGGACTACGGATCGAATCCCGCCGGCATGATCACGGTCGCGCGGGAGTCGAAGGACGGCTGGGTCCTGAACGGCGCCAAGATGTGGATCACCAACGGCTCGACTGCGCAGGTGGCGGTCGTGTGGGCCAAGGCCGGCAAGGTGGACGACGTGAACTCGATCCGCGGGTTCATCGTGCCGACGGACACGAAGGGATTTTCAGCCAAGGACCAGAAAGGCAAGCTCTCCCTCCGCGCCAGCGACACGAGCGAGCTGGTACTGCAGGACGTGTGCCTCCCGAAGGACGCGCTGCTGCCGAAATCGGGCGGCCTCAAGTCGCCGCTCATGTGCCTGACACAGGCCCGCTACGGTATCGCGTGGGGCGCCGTGGGTGCAGCGATGGCGTGCTACGACGAGGCGGTGAGCTATGCCAAGAACCGTGTGATGTTCGGGCACCCGATCGGCGGCTTCCAGCTGCAGCAGGCGCGGCTGGCCGACATGCTGACGGAGATCACCAAGGCGCAGCTGCTGTGCCTCCAGCTCGGTCGCCTGAAGGATCAGGGGAAGGCCTCGCCGCAACAGGTCTCGCTCGCGAAGCGTAACAACGTGAACATCGCGACCGACGTGGCGCGAGAGACGCGGCGCCTGCTCGGTGCCAATGGCATCCTGGCGGAGTATCAAGCGATGCGCCACCTCGCGAACCTCGAGTCGG
>QHUS01000011.1 GCA_003222035.1 Gemmatimonadota bacterium | reverse complement strand
CACCACGGCCACCGCCGTCCACAGCCCATAGCGGTCGAACAAGGTCGCCTTCGGACTGGTGGGCTCGAGGGGCTCGGCCCACTCGATCGGCTCCGCGTCCCGTCGCTTCCCAGCCAGTCCGGTCCCGAGCATCACGAGGATGAAGAACCCGGCGCTCGTGAAGAGGCAAACGCCACCGAGCGCTGACAAGTCCGTCCAGCCACTCCACGCCTGGGCCGCGACACTACCACCGTAGCTGGCGTCGTAGATGCGGCGGGGCATGCCCATGAGCCCCGTGATATGGTTCGAAATCGCGAACAACAGCATCCCGAGGAACCACAAGTAGGGCTGCACCCTGGCCAGCAGGCCGAGCTCGAGCTCACGTCCCGTAAGCCGGGGCAACAGCCAGTACGCCGTGCCCATGAACGTCAATGCCACCGCGCTTCCTACGGTCAAATGGAAATGGCCCTGGATCCAGGCGGTGTTGTGGACCACGGCATTCATCCCGTAGGCGGCGTTGATCGCGCCGCCAATGCCGCCGACCCCGAACAACAACATCGACAGCGCCACGCTCGAAAACAGCGGATCCTTCCACGGCAAGCGCGGCAGCCAGTCGAGCAGCCCAGTCGCGCCTCTCGCCCGACCGGCCACTTCGAGCGACGCCGTAACGGTGAACGCGGTGACGAAGCTCGCGAACAGAATCCCGAACGTGAGCACCGTATGGAACAGCTTCCACGAGGCCGGGATGCCCGGGTCCATGAACTGGTGGTGGAAGCCCACGGGCGTCGAGAGGACCACGAACCACACGAACACGAGCCGCGCCAGCGGGTCGCTGAACAGCTTCCCGCCCGCCACCTTCGGGAGGATCGTGTACCACACCACGTACGCGGGCAGGAGCCAGAAGTAGACGAGCGGGTGCCCGAAGTACCAGAACAGCATGCGGGCCAGCTCCGGGTCGATCGTCTTGGTGAGACCGAGCGACCAGGGGATGAGCAGAAACAGCATCTCGGCTGCCACGCCGACCGTGGCGATCAGCCAGACGATCACGGTCGCGAGCATCCCGTGCAATGCGAGCGGCGCGCCCTCGCCCGGATGCTCCCGCTTCCAGGCCAGGTAGCTGCGGATCACCACGAAGCTCCAGAGCCACGATCCGACCACCAGCAGCGTGGCTCCGATATAGAACGCGGGGTGCGCCTTGAGGGGGGGATAGAACGTGTAGAGCACCGTGGCCTTGCCCGACAGAATCGCCGCCACGGTGGCAAGCGTGCCGACGAGCGCGACCCAGTACCCGGTCCAGGCAAGCCCCTCGTGTGGGACCGAGCGGCCGAGCGACCGCTCGGCGACGACGTAGCCGAACGCCATGATGAAGAATGTCGTGAACACGAGCGCCATCAGGGTGCCGTGGGCCGTCACGGACAGGTAGTACATCTTCGCGGTCCGCCACGGGAGCTCGAGCGCGGCGCGCGACAGGGCCTGCATGAGCGCCATCGCGGACGCGACGCCGAACGCGACAATGGCGACCCACAGATTGGCGAGGGCGAGGCGACTGGTGCGAGTGCTCATGGCGTCGCCCCCTTCTCTTCCTCCTCGACGATCAGTTTCGCCGACATCACGTGATGACCCAGGCCGCAGTACTCGTTGCACACGATCAGATACTCACCCGGCCGTCGGAACGTGGTGGTGAACTGGCTGACGTAGCCGGGCACGAGCATCGTGTTGGCGTTCGTGCCGACGATCAGGAAGCCGTGGGTCACGTCGGCACTGGTCATCCGGAAGGTGACCGGCTTGCCGGCCGGCACGCGAATCACCGCGGGATTGAAGGCGAACATCATGCCGAACGAGACGACGGTCGTGCCGTTTGGGCCCACGGTCACGCTGGGGTGCCCGAACTGAGGGTCCGTGAACACCTTGGTCGGATCAATCGTCTCGACATGGCTTGGGGGCTGCAGCCCGCTGCCGACAGCCGCGCCGAGCACAGTGGCGACGAACGCGACGATGAGGCCGCCCGCCGCCCACATCCAGATCTTCTCGTAGAGGGCGACGTTCATGGCGTCACCCCCCCGCGCCGCAGGTAGACGAACACGTAGACCGCGAACCAGCTGACTGCGAACAGCAGCCCGTAGAGGCCAACGAGGAACAGCGTCCCCTTGGGGTGCTGGTGGTGACTCGGATTCCCCGGGCTCATGGCACACTCGCGGGTTCGAGGAGGGTCGCCGATGGCAGCTCGAGCTCGAAGCGGGCTCCACCAGCGGTGACCCGGTAGAACGGGTCGAAGATATGCGCCAGGTGATCGGGCGGAATCCCCTGCCGCGAGTCCTCGACGGACAGCCGCACGCCTGCCCCCCCCTCCAGCGGTGCCGTGGTCACGCGGATTGTGCCGCCCGGTGGGGTGAACTTTAGGGTCTGTCGCGGATCCCCGCGGCGTGGCCGCTCAGACCTTGATCGTCGCACTTCGGCCCAGGAGCTGTGCGTTGAGTGCCACGATGACCGTGGATGCCGACATCAGCACGGCGCCGAGCGCAGGCGAGAGCAGGACCCCGGCGACGCCGTAGAGGGCCCCGGCCGCGAGCGGCAGCGCCACGGCGTTGTAGCCCGTGGCCCACCAGAGGTTCTGGACCATCTTGCGATACGTCGCGCGGGCAAGCTCCACGATCGCGGCGACGTCGCGCGGGTCGGACCGAACGAGCACGATGTCCGCGGATTCGATGGCGACATCGGTCCCGGCGCCGATCGCAATCCCCACGTCCGCCTCCACGAGCGCCGGCGCGTCGTTGACGCCGTCGCCGACCATGGCGACCGTGAGGCCCCGGGCCTTGAGATCGCGGATCCTGGTCGCCTTTTGGTCGGGCAGCACTTCGGCGACGTACTCGTCGAGGCCGAGCTCTTGCGCCACCCAGTCCGCGACGGCGGCGGAATCGCCCGTCAACATGATTGTCTTGATGCCCCGGCGCTGCAGACGTCGCACCGCGTCGCGCGACTCCTCACGGATGACGTCCGCGAGCGCGACGGCGCCGATCACTTTCCCATCCGCCACCACGTAGACGACGGTCTTACCCTGATCCAACAACCGCTGGATCTGTCCGCCCGACTCCCGAGGCCCGAGCCCCAGCTCCCGCACATACCCCGGGCTCACGACCTTCACCTCCGTGCCCTCCACGATGCCGCGCGCCCCCTTGCCGGGGATGGCCGTGACTTCGGCCGGCGCGGGATAGCGCAGCGCCCGTTCCGCGACGGCCCGCACGATTCCGGCGGCGATGGGATGCTCGGAGCGACTTTCGATCGCGCCCGCGAGTCGCAGCACGTCCGCCTCGCTGCGCCCGTCGAGCGCCACGACGTCGGTGACGCCGAACCGGCCTTCGGTCAGAGTCCCGGTCTTGTCGAACACGATGGCATCGAGCTCGTGGGCCCGCTCGAACGCCGAGCGGTCGCGGATCAGCAGCCCGCGCCGCGCCGCCAGCGTGGTCGAGACGGCGATCACGAGCGGCACCGCGAGGCCGAGCGCATGGGGGCACGCGATCACCATCACGGTCACCGTCCGCTCCAGCGCGAAATACAGCTCGCGTCCCGCGGTGAGCCACGCGACGAATGTCGCGGCGCCCGCGGAGAGCGCGATGATCGTGAGCCACAGCGCGGCCCGATCCGCGAGGTCCTGGGTTCGCGACCTGGTCTCCTGCGCCTGGCGCACCAATTCGATCACCTGCGCCAGGTAGGTGTCCGCTCCCGTGCGAGTGACCCTGGTCGTGACAGCCGATTCACCGTTCACCGCGCCGCCGATCACCGCATCGCCCGGGCCTTTCTCGACGGGCCGGGACTCGCCGGTGAGCAGGGCCTGGTCCACCGTCGTCCGGCCGTCGCTGATCTCGCCGTCGGTGGGGATCCGCTCGCCCGGCTTGACGAGCACGCGATCGCCCGGCCGGAGCGCGGCCACCGGCACGTCTTCGCTCCCCCCATCCGGGCGGAGGCGGTGGGCGTCTGCCGGGAGCAAGCGCACGAGTTGCTCGAGCGCGCGCGAGGCGCCGAGCACTGAGCGCATCTCGAGCCAGTGACCGAGCAGCATGATGTCGATCAGCGTCGCGGTTTCCCAGAAGAAGACGTCGCCGGGAAGGCCGAACACGACCAGCGTGCTGTAGGCGTAGGCGACCGTGATCGCGAGCGCTACGAGCGTCATCATGCCGGGGAGGCGTGCACGGAGCTCTGCCACGAGCCCCGTGAGGAACGGCCAGCCGCCGTAGAAGTAGACGGCAGACGCGAAACCGAACCCGACGTAGCGGTCGCCCGGGAACGCCAGCGCGTCGCGGAGTCCGAGGAACTGTTGGATCATGTGCGAGGTCGCCAGGACCGGCAGCGTGAGCGCCAGCGAGATCCAGAAGCGCCGCCGAAAGTCCGCTACCATATCGGCGTGACCAGCGTGGCCCTGTGCGGCCATCTCCGCCCCCTCACGTGGGGCGGCGTGGCTGGGATGATGATGGTGTGTGTGATCTGTCATGGTCGATCCACCTCACGGGACCACCAGCTTCAGCTTCTCGCGCACCGCTCCATCGCTTCGAATTGCCCGCTCCAGGTCATGGCGCCGCCAGCTGAGTCAGGTGAAAACCGAGCACGAGGCTGGCGACGAAACCCTCAGTTTGGCCCGCTACCGCCCTGAGAGTTGGTGAAGGAAGCTTCACCGTGTGACGGGCAGCTTCGCGCAGGTCTCAGATCATCTTCACGAACCACCTTCCATCATTATGTGCGACACACTAAGGGAGCGGGTTA
>QHUS01000010.1 GCA_003222035.1 Gemmatimonadota bacterium | reverse complement strand
CGCATGACGCTGGAAGAGAAGGTGGGTCAGATGTTGTGCCTGTGGCAGGGCAAGCGGGCCATCACCGACAGCGCAGGCCGGTTCGATGCGGCGCGTGCTCCCGCATGGTTTCGGATCGGCATCGGACGCATCGAGCGACCCGCCGAGGGCCACGCAGCTCGGGCGGAAGCGGAGTACACCAACGCCATCCAGCGCTGGGTGAAGGAGCACACCCGCCTGGGGATTCCCGTGCTGTTTCACGAGGAAGCCCTGCACGGCCTCGAGGCGCAGCAGGCCACGAGCTTCCCGCAGGCGATCGCGCTGGCCAGCACCTGGAACCCGGACTTGGTGGAGCGGGTGTTCGCCGCCGCCGCAGCGGAGGCGCGCGCGCGCGGCGTGCATCAGGTGCTCGCCCCAGTGGTCGACGTCGCGCGCGACCCCCGGTGGGGGCGCATCGAGGAGACGTACGGGGAGGACCCCTACCTCGCGGCCCGCATGGGCGTGGCGGCGGTGCGCGGCCTCCAGGGGACCGAGGTAACCGTCGGGCCTACTCACGTGCTCGCCACCCTCAAGCATATGACCGGGCATGGCCAGCCCGAGTCAGGCACGAACGTGGGTCCCGCACCCTACGGAGAGCGCACGCTGCGCGACGTGTTTCTCTATCCCTTTGAAGTCGCCATCAAGGAGGGAGGCGCGCGCAGCGTGATGCCGTCCTACAACGAGGTGGACGGCATTCCATCCCACGCCAACCGGTGGCTGCTGCACGACGTGCTGCGCGGGGAGTGGGGGTTCGGCGGGGTGATCGTGTCCGACTGGTTCGCCATCGCGCAGCTTGCCGAGATCCATCATGTCGCCGCCGATCCCGCGGAAGCGGCGCGGCGGGCGCTCGCGGCCACGGTGGACATCGAGCTGCCCGACGTCCAGGCGTACGGCACGCTCGTCGACCAGGTGCAGCAAGGCCGCGTGCCGGCGGCCGCCGTCGACTCCGCCGTGAGACGGCTGCTGCGGGCCAAGTTCGAGCTCGGGCTGTTCGAAGACCCGCTGGTCGATCCGGTGCAGGCCGAGCGGATCTCGGAAGCGGAAGCCACGCGCGGCTTGGCCCGCGACGCCGCCCGCCAGGCGATCACCCTCCTCAAGAACGACGCGGGGTTGCTGCCGCTCCCCGCCAACGGCCTGTTGCGCGTCGCAGTGATCGGACCGCACGCGGCCGAGGTGTTGTTGGGCGGTTACTCAGGCGGCCCGCGCCACGTGGTCAGCATCCTGGAGGGTATCAGGGCTCGACTGGGGAACAGCGCAACCGTCGGGTACGCGGAAGGGACGCGCATCACTGAGGACTCCACGTTCACCCGCGAGCCACAACCGCACCTCGGCGGGACGCGTTCGCACGCCCGGTGGGGCGCGGATCGGGTCGTCGTGCCCGACGCTCGGTCCAACGCGCGGCGTCGTGCCGCCGCAGTCGCGCTCGCTCGGCGCAGCCAGGTCGCGATCGTCGTGGTCGGCGACAACGAGATGACCAGTCGCGAGGCGTACGCCCCGAATCACCTCGGCGACCGCGCGGACCTCGGGCTGCCAGGCCAGCAGGAGGAGCTTGTGCGCGCGGTGCTGGCCACGGGCACGCGGACCGTCCTGGTGCTGATCCACGGCCGCCCGCTCTCGATCCCCGGCCTCGTGGATCGCGTCCCCGCCATTCTCGATGGTTGGTACCTCGGGCAGGAAACCGGCACGGTCGTGGCGGAGGCCCTGTTCGGCGACATCAACCCCGGCGGCAAGTTGCCCGTCACCGTCGCCCGTCACGTGGGGCAGCTGCCGGTCTTCTACAATTCCAAGCCCTCTGCCCGGCGTGGGTACCTGTTCGACACGACGCGGCCGTTGTTCCCCTTCGGGTATGGCTTGTCGTACACGACCTTCGCGTACGCGAACCTGCGCGTCACGCCGGCTCGCATCCGGGCCCAAGAGCGGACCCAAGTCTCGGTGGACGTGACGAACACGGGGACCAGGGCGGGCGACGAGGTGGTGCAGCTCTACATCCGGGACGCGGTGAGCCTGGCGACGCAGCCGGTCGAGCAGCTGCGCGGGTTCCGACGCGTCACGTTGCCGCCGGGCGAAACGCGGACCGTCACGTTCGAGATCGGGCCGGAGCACCTCGCCTACCATGGTCCCGACATGCGGCGTGTGGTAGAACCGGGCCGGTTCGACGTCATGGTTGGCGGCAACTCCGTGGACCTGCGCAAGGTGGCCCTCGATGTCGTCGAGGAGCCGTAACTGGCTGCACGCGATGGGCGCGGTGCTCCTCGCCGCGGTCGCGATCGGCTGCGCGCGGGTTCGGCCGGTCGCGGTCGGGCGCGCACCTCGCACGCTGCGCACCGCGTTCGAGGGCGCCTTCCTGGTAGGGGCGGCGCTCAACGTGGCACAATTCTCCGGGCGGGACACGGCAGGGGCCGCGCTCGTGCGAGCCCAGTTCAACGCGATCACGCCCGAAAATGTCCTCAAATGGCAGTCCGTCCACCCTCGTCCCGGCGTCTACGACTTCGCGACCGCCGACCAATACGTCGCGTTCGGCGAGCGCGACGGGATGTTCATCGTTGGGCATACCCTCGTGTGGCACCAGCAGACGCCGCGATGGGTATTCCAGGACTCCAGCGGCAACCCGGTAAGCCGCGACACACTCCTCGCCCGGTTGCGCGACCACATCGAAACCGTCGTGGGGCGTTACCGGGGTCGGATCCGAGGCTGGGACGTCGTGAACGAGGCGCTGAACGACGACGGCACGCTCCGACCGACGCCGTGGCTGACCATCATCGGCGTGGATTACCTCGCACAGGCTTTCCGGTTCGCCCACGCCGCCGATCCCGCGGCCGAGCTGTACTACAACGACTATGCGCTCGAGAATGCGCCCAAGCGGAACGGCGCGCTCGACCTGGTGCGCCGGCTCCGGGCCGCAGGCATTCCGATCACGGGCGTCGGACTGCAGGGTCACAACCGCATGGACTGGCCGACCGCGGCCCAGCAGGACTCGACGATCGTCGCCTTCGCCGGGCTCGGCGTGCGGGTCATGATCACCGAGCTCGACATCGATGTGCTTCCGCGGCCGAACCAGTCTGCGACCGTCCTGAATCCCTATCCGAACGGCCTGCCGGATTCGGTGCAGCATGCCTTGGCGCAGCGCTACGCGGAACTGTTCACCGTGTATGAGCGGCACGCCGCCGACATCGGCAGGGTGACGTTCTGGGGGGTGGCGGACGGGGACTCATGGCTCAACCACTGGCCGGTGCGAGGACGGACAAACTACCCCCTGTTGTTCGACCGGCAGCACCGTCCCAAGCCGGCCTTCGAGGCGGTCATGGGGGTCGCGGCGCAGGCGCCCGCGCGCTGACCCATTAGCTTTGACTGGGGCCCTGAGCGCCTGACTACCAGGGCTCCCAACGTGCGGCGAGTCCCAGAAACTCGGGGGTGCGACGATATGGCACGGGGAACCTCCACGCTGGCCAGCGCGCGACGTCCCGTGGCTCGGCGACCGGCCGATGACCAGGCGACGCACACCGCGTTCGCGCCAGAGTTGAAGCAAAGTCTGTCGGACAGGCTGGCGCGGCGGATCAGAGGGATGATCCAGCGTGGGCATTATCGAGTCGCTGACCGGCTGCCGTCGATCATGGAAATGGCGAAGCGGTTCGGCGTCGGGCACCCAACGGTGCGCGAGGCTCTGAAGAAGCTCGAGACCATCGGCGTCATCGAAATCCGCCATGGCTCCGGCGTGTACGTGAGCCGAAGCGAGGACGTGCTGGTGCTGGCCAGCCCGGACTACCCGGGCACGGTCACGAAGAAGCTGCTTCTGGATCTCATTCGCGCCCGCATGGCGCTCGAAGCCCAATCGGTCGCCGACGCGGTGCAAAAGGCGACGGCGCAGCACCTGAGGGAGATGCGGCGGCTACTCAATACCGCCGGTCAGAACCTCGCTGACGACGACGTCCTGAACACCATCAACATGTCGTTTCACCGGCAGATCGCCCTAGCGTCCGGGAACGCGGTGCTGGTCCAGTTACTGGATGTTCTGCGAGACCTGTTTACCGAGGAACAACGGCTCATCCTGAACATCTTTGGGTCGCGGGAACGCGACCACGAGGGTCACCTGGCGATCCTCGATGCCCTCGAGCGGCGCGATGCGACGTTGGGCGTGAAGCGGATGCGAGCGCACCTCAAGGGAGTAGAGGACGCGATCCTGCGGCACGGCCCTGTGGCATTGCAAACGAGGCCCAAATTGGGCACACTTCCTGCCTGCTTGAGGGCCCTGCGGGCGTAATTCAGGGGTAGAATGCCAGCTTCCCAAGCTGGACGTCACGGGTTCGAATCCCGTCGCCCGCTCTTCGACTTACAGAGTTGTATCGCCCCAGCAGCAGGGCATTCCGTGCCAGCCTGCGGGAGTCGCGGTGGCCCGCCTTCTTGCCTCCCCCCCCCCGGGACGGCGAGTCCCTACGACGGCACCCTCGCCTGCCGACCGGGGGGTGTGCCCGCCCTCCATTCCGCAGATTTCCAAGCCGGTCAAAGGTCATTTCGAGTTCGGGACGAAGTCGTCCGCGTGTTGCGCCCGCGCGTCACGCCGTGGCTGAAAACGTTCGCGAATTCATGGCGGACGCTGGCGCTTGCGGGCGGCTGCTGACGGCCTGCGAATGCATCGCAAGTGGACGTCACGGGTTCGAATCCCGTCGCCCGCTCTGCTACGATGTCCGTTCGACCGGCGTGCTCCTTGCAGCCTGTGCGCCGCACGGCTCAGCCCCGAGCGGTCATGGCGTTCAGCGCACATCGTCGTCCACCGCCACCCGAATCACCCCTCCCCGAGGATTGGATCGCACGGATCCGTACCGGCGACGAATCCGCCTTTGAGCGGTTGTTCCGGAAGTACTACGACCCGCTCTGTCGCTATGTCGCCGGGTACCTGGGGAATCGCGATGCGGCCGAGGACGTGGTCCAGGGCGTGTTCGCGCGCATTTGGGACGATCGCGCCCATTGGGCGGTGCGCGATCTCCGGCACTACCTGTACGCGGCCGTGAGCCGCGGTGCGCTCAGTCAACACCGGCGGGCCGCCGTGCGCCGCCGGGCCGCACCGTTGCTCATGCAGGCCGGGGCCGGTCACACGGCCACGACGCCGGCGGACCTTGAATTCGAGGCAGAGGAACTGCGGCGGCGCGTGGTGCGGGCCATCGCCGCGCTCCCGCCGCGCACGCGCGCCGCGTTCGTCTTGAGCCGCGGCGAGGGCTTGAATTACCGCGAGGTCGCGTCGCACATGGGCATCTCGCCAAAG
>QHUS01000009.1 GCA_003222035.1 Gemmatimonadota bacterium | reverse complement strand
TTCAGCGCCTTCGCCGTCCCGGGTGGCGGCCTTGTCGACGACTGCGAGAAGGGATGCATCGCGGTGTTCGGGAGGCAGCCGTCGGGGGAGGACGACGAGTAGTCCGATTGCCGAATGAGCGGCGCGACCCCGGGGTGGCGCCGCTCAGCGGCGAAGCAGGATCGAGGAGGTTCAGCGATGTTTGGGCTCGGGTCGCAGGAATTGCTGGTGATTCTGGTCATCGTGATGGTCTTGTTCGGCGCGAACCGGCTCCCCCAGCTCGCTCGATCGCTGGGGTCGAGCCTCAAGGAGTTCAAGAAGGGCCTCGACTCGGCCCATGCCGAGGAGCCGGCCGCTGGCCGCCCTGGCGCGGATCGCCCGGCATCGTCGACGCCGGACAAGCGAACCTGCTCGCACTGCAAGACCGTGCTCGCTCCCGACTGGACGCATTGCCCGCGGTGCGGGACGGCCGTGGCTCAGGCCCCGGTCTGAGGCGCGCCCCGGGCGAGAGAACGGAGAGAGCGACTAGGCCCGCCCCTCGTACACGGTGAACTCGACCAGGTTCTGATCGGGATCGCGGAAATAGACGCTGGTCGACACACCGCGCGCGCACGTGCGGGGTCCGGGGCCGGCCTCGGGCGTGACGCCGTTCTTGTCCAGCAGGGCGAGGATCTCGTCGACGGTGCCGGCCCACTCGAGACAGAAGTCAGCGCCGCCGACCGAGGGCTGCCGCGCCCCGAGGTAGCCCGGACGCGCGGGCGCTTCAGGTCCGTGGACGTTGATCTTCTGCGCGTCGCTGATCCGGATCGTCGCCATGTCCGGACGGCCCGGCCGCTTCTCCCACGCGATGGCGAAGCCGAGCTTCTGGTAGAAGTCGAGCGTGCGGCGCAGATCGCCCGCAACGATGACCCAGTGATCGATACCCTTGATTCCCATCGCCGGCCCCCTCGAATCCGCGATTCGCGCCCTCGAGCGCCGCGGCGATCTTCGGCGATCTGCCGGTCCTGCGCAACCGTGGATCAGTGGGGCTCGACCCGCCAGATTGGTCCCATGAAGTAGAGCGGCCCCTCGGCCTTGAGGAAGGCGGGCGTTTCACCCGAGAGAATCCAGATGCGGGTGTCGGGAACATCGGTGACGAGAAGCGACGCGAACAGCCCGAGCTTGGGGCGGATGTGGTAGCGGACCACCTCGCCCGCCGGCACACGCTCCGTGGCCAGCGGCAGGAGCTGGAGGGTCACGACACGGGGCTTCGGCGTGAAAGCGACGATCGACACGGTCTCGCTGGCGCCGGGCCGCAAGTTCTTGACGATCAGCGAGAGCATTCCGTTGTACGCGTCGTCGGGAAGGGCGAGCGTCCCGCTGAGATGCTCCTCGGCGCTCTCCTCGTCGGCGCGATAGCGGACCTCGTACCGCCCGGTCTGCCGGTCAATCGAGGCTTCGAGCGTCTCCGGGAACGAGGGACCGCGCTGCACGATGCGGTAGTTCAGCAGGGTGAAGCGATTGCGCTGCGAGTAGACGACCGTCTCGTCGTACAGGGAGCCGTCCTCGAAGCGAAAGATCAGTCGCGCCGTCACCTGGTCGCCCCGCGCGACCTGCGCGAAATCGCCCTGGGCCAGCGTCTCGTTGTCCGTGGTTCGAAGGACCGGAAACGCGCGCACCAGGCCTTCCTGATACTGCACGGCGATCGGCGCGGATCGGGCAGGGGAGGCCCAGAGCAGCGTGAACGCGAGCGCGCAGAAGCCGGCAGATCGAACGCGCTTCGATGACATCGATCCTCCCCGTTCGACGCAGGGTCGCCCCGGGGAGGAAGGCAGCAAGGGCGATGCCACGCCCTTCCGGGAAGATTAGGGATAGATTCTCAGGCGTTGCGCGCGCGGGGCCGGTTCAGCCTGACACATTCCGTCGACCGGCCGACTGTTTGTCGACCAGATCGGCGCCGCTTCCGGAATACGTGAGCGGCCTTCCGCAATGCGTCAGGGGAAGATTCCGAGCTCGAGGTAGGTGGTGGCCACCTTGTGCAGCGCGGTGAGAAACGCCGCCGTCCGCAGATCCTGGATCCGCGAATCGCCCTTCCACTGCTCGTGAACCTGCCGGTAGGCGGTGATCATCGTCTCCTCGAGGCCGGAGTTCACCAGGTCGATCTCGTCCGCCCCCCGGACGATCGCGTGGCGCTCCTCGCTGGAGAAGCCGCGTCCGGTGGCCTTCTCGATCGCCGAGACCATCCGGTCGTAGGACGCCTCCTCGAAGCGCTTGGCGACCCGGCCGAAACGCACGTGGGACAGATTCTTGATCCATTCGAAATACGAGACGGTCACCCCGCCGGCGTTGAGGAAGATGTCGGGAATGATGAGCACGCCGCGGTCGAGCAGGATCTTTTCGGCGTCCGCGGTGGTGGGCCCGTTGGCCGCCTCGGCGACGATCTTCGCCTTGATGCGGGGAGCGTTCTCGCCGGTGATCTGGTTCTCCAGCGCCGCCGGGATCAGGATGTCGCACTCGACCTCGAGCGCGAGATTGGTCGGCGTAAGGTTCGTGGCGCCGGGGAAATTCAGGATCGAGCCCGTCTGCTTCTGGTGCTTCACCACGGCGTCGAGCTCGAGCCCCTGCCGGCGATAGACGGCGCCCTCGCGCTCGGAGAGCGCGACGATCACGCAGCCGGCCTCCTGGCAGAACCGAGCCGTGTTGTAGCCGACGTTGCCGAGCCCCTGGACGACGATCGTCTTGCCCGTGAGCCCGGTCGAGAGCCCCAGCGCCTTCATGTCCTCGGCCTGGTCGCAGGCCTCGCGAAGGCCGAAGTAGACTCCGCGTCCGGTGGCCTCTACGCGTCCACGGATGCCGCCCTGGGTCACGGGCTTGCCGGTCACGCAGGCCATCGCGTCGATGGCGCCCGGGTAGAACGCGGAATACGTGTCGTAGATCCAGGCCATTTCACGCGGGCCGGTCCCGTAGTCGGGCGCGGGGACGTCCAGGCCCGCCCCGATGAAGTTCTTCTTGATCAGCTCGGCGGTGTAGCGGCGCGTGATCTGCTCGAGCTCCTGGACCGAGTACTGCTTGGTGTCGATCCGGACCCCGCCCTTGGCGCCGCCGAACGGCACGTCGACGATGGCGCACTTGTAGGTCATCAGCGCGGACAGGGCCTTGATCTCGTCCTCGTCCACGGTGGGCGCGAAGCGAATGCCGCCCTTCACGGGCAGGCGGTGGTGACTGTGCTGCGCGCGCCAGCCGGAGATGACCTCGTAGCCGCCCTGGCGCCGGATCGGGAACTGGAAGGCGTAGACGCTGTCGCACACCTTGATCTGCTCGAGCAGACCGGGCGGATAGTCGGTGAGTGCCGCCGCCTTGTCGAAGTAGCTGTTGACCGTCTCGAAGAAGCTCGGCGCTGGACTCATCGGCTTAGGCTCCCTTCTGATCGCGATCAGGCCCAGTATGCCGGGGATACCCGATTCCCGAAGAATTCAATCGTATTACGGCATGTACGAGCCGCCGTTGACGTGCACGGTCTGCCCCGTGACGTGGCGCGCGTCGTCGCTGGCGAGAAATACCGCCACCGCGGCGATGTCGTCGGGTTGCGCCATGCGCCCCAGCGGAACCGCGCTGGCCATGACCGCGAGCTCCTCTTCGCTGCTGCCGTAGCGCGGCTGGGCGGTGTCGGTCAGGCCCGGCGCGATCGCATTCACGCGAATCCCGTGCGGGGCCAGCTCGAGCGCCATCGCCCGCGTCATGGCGACCACGCCGCCCTTGCTGGCCGAGTAGTGCACCCCCCGGATCGCGCCGCGAATCGCCTGAGACGCCATATTGATGACCGAGCCCCGCCGCCGACCGGAGACCATCGTCTGCGCAGCGGCCTGGGCGCAGAAGCAGCCGCCCTTGAGATTGACGTCGAGGACCAGATCCCAGTCGTCCTCGCGCATCTCGAGGAACGGCACCCTGGGGTAGACGCCCGCGTTGTTGACGAGGATGTCGAGCCCCCCGAGCTCCTCCACGACCCGCGTGACCATCGCCCTCGCGTCAGCCGGCCGGGCGACGTCGGCCTGCACGAGCGTCGCCCGCCGGCCCGCCGCCTGGACCTGACGCAGCACCGTTTCGGCCGCGGTCCGATCGTCGAGATAGTTCACGGCCACGTCGGCGCCCTCGTGGGCGAACGCCAGGGCGATGCCGCGCCCGATTCCCTGCTGGGCGCCGGTGACCAGCGCGACCTTTCCTCGAAGTCTCATGATGGCCTCCGCCGCCTACCGCTTTGTCGACTCACGACGAGTATGCTAGGGTCGCGCCGAGAACTCATCACGGAGGACGACCATGGACGAAAAAGGTATCGGGCTCTGGCTGAGCATCGGCTCCGTCATCCTCGTCGCGGCGCTCGTGATCGACTTCGCGTGGGTCATCTCGACCGCGCTCAGCACTCACTGAGAGTCGACCGCGCTCCCCAACGTCGTCCGCCCCGCCCGGCATGCCCCGCTACGATAGCGCCGTCCTGAACGGCACCGTTGTCTTTCCGTTCGTCGGCGCCGTGCGCTGCGACGTCGGTATTCGTGACGGGCGCATCACCGCGCTGACCGATTCGATCGCCTCGGCCGATGCGGACGCCGTCATCGACGCGCGTGACAAGCTCGTGCTGCCGGGCGGGGTGGACTCGCACTTTCACATCGGAATCTACCGCGACCTGGCCACCGACGCGAGCAGCGAGACCGCGTCGGCGCTCACCGGCGGCGTGACCACGGTCCTGAGCTACTTCCGCACGGGTCAGAACTATCTCAACAAGAGCGGCCCCTACCGGACGATCTTCC
>QHUS01000105.1 GCA_003222035.1 Gemmatimonadota bacterium | reverse complement strand
GTGAGCTCTCCCAGCGCCCGGCTCAGCTCCGTGGACCCGGCCACCGCGCCGATCGTCGCGAGTGCGTCGACCACCGGTCCCGAGCCGGACGAGCGGGCGAGGATGCGGTTGATCGCCTCGCGATCCCGCAACAGCTGGGTGCGGCGGCTCTTGACGTCGAGCAGCCGCGCGAACCGCGGATCCGTCGGAGCCGAGAAGTTCGCGGTCACCGAACCGGAGCCGTCCGCCAGCTGCGTGGCGGCCTGCATGCGAAAGCGCTGCAGCGCACCTTCGGCGCTCCGCAGGTCCGCCTCCGCCCGTCGCATTTGCCCGCCAAGCACCGCGTTCAGCTGGGTCAGGTTGGCGCGCTTCAAATCGGCGGCGACGGCGACAACACGGGCCGCGACGGCGTTCACGATCGCCGTCGTCCTGGATGCGTCCGGCCCGTAGAGCTCGAGTTGGATGAAATTGCCGTCAGGGTCCGGGCTCACCTTGAGCTCCCTGGTGAGCCACGCGGCGGCCGCGGATGGCGTGATCAGCGTAAAGGCGACCGTCTCACCGGCGTGGAGCGTCCCGGGCGATGGCACCCACACGAACCCGAGCCGCGCGCCGACCGAATCGCCGACGGCGCCACGGTCGAGCACGCGTCCCGCTGCATCCCGGAGCGTGAAGGCCGTACCCCCGTTGTCCACGACGAGCCGATATCGGCCCGGGCGCACCTGCTGGTTGATCGCGAACGTCGCGAGCACCGTGTCGCTCGCGGGGTTGTTCGTCAGGTACAGTCGTTCGCCCCGCACCACGTCATCCAGGACGATGTTGGTCCGCACCAGGTCGCTCCAGCCTGCGGAGATCGGCAGCCGGCCGGACCAGAGCGGGCCGGGCTCGCCCTCCTGTCCCGCGGGTCCGTGGATCCACAGGGAGGCGCGTGCCGCGTAGCCGGGGGCGAGCACCACGCCGGCGAACGCGAACCCGACCAGCAGGCCGAGGGCGGAGAGACCGAAGACCATCCAGCGATACCGCTGGATCGCGATCAGGTAACGCCGCGCGTCGGCCAGCCAGTCGCCCTCTGCGGAGGGAGGCGGCGCTCCGCCTGCGCGCGGGGCCCCGGCCACGGAGAGTGGCGCTCGTTGAGCGGGGATGAGGCTGCGTCCTGTCATCAGAGCGATTTGACGGGGCAATCTCGGTACCGCGGCGCCCCCGGTCGCCCAATGCGCAACCTGCCATGGGACAGCGAGATAGCCGCGCCCGGCGCGACCGTACAGCGGATCGTTGCACCGGTTGTAAGGAACCCGCCACAAAAGGTTGAGCCCCGCGCCACGCCGCACGGCGGTCGTCCTGCGGCTAGGGTTCGCCGCCCGCAAGCGTATCAGCCCTCCGGCGAAGGTGTGGGAAGGTTGCAGCAGGTACCCCGGCTTAGGCCCCGACAAATTTGCCAACTCGCTACGCCTCTGGCTGTTAGATGGTGGCGCAGCGCGCACGACTCCTGCGTTCGCATCCCCCCTGGATCACCGTCCCTAAATCGTGCGTGAGGTTCGGTATGCCCCGTCGCCAGCGTCGTCCCCATCGCCCTTCGCGTGGACATAGCGTCCGCGCGCTGGGGCGCTTGCTGGTCGCCGTAGCGCTCCTGACAACGTGCTCACAGGACCAGCCTGTCGGCCCCGCTGGCGCGGGCCCCGCCGGCCCGGGTTCTCCGGGCATCAGCGCCGCCGTGGTGGTATCGGGCCAGGTCCTGGTGGGCGCCGGGGACATCGCGCGGTGCGACCGCACCAATGACGAAGCCACGGCCGCGATTCTCGACACGATCCCCGGCACCGTGTTCGCGCTCGGCGATAACGTATTGGGCTCGAGCAGCAGCCCCCCAAATTTTGTCAACTGTTATGACCCCTCGTGGGGCCGGCACAAGGCGCGCACCCGGCCGTCGGCCGGTCACATGGAGGGGTTCAGTCCGGGTTCGTCGAGCTATTGGCAGTATTTCGGGACGGCGGCGGGCGACTCGGGAAAGTTCTACTACAGCTACGACCTGGGCGCCTGGCACATCGTCGTGCTGAACAGCAACATCTCCACGTCGGCCGGCTCTCCGCAAGAACTGTGGCTCAAGTCGGACCTGGCCGCCCACCCCGCCCAATGCACGCTCGCCATGTGGCACATCCCACGCTTCAGCTCGACCTCGAGCAACGGACTCCCGACGGTCTATGCCGCGGTGAAGCCGTTGTGGGACGATTTGTACGCCGCCGGGGCGGAGATCGCGCTCAACGCGCACTACGAGGTGTACGAGCGGTTCGCGCCGCAGAAGCCGGACGGCACAGCGGATCCTCAGCTGGGCATCCGGCAGTTCACGGTTGGCACCGGTGGGATCGGGGTCAACAGCTTCAACGGCGTCACGCAGGCCAACAGCGAGGTGCACAACAGCGGCACGCCTGGCGTGCTGAAGCTCACCCTCGGCGACAACGGCTACGCGTGGAAGTTCATCCCGATTGCCGCCTTCACGTTTACGGACTCCGGGACGGGCTCGTGTCACGGCACCACACCCGGTGCACCGGTCGCGTCGGTGACCGTGAGTCCGAATCCCGCGAGCGTCGAAGTGGGGCTCGATGTCCAGCTGACGGCGACGACGCAGGACGCCTCGGGCAACACGCTCACCAACCGGCTCGTCACCTGGTCGAGCAGCAACACGGCGGTGGCGAAGGTCACCGGCATGGGCGACGTGTTCGGCTGGGCGCCCGGCACCGCGACGATCACGGCGACGAGCGAGAGCGTGACCGGCACCACGACGGTGAACGTGCTATCGACGACGGCCGCGGTGCTCGTGGGCGCCGGCGACATCGGCGTCTGCAACGTGCCGGAGGACGAAGCGACCGCCGCGCTGCTCGACAACATCCAGGGCACGGTGTTCACCGCCGGAGACAACGTCTACCCCGACGGAACGGCCGACCAGTTCACGAACTGCTACGACCCGTCGTGGGGACGTCATAAGGCGCGGACCAAGCCGGTGCCGGGGAATCACGACTACACGATTGCCGGCGCCCCGGCGTACTACGCCTATTTCGGCGCCGCCGCGGGGGTCCCGTCCAAGGGCTACTACAGCTTCGACCTCGGCGCCTGGCACGTCATCGTCGTCAACAACTACGTCGATGCCGGCGCCGGCTCGACCCAGGAGCAGTGGCTCAAGGCCGACCTCGCCGCGAGCTCGGCGCAGTGCACCGCGGCGATCTGGCACGAGCCCAAGTACAGCTCGGGGATCCTGCACGGGGATAACAACTCCTGGAACGCGATCTGGACCGACCTGTACCAGGCCGGCGCGGATGTCGTCATCAACGGTCACGAGCACACCTACGAACGCTTCGCGCCGCAGACGCCTACCGGCACGGCCGACCCCGTGTTCGGCATTCGGGAGTTCGTGGTCGGCACCGGCGGCGCCGGGTTGGAATCGCTCGGCGCGATTCAGCCGAACAGCGAGGTGGTGCAGAACAGCGCGCATGGCGTCTTGCGCCTGGTGCTGCGTCCCACGGGATACGAGTGGAAATTCTTCGCCGAAGATGGGCAGACGTTCTCCGACGCGGGGAGTACCCCGTGCCACGGCCCGCCGGGGAACCGGCCGCCCACGGCGGCGTTCACGTCGAACTGCACCGGGCTCAGCTGCACTTTCACGAGCACGAGCACCGATCCCGACGGCAGCGTGGTCGCCTGGAGCTGGAGCTTCGGCGACGGGACCACGTCGACCAGCCAGAATGTGGTGCATGCGTACGCCGCCGGCGGCACGTACAGCGTCAACCTCACCGTCACCGACAACGGCGGCGCCACGAGCTCCACATCGCAGAGCATCACCGCGTTGCCCCCCAACACGCCCCCGACGGCCTCCTTCACGCCAAGCTGCACCGGGCTCACGTGCAACTTCACGAGCACGAGCACCGATCCCGATGGCAGCGTGGTCGGCTGGAGCTGGACGTTCGGCGACGGGGGCACGTCGACGGCCCAGAACCCGTCGCATACCTATACGGCGGGCGGCACCTACACCGTGGGCCTCACCGCCACCGACGACCGGGGCGGCACCGGCTCGACATCACAGACCATCACGGTAGCGCCGCCGAACCAGCCGCCGACGGCCGCGTTCACGTCGAGCTGCGCGGGGCTGGCGTGCTCGTTCACGAGCACCAGTACGGATCCCGACGGCAGCGTGGCCGCCTGGAGCTGGACGGTCGGAGACGGGGCCACGTCAACGGCCCAGAACCCGTCGCACACTTACGCGGCGGGCGGCACGTACACCGTGAACCTCACCGTCACGGACAACGGCGGCGCCACCGGTACGGCGTCTCACACGGTCATCGTGGCCCCCGCCAACTCGCCGCCCACGGCCTCCTTCACGAGGACTTGCACCGGGCTCACGTGCAGCTTCACAAGCACGAGCACCGATCCCGACGGCAGCGTGGTCGGCTGGAGCTGGACGTTGGGCGACGGGGCCACCGCGACGGCGCAGAACCCGTCGCACACCTACGCCGCGGGCGGCACCTACACC
>QHUS01000050.1 GCA_003222035.1 Gemmatimonadota bacterium | reverse complement strand
CTTGGATTCGAGGAGCTCGCGGTAGGTCGTGGCGGCGCCGATCTTGAGGCCCCCACCCGTCTTCTTGATGCCCTTGAGCTGCGGCAACTGGCCGATGTCGATCAGCCTGTCGGGCTGTGCCAGGCGAAACCTGAGGAGCGGGAGCAGGCTGTGCCCACCGGCGATGACCTTGCTGTTCTTCCCCATGGCCTTGAGCGCGTCGTTGAGATTCCTGGCGCGCACGTAGTCGAAGGAGGTCGGGATCATCGCTTTCCTCCTTTCGCCTGCTGGATAGCGGCCCAGACGCGGGCCGGCGTGAGCGGCTTGTCGATGTGCGTGACGCCGAGCGGCGCGAGCGCGTCGCAGACGGCGTTCACAAGCGTCGGGACCGACGCGATCGTCCCGGTCTCGCCCACGCCCTTCACGCCGAGCGGGTTGACCGGCGACGGGGTGACGGTGTGGGCCGTCTCGATGCTGGGCATCTGCGAGGCCTTGGGAACCGCGTAATCCATCATCGTGCCGGTGAGGAGCTGCCCATCCTCGTCGTACACGGCCATTTCCTGCAGCGCTTCCCCCAACCCCTGAATCACACCGCCGTGCACCTGCCCGTCCACGATCATGGGATTGATTTGCGGACCGCAATCGTCGACCGCGACATAGCGGAGGATCTTCACCGTGCCCGTGTCGGCATCGACGTCAACCGTGCAGATGTGTGTGCCGAACGGATACACGAAGTTCGACGGATCGAAGAATGCCGTCGCCTCGAGTCCGGGCTCGACGCCTGGCGGCAGGTTCCAGGCGACGTTCGCCATGAGGGCGAGTTCCGCGAACGCCTTTCCTTTGTCGGGCGAGCCCTTCACGACGAACTTGCCGTCCTTCCACTCGAGGTCCGCCTCGCTCGCCTCGAGCAGGTGAGCCGCGATCTTCTTTGCCTTCTCCTTCACGCGCTGCGCCGCCACCTTCACCGCGCTGCCACACACCGCGGTGGTCCGGCTGCCATACGTTCCCCACCCCTGTGGCGTGGCTTCGGTGTCCCCCGCAACGACCTCGACGTTCTCGACCGGGATGCCGAACTCGTCGCCCACGATCTGGGCGAACGTGGTCTCCTCACCCTGACCGTGGGGCTTGCCGCCGATGTACGCGCGGACCACACCGGTCGGGTAGACGCGCACGATCGCGGAGTCGTACAGGCCGCCGCCGAACCCGACAGCGCCTGCCACCTGCGAAGGACCGAGACCGCAGATCTCGCAATACGTCGTCACCCCGATGCCCAGGTAGCGCCCTTCCTTGCGCGCCTTCGCCTGCTCACTCCGGAATTTCTTGTAGTCGAGCATCTGCAGCGCCTTGTCGAGCGCGCCCTGATAGTTTCCCGAGTCGTAGGTAATCCCGGTGGCGACGGTGTAGGGGAACTTGTCCTTGGGGATCAGGTTCTTGCGCCGCACTTCGACCGGATCCATGCCGATCTTGCGGGCGAACAAGTCGATCATGCGCTCGAGCAGGAACGTCGCCTCGGGGCGCCCCGCACCGCGGTACGCGTCCACCGGCGTCGTGGTGGTGTACACGCCGTAGACGGTCCCATCGATGTTCGGGATGGTGTAGGGCCCCGAGTACATCAGGCCGTGCAGGATCGTGGGGATCCCGGGCGCCGCGGTCGACGCGTAGCCGCCGAGCCCCGCGTACACCTTGGTCCGGAGGCCGGTGATCTTGCCCTCTTTCGTGCCGCACAACGACACGTACTGGACGTGGTCCCGGCCGTGGATCGTGGCCTTGTAGTTTTCCGAGCGGTCTTCCGTCCACTTGACCGGCCGTCCCAGGTCCATCGAAGCGAAGCACACGAGCGCCTCGTCGGCGTAGGCCGGGATCTTGCTCCCGAACCCGCCGCCCACCTCAGGCGCGATCACGCGGATCCTGTGCTCGGGGAGCTTGGTCATTACCGACAGGAGAAACCGGTGGATGTGTGGGTTCTGGCTCGTGATCCACGCCGTGAGCTGCCCGGTGCCGGGGTTGTAGCTCGCGCACGCGGCGCGCGGCTCCAGGGCCGTCGGGAGGAGCCGGTTCTGGACGATGCGCTGCTCCACCGTGACCGCGGCCTCCGCGAATGCCTTCGCCGCGTCGCCTCCCGCCACCTTCCAGGTGAACGCGATGTTGCCAGGAACCTCCGTGTGGAGCACGGGGGCGCCTTTTTGGGCCGCCTTCTCGGGATCGATCACCGCGTCCAGGGAGTCGTAGTCCACGTCGATCAGATCGAGGGCGTCTCGCGCCGCCGCCCGCGACTCGGCCACGACCAGAGCGATGCCATCGCCCACGTACCGCACCTTATCGGTCGCGAGCAGCGGGTGGGGCGGGACCTTGAGATCGCAGTTCGGCACGTTCCACGCGCACGGGACCGTGTTGAGCTTGTCCTTCACGTCCACGCCGGTGTACACGGCGGCGACTCCCGGAGCCTTCTTCGCCTTCCCAACATCGATCTTCTTGAGCTTGGCGTGCGCGTAGGTGCTACGCAGAATGGCCGCATAGAGGAGGCCGGGGAGCTTCACGTCGTCGGTGTACGTCGCCCTGCCGGTGATGAGCCGCGGGTCTTCGCGCCGCTTGATGCCGGAGCCGAAGAGCGTTGCCATGCGGGCCTCCTCCTCCTCCCTAACGCGCGCCCGCCGCAGCCTGAACCGCGGCGATGATGTTCTGGTAACCGGTGCAGCGACACAGATTGCCTTCGAGCGCGTGGCGGATCTCTCCGTCCGTCGGCTTCGGGTTCTGGGCGAGCAGGTCGGCGGCGGTCATGATCATGCCGGGCGTGCAGAAGCCGCACTGCAGCCCGTGCTTTTCCCAGAAGGCCTGCTGCAGCGGGTGCAGCGCGCCATCTCTCGCGAGCCCCTCGATGGTGGTGATCTCCCGACCTTCCGCCTGGACGGCGAGCATGGTGCAGCTCTTCACCGCCTGCCCATCCACGTGGACGGTGCAGGCACCGCACTGGCTCGTGTCGCAGCCGATGTGGGTGCCGGTGAGATCCAGCTGGTCGCGCAGCACGTACGCGAGCAGCGCTCGTGGCTCGACCTCCGCGGTCCGGGCCACGCCGTTCACGTGCAGGGTGATGGACCGTTTCATAACGCGCTCTCGAGGAAGAACCGGGAGGGGAGGTAATATGGCCGTAGGGCAGGCAGCCGCAATGCACACCCTCCAGCCCTTGCCCGCAGCTACCCGCAGGATAGGTTCACATCCTTCGTAGCTGGACGGTTACCTGTGCGAAGGAGATACATCGTGAAGCGCGCCCTACTGCTGTTGCTCTGCGCCGCCCTCCCGGCGGCGGTCGTGCCCGGCCCGCGGGGACCAGAAGACGAGTCGGTGTTCGTCCGAGGCCTGCGGGCCGATCAGCACGAGTCCCTGCTGTACGTCTGGACCAGCGACGCCGATCAGAAGGACCCTGATTTTCTCACGGTGCTCGACGCCAATCCGACCTCGTCCAAATACGGGAAGGTCGTCGCCACAGTGCCCACGGGGTCGCCCGCGAACGAAGCGCACCACTTCGGCTACACGGCGAACGCCGACCGGATCTTCGCGGGTGGGCTCTTTTCGAACCGGCTGTTCGTCTACGACGTCGCCACGGATCCGAAGCACCCCAAGCTCCTGAAGACCGTGCCCGACCTCGCGGCGAGCACGGGGTTTTCCGGTCCGCACACCTTCTACGCGGTGCCCAGTGGGGTGCTGATCGCGATGCTCGGCTCGAAGGACGGCGGCGCGCCGGGCGCGCTGGTCCAGCTCGACAATGACGGCAACTTCGTGAAGGCGCTCCCCGCGCCGAACTACATGTACGACGTCGGGATCAAGCCGGAGCTGAACCTGATCATCACATCGAGCTGGGCGCACCCCCACGCGGTGAAGGCGGGAAACACGCCGATGGATCAGGTGGGTGACGAGGTAGTCGCCTGGGACTACAAGACGGGCAAGGTCCTCCAGACCGAGCACCTCGACAAGGCTCCGCTCGAGGTGCGCTGGATGCACGGGCCGGCGGCGCGGGGCGGGTTTATCAACTGCGCGTTCGGCAACAGCGTGTGGCATTGGGAGGTGGGCCAGGACGGGAAGGTCGCGTTCCACCGGGTGCTCAAGCTGGCCGACAACGCCATCCCCGCGGACATGCGGATCTCGTACGACAACAAGTTCCTGTTCGTGTCCTTGTTCGGCGGCGGCGCGGTGCAACAGTACGACATCGCCGATGTGATGCACCCCAAGCTCCTGAGCAGCGTGGCGATTCAGCAAGCCCAGATGATGAAGCTCACGCCCGACAACAAGCGCCTGTACGTCAGCAACTCGCTGCTCTCGAATCTCGACGGGAAGGTGCCGTACGCGGTGCGGCTCGTGAACGTCGGCGCCAACGGGCTGACGCTCGACGCGAAATTCGACGTGGACTTCGAGCATTTCCCGACAGGCCAAGCACGGCCGCATGATATGCTGCTGAAATAGATGCGTAGCACGGAGGCGTAGCACAGTCCGACCCTGCGCCCCGGGGCACCGCCCCGGGGTCAGCTCACAGAGTACATTACCGGACCGCGATGCCCTCCGGCCCCGCATTCCTCTTCGATCTCGACGGCACCCTCGTCGATAGCGTGTATCAGCACGTGCTGGCGTGGCGCGACGCGCTCGAGAGCGCCGGCATCGAGCTCGCCGTGTGGCGCATCCACCGCCGCATCGGGATGAGTGGCGGGCTGTTCGTCAACGCCCTGCTCCGCGAGACGGGCCGCGAGTTGAAGCCGGAGCAGGCGGCCAAGATCATGCAGGTCCATGGCGCGGCCTACGCCCGCATGGTGCACGAGGTTCGTCCCCTCCCGGGCGCCCGCGAGCTGCTCGCCTATCTGACCAGGATGGGCGTGCCGTGGGCCATCGGGACAAGCGGGCGCATGGAGAGCGCCAAGCAGACGCTCGCGCTGCTCGACATCCCGCCCGACGTCCCAATCATCACGCGCGACCAGGTGGAGTACGCGAAGCCCGATCCCGATCTGTTCGTGGCAGGCGCTCAGCGGCTAGGCGTGCGAGTGGAGGACTCAGTGGTGGTGGGGGACAGCGTTTGGGACCTGCTCGCGGCGCGACGGGCGCGCGCGCTCGGCGTCGGGCTCCTGTCCGGCGGCTACGGAGCAGACGAGCTGGAGCGCGCCGGCGCGTACCGCGTGTACCAGGACCCCGCCGACCTGATGCAACACTTGGACGAGGTCGGGCTACGCACGGGAAGTCTGACCGCCGAGTAGGGGCGCAGCATGCCAACCGCGAGCGCGACTCGGCCGAGAGCGGCTCTCAGCCGCGGATCATCCGCGCGATTCTCCAGGCCCCACCGACCCGAAGCATCCACAGCTCGTCCGGCGGCGCCGTACAGGTCCGCCCGGCGGCGAACACGCGGGCCCAGCGGTCGGCGATCACCACGATGGACAGCGCGAGCTTCCCCTGCTGCTCCAGCGCGCACGCCGAATCTCCCGAGATCGGACGCGCGTCGATCCAAGCGCTGTCCGCGGTGGGGGCCGTCCACCGAGCGGTGATCTTGCCGACCCAGAAGTGATCGAGCACATCGGGCCAGTGATCGGCTCGGTAATCGCGGTAGAACTCTAGGAGCTCGGTGCGGATGGCATCCTCGGCGGACGCCTGTTGTGCGGCGAGGGGCACGCTCCACGCGAGCGCGATCAGGAGGCAGGCTGCTGCACGGCCGACCAATGGCATTCCCGAGACTACCGCCGGGCGAAGGCGCGCCGCTATCCGGTTTTCGCGGGCGAATCAGTGCAGCAATCTTCCCGACGGCCCCGGACACGCCTAAAAGTGTGCTTCTGTTATGGGTGGCTCCTTCCGGGCCGGCAACCGCACCACGCGATCCCAGGCACTCGTCTGCCAGTTGTCGGGTCGCTCGACCTCGCGCACCCAGGGCGGTAATGGCACGGCGAGATACCGAGCGAGCGCGGTGACATACGGCTCGTACGTGCGGCGCAATTCCTTGAGCCGCTCTTCGAAGTCGGGGCGCTCCCGCAGCTTCATACCGCCACTCGCGAGGCGTTCCTGCAGGGCGGCCAGCTGGACCGGGGACAGACGCTCGTCCACGGGCTGCGGCGGCGTGTTGAAGACCTGCGACAGGTCGACGGTGGCGTGCCGCGCCATGGCGAACGTCAACTCCGCCTGGCGCACGCACCACCCCTCCAGCCCCACGATCACGAAGGCACTGGTGTCGAGTATGGTAGTGAGCGCGGCGAGCCATGACTCGTTGCGGTGTTGCGACCGGAAATAGGCGAGCGCCGGATACGAGAGGTGACTCTCGAGCACGTCGGCGGACCAGCGCTCCCAGTCCCGCAGCAGCTCGACGAGGGCCGTCCAGCCCGGGTCGCCGCGGTGTCGCCACAAGAGCTCCGACGCGCTGGGCGGCGAGCCCGCGCGGGCGTCGAGCAACGAGATCGCCACCTCGCGCCGGGAGAACGCCTGATAGATCACCGGAAAGTACCCGATGACCACTGCGAGAAACGCGAACCCCATGCCGGCTTCGGCCGTGGTGAGCGCCTTCGCCAGCGCCGTCCGCGGTGCCACGTCACCCAAACCGAGCGTGAAGAAGGTCGTGCCACTCATGTAGACGTCAGACCAGATGCCGGGCGCCCCTCCCGACATGATGAGGGCCGAGCCCGCCGCCCACTGCAGCAGCCCGAACGCGAACACGATCCCCACCGCCCACAACGCCAGCAGCAGAATCAAAGAAAGCGGTCCGAAGAACGAGAGGAACGCATCGCGCCGGCGGCCGGAGAGTAGCTGCGCGGTACTGCGCCAGGGGCGCCAGGTGGAGCGATAGAACAACCTGGTGATGCGGAACCGGCCGCTCACGCGCCGCGGCAGGATGATCGTCTCGAACGCGTCCCATAGCACCACGGCGAGCAGCACCGCACCGCCGACACCGGCCAATAGTCGCGTCATTATCTCCACGACTCCGTCGGTACGTTCGGTGGCGGCTCGAGCGATTGGAGGTACGTCACGAGCCTCCAGATGGCCCCGGCCGGCAGCAGGCCGCCGTACGCCGGCATGCCGCGCGGCCGGCCGGCGAAGATGGACTGATAGATCTGCCCGTCGGAGCCGCCGTACCGCCACCGCCCGTCCCGCAGGCTGGGGCCCACGAAGCCCACCGCCCCGCCGCCGTGGCAGCCGTCGCAGTTCATGGCGGCGAACGTCCGCTCTCCTTCCGCGGCCGACGGCCGATCTCCCTTAAAGGGATTCGCGGCCGCGATGTCCGTGGTCCCAGCGGACGGCGCCACACCGCCTGCGAGCACCCGTTCTTCCAGTCCGGGCGCGGGCCGGGCGCCCTCCTGGTGGCCGCCGCAGGCCACGAGCGCGACGACCGCTACTACAGGCCGAAGATCCACACGATACCTCCCTGACTCGTGTGCCGGGCGATGTCCGGCATGAAATCCGCCGGCGGGCGCACGTCCGCGGGATCGTCCGAGCGGACGTCTCCCGACAGGAGGAACCAGTCGCCGCCGATGCCGGCGTACACCGCCACGTACTGCCTGCCGTCGGGACCCGCGTAGCTGATCGGGTTTCCGACGACACCAGAGCCGACCTTGAACCGCCACAGCGCTTTCCCCGTCCTCGCATCGACGGCCTTGAACCAGCCGTCGAGGGTGCCGTAGAACGCGACGTCGCCGCCGGTGACGAGCGCGCCGCTCCATACCGGGTATGGCTCGGGAGTTTGCCACACGCTCCTTCCGGCGGCCGCGTCCCACGCGATGAACCCGCCCATCTTCCCACCCGGGCCCGGGTGGTAGGGCGTGTTCGCGCCGATGAACGGCGTCCCGGCGATGCGCGTCACCCGCGTCGCCTGATAGTCCATGCACATGTTGTTGGTCGCCAGGTAGAACAGTCCCGTGCGCGGTGAGTAGGCCGCCGGTGCGGCAGGAGTCTTCCCGCCTTCGAGGGTAGGGCAGATGTCCTTGATGTTGCCTCGCGACGCGCCTGTCAGCTTCGTCGAATCGATCACCGGGCGCCCGGTCGCGAGGTCCACGCGCTTCGCCCAGTTGACGTCGACGAACGGCTGGGCCACGAGCACCTCGCCGGTGACACGGTCGAGGGTGTAGGCGAAGCCGTTCTTGTCGAAGTGCACGAGCGCTTTCCGCCGCCGGCCGCCGATCACGACGTCGGTGAGGATCATCTCCGCGACGCCGTCGTAATCCCAGCTGTCGTGCGGCGTGAACTGGTACGCCCAGACCAGCGCTCCGTCTTCCGGGCGCCGCGCCAGCACGCTCGCCGTCCACTTGTTGTCGCCGGCGCGCTGCTCGGGATTGTACGGCGCCGGATTGCCGGTGCCGTAGTACAGCAGGTCGAGGTCCGCGTCGTACGACATCCACCCCCACACCGGTGCGCCACCGGCGCGCCACACATCTGGCGGCCAGCTCCTGAGCGCCAGCTCTTCGCCGCGATCGTAGAACGGCTTGAACACACCGGGCCGGGCGAGCACCTCGCTGTCCGGGCCGATGTTGTACGCCGTCCAGACGATCCGGCCCGTCTCGAGATCGAGTCCTTTCAGCCAGCCATGGATGCCGAACTCGCCGCCCGAGGCGCCGACGATGACGCGATCCTTGACGACGAGGGGCGCGACGGGCGTCGTCTCGCCCTCAGAGAGGTCGGCGATCCTGGTCCGCCACAGCTCCTTCCCGGTCGCCGCGGCGATGGCCACCGTGTGTCCGTCGAGCAGGTTGTACACGATCTTGCCGCTCGCGTAGAACGCGCCCCGATTGATCGCGTCACAACAGGCGATGCCGAGGGCGTTCGGATCCACCGGGGGGCGGTACTTCCATTTGAGAGGATAGCCCTCGCGCGTGAGGTCGAACGCGTACAGCACGTTGGGATAGGGCGTGACAACGTACATCGTGTTGTCGACCACGAGGGGCTGTCCCTCGTGCCCGCCCAGCACGCCAGTCGAGAACGTCCACACCGGCCGCAGGCGCGGCGCGTTGGCGGGCGTGATCTCGCGCAGGTCGCTGTAGCGCGTGGACGCGTAGTCGTTGGCCGGCATCGTCCAGCTGCCGCGCTGGACCGCTCCGGCCGTGCCGGCTGCGGCCGGCGCCAGCGCGGTCGCGAGCACGACCGGCAGCGTCATTCGACCCATGCACACCTCCGGGCCCCGAGAATATGCGACCGCGCACCGCTGGCGAGCCTTCCGGCTCACCCGTAAACTTGCTCTGGTGACCTTCGATCGGGTGAGGCGCGGGTGCGGCGCCGCGCTCACCGCCGTAGCGGCGATGTGCGTCGCCACGCGTGCGGCCGTCACCCAGAATCCCCAGAGCACTGCGGCGGCCCCCGCTGACTCCACGTCGGGTAAGGCCCGGCTGTTCGATGCCGGGGAGCCGCTCGCGCTCACTTTAAAGGCCGACTTCGGGGCGATCTTCAAGCAGCGCAGCGGCACCAAGCGGGACGTCCCCGGCGTCATCTCGTACGTGACGGGCTCGGGCGATTCGATCGCGCTCGATGTGCAGCTCCGCACCCGCGGTCACTTCCGGCTCGCGAACTGCCAGTATCCCCCGCTCAAGGTGGGGTTCGATCGCGAGCGCGCGGCCAAGACCGTGTTCGCCCACCAGGGCAACAGCGTCAAGCTCGTCGTGCAGTGCCGCGGGGGGCAAACGTACGCAAACTACCTCCTCGAAGAGTACCTGATTTACCGCACCTACAATCTGCTCACGGACTTGAGCTTCCGGGTGCGCCTCGCGCGCGTGACCTACCTGGACGCCAACGGGAAACGGGAGTCCGAGACGCGCTACGGCTTTTTCGTCGAGGACGACGATCGGATGGCCCGGCGCAACCACACGAATGTGCTCGAGCGAAAGGGCGTCTCCCAGACCGAGCTGGAGCCCGATCAGATGGGTCTGACGGCCGTGTTCGAGTACATGATCGGCAACACGGACTGGGCGGTGTCGGCGCTGCACAACATCGTGCTGCTCAGCGATTCGGTGGGCACCACCGTGTACCCCGTGCCGTACGACTTCGACTGGTCCGGGGTGATCTGGCCGCCCTATGCGCGGCCGGACCCGAGCCTCACCATCCACACGGTGCGCGAGCGCACCTTCCGCGGCACGTGCCGCACGCCGCAGGACCTGGCGTTCCTGTTCGCCCCGTTCAACGCACGGAAGGACGCGATCTACACCCTGTACCGCGATATGGAGAAGGAAGGGCTCGAAGCCAAGCGGGTCGAACAGGCGCTCGAGTACTACGACGAATTCTACAAGACCATCAACGACAAAGCCCGGACGCAGAGCGCGTTCATCCGGGGGTGCCAGGGGTGAACCGCTCGTGACCCCTCACCCCTCCCCCGGCCCTCCTCCCCGCTCCCCCTCATATCGCATCTCGTTCGTGTGCTTGAAGCCGATCCGTTCGTAGAGGGGGCGCCCCTCGTCCGACGCGTGCAGCACGAGGCTCTCGATGCCGTGGCTCTGACACCAGCGCAACAGCTCCCGCATCAGCGCGGCGGCCACGCCCCCGCGCCGCCACGCCCGCTCGGTGAAGACGTTGACGACCAGGCCCTGCGGCCCCCGCAGCAGCCGTTCGCCCGTCCCTCCGGGTCGCGGTAGCAGCTCGCGCAGCTGGATACCCGCGCCCCCGACGATCTGCCCGGGCGCCGTCCGCGACTCCGCCACCCAGGCGACGTAGCGTCCGTCGGCGATCGCCTGGGTGAAGTACGCACGCGAGGCCTCGACCAGGGTGTCGTAGAGGTCGTCGGACAACTGTCCCATGTCGCGAAACATCTCTGCCCGATGACGCGCGAGGGCACTCACGTCGGCGGCGGTGGCGAGGCGGATCGAGTAGGTCAGTGCCGGGGGTCGGAGGAGGCGGGGGTAGCGGGGAGCATGGAGGGAATGTAGCGCCGGACGGTGAGCGTCGCGACGGTAGATTTCTTCACCATGCCAGCCGTCGTCACCGCCGAGCAGCTCAGCAAGACGTTTCGCGTGAAGGTACGCGACCCGGGGCTCAAGGGAGCGCTGCGGGCGCTGCTGCGCCCTCGCTACCGGGAGGTGCACGCGGTGCGCGACGTGACCTTCCGCATCGATCCCGGAGAGATCGTCGCCTTCCTCGGACCGAACGGCGCCGGCAAGACCACGACGCTCAAGATGCTCACGGGCCTGTTGTACCCGACGGCCGGCCAGGTGCGGGTGGCGGATTTCGTGCCCTGGACCGGCGGACCGGCCTTCAAGCGGCGGATCGCGCTGGTGCTCGGCAACCGACAGCAGCTCGTCTGGGACCTGCCACCCGAGGAGACGTTCCTGCTCAACCGGGCGATCTACGATATCCCCGAGCGGGCGTACCGCGAACGGCTCGCCGAGCTCGTCTCACTGCTCGAGCTCGGCGACGTACTCCAGAAGCCGGTACGCCAGCTCTCGCTCGGTGAGCGGATGAAGTGCGAGCTGACTGCATCCCTGCTGCACAGCCCGCCGCTCTTGTTTCTCGACGAGCCGACGCTGGGGCTCGACGTCACCGCCCAGGACGCCATCCGCCGTTTCCTCATCGAGTATCGCAGTCGCCACAATGCGACAGTCCTGCTCACGTCGCACTACATGCAGGACGTCACAGCCCTCGCGTCGCGCGTCCTGATGATCAACCGGGGACGGCTGCTGTACGACGGGGCGCTCGAGGCGCTGGTGGCACGCATTGCGCGGACGAAGCGGATCGAGCTGGTGCTAGGGGGGACCGATGGGAACCGGGTCACCGCGGACGCGCTGGCGGTGTTCGGCGAGGTGAAGGCCTTCCACTTTCCCAACGCGGTGCTCGAGGTACGCCGTGAGGACGCCCCCGCGACGAGCGCGCGGCTGCTCGCTGCGCTCCCCGTGGCCGATCTTTCAATCGAGGATCCACCGATCGAGGAAGTCATCCGGCACGCGTTCGCCCAGGGATTCGAGGAGGCGGACGCATGAGCTGGCTGCGGCGCTACGGCGCCTTGATCCGCAACGCCTGGCTGGTCGACATCCAGTATCGCGCGGCGATCGTGCTGTGGCTGTTGTGGGGGGTGACCGAGCCCGCAATCGCGCTCGGCATCTGGTGGGCCATCGCAGGCGCCGGCTCCGTGGGCGGCTACGCGCGCGCCGACTTCGCGCGTTACTTCTTCGCGGTGATGCTCATCAATCAGCTCACGATCGCCTGGGATTCGTGGTATCTGGACCGGTGGATCCGCGAGGGCGAGCTCAACTACCGCCTGGCGCGCCCGCTGCACCCCGCACACGAGGCTGTGGCGGAAAACATCGCGTACAAGGCGCGCACGGCGAGCGTCATTCTGATCGTGTGGATCCTGTGCGCGGCGGCGTGGCCCGCGGTCCGCTTGTCGATCGACCCCGGACGCCTGGCGCTCACCGCGCTGGCCGTGCTGCTCGCTGCCGCGATGCGATTCTTCATCAGCTTCACCACCGGCCTGCTGGCGTTCTGGACGACGCGCGCCACGGCGATCATGGAGCTGCACGCGGGCGTGTCCCTGTTTCTCGCCGGCCGGATCGCGCCGCTCGCCCTGTTGCCCTCCGCCGTCGCGGGCATCGCCGGCGTGCTGTGGTTCCGTGGCATGCTGTCGTTCCCGGTGGACCTTCTGACGGGGGCCGTGCAAGGCGGCGATGCCGTGCTGCGCGGATTGGCATCGCAGGTCGTGTGGCTCGGCATCTGGATCCTCGCGTACCGCATCGCATGGACTCGTGGGATCCGGAAGTACGGGGCGGTGGGGGGATGACCGGCCGGCTTCTCGGGGCCTTCTGGCGTATCAACCTCGCCGAGGAACTCCAGTATCGCGCCAACTTCATCGCGAGCGTGCTCGGCACCCTGTTCTCCATGGCGACGGCGCTCTTGACGCTGGCGCTTTTCTTCCGGCACACCAGTGCGCTCGGTGGCTGGGATTACTGGGAGATCGTCGTGCTGCTCGGCGTCTTCAACGCGCTCACGGGCGTGGTCGAGGCGGTGTTGCGCCCGGGGATCGGGCGGCTCGCGGGGGAGGTACGGGGCGGCGGTCTGGACCTGGTGCTCGTGAAGCCGGTGGACGCTCAGGGGTTCGTTTCGTTTCGCCACCTCGACATCTGGCGGTTCGCGGACATCGTGCTGGGACTCGGGCTCGCGGGCTACGCGCTCGTTCGATTGCACCATGCGCCATCGTTTGCGCAGCTGGGCGCCTTCGTGGTGACGCTCGCCGCCGCCGCGGTCGTGGTCTACGCCATCTGGGTCGTGCTGATGAGCCTGGCCTTCTGGTTCGTGTCGGTCGAGAACATCGCGGTGCTGTTCGACGCGGTGTACGAGGGGGCGCGCTATCCCGTGTCGGCGTACCCGGGGGCGCTCCGGTTCTTGTTCGTGTACCTGATCCCGATCGCCTGGACAACGACGATTCCGGCATCGGCTCTCACAGGGCGGCTGCGGCCGGAGATCGCACTGGCGGCCGCGCTCGTAGCCGGAGTGGCGTTCACGCTGGCACGGGCGTTGTGGCGCGCGGCGCTCAAGCGCTACACCGGCGCCAGCGGGTGAGCCGCCTCACGCGAAAACGGAGACAGCGAAATGAAAAAGGAACGGCAGGCAAGCGATTGGATCGCCGGGATCCTGGCACGCGACCTACGAGCGCTGCGGCGAGAGATCGAGTCGTTCGGCGACGAGGGCGACGTGTGGCGCGTGCCACCCGGCATCAGCAACTCAGCAGGTACCCTGGCGCTGCACCTGGCTGGGAACATCCAGTACTACATCGGCACCGTGCTGGGCGGAACCGGCTACCTGCGCGACCGGGATGCCGAGTTCGCGTTGCGCGATGTGGAGCGAACGGAGTTGTTGCAGCAGATCGACGCCGCGCTCCTCGCCGTGGAACGCGGCATGGCGCAGGTGAGCGACAGCGACCTGGCCAGGCCGTACCCTGACCCGCCGAAGGGACTGCAGGTGACGACGCGAGACTATCTCATTCACCTGATATCCCATTTCACCTACCACCTGGGCCAGTTGGACTACCATCGACGCCTGCTCACAGGCCAACCGGGGCAGATCCGCGCCGTGGCGCCCGGCGATGTGCTTACCGGAGAGGGCGCTTAGGATGCCTCGCTGCTCCCGGGAGTCGCATCCCCTTTGTTCTTGTCGCTCTTCTTGAAGAACCAGATCGCGAGCATGACCAGCCCCACGAGCAGCGCGACTTTGAAGAGGAGCATGAGAAGCGGAAGCAGGAAAATGGACCCGATCTTCCAGAGAGCGAAACCCGCGACGCCGAGCGCGGCGAGCTGCAGGAGCGGCCTGGCCATAGTTGACCCAATGAAGGAAAGAGATGGGATCCGTACGGAAGACGAGGCGGCCAGGTGTCGCACGAGGGGTATAACTCGAGTCATGCCACGCGTCACGGCAATCGCGATGGTGCTGCTGTCAGGCGGCGCCTGCCGGCGGGAGCCCCCCCCCACCCCCCCTCCCCCGCCCGGCCGGCCGGCCGCGGTAGCGCCGGCGCCCCAGGATACGGCCTTCGCAGGCACGACTGCCCCGATCGATCGGATAAGGGCGACGCGCGCCGGAGCCGCTGGCCTTCACGGGATCGAGGCAACCACGACCCAGGCTTACGACCGCATTGTCTTCGCGTTCACAGGTGACAGTGTGCCCGGATACCATGCGGAGTACGTGCACGGTCCGGTGCGCCGCTGCGGCTCGGGAGACCCAGTGCAGTTCGAAGGGCCAGTGCTGCTCGTGATCCGCTTCGCGCCCGCCCAGGCCCACGACGAAGCGGGCCGCCCGCTCCCCGTGGAGCGGGAACGCGCGGTCGGCCTCCCAGTCGTCAAGGAGATGAAGCTGGTGTGTGATTTCGAAGGGCAGGTCGAATGGGTGCTCGGCGTTGCGGCAGCTGCTCCATATCGGGTGTCTGAGCTCGCGAGGCCGGCGCGCCTGGTACTCGATGTGAAGCGCGCACCGTGATCGCGCGGGTGAAGCCGCGGCTCGGCGCTGACGCGGCGCTGCTGGTCTGGCTTGCCGCCGCCTGCCGTGGGTCACCGGTGCAGCCCTGCCCCACTCAACAGGTCGCCGCTCATCAGGCGCAGGGCCCTGCCCTGCCCTCGCCCTTTGACTCGCTGTTCGCCACGGCCGGCGCGGAATTCCACGTGCCCCCGGCGCTGCTCGCGTCGATCGGCTGGGCGGAGACGCGCTGGCAAATGGTGCGCGGAACGGAAGAGTTCCCCGGACGAGAGGCCCGGTTCGGCGTGATGGCGCTGCGCGGCCACGCGCTCGAACGCGCGGCAGCGCTCGCCGGAGTGACCGTGGACGCCGCGGAACGCGATCCCGTGGCGAACGTCCGCGCCGCTGCGGCGCTGCTCGATGCGTATGCGACCGCCGCCGCGATCGATCGCACCCGAATCGAAGAGTGGTCGACGGTCGTGACGCGGTACAGCGACATCGAGCTCCCGGACGGCCGGGCGGCGTACTTGCGCGAGGTCGATCGCGCGCTGGCGCGCGGCGGTGTGCGCGCCGGTCGCGGCCCTCGCGCCGTCGCAGCGAGCGCTTGCTCCCCACCGCCTGGTGGAGCGCCCGACTACGCCTCCGCGGTGTGGCGCGCGTCGCCCAATTTCGACCAGCGCGCGAGCGACGCGACCGGCGCGATTCACATGGTCATCATCCATACATGCGAGAGCAACTACGCGAGCTGCTGGAGCTGGCTCGTGAATCCCGTTTCTCAGGTGAGCGCGCATTACGTCGTCAACGAAGACGGCAGCGAAATCTCGGAACTGGTGCGCGAGCAGAGTCGGGCGTGGCACATCGCGGCGTCATACGACTGCCCCCTCAACCGTCGCCACGACTGCTGGTTGAACGGCGTGCAAAGCAATCACTTCACGGTCGGGATCGAGCACGCGGGCTTTGCGTCACAGGCCTCGTTCCCCGCGGCGCAGCTCGCCGCGTCGGCGACACTGGTGTGCGACGTGACGCGTGACCGCGGGATCCCGCGCGACTGGCAGCACATCGTCGGCCACGGGCAGCTCCAGCCCGCGGACCGCCACGACCCGGGAGCGAACTGGCCGTGGATCGCCTACGTGCACCTGGTGCAGGCCCGGTGCGGTGAGATCGTGGTGGACGACTCAGCGGAGTTCAACGACCCCGCCGTCGCGGTCGCCACGCTGCCGGCCGCGTGGCCCACAGCGGACACGACGCCCGACTACTACGGTGGCGGCTATCGTTGGGCGCCGACGCAAGCCGCCGCGACCGACGGCGCCGCGTTCGCGTTCCTCCTCGCTGCCCCCGGTGCGCGAACCGTTGACGCGCGCTGGACCAGCGGGAGCAACCGCTCCTCGCGGGCGGCCTACGCGGTCGTCGCCGCGACGGGCGACACCGCCGGCGTCGTACGCCTCGACCAGACGACCGGCGGCGGCGTGTGGCACACCCTGGGCACGTGGACGCTGCCCGCCGGGTGGAATCGGGTCGTCCTGTTGCGGAAGGATGCGAGCGGCGCGGTGGTCGTGGCGGACGCGATCCGCGTGCGGGACTAGCGCACTCTATCCCAAGTGTGGTGTCACCGCTTCGCGCGCCACGGCAAGAATCGCGACGTGACCGTGGGGCTCGTCGGTGAAATAGTCGCGCCGAGTCTCGCCCGAACGGTAAGAGGGCTTGTCAACTCGCTACTTGTCGGTCCACACCGCCAGCTCGTTGCCGCTGGGATCCGCGAAGTGAAACCGCCGTCCACCCGGGAATGCATACGTCTTGCGGACGATCTTCCCGCCCGCTTGCGTGATCTTGCCCTCGGTCTCCTCCAGCCGCACCGCGTAAATCACCACGAGCGGGTTGGCGGGTCGCACCTTGGCGTCCCTCGTGAACCCGCCGCTCAGGCGCCCGTCCTGGAAGCTCGTATAGTCGGGGCCGTAGTCCTCGAACTTCCAGCCGAACGCTCGTTGGTAAAACTCCTTGGTCTTGCCGATGTCGGTCGCGCCGAACTCGATATAGTCGATTCGGCGGTCGTGATCGCCCTGTGGCATCGGGCCTCCTCTACAGACGAAGACAACTGCATGACGGCCCCAGCCTGCGAACGTCCAAGATAACCCCCGTAATCCAGGCCGCGTCGTCGGACGCCAGAACCGCCCGCGGCAGCGGGGTATAACACATGCGCCCCGAACCTCCGACGCGAGGACTGCACCGATGAGTCGTCACGTTCGCGTAGCCTGGCCAGGGGCGCTGGTTGCGCCCGCCCCGCCGGTCGATCCTTACTGCGACAGAGTGGTCAACTCCTTCCCGGACTACGGAGAGGGGAGGCGCTGATGCCGCGTCGCATCGTCTTGATCCGTGGTCAGGCGTCGCTCGAGCAGGCGTGGCGCGCCCGTTCGTTCGGTCCAGCCGGACCACTGCTCGAGGGCCTGAGCAAGGTCATCGGCGTGCGGGTCGACGAGACCTATCATCCGGTGGAGGTGCTGCGCCGCATCGGCGTCGGGCACCGCGTGCCCGACGGCCTCAGCTATGACGCCAACGCGCCGGCTGGCAGCTATGCCGTGCGAGTGGAGGTCGCCGACGAGGACGCCGTCGCGCGACTGCGGCGCGATCGCTCCCCGGACATTCTCGGCGTGTACGTCGACGTCCCCGTGTCCACCTTCCCGGCGCCGTACTGCGGCGAGGCCGCGATCGGCGCCACGAAGGACGTGGCCAAACAGCTCGGCGTCTCCGCGCTCGCCCGCGCCGGGCTCACCGGCAAGGGGGTCCACGTCGCGGTCGTCGACACGGGAATCGACGGCTCGCGCATTCCGGTCGCCGGCGGCTGGGCGCCGACACCCGGCTACGTGCCCGGCTCGACTCCGCCAACGCACGGCACGATGGTGGCATACGATGTCCGCATCGCGGCGCCGGACGCGGAGATCTTCGACTACGCACTCCTCAAATCACAAGCCGGCACGTGGGCCGGATTCCTGTCGGACGCGATCGCCGCGTTCGCGGACCTCGTGACGCGCGTGAACGCCACGCCGGGCCGCTGGGTGGTGAACAACAGCTGGGGACTGTTCGACCGGGCGAGCGATGCGCCGATCGGCTCGCCGGACAACTACAGCGCCAACCCCGATCACCCCTTCAACCAGGTCACCGGGGCGCTGGTCGCCGCAGGCGCCGATGTGTTCTTCGCCGCGGGCAACTGCGGAGCCGATTGTCCCGACGGACGCTGCGGCGCTCATGACACGGGCCCGGGCGCCTCGATCCATGGTGCCAACTCCCACCCCGACGTCGTGTCGGTCGCCGCGGTGACCGTCACCGACCGGCGCCTGGGGTACTCGTCGCAGGGGCCGGGCGCGCTCTACGCCCGCAAACCCGACCTCGCCGGCTTCAGTCACTTCGTGGGCTCGGGCGTCTATCCAGCCGACGGTGGCACCTCGGCCGCGAGTCCGGTCGCGGCAGGCGTCGCGGCCGCGCTGCGCCAGGGCTTTGCCACGGACCGCCTCGCGCCCGCTCAACTCAAGGGCCTGCTGCAACGCACCGCCAGAGACCTGGGAGGGTCCGGCTGGGACTTCGATCTCGGCTACGGGGTGATAGACGCGCGGGCGGCGGTGGAAGGGCTGCGCCCGAAGGCCATGGCCCGGAAGCGCGTGCGGGTGAAAGCGTAGGCGATCAGGAAGCGGGCTCCTGCACGGCGTCGGCGAAGAAGCGCACTCCGGGAATCTGCTCGGCACGGGTGCGCGCGTCGGGTGAGGCTGTGCCGCGGACGACGTAACGGCCCAGCTGAGGGTTGATCGGGACCGGGCCGTAGGCAGGGTCCAAGACCACGCCAACGCCGTCGAGCAGGGCGCGGATCGAGGCCATGTCGACTCGCTCCCCCGGCCGGTCCACCTGGATGATGTAGCGTGTTGCTGGTGACATTTGGTCGTCGAGACAGTAGACCGTCGAGGCCCGTCGTGCAAGTGCTCCGCCCACCGTCGGATTGCGCGGCAAGGCGCATGCCGCTCCACCGCGTCGCGACTGCTTGCGGACCGGTGCGTTTGAGGCGACTCTAGCGCGCCACCTTTCCAGAGGGTGCCGCGTTGCGCTCCGTCACGCTGTCTCTCCCCCTCGCCATCGCCCTCGTGCTTCCTGTTGTCCCGCGAGCCGCCGCCCAGGGTCCCCGCGTCGAGCTGACTGTGTCGTCGGCGCTGGCCTCGACCCCCGTGACCGGACGCATGTACGTCTTCGTGACGCGACATGACGACACGGAGCCACGCCTCCAGGTGCGTCACGAGAGCGACTGCACACCGTTCTTCGGTGTGGACGTGAGCGAGCTCCGGAGCGGCGCGGCGGCCGTGATCGACGGCGCGACCCTTGGTTATCCCGTCTCGAGCCTCAAGGAGATCCGCGCGGGGGACTACTACGTGCAGGGTCTGTTGAGCGTGTACAGCGAGTTTCGCCGCGCCGACGGGCACACGTTGTGGCTGCACGACGATCAGTGGGAGGGCCAACAGTTCAACAAGTCTCCCGGAAACCTGGTGAGCGAGGTGCGTAAGGTGCACCTCGATCCAGCGCGGGCCGACACGCTTCGCCTCGAGCTCACGCGGGCGCTCCCGCCGGTCGAGGTACCGCCGGACACGAGGTGGGTGAAGCACGTCAAGATCCAGAGCAAGCTGCTCACGGCCTGGTGGGGCCGGCCGATGTATCTCGGCGCGACCGTGCTCCTGCCGCGCGGCTATGAGACGGACACCGCCCGTCGCTACCCCACCGTGTACCAGCAGGGCCACTTCACACTCAATCCTCCCTTCGGGTTTTCCAGCGATTCGACGCCCGAAACCGCCGAGCAGCGCGCGGCGCGCCTCGAGCGGTCGGCGCGGGAGACCGGGTTCGAGTTCTACCGGGCGTGGAACTCGGCGAGCTTCCCCCGCCTGATCGCGGTGACGTTCCAGCATCCGACACCCTACTTCGACGACTCCTACGCCGTGAATTCCGCGAACAACGGTCCGTACGGCGATGCGCTGCTGCAGGAGCTCATTCCTTATCTCGAAGCGCGCTTCCGGATGATCCGCCAGCCCTGGGCGCGGGCGCTCACGGGCGGGTCGACCGGAGGGTGGGAAGCGCTGGCGCTGCAGGTGTACCATCCCGACTTCTTTGGGGGCACCTGGGTGCTCTACCCGGACCCGGTCGACTTCCGGCATTACGAGATTCCCGACGTCTACAGCGACACGAACGCGTTCATCCATCAGGTGGCGGAGTGGATGACCGCCGAAGTGCCGGCCGAGCAGGAGGTCACGGCGCAGCCGCGGATCACCATTCGGCAGGAGAGCCAGTTCGAGGCGGTGCTCGGGAGCCGCGCGCGCTCGGGCGAGCAATTCGCGATCTGGGAGGCCACCTACGGCCCCGTCGGGGCGGACGGCTACCCGGCGGAGCTATGGGACCTTGGCACGGGAACGATCGACCGCAGCGTCGCCGAGTACTTCCGGTCCCATGACTACGACCTGCGCGAGTATCTGGAGCGGAACTGGGCGACGCTCGGTCCCAAGCTGCGCGGCCAGATCCACGTGTTCACGGGGGACATGGACACATTCTACCTGAACCTGGCCGTGTACCGGCTGGAGGAGTTTCTCAAGCGGGCCCGACCCGCCGCGAACGCCGAGTTCGCGTACGGACGCCCTAAGAAGCCCCACGGCTGGCAGCCCTGGACCAACGCCGAGCTGATGCGGATCATGGTCCGCCACATGAGCGCGCGGCGAGCCTCCCAACCCAAAGGGCCGGCTCCGAACTGAGTGCACAAAGGTGTCCGAGCTCCCGCTGGTCGCCCGGGCCCACCGCCACGCCAAGCGCACGGCGATCCTCGCGTCCGAAGGCACGTTCACCTACGGCGATCTGCTCGAGGCCTCCGCCCGGGTAGCCGCATGCCTGCTCGGCGGACGGGGCGACCTCGAGGAGGCGCGCGTCGCTTTTCTCGTGCCCCCCGGCTTTCACCATGTGGCGGTCCAATGGGGGATCTGGCGCGCCGGCGGAATCGCCGTGCCGCTTGCCGTGTCGCACCCACCCCCGGAGCTCGAGTATGTGATTCACGACGCCGCTGCGGAGATCGTGGTCGTCCATCCTGAGTTCGCGGGTGCGATGAGCGCCGCGCGCTCGCCGCCAAACGTGCGAACCGTCACCTCGAGTGAAGCGATGAATACCTCTCCCCTCTCCTTTCTCCCCGACGTGGCGGAGGGGAGGAGAGCGATGATGGTCTACACCAGCGGCACCACGGGGAAACCCAAGGGCGTGGTCACGACACACGCGAATATCGCCGCTCAGGTGACGAGCCTGGTCACCGCATGGGAATGGCGGCCGGACGACTGGATTCTGCTGGTGCTGCCGCTGCACCACGTGCACGGGATCATCAACGTTGTGACGTGCGCGCTCTGGGCCGGCGCGCGCTGCGAGATGCTCGCGAAATTCGACGCGGAACCGGTCTGGTCGCGAATCGCCGCGCGCGAGCTCACGCTGTTCATGGCCGTGCCGACCATCTACGGCAAGCTGATCGGCGCCTGGGAGTCCGCCCCGCCCGAGCGGCGCCGGGCGTGGTCGGCGGGGTGCGCGTCGCCACCCATGCGGCTCATGGTGTCGGGGTCGGCCGCGCTTCCGGTGCAGCGGCTGGAACGGTGGCGCGAGATCAGCGGCCACGTGCTGCTCGAACGATACGGCATGACCGAGATCGGTATGGCGCTGTCCAACCCGCTGCACGGCGAGCGGCGACCGGGATTCGTGGGAACGCCGTTGCCGGGCGTCGAGGTGCGGCTGGTCGGCGAAACCGGCCAGCCCGTGGCGCCCGGCACCCCCGGGGAAATCGACGTGCGCGGTGCGACCGTATTCCTCGAGTACTGGCAGCGACCGGAAGCCACGCGCGACGCGTTTCGCGACGGCTGGTTCCGAACCGGCGACGTGGCGGTGCTGGACGCGGGCGCGTATCGCATCCTCGGTCGTTCGAGCGTGGACATCATCAAGACGGGAGGGTACAAGGTGTCGGCGCTCGAGGTTGAGGAGGTGTTGCGCACGCATCCGGCGATTGCCGAGTGCGCCGTGGTCGGCGTCGCAGACCCCGAATGGGGGGAGCGCGTCTGTGTGGCGGTGGAACCACGGGGGGAGGGCGGGCACGAGCCGGAGCTGACGCTGGCTGCGTTGCAGAGCTGGGCCAGGGAACGGCTCGCTCCCTACAAAGTTCCGCGCGCGCTTCGCTCGGTCACGGCGCTGCCACGAAACGCCATCGGGAAGGTCACGAAACACGATGTCGCTAAACTGTTTACGTAGAACTCTCCTTGACAGCCCGCGCCTCCCTGTCTAGTGTGCGCACGAACGGCTAACGCGGGAACCCGCATGTTTCGCTCGACGTCTAACCACAATTGCCGCTGGACGAGTACCTGAGCGAGCACGCCCGCTGGGTTGCGCACGACGATGCGCTGACGCCCCCGCCGGAGCTGCTCCGGCGGGGGCGCCGACGTTTGTGGCTTCAACGAGGAAGCGAGTGATGAAGCGATATCTGCTGGCGAGCGACTTTGACCAGACCCTGAGCTTCAACGATTCGGGGATCGTGCTGAGCGACATGCTCGGGATCCCGGGCTTCCAGGAGAAGAGCGCGGGACTGGCGAGCACCCACCTGGTGCAGCAGGGCGCGGAGCTGGCGTACTTGCTGCTCCACGATCCCGAATTCCGCAGAGTGCGGAAAGAGCACCTCGTCGAGGTGGGGAAGCGGGTGCGCCTCAAGACGAACCTGCCTCTCCTGGCCCGCCTGCTCCGCGAGCTGGACGGGTATCAGTTCACGTTCACCGTCATTTCCGCGGCTCCGCAGGAAGTGATCCAGTCGGCGCTGGAAGGAATCGTCCCGTCGGACCACATTCACGGAACGCGCTTCCGCTACCACCCCGTGTCGGGGGAGATCGAGTCGATTGAGCGGGTCACCGCGGGATACGGCAAGGTCGCTCTGCTCGAACAGCTCCGGGCGGAGTTGCCGGTGAGCCACGACCGTGTGGTGTACGTGGGCGACGGGAGCTCGGACATTCACGTGATGCTGCACGTCAATCGGTTGAACGGCATGACCATCGCCGTGTCGGAGAACAAGTACCTCGCGCAGATCGCGAAGCGCACCGTCCTCTCGGACGATGCCGTGAGCGTCCTGGTGCCGATCCTCGAGGAGATCGTCGGCATGAGCGCCTCGGGGATCCACGCCCTGTTCGAGTCACACGGGCTGGTGCTCCAGGAGTGGGACAAGGTCCAGACGGACCTGCTGACGATCCGCGAGACCGACTCGGCTTCACCCCTGGTGGCATGAGCATGGCGGATTGGATCGGATGGTTGGCGACGGCGATCTTCGCCGTATCTTACTTCTGCCGGACCCCTGAAGCCCTGCGCCGCGTGCAGGGCGTCGCCGCGCTGGCGTGGGCGGCGTACGGCGTCGCAATCCACGCGCTGCCCGTGATCGTGGCGAACGTGATCGTGGCGAGCCTGGCCGTGTGGACTTCGTTCGCGCGCCGGGCGGCGCCCGCACCGCGGACCTGATACAGGTCGTTGTCAAGGACGTGTTAGGGTCCGGCGAAACCTCTTGTGGGGTCCCGGACGGGCGGGCAAGTTCGCGCTTCCACGGGGACGCTCCCGACCTCGGGTCGCCTGCCGCCAGCGTCACCGCCACCCCCACCTCGGAGGCGACCATGCTACGTGTCAGCCACCCGGCCGCGCGTGCGGCGCTGGCGGTCGTGCTCGCGAGCTGCGCCTGGTACGCAGGCGTAGCCGCACAGGACGGGCGATCCGCCCTGAATGCCATCACAAGCGACCTGATCAAGCATCCGATTACCACGTCCTCGCCGGCGGCACGGAACCAGTACCTCGAAGGCCAGCGCGAGCTCGATCTCGGCCGGTTCATCGACGCGAACACGCACTTCAAGGCGGCGGTCGCCGCGGACCCGAATTTCGCGTTCGCGTACGTGAACGTCGCCAACACCGCGAACTCGCTCGACGAGTTCAAGACCAACCTGGCGCTGGCGGAGCAGCACGCCGCGGGCGCATCGGAGGCCGAGCGGCTCCAGATCCAGATGGTCCGCAAGGGCTATGACAACGACCTGCAGGGTCAGCTCGCCCTTGGACAGCAGCTGGTGCAGAAGTATCCCGACAGCCCGCGCTCCTGGCTGGCGCTCGCCGGAGCCCAGATTGCGCTGAACAAGAACGCAGACGCGCGTGCCTCGATCACGAAGGCGCTGGCGATCGCGCCCAAGATGTACGCGGCCCACGCTACCGTCGGGAACGATTACATCTTCGGTGAGCCGCGCGACTTCACCAAGGCGCTCGCGCACATGCAGGACGCCGAGGCGCTGGCCCCCAATGAGTCCAACGCGCACCTCCTCGTCGGCGATGCCTACCGGGCACAGCGCAATCTCCAGAAAGCGCGGGACGAATACGCGCGAGGGCACGAGCTCGATCCTAAGAGCGGCGTTCTGCTCGTGAAGCTCGGACATGCCGACACGTTCCTGGGCAACTACGTGGCCGCGCGCGCCGACTACGACTCCGCCATGGCCGTTGGCCGCGCGAACGAGAAGGCGGCCTACGCGCCGTTCCGTGCCTACGTCAGCGTGTACGCCGGCGATCCCGCCGCGGCGATCACCGAGCTCAATGACCTGGTCGCGTCCGTGGACGGGATGGGAGTCCCCGACCCAAAGGCCAACAAGGTGGCCGCGCTCACGAACGTCGTCGTGATTGCGACCCACACCAAGAACCGTGCGGCCGCGGAGCAGGCCCTGAAGCAGCTGGAGCCATTGCTGATGCAACAGGCCGACGAGGGTGGCAACCCCGCGTTCAAACGGGGACAGCAAGCCCAGATCGCGTATCTCGAAGGGTGGACGGCCGCGCGCCGCGGTGACTACACGGCCGCGCAGAAACAGGCTGACCGCATCAACGAGCTGCTCGCGCCTGACGCCAACCCTCGGAAGCTCGAGCCGATGCACCAGCTGGAGGGATTCATCGCACTGTATCAGAGCAAGTATCCCGACGCGGCCGCCCACTTCCGGCAGGGCAACCTGCTCGATCCGTACATCAAGTACCAACTTGCGGTCGCGACGGAGGGCGGCGGCGACGCCGCGCAGGCCAAGAAGCTGTTCCGCGAGATCGCGGACTACAACTTCAATGCGCTCGGCTTCGCGCTCGTGAGGAAAGACGCGCAGCAGAAGGCGGGCGGGACGCTCTAGACGCGCAGTTTTGGACGGCCGAGGGGATGGCGGTGCTGGAGCCGGGCGGCCAGCGCCAGCACCGCCTCCTCCCCCTGTGGCTTTCCCACGATCTGCAGACCCACGGGTAGGCCGTCGGGATCGAGCCCGCACGGCACCGACGCCACCGGAAGACCCGTGAGGCTCAACACGAACGTGGGCGCGAGCCAGTCCACGTACGTCTCCATCTTCCTGCCGGCCACGGTCTCGGGATAGTTCTGCTCCACCGCAAACGGCGGGACCGCCATACACGGCGTGAGAAGGTGGTCGAATTTCTCGAACAAATCGCGGAATATGCGCCAGATTCGAGTGCGCGCCTCCTCGGCAACCCCCAGCTCCAGGGTCGTGGTGCCCAGCCCGGCCCGGATATTGCCCGCGACATTCTGGCCGAACCGTTCCAGCTGATCCAACCGTGGATACATCTGCGCCACGAACCACAGGCCGCGCAGAGCCAGGAACGCCTTGCGTCCGAAGGCGAGGTCGAACGCGATCTCTTCCACGGCAGCGCCGATCTCCTCGAGCCCTCGCGCCGCACGGGCGCACACCTGCTCGATTGCGGGATCCACGCCGATCCCCGCGATGTCTCGACAGTAGGCGAGCCGCAGTCCTTTGCGCACACCGCGTTCCACCGCGGCGACGAAATTCCGCCCGTCACGCGGCTGCGCCAGCGGGGCCAGCGGGCTGGGACCGCTCACCGCCTGAAGCATCATCGCGACGTCCGCCGCCGTGCGGGCCACCGGGCCCTCGACCTGCAGCGTGTCCCACAGCCAATCGGCCGGATAGGTGGGCACCAGCCCCACCGACGGGCGCAGCCCCACCACGCCGCAGAACGACGCGGGAATGCGCAGCGAGCCGCCCAGGTCGGTGCCTTCCGCGAGCGCGATCATCCCGGTCACGAGCCCTGCCGCGCCGCCGCCGGTCGACCCGCCGGCGCTCCTCGTGGGATCCCAGGGGTTGCGCGTCCGGCCGAACACCTCGTTGAACGTGTTGCCGCCGGCGGCGAACTCGGGACAGTTGGTCTTGCCCAGAATGATCGCGCCGGCGGCACGCAGTCGCTGCACTACCAGGGCATCCTCCACAGGTACGTGATCCCGGTACAGCGGTGAGCCGTACGTGGTGCGCAGGCCAGCGACCGGCGTCACGTCCTTGATGCCGACCGGCACCCCGGCGAGGAGCCCGACCTCCACGCCCTGTGCCAGCCGCTGCTCGAGTGCACGCGCGTCGTCGAGCGCGCGCGGGTTGAGCGTTACCACCGCGTTGATCAGCGGATTGTAGCGTTCCACGCGCGCGAGACACGCCTCCACGACCTCCACCGGCGAGACCTCGCGTTTCGCGACGAGCCGAGCCAGCTCGCCGGCCGGGCGGTCGGCTAGATCGTCCATTCCCCCACAAAAGCGACGGTGCGCGCGAAGGCGGCTTCGCCACCCTTGAACTTCCACGGGAAGCAGCCGACGATCAGCCGCTTGTTCTGGAGCTCGGGCGCCTCGATCTCTCCGCCCAGGTTCTCGATATGGATGCAATCCTTCGGGAACAGAGCGTTGTGGGTGAGCTGGTACGCCGTGTCGGGGAACATCTTATCGACCGCGGCCTTGCCGCCGAATTTCTGCTCGGCCTTGGCACGCACCTTGTCACATTGGCCATGCATGCCTTTCCCGAGAAATCGTCCGATCGGCAGGTTCATCGGGTGATCGGTGGACACGCAGTCCACGCCCCAGACGTGGACCTTCTTCTCGAGCAGCCAGGGCACGAGGTCGGGATGCGCGCCGGGGTGATAGTGGTAGTAGCGCTCCTCGTCCGGGGTGGCACCGAAGTCGGCGTACTTGTGCCACCCTGTGTGCAGCAGCAGGATGTCCCCCTGCTTCACCGGCACGCGCTTCTCGATCATCTGCGGCGTGTACACCGCCAGCTCATCCATCTCGTCCCTCAAGTCCACGATCACGCCGGGACCGCACAGCCACTCGAGCGGCAGCTCGTCGATCGTCTTGCCCGCCGTGACGAAATGGCGCGGCGCGTCCAGGTGCGTGCCCATATGGTTCGACGTCATGATGTACTGCGCGTTCACCCCGTGCTCGGCCTTGCGCTTGATGTACTTCACCTCGAACGGCGGGTAGTAGGGCCAGAAGGAGCTGCGCTCGTTTAGGGGCTGCGAAAGATCGTAGATCTTCATCGCGGGGAACCCTCCGGGGAGACGACATTGCGGATTTGACGGACGAGGGTCACTCGGCTAGAGCGGGCTCGCATTGCCAATCCGCATTCCGCAATCCGAAATCCGCAATTAGGTGCGCTGGTGCACGTCACGACCGCCCCCGTTGGGTTGCCCCCGCCCGCTCGAACGCCCGCCCGAGCGCCCGCCGCGTCAGCACCGCGACGAGCCGACGCCGGTAGGCGGCGGACGCGTGGATGTCGGACGGCGGATCCACATCGCGCGTCGCGGCTGCATCCGCGGCGGCGCGCACCATCTCGGCAGACGGGACCTGGCCTGTGAGTGTCTTCCCCGCCTCGACCGCGAGCACAGGGCCGTCACCCACGCTGAGGAGCGCGATCCGCGCGGCTTTGCATCGGCCTTGCCCATCGAGGGTTACCACGACGGCGATCCCGACCAGGGCGTAGTCGCCGTGGCGGCGCGCCACCTCGAGGAACGCGGTGCCGCTCCGGTCCGGCATCGGACGGAGACCGATCTCCACGAGCAGCTCGTCCGGCGCGAGCGCCGTTTCGAGCATGCCCTTGAAGAACTCGCTCGCGGGGATGGTGCGCTCGCCGGTGACGCTCCGTGCCCGAAATGCCGCGTCCAATGCCAGCATCACGGCCGGCAGCTCGGCGGATGGATCGGCGTGCGCGAGGCTGCCCCCGATCGTCCCGCGGTTGCGGATCTGGGGGTGCGCGATTGCGGGCATCGCCTCCGCGAGGAGCGGCGCCCCGCGCGTCACGACGTCGCTCTGCTCGACGGCGCGCTGCCGCGTCATGGCGCCGATCGTCGTGCCACCCTTCGCCGACCGGATGTACGAAAGCTCCGCGATGCGATTCAAGTCCACGAGCGCTCGGGGTCGGGCCAGTCGAAAGTTCATCGCCGGGATGAGGCTCTGTCCTCCCGCGAGGGGCTTCGCCTCACCGCCATGTGCGGCCAGGAGCGCAAGAGCCTGGTCCACCGTCGCGGGCGCGAAATACTCGAACGCCGCCGGTTTCACCGCGGCCTCTCCATCAACTCGAACAGCCTGGTCGGGCTGAGGGGGATCTCGAGGATCTCGAGTCCAGACCCGGCCAGCGCGTCCTCCACGGCTTGGGCGAATAGGGCACCTGTGGGAATCGCGCCTGCCTCACCCACACCCTTCGCTCCCAGGGGGTTCAAGGGCGAGAGCGTCTCGCGGTGGATCGTTTCTACATTGGGCACGTCGGTGGCCGTGGGCAGCAGATAGTCCATGAACGACGCATTCAGGAGCTGCCCCTCGTCGTCGTAGACCAGCTGTTCGTAGAACGCGTTCCCGATGCCGTGCGCCACGCCGCCCTGGATCTGGCCCTCGACGATCATCGGGTTGATGACCCGGCCGCAGTCATGCACCACCACATATCGCTTGATCTCCACCTGCGCTGTCTCGGGGTCCACCTCGACGAGCATCGCGTGTACGCCGCTCGCGGTGCTGCCGCGGTCGGGCCCGAAGTACGCCGTGGCCTCCAGGCCCGGCTCTGTGCCGGGCCGCACCGCGCCGCGCAACGGGTTCGCCTTGAGGGCCAGGGCGCCGAGCGCGATCCCACCCGTTGGGTCGCCGCGCACGTGCACTCGTCCGCCCTCGAGCACCAGGTCCGCCTGAGCCGCCTCGAGCTCGTGACTCGCCAGCTCGAGGATCTTCTCGCGCACTCGCGCGGCCGCGGCATGGCACGCGCTCCCGGCGACGACGGCGCCGCGACTCGCGAACGTGCCCGTGCCCCAGTGGAACTCCCGCGTGTCGCCCGTGATGACGTGGACGTCGGACACCTCGACGCCCAGCGCCTCGGCCACGATCTGGGCGAACACGGTGAAGTGTCCCTGCCCCTGCGTCCCCACTCCCGTGGCCAGTCGCACGCGCCCGCTCGGCTCGACGGTGACGCGGGCGCCCTCGTACGGCCCGATCCCCGTCCCTTCGACGTAGCACACCACGCCGATACCCACGTGTCGGCCCGCGGCGCGCAACCGCGGTTGCTCTTCCCCGACGAACCGCTTGTAGTCGATGACCTCGAGCGCCGTGTCCAGCGCCGGCTCGTAGTCGCCGCTGTCGTAGGTGAGCGGTGCCGAGTCCTGGAACAGGATCTGGTTGTCGAACGGGAACTGCTCCGGTCGCAGGAGGTTGCGGCGCCGGATCTCGGCGCGGTCGATCCGCAGCTCTTTCGCGGCGAAATCGAGCAGGCGCTCGATCACGAACACGCCATGCTGGCGGCCCGCGCCGCGCACGGGAGTCACGATCGTCTTGTTCGTGAAGACGGCGGTGAACTCGCTCTCGTAGTTGGGAATGTCGTAGGGCCCGAGCAGCGTGCATTGGCTGTTGATCGGCACCGTGAGACCGTAGGGATCGTACGCGCCCGTATCGTGCAGGAACACATCCCGCACGCCGAGGATCGTTCCGTCCTTGGTGACCGCGAGCTCGGCGTCGTGGATCTGGCCACGCTCCTGCGTGGTCGCGAAGAAGTTCTCCTGGCGGTCCTCAGTCCATTTGACGGGCCGGCCGAGCCGCATCGCGGCCCACGGGATCAGCACTTCCTCCGGGTAATACATCATGATCTTGGGGCCGAACCCGCCCCCGACGAACGGTGCGACGACGCGCACCTGCGACTCGAGCAGCCCGAGCAGCTGGGCCAAGCCATTGCGGATGGGGATCGGCGCTTGCGTGGTGTCCCACACCGTGAGCTCTTCGGCGTGCGGGTCCCATTGCGCGACGACGGCGCGGTTCTCGATCGCGGCCGACACGCCGCGATCGTAGCGGAACCGGCGGGCGATCACCGTGTGAGCCTGGGCTCTGGCCCGCGCGTAGTCTCCTTTTCGTTGCACGGCGTGCGCTGCCAGGTTCGAGGGCAGCTGGTCGTGCACGCGCGGCGTCCCTGCGGCAAGCGCGGCTTCGAGATCCACCACGGCCGGCAGGGGCTCCGCCTCAACCACGATGTCGTCGAGCGCATCTTCGGCCACGTAGCGGCTCTCCGCCACGACCATCGCGATCGGCTCGCCCACGTGGCGCAGCTTGTCCTTCGCGAGCGGTACCTGCGTGCAGGTGTTGAAGACCAGGCCGGCGATGGGCGGGGGCGGCACGAGCAGCGGGCCGGGACGCCAGTAGTCGCCCAGATCGCTCGCGGTGTACACGGCGACGACGCCCGGTCGCGTGCGAGCGGCGGACGCATCCACGCTCGAGAGGCGGGCGTGGGCGTGCTGGCTTCGGAGAAAAGCGACGTGCAGCATGCCGTCGAGCCGTACGTCGTCCACGAAGAGCGCGCGACCCGTGAGGAGCCGCGCATCTTCGTTGCGTCGTACCGACTCACCGATCTGGCGTTGAGTGTGCGTCACAGGCGTGCCTTACGGCCACGACGATGTTCTGGTAGCCGGTGCAGCGACACAGGTTGCCCGACAGGGCCTCGCGGATCGCTCGCTCGTCGGGATCCGGGTGGTCGCGCAAGAACGGGACGAGCGTCATGAGGACGCCCGGCGTGCAGAAGCCGCACTGCAAGCCGTGCGCCTCGCGGAAGGCGGCCTGCAGCGGATGCAACGTGTCTCCCGAGCTCGGTGCCAGGCCCTCGACCGTCGTGATCTCGTGCTCGTCAGCCTGGATCGCGAACATGAGACACGACCGCACGGCTTCGCCGTCCAGGAGGACGGTGCACGCGCCGCACACGCCGTGCTCGCACCCGACGTGCGTGCCCGTGAGGCCCAGCTCGTGGCGCAAGAAGTCAGAGAGGAGCAGCCGCGGCTCGACGGCGCGCTCGTATCGCGCGCCATTGACGGTGACACCCAGCGTCATGCTCAAGGTGCGCAACGTTACGCCCTGGCCGTGAGCGCAGCAAGAAGACAGAATTCCAGCATGCTGCGTCGTGAAGCACTCGCGAAGCTCACGGGACGCGAGCGGTACGTGGACGATCTCCCGCTCGACGACTTCCTGTGGGGCATGACGGTGCGGAGTCCCGCCCCGCGCGGCCGCATTGCGAGCGTCCGCTTCGGCAAGGACATCGACTGGTCTCGGTTCGTCGTCGTCGATCATCGCGACATCCCGGGACCGAACGTCGTGGCCTTGATCGAGCAGGACCAGCCGGTGCTCGCGGCGGAATCCGTGCGGCACGTGCACGAGCCCGTCCTCCTGCTCGCCCACCGGTCGCGCGCGGCAGTACGGAGCGCCGCGCGAGCCGTGGAAGTCGTGGTCGCGGAGGAGCCAGCCGCCCTGGATTTCCGCGCCGTCCCGGCCCCGGCGCAGATCCAGTACGGCAAGGACAACGTGCTCAAGCATTTAAAGATCGAGAAAGGCGACGTAGAGCGCGCGCTCGCTCGCGCCCCGGTGGTCGTCGCCGGCACGTACGAGACCGGCGCCCAGGAGCACGTGTACCTGGAGACCCAGGGGATGATCGCCTATCTGGAGGGCGGCGTCCTCGTGGTGAAGGGCTCGATGCAGTGCCCGTACTACGTGCTCAAGGCGCTGCAGCACGCGCTCGGCCGCGACGAAACGCGCGTCCGGGTGATCCAAACGCCCACGGGCGGCGGATTCGGCGGCAAGGAAGAGTTCCCTTCGCACATCGCGTTGCACGCCGCGCTGCTGGCGTTGAAGAGCGGCCGGCCGGTCAAGCTGATCTACGATCGCGGTGAGGACATGGCCGCGACCACGAAGCGCCACCCGGCGCTGGTGCGGCACCGCACGGGACTCGCGCGCGACGGCCGGCTGCTCGCCCAGGACATCGAAGTGGTGATCGATGGCGGTGCGTACGTGACGCTCTCGCCTGTGGTCCTGTCACGCGCCATCATCCACGCCGCCGGTCCGTACGCCTGCGACAACGTGCGTATCACGGGGCGCGCGATGTTCACGAACGCCGTGCCGTTCGGTGCGTTCCGCGGGTTTGGCGCGCCGCAGTCCCAGTTCGCGGGCGAGCGCCACATGGACGTGATCGCGCGCACGCTCGGCGTGGATCCCGTCGAGCTGCGGCGCGTCAACCTGCTCAAGGACGGTCAAACGACCGCCACGGGTCAGGTGATCCGGGACGGGACGGACCGCGTGGCGGTGATGGAGCGGGCCCTCGAGCTCGCCCGCTATCGGGAGAAGGGGCACGAGCACGCCGGCTTCAACGCGACCCACCCCACCATGCGGCGGGGCATGGGTCTCGCGACGTTCTATCACGGGGCCGGATTCACGGGCGGCGGCGAGGCGGCGCTCAAGTCGCGGCTGCGCGTGGCCGGCCGCGCGGACGGCGGCGTGGAGGTGCTGAGCGCGAACATCGAGATGGGTCAGGGCACACTCACGGTGTTCACCGAGCTCGCGGCGAATCGACTGGGACTCGAGCCCGACGACGTGATCATCGCCGAGGCGGACACGACGCGGGTCCCGAACAGCGGCCCCACGGTGGCGTCGCGCACCACGATGATCGTCGGCGGCCTGGTCGAGCGGGCGTGCGACGACCTGCGCCGCCGCGTCGGGCTCGACGACGCGAGCCGGGGGCAGGCGGTGAAGGATGCCATCAGGCGGTGGCATCGAGAGCATCCCGGTGAACCCCCCATCGGCGAGGCGGCCTATGAACGGCCTCCGGGCATCGAGTGGGACGACAAGACGTATCGAGGCGACGCGTACGGTGCCTTCGCCTGGGCCGCGTACGTCACCGAGGTGGAGGTCGATCTCCGCACGTGCGGTGCGCGCGTGATCGACTTCGTGGCCGTCCAGGAGGTTGGCAAGGTGCTGAACCCGACCCTCGCCCGCGGTCAGGTCCAGGGCGGCGTGGTCCAGGGCATCGGTTGGGCGCTCATGGAGGAGTGCAAGTGGCAGCAGGGCGCCATGGCCAACAACCAACTCACCAACTACCTGATCCCTACATCCGATGACGTGCCGCCGGTGCGCGTCGCCTTCGTGGAGAATCCCTATCCGCACGGCGCGGGCGGCGCGAAGGGATTGGGCGAGCTGCCGATCGACGGGCCGGCGCCGGCGGTCGTCAACGCGGTGGCGCGCGCGACGGGCACCGATCCGCGAGCCATTCCGGTGACGCCGGAGAGATTGATGGAGCTGATGGAGAATGCGGTGCGGGGATGACGACCCTCACCGTCGCTTTCACTCTCAACGGGAAGCCCGTGTCGTTGGACGTGGCTCCCGCCGACCGCCTCCTCGACACGCTCCGCTATCAGCTGGGCCTCACCGGCACGAAAGAAGGCTGCGGCGAAGGGGAGTGCGGCGCATGCACCGTATACCTCGACGGCCTGCCGGTGGACTCGTGCCTCGTCCCCACCTTTCAGATGACGGGCCGTCGCGTGGAAACGATCGAATCCCTGGACGCAAGGTCGCTCGCAGCGTTCGAGCGCTGCGGCGCAACGCAGTGCGGAGCCTGCACCCCCGGCGTCGTGATGACGGCGTGGTGGATTCGGGAGCATCCGGATTTGCTCGGCTCGCACACGGTGCGGGAGCTGATGGCAGGCAACTTGTGCCGCTGTACCGGATACGACGGGATTATCGATGCCGTGACTGAGGCAGTCGGGGGCGAGGGAAGGGAGAACCGCAAACGGTGAACGTTCTGCTCCCCGACACCCTGCCCCAGGCGCTCGAGCTCCTGTCGCAGAACGGTGACGCCGTTCCCATGGCGGGCGGCACGGATCTCATGGTGCATTGGCATGTCCGGCCCGAGGCACACCAGCACACGTTCGTGGACCTGTCACGGCTCGAGGCGCTCAAGCCCCTCTCCTGGACGGCTGACATGCTGGTGCTCGGTGGGCTCACCACGTACTGGGACGTCATCAGGGACGAGCGCACGCGCGAGGAATTCCCGCTCCTCGTGGACGCGGCCCGCCAGGTGGGCGCGATTCAGATCCAGGCACGTGGCACCTGGGCCGGAAACATCGTCAACGCGTCACCCGCCGCGGACGGTGTTCCTGTCCTGATGGCGTACGACGCTATCGTGGTGCTCGAGTCGCGGCGTGGCCGCGAGCAGGTTCCGCTCGACCGCTTCTATTCGGGCTACAAGCAGATGCGGCGCCGCCCCGACGAGTTGATCGTGGCGATCCACGTGCCACGGCGGCGCTACTCGTATCAAGTGTTCGAGAAAGTCGGCTCGCGCCGCGCCCAGGCGATTGCCAAGGTCGGGCTCGCCGTCACCCGGTCGGACGCGGGGTGGCGCGTGGTGGCGGCGAGCGTGGCCCCCACGATCCGGCGCTGTCCCACGGTCGAGCGGCTGCTCGAAACTGGCGCCGCTGTCGCGTCCCCGAGCGATCTCCTCCCCGCGATCGCGCAGGACGTCGCTCCCATCGATGACATCCGTTCGACCGCTCACTACCGCACGCGCGTGATGGCCCGCCTACTGTATCACGATCTACGGGATTTCTGGGGAAAGTAGACATGGCGCCTCCGGCGCGCCGGCCCGTCCACACGGCGTACGTCGGCGCTCACCTGTTTCAGGCGGGGTCGGCGGCCGAATGGGGCAAGGTCGCCCTCCAGGTCCTGGCCGACTACGCGTCCGACGCGCAGACTCTCGCGGCGGAGGACATCTGGTCGCGCGTGCGCGACAAGCTCGAGCGCGAGCCGATCGAGGACCTGCGGATCGACTTCGAGGACGGTTACGGCGAGCACACGGGCTACGAGGAGGACGCGACTGCCCGGGCGGCGGGCGCCGAGGTTGCTGCCGCGATGGCGCTGGGAAATCTGCCGCCGTTCGTCGGGCTTCGCGTCAAGCCTGCGCGGGCGGAGCGCACGCTCGAGCTCTTGCTGCGCTCGATCCTCGAGGGAAGCGGGGGCACGCTCCCCGCCCAGTTCGTGGTGACGTTGCCGAAGGTGGCGAGCGCCGACGAAGTCACCGCCCTGGTCCACGTACTCGAGGGACTCGAGGCCCGGCTGCACCTCGACTCCAAAGCCCTCGCGCTCGAGCTGATGGTCGAGACCCCGCTGGCGATCATGGGCACCGACGGCCGCTGCCCGCTCCCCGAGTTCGTCGCCGCGGCCCGCGGCCGCTGCCGGGGCGCGCATTTCGGCGTGTACGACTACTCGTCCGCGCTGGGCATCGCTCCCGCGCAGCACGGCCTGCGCCATCCGGCGTGCGATCACGCGCGGCAGGTCATGCAGGTAGCGCTCGCGGGGACCGGGGTCGAGCTGTCTGCGGGCTCGACGAACGTGTTGCCCGTCCCGCCGCGCGAGAACGTCCGCCGCGCCTGGCAGCTGCACTACGACGACGTGCGGCACTCGCTCGCGAGCGGGTTCTATCACGGATGGGACTTGCACCCTGGTCAGCTCGTGACCCGCTACGCGGCAGTGTACACGTTCTTCGGCGAGTGGTTGGATTCGGCCGCACCAGGCGGAGGCGTACTCGAGGATCCAGCAGCCAGCCGCATGCGTGCGTCCTTACTGCAGCGGGCCATCGACTGCGGTGCAGTCAGCCGGTGAGAACCGAAGCGTAACTACGGAAGATTCGCTCCACCCCGAATCCACCGTCCGAGGAGCTCTCGCTCCTCCGGTGTCATCCCCGTCAGGTTGCCGAGCGGCATCGTTTGGGCGTCAACGGCCGCGGCCAGGATGCGCGGCGCGTTGGCGCGGATCTGATCGGGCGTGTCGAGCAAGACACCCAAGGGGGCAGCCGGGATTCCCGGAGCGGTGGGCGCGCTGGAATGACACGCGGCGCAGCGGCGCGCCACGATCACGCGCACGTCGGCAAACGACGCGGCGTCAGTCCCGTTCGCACGCCCCCGGGGAACACGCGGCGCGGTGACCAGAGCGAGCGCCACGAGCCCACACGCCGCCGCCGGCAGCAACCACACGTTCTGCCGTCCCCGCCCCTGGTTCCGGAGGTTGAACCAGTGCCGCGTCATCACGCCGACCAAGGCGAGCCCCGCCAGAATCGCCCAGTTCAGCGGATGACCGTAGGTCCCGGGGTAGTGGCTGCTCACCATGATGAACAGCACCGGAAGCGTGAGATAATTGTTGTGCAACGAGCGCAGCGCGCCCTGCTTGCCGCGCGCCGCGTCGGGAGTGCGACCGGCCCTGAGTGCGGCGACCATCTCCTGCTGCGCGGGGATGATCACCATGAGCACGTTGGCCGCCATGATCGTGCCAATCGCGGCACCGACGTGGATGTAAGCGGCGCGTGCGCTCAGCAGCCGGCTGAGTTCCCACGCTAGTGCCGTGCCAAGCGACAGGAGCGTCGCCCCTAGCACGAGCGGCCGGCTGGCGAGCGGCGAGCGGCACAGCGCGTCGTACACGAGCCAGCTGACGACCAGCGTGCCAACGCCCAGGGCGATTGCCGCGCCGGCGGACGGGCGGGCGGGGGCGCCCTCCGACGGCACCAAAAACGACGCCGCACTCAGATAGTAGACCAGCACCAGCAGCCCAAGGCCGGTGAGCCAGGTGGCGTACGCCTCCCACTTGAACCAATGCAGCGTGCGGGGCAGCTCGCCGGGAGCGACCGTGTACTTCACGACGCGATAGAACCCGCCGCCGTGCACGGACCACAGCTCGCCTGCGACGCCGAACTCGGGCTTGCCCGGCGGCTCGAGGCGGCCGTTCAGCCAGTTGAAGTAAAAGGACGTGCCGATCCACGCGACGCCCGTGATGACGTGGGCCCAGCGCAGCGCCAGGTTGAGCCACTCCTCGAGATGCGCGCTCAACGACTAGCTGCCGCGGTAGGTGGTGTAACCGAACGGGCTCACGAGCAGGGGAACGTGGTAGTCCTCCCCGTCGCGCACTTCGAACACGATCTCGACCAGGGGATGGAACGACGCGACACCCTGGGACGAGAAGTAGGCTCCCGTCTCGCAGCGGAGGCGGTAGGTGCCCGGCGACGCCTTGGTATCGCCCGACAGCAGGTTTGGGACGCGACCGTTGGCGTCGGTTCGCGCCCCGCCAAGCTCGGACCAGCCGTCGCCCGAGCGGCGGGCCAGCGAGACAGCGACGCCGCCGGCGGGACGGCCCCGCGACAGATCGAGGATATGGGTCGTGATGCCGCTCATGGTGCCACCAGTTTGTCGAGCCGGAGCCGGGTGATCTTGGCCTGCTCGGCCGCCGCGATCCGGAGCTCCGTCGTTGGATCGTTCGTAAGACGGTGGCGTAGCGCGTCGAGCATTTCGTCGGCCGTTCTGCCCATGGCGCAGATCAGGAACACATGCCCAAACCGTTGCTCGTACACGGCGGTATGCCGCGCCAGGGCCGAGAGGGTCGCCGCTGGGGCGCCGTCCACCCCGGCCTGCTCGCGGCGCGTCCAGTCGGTCGAAACGCTGTCACCGATGCGGGGATGCGCGGCGAACGCCTCGAGCCAGTCCGCTCGCCCCAGCCCCCACCACACCCGCTCCGCGACCCCGAACAGCTCCGTATCCCCGGCGAAGGGCCGGGCCTCGATCATCGCATCCACCCAGAGTCGCGCGCCGCAGCAGCGACTCAGCTCGGCGCGTGCCTTGATCGCCGGAAGTGAATTGAGATACGCGGAGACCGGGTCGCTCATCCTTCACTCGGCGACTTTGCCCCACACCCGCAACCGCGCGACTCCCCCATCAGGGTAGATGTTCAGCCGGATGTGGGTGACGGGGCGCCGGGCCGGAGCGGCGACCGGGAAGCGGTGCCGGGCATTCGCTCGCAGCGTGGTCCGCGGCACCAGGTCGGCCCACACCGCCTCCTGGCCGGGCGCGCCCGGGGCCGCCGTCTCGCACCCTTCGAGGCTCGCGCTCTCGGGGAAATTGCCCTTGAAGTGGGTCGTATCGAGCTCGACCCGCTCGACCACGCCGCGCCGGCCAAGCCGCAGCACGACCCAGTCGTGTCCCGGCCCCCGCCGCCGCCGCGTCTCCCACCCGTCGCTCATGTTGCGGGACCTCCCCGGCATGATCAGGTTCAGCGGCTCGCTGAAGAACTGATCACTGGTGGCGAGTGGCACCCCGCCGTGCTGGACCGCGACGAGATCGATGACGCGCTGCGCTCCGATGCGCCGCCAATCGGGCCGGGCGTCGCCCCAGATGCGTAACCGCGCCACCCCGCCGTCGGGATAGATCTTGAAACGGACATGCGTGGCCCGAGCGCCTCGCTCGATCGGGATCTGATTCTCCGTGTGACCGGCGAGCGGCGCGCGTGGCAGCAGCTCCGCGAACGCCTGGTCCAGCACGCGCAGCCGGGCGGGCCCGGGCGAGCCCTCGAGCTCCGCGATGTCGAGCGAGCAGGCCGCCGGGTGGTTGCCGCGAAAGTAGGTCGTGTCCACGGTAATCGCGCGGATCGTGCCCGCAATGCCGAGCTCGACGATGCACCAGTCGAATCCACCCTCCGGCCCGCGCTTGCGCCGCGTCTCCCACCCGTCCATCCACTTCCCCCGATCCGTGTACTTGCCCTCGATGAACACGGCAGGCCCGGGCGTGAGCAGGTTCGTTTTGGGTGCGAAGAATTCGTCCGACGCCACGAGCGCCCGTCCGCCCAGGCGGGACGAGGCGAGATCGATCAGACCCTCGTGCATCATGGCTTGACCCACGTCCCCACCTTTCCCGCCGGAAACGCCCCGCTGTCGTACACGCACACGCCCCGCACGAAGGTCTGCCGCACGACCCCCGCGAGCGTCATCCCCGCGTACGGCGTTACGGGGTGGCGCTGGCGCAGCCGGTCGGGCTCCACGACAAACCGCCCGTCGGGATCGAATACCACGAGATCGGCGTCGCAGCCCGCGGCGATCCGACCTTTGCGCCCGAAACCCGCGAGTCGCGCGGGGCGCTCGGCGCACCAGCGCGCGAGGTCCTGCACGTCGCGCCTACGTTGCCGCGCGCCACTCCACGTCGCCGCGAGCGCCAGCTCGAGCGACGCGACGCCGCCCCAGGCCCGCACGAAATCCCCCGTGTCGAGGCACTTGAGGGCGGGAGGCGCAGGCGAGTGGTCGCTCGCCACGAAGTCGAGCGTGCCGTCGGCCAGCGCATCCCACAAACGGTCCCGATTGCTCCGTTCGCGGATCGGCGGAGCGCACTTCCAGGCGGTGGCCCCATCGGCGATCTCCTCGGCGGCGAACGTGAGGTAGTGCGGGCACGTCTCCGCGCTGACCGGCAGGCCGGCGCGTTTGGCCGCGCGCAGCGGCTCCAGTGTCTCTGCCGCCGAAACATGCACAATGTGGACTCGACAGCCTGTCTCGCGACAGAGGTCCAAGATCAGGTCTACGGCCTCGACTTCGGCGGCTGCCGGACGTGAGGCCAGATAGGACGCGTAGCGACGCGGGTCGCCCGGGGCGCGGGAGGCGGCGGCCCGTTGAATCGGACCGGGCAACTCGGCGTGGACCAGCAGGGCAAGGCCCAACTCGGCGATCTGCGCCATCGCGGGGCGCAGGTCTCGCGCGGTCACCGGCGGGAACTCGTCGATGCCCGACGGCACGAGGAAGCACTTGAATCCCCGCGCGCCGGCCCGTGCGAGCGGCGCCAGCTGCTGGACGTTGCCCGGCACGACCCCACCCCAGAACGCGTAATCGACCGTTGCGCGACCCGCGGCCGCTCGGGCCTTCACCTTCAAGGCGATTGCGGTCGTCGTCACGGGAAGGCTGTTGAGCGGCATGTCGACGATGGTGGTGACACCACCCGCGGCGCCGGCCCGCGTGGCCGTCTCGAATCCCTCCCATTCAGTCCGCCCCGGCTCGTTCACGTGCACGTGTGGGTCCACGCCGCCGGGCAGGACAATGGCATCCTTCACGTCGAGGCGTCGAGAGGCGTCGGGCGCGGCGCCGTGTTCGTGTACGCCGGTGATCACGCCACCGGCGATCGCGACCGCGGCCGGGCGTACCCCTTCCGGGGTGACCACGCGCGTACCGAGAATGACGAGGTCTGCGTCCCTCAAGGACCGGAATCTCCGTTCTGACGCCAGCGAACCGCGGCATGGTGGAGGGTCGGCGCTGCGTTGTCGACGCAACACCCGGCGGTTCCCCGAACTGTGCAACTTGGTGATTCTACCGGTTTCCCGAGCGTACTTGCCAGGCCCTCGCCCAAAGAAAGTGCACGCGCCGGGAGTCCCGGCGCCACTCTTGGGCAACGCGGTTGGCACCCGTCTTGCGCCGGAGCATCGCAGTCCAGTGTCGTGGAGCATGAAACCGGTGGGGAAGCGTTCGGTTCGCGCAGGCGTCATCCGCGTCGCGGTCACGGCCACGGCGCTGATCGGGGTTATGGCGCTCCAACCCGAGTCCGGTCGCCTGACCGACGCGGCCTGGGCGGCGGGCCCCGGAGGCCGGGCCAGCCATGGTCCATCCGACGTTGCGGTGCGCACGCTGATACTGTCCGAGCAGGCGCGACGCTATCTCGCCCTGCAGTACCGTTCGTATCCCACGGAATTCATGGGCTGCATGATCGGGGAGGTGCGGTGGAGCAGCGTCATCGTGCGACGCATCGCACCCGCCGATGTCGAACCGGGGCACTCGACGGCGACGCGCGTGGTGCCCCATCAGACCTGCGAGGACGCCGGCTGGGTGGGCACGGTCGGGATGATCCATAGCCACCCTGGTGGCGAGCGGTGCTGGTACTACTTCCCGGGCACACAGGTCGCGAGCTCGGACGGCGCATCGTTCGCCGCTCAGCCCTATCCTGTGGACGCGATCATGTGCGGCGATCACGTGGTGTGGATAAACCGCAACATGGTTGAGACCCGGCTCGACCTGGCGTCGGATGGGGCCCGGCCCGCCACGGCCCCGGCTGGCCCGTGAGCCTGCCGACGGCGGGAGCGGGGCTCTTTCCATGGGCGCGATCCGCTGCGATTTTTTCGACTGGACGACGCGCACGACCTGCGGGCGGCCCGCGCGGTGGGTCACCCACCAACAGTCACAGGACACGGGGCACCCGCAGCGCTACTATTGTGACAGGCATCGGCCGCCGCGCGCGCGTCTGATCGCCGGGCCCCGAGCCCAGCGCGATTCCAAGGCGCCATGAACGCTGGAGTCGAAACGGAACGAGCGGAGCAGTGACTCCCAAACGTTACTGGGCGCGGCTGCGAGCTGACATCGACCGGCCGTTACGTCGAGGTGCGTGGTACCACGTGAAGAAGCTGGGGCCACGCGAAGCGCTTGTCGACGTGCTCGGCGAGGCTATCGACGTGCCGCGCCCGCTGCTCGACATCGTCAGCGCGCCGCCGCAGCGCTGGTCGGTCGTGCCCAGTCCCAAGAACCCCGCGCGTTTTCCCGGGGGGATCACCGAATACGCAGTCTGCCCCAACTGTCGCGAGCGCGTGCCGCTCACCGTGCGGCCGCCGGCGATGCGCTGCCGGCACTGCAACGAGATGTTCGACGTCGCCTGGGAAGAGAAGTACTTCCAGGGCGCCTAGACCAGCCCCAACCTCCGCTGCAGGTGCCCCTGCACCGCGGGCGTGATGATCCCACCTTTGACCGCGTCCGCGAGCGCCGCGGTGGTCGCGGCGCGATCGGCGTCGAGACCGCGATCCCGCAGCTCTTGGATGACGCGTGCCAGTCGGGTGTCGTACTCATCGGGCTTCAGCCCGCCATCGGACTCCTTCTTTAATTTTTCCAGCTCCTTCATGAACCGCGCCAGTGTGACCGGTGTCATAGCGTTCTCCGGTAGGGTTCCCAGGCCGCTAAATCTAACCCCTGTGTGACTTTCGGCTTGTTTGACTTCACGGCCGGGTATCATTAGGCTGTGACGTTTCCGACCGCGCAGGGGAAATGGCGACAGTAACGGCGTGGGGAGCGCGCTTGGCGCGCTACAAGGCCCCCGATCTGAAGCGCAGCGTCTGGCAGCTGGGGAGCGCCCTCGCGCTCTTCGCCGGCGCATGGGCGCTCATGTACGTGAGCCTCGGCGTTGGATACTGGCTCACGCTCCTCCTGGCCGTCCCGGCGGCCTTCTTCCTCGTCCGCCTCTTCATTATCCAGCACGATTGCGGGCACGCCGCGTTCTTCCGCTCAACCCGCGTGGCGGACATCGTCGGGTCGATTCTCGGCGTGCTCACGCTGACGCCATATCACTACTGGAAGAAGACCCACGCGCTCCACCACGCGACATCGGGCAACCTGGAGCAACGGGGCTTCGGCGACATCGACACGCTGACGGTCGACGAGTACCTGGCGTTGGCGCGCTGGCAGCGCTTCAAGTATCGGGTGTATCGCCATCCGGCGGTGCTGTTCGGCGTGGGAGCGGTGCTGCATTTCTTCGTGCGCCACCGCCTCCCGACCATCGTGCCGGGGAGCTGGACGCGCGAGCGGCGCAGCATCCTGTGGACCGACGTCGGCCTGGCCGCGCTGGCGACACTGCTGGGACGGCTGGTGGGATTCCGAGCGCTCCTCCTGGTCCATCTTCCGATCGCGCTGCTTTCGTGCACGATCGGGGTGTGGCTCTTCTACATTCAGCACCAGTTCGAGCCGACGTACTGGGAGCATCAGGGACGCTGGGCCTACGACGCGGCAGCACTAGAAGGCAGCTCGTACTACCGCCTGCCCAAGCTGCTCCAGTGGGCCACGGGGAACATCGGGCTCCACCACATCCATCACCTCCTGCCCCGGATCCCCAACTACCGGCTGCAGGAGGCGCTGGACGATCACCCCGAGCTCCGTCAGGTTCCGACCCTCACGCTCTGGGAGAGCCTGCGTTGCGTCCGCCTCACGCTGTGGGACGAGCGGGCCCGCACCCTCGTCCCGTTCTCGGCCGTCAAGACTTGACGCGGACCACGGCTCAGGTGCGCAGCACGGCGACCACACACAGCACGGCGATGACCACCCCCAGCGCGATCTTCGCTGCAGCCGCAGCCGCGCGTCCCAGCACCGCGCCCCAGCCCGCGCGGACCGCGGTCCCTGTCGTGCGCGAGCTCGAGTACTCGAACAGCGCGGCACCCACGAATGAGCCGACGAACGCGCCGATCACGCTCCCGACGATCGGCACGGGCACGCCAGTCGCGGCGCCGACCAGTCCGCCCGCCAACGCGCCCCAGGCGGCTCGGCGCGACCCGCCGTAGGCCCGAGCCAGTCGAAAGCCGAGCCATGCCTCCACGATTTCGCCCAGGAAGGCGAGGCCGAGCGCGGCCCCGATCGTCGCCACACCGACGGAGCGGAAGTCCGTAAGCCAGCCGTAGCCGACGATCCCGGCCACCATGATCCACAGTCCGGGCAGGCCCAGCGGGACGAGAACCAGACCGAGCAGGCAGCACCCTCCGAGCAACAGCGCCGGTAGGACGTGACTCATGGTCCGTTATGCCGTATCATCTTCTCATGGCCGATAAGAGCATGGACCAGCTGCGCGCGTTATTGAAGAGCTACGAGGAGCGCACCGCGAAGTTGCAGGTAGCCGTGAAGCCCGTCCATGACGAAGGCGAGCGGCGGCGCCGGGCGTGCGGCGAGCGCCTGAAAACCGTGGTGCGGGGGGTGCTGGAGCGCTTCATGGATGCGCTCAAGAACGCCGGACACGAAGCCGCGATCGAAGACCGCACGGACAGCGCGGATGCCTACCCGAGCGTGACGCTCGCGTTCACGCCGCGCCTCGCGGGTGGCGGCAGGGCGGCGCTCCGATCGTTACTGGTGTTCCGCTACGACCCGCGGCGCGGCATCGCGGTCGCCCGCGACATCAAGCCCTCGCCCACCAAGGGCCGCGTCGTCACCAGCAGCACCGACCGCATCGGAACGATGAAGGTCGAAGCGGTGACCGTCGAGTGGGTCGAGACCAAGACCCTGAGCTTCATCGAAACGGTGCTCCAGGTGAACTGAAGCTCACGCCGCCCGGGAAATCACTTCGAACTCGCGGTCCGGCAGCTCGAGCAGCGCGGCCCCTATGTTCTCTTCCAGGTGCTTCACACTGGACGTGCCGGGAATGGGTAGCATGACCGGTGAGCGTCGCAGCAGCCACGCGAGGGCCGCCTGCGCGGGGGTCGCGCCCAGCGCCTCCGCCGCCTTGGCAAGCGGGCTGCGCCGGCGCAGCGCCGCCCCGGCGCCCAGCGGATACCAGGGCAGGAACGCGAGCCGCTCCCGCTCGCAGTAGTCGAGTACACGCTCGTGTGCCCGGTCGGCCGGACTGTAGCGGTTCTGGACCGAAACGATGGGCGTCATCTGGCGAACGCGCTCGATGTCGGCGACCGAAACCTCCGACAGGCCGATGTGGCGCACCTTCCCCTCCTCCTGCATCCGCTGGAGCGTGCCGATCTGGTCCGCCAGCGGCACCTCGGAGTCGATGCGGTGCAGCTGGTAGAGATCGATGCGCTCGAGTTTCAGGCGGCGGAGGCTGCCCTCCAGGGCCGCGCGCAGGTGAGCGGGTCGCCCGTTCGGCGTCCATTGGTCGGGGCCCGGACGCTCGAGACCCGCCTTCGTCGCGATCACGAGCCCCGCGGGGTAGGGATGCAGCGCTTCGGCGATGAGCCGCTCGCTCACCTCCGGACCGTACGAGTCTGCGGTGTCGATCAGGTTCACACCCAGATCGATGGCGCGGCGGAGCACGGCGATCGCCTCGCGACGATCGCGCGGCTCGCCCCAGATGCCCTTGCCGGTGAGTCGCATGGCGCCGAAGCCGAGTCGGTAAACCAGTACGTCGCCGCCCAGGAGGAACGTGCCACTCTTGGCGGCAGGAGTCGTGTCAACGGTAGAAAGAGTCATGACGCGTGAACCCCGACCACGCGTGACTGGTTCCGGCACACGGTGTGGCGTCGGCGCAGCGGCGACTAGCTCTTTCCAGGCCCTGCGCCACGCGCCGCGGCGAGCTTCGCTTGCTGTTCGGCCGACAGCGTGTTCTTGATCTGGATCAGTAGCGATATGTGGGCGCGTTTCACCTCGCGCTCCACGCCCAGCACCTCGTCTACTTGCGCCAGGGCCGCAGACTGATCGACACTGGGCTTGTCGAGCATGCTGGCGAGCCGCTGCGACTGGTCCTGCATGCGCCACTGCAGGTCTACGACCTTGGTCTGAAACTCCTGGATCGCTTTGGTGATGGCAGCGCGCTGCTCGGCCCGAAGCCCGATGTCCTGCTGGTGCTGCATCACGAGCTCCGGCGGAAACAACACACGTGCGAGCGGGTCATCTGGAGGCGGAGGCTGGGACGGCTGTTGAGCACTCGCGACCGCGCAGGCGAACAGGATCAGGGCGAGAGTCTTCACGGGATGCTCCAGTTGATGGTCGATGGGGTGACGTCGAGCCGGGGCACAACCCGCAACAGCTCGTCACCCGGGAGCCGTAGCAGGAAATCGGTGGGCGATTCCCAGCGCACCGACGCGAGACCGAGCTGTACGCCCGGCCGGTGCGGTGTGAGCACCAGGACGAGCGCGACGCCGGCGAGTACGGCAGCCGCGGCGAGCACGAGGGTACGGCGACGGGCGCCCGGCACGAGCCGGCGCCGCGCCGCCCCTCCCGTGGTATCAAACGGCGGGGTGTGCGCTGCCGCCTCCCGCCTCAGCGCCTCGAACGCCCCTCGCAGATCACGATCGTCCTGGTCGATCATTCGCGTGCGCCCTCCAGCAGTTTTCTGAGCGCGGCCTTGCCACGCTCGTAGTGGGTCCGCGCGGTGCCGATCGCTACACCGGCGACCGTAGCCGCCTCGGCGATCGTCAGGTCCTCGTAGAACACCAGGTGCAGGATCTGACGCTGGCGACCGGGAAGCCGTCGGAGCGCCTCGACCAGCCTCGCCGTCGCGTCGGCGCGCGCGACGGCCGCCGCGGGATCGGGGCGGCCATCCGCCAGGCCGGGGCCGAGCAACAGCGACGCGAGCGGCACCCAGCGTCGCAGCGCGGCCCGGCGCCGCGTCTCTCGCGCCGTGCGCGCGACCACGCCAAATACGAACGTGCGCAGGCTCGAGCGCCCGTCGTAGCGCGCGCGACCGTCCAACAGCTTCAGGTAGCTCGCCTGGAGCACGTCCTCGGCCGCGGCGCGATCCCAGCGGCAGCAACTCAGCGCCCAGCCGAATGTCGCGGCGTGCAGCCGCTCCAGCTCGCGCCGCAGATCGTCTGGGGACATATGGAGCGCTCTGCCAAATGAGTGGCGCCGGGGGCTCGATTATATGACGGGACGCCCGCGCGCTGGGTTACCGATCCCCGGCTTCGCGTCGGTGCAGCTCTCGTACGGTCGCGATGCTGTCCGCCTGATCGGCGGTCTTGTCGGGCCGGTAGCGTACCACACGCGCGAAGCGCAGCGCGAGACCACCGGTGTAATGAGGGCTCGCCTGAATCCCGTTGAACGCGATCTCCACCACCAGCTCGGGTCGTACGTGCACCACGTGCCCCTCGCGCCCGGTCTCGAGCTCGAGCAGTCTGGCGGTTTGCCACTCGAGCATTTCGTCCGTCATCCCCTTGAACGTCTTTCCCAACATGACCCAGCCGTTCGTGTCGGGGTCGCGGGCGCCCAGATGGACGTTCGAGAGCCGGCCGCGGCGACGACCGTGACCCCACTCGGCGGCGAGCACGACGAGATCGAGCGTATGCGCGGGTTTGACCTTGAGCCACGCGGCGCCGCGCGCGCCGGCCTCGTACCGCGCGTCGAGCCCCTTCGCCATCAGCCCTTCCTGCCCCGCGGCGATCGCGGCCTCGAAGAACGCCGCCGCCGCCGCCAGGTCCGCCGTCACGAGACGCGGCACCCGCTGCGCGCCGGGGACGGCCGCGGCGAGCGTGGCGAAGCGCCGGGCGTACGGCTCGTCCAGCAGCACCCCGCCCTCGGCGTAGAGCAGATCGAAGAAGAACGGCGCGAGCGGCAACTCGGCGCGCATGCGCGCGACCTCGAGCTTCCGGCCGAACCGGCGCATGGTCACTTGAAACGGCAGCGGCCTGCCATCCGGCCGGAGAGCGATCGCCTCGCCGTCGAGGATGGCGTCCGCGAGTGGCAGGCGTCGCGCCGCTTCGACGACCTCGGGCACGGCGCGAGTCACGTCGTTCAGCTGACGCGAGTAGACCCGCACCTCGTCGCCCTGCTTGTGGACTTGAATGCGCGCGCCGTCGAGCTTGTGCTCGAACGCCGCCTCACCGAGCCGCGCGAGTGCGTCGCCCACGTCGTCCGCGGCCTGAGCGAGCATCGGCTGGATCGGATGAAACAGCTCGACCTTGAAGCCCGCGAGGCCCGCCGCGCCCTGCGTGATCGCCGCGCGCGCCACCCGGCCCAGGTCGGACGCGAGCATCGTGGCCCGACGCACGACTTCGGCCTCGAGTCCCGCCGCCTGCGCCACGGCCTCGGTCACGAGCCCCTCGAGCGCGCCCTGACGCAGCTCGCCGATGGTCAGGCGGACCAGAAAATCCCGCTCCTCGGGAGTGGCGCGATCGAACAATTCGCGCAGCAGCCGCTCCTTCGCCTCCCCAGAGCCCTTGCCCGTAGTGGCCGCGAGGCGGTCCAAGGTGGCGTCCACATCGGAGAGGGAGAGGGTACCCCGGGGCGCCGCCCCGGGGTCAGCCACGCTGGACGACGCCGCAGCCTGCAGGGTCGCGTAGCCGACGCCGATGCGACCCTGCCGCGGAGCCCCTGAGAGAAACCCGATCACGGTCTCGATTTCGTCGGGGCTGGCGCGGTTGAGGAGGCCGGCGACCAGATCGATCTTCGCGAGCCGGCCGCTCGTGCCGGCCACGCGCCGCGAGGTTTCGACGAGGTCGTGGAGGAGCACCGTGGAATCTTAACGCTGGCCGTCGTGGCTGAGAGCGGCGTGGAGAGGTCTGTCTCACGGGCCGGGCCGGTAAAACGTAGCCGTGTGTGACGGACCTCACGTCGTCGTTCCCGCCATCCACGCATCCTATTGTCTCGCGAACCCACACCCGAGGTCACGATGAGCGTGCGTTGCGGCAGAATGCTGACTCTCGTCCTCGCGCTGCTCGCCGCCGGCTGCGGCGGCGCCACCCGCGTCCTCGTCCCACCGCGCGTCGATCTGCGCCCGTACGGCAAGCTCGGGCTGGTGACGTTCACCGTCGAGAACGCCAAGGGCTCGCTCCACGAGTACGCCACGGAGCAGTTCGCCGAAGCGGTACTGGCGGCGCAGCCGGGGATCGAAGTGCTCGAGCTCGGCGCGGCCGACTCGGTGATGAAACGCGTCGGTGAGAAGGACGTGGGCATGGCCAGCGTGCAAGCGATCGGCAGAGAGCGAAACGTCGGTGCCGTGTTCGCCGGGCACATGAAGGTCACCAATCCTCAGGGCAGCGGCGGGATCTCGGGACTCCTCAATCCGCATCTCGAAGCAACGGTACGGGTGGATCTCACGGTGCGGCTACTCTCTACCCAGTCGGGCGGCACCGTGTGGCGCTCGAGTGCCTGGGCCACCGAGAAGGTCGGTCAGGTCGCTCTGAATGGCGGGCAGGTGGATTTCCAGGCGCACGATCCTAAGGCCGCCTACGGCCGGATGGTGAACCGGCTGGTCGAGCTCGTCACCGAAGACATGTGGTCGACGTGGCAGAAACACTGAGCTGACCGACCGCGACGCCTGCTATCGGGCCTTGTCGCGGTGCAGTCCCAACAGCCGCTTCAGGACCACCAGCTGTCCCAGGTGATAGGAGTTGTGGTCGGCCAGCACGAGTGCCTCGCGCAGGATCGTCTGGCCCGTCCCGTGCGGGATTCGCGCGAACAGGTCGGTCTTCGAGTCGGACAGGAGCCGCTCCATCGCCTTGAGGTCGCGCCCCACCTGGGCGACGCTCTTGTCCCAGGCTGCGGCATCGGGCGGCGCGTCCTCGCGCGGCCAATAACCCTCGGGCCATTTGGGCGACACGTGCTCGGCGCTCTTCGCGAACTCCACAATGTCCCACTGCGAGATGCGGATGTGCTCGAGCAGGCGCCACGCGGTGAACGGCTGCCCGGCGGGCTTCGTCCCGCGGAGCTCCGCTGGCCAGCCGGCGATGGCGTCCTCGAAAACAATGTGGGCGTGGCCGCCCGAGAGGTTGGCGACCAGATGGTCACGCAGCGCGCGGTGAGGATCCTTCGTCCCGGGGGCGGGCATCCAGGCATCCTTTCTTAGTAGCGCGTGAGCACCGGCAGATAGGCCTTCCACGGCCCCACCGCGATCGTGTACTGCTTCGCCATCACCCGCGCGATCTGGCCGATATGCCCCAGGTCGTGCACGACCCACGACGCCAACAGCTGCGACAGCGTCACCCGGCCCAGCTCGGGGTGGCTGCCCCGGAGCGCCAGCTGCTCTCGTGTGAGGTGCCACCCCCGGAGGGTCTCGATCCCCTGCGCGCGCAGCTCGGCGAACCGGTCGAGCAGCCGCTCGAGTGACCACCCGGCGAACCGCCGGCCCTGCGCGAACCGGTCGAACGGCTCAAACGCCTGCGACTCGCCCTTCGTCAGAATGATCCTCGCGCGCGGGATCCAGTCCGTTTCTTCACCATGGATGAGGTGTCCGACCACGTCCTGGGGGCTCCACGTGTCGGGCCCCTCGTTCGCGCCAATCCATTGAGACGGCAGGCCACGGAGCATGGCCCGGAGCGTCGTCGGCGTGCGCGTGAGCACTTCGATACCGGCGTCGAGCGAGAACTCCGTCACAGCTTCATCTTGTTCATGAACGTCGCGTACCGCGGGTCGTCCCGCACGGAGTCGAAGATCGGGTCGACCTTGGTGTAGGTCAGCCAGCCGCGCCGGTCCTGGTACGCGCGCTCGAGCCAGTAAAACACCTGGTCGATGTTCCGCAAGCCCAGGTGCGCGATGCACAGCGCCACCGGCGTCACGTAGTGCTCTCGCGTGCGCGCTTCGAGCTCCGCGACGATCGCTTCCGCCTCGCTGCGGCGCCCGCTCAACGCCAGCACGTGGGCCACCCCCGCGGTCGCGTACGACAGGTCCGGGGAGAGCGTGATCGCCTCGCGGAACGCGCGTTCCGCTTCCGCATAGGCGCCCTGCTGCAGGAACACCAGACCCATCACACGGTAGGTGTCTTCCGACGTGGGGTTCATGGCGATGGCGCGCCGGAGATGGTACAACGCCTGGTCGTAGCGACGGGTGTAGTAGCACAGCCAACCCACGCCCCGGCGCACCGAGATCGACGACGGATCGAGCTCGAGCGCCGTCAGCCCTTCGGTCAGCGCCTGCTCCGGCTGTCCGGTCACCAGCAGCACGAACGAATACCAGTGATGCGCCGTGGCAAAACCGGGGTTCAGCTCGAGCGCGCGGCGGTATTCGCGCATCGCCCCCGGCCAGTCCCAATCGTACACGTGCAGCACCCAGGCCAGCGACGTGTGCGCCTCGGGTACGGTGTCGTCCAGCGCGAGCGCCTTGAGGGCGTACTCGCGCGCGAGCCGATACCCTTCGGTGACGGGGACGCTGCTGTAATCCACCTGAAGCGCGTAGGCGTCCGAGAGCCCCGAGTACGCGAGCGCGTATTTGGGGTCGTGGTCGATTGCCTGTTTGAAGTACGAGATCGCCTCGAGCACGCCCTCCTGCGTGCGCTTGTTCCAGCAGTATCGGCCCTTCAGGTAGAGCGAGTACGCCTCGAGGTTGTGCGTGTAGCGCTGCGGCGTGGGATCCGCGATGTCGGCCAGGAAGGTGGTGCGCAGCGTGGCCACGATCGTGCGCGCGATCTCGTCCTCCAACGCGAACACGTCGTCGAGCTTGCGATCGTACCGCTCCGACCAGATGTTGCGCCCGTCGTCCGCCGCCGAGAGCTGCGCGGTGATGCGCAAGCGGTCGTCCGCCTTCCGGACTGTGCCCTCGAGCACGACGGACACGCCGAGCAGGGCGCCGATGGCGCGAACATCCTGAGGCTTGCCTTTGAGGGCGAAGACCGACGTACGCGAGGCGACGCGCAGGCCTTCGACCTTGGTGAGCGCGTTGATCAGCTCGTCCGTGATGCCATCGCTCAGGTATTCGTTGTCCGGATACATGCTGGCGTTCACGAACGGCAGCACGGCGATCGACCGCGTCTTGCCGATGAGTCCCGCCGGCGCCACGGCGGGCCCCGTGTCTTCGAGCGCGGCCACGAACTCCGCGACGCTCGCGAACCGGTCGGCCGGTGCCTTGGCGAGCGCGCGGGCCAGCGCGCGCTCGACCGCAGCCGGCGCGTCGGGACGGTGAGCGCGGATCGGCCGTGCCTCTTCGGTCAAGTGACGCGCGATGATGGCGCGGGCGCTGTCCCCCGAAAAGGGTGGCTGGCCCGCCAGGGTCTCGTAGATCACGCAGGCGAGCCCGTACACGTCGCAGCGCGCGTCGAGCTCGCGATCGCCCGCCGCCTGCTCCGGGCTCATGTACTCCGGAGTCCCGACGGCCAGACCCACCTCGGTGACGTGCTCGCCCGCCGGTCCCTCTAGGCAGATAGCGCGCGCGACTCCGAAGTCGGCGATCACGGCGTGGCCGTCGGCCAGGAGCACGTTCTCGGGCTTCACGTCCCGGTGCAGGAACCCCTCGCGGTGCGCGTAGTCGAGTCCCGCGCCCACTTCGCGCGCCAGCCGCAACACGTCCTTGACCGAAAGGGGCCCCTCCCGCTCGAGCCGCTGGCGCAGCGTTTCGCCGCGCACATAGGGCATGACGTAGTACAGGGAGCCCGCCGCTTCTCCCGAGTCGAGCAGGGGCAGCACATGCGGATGGGTGAGCCGCGCGGCGATCGTGATCTCTCGCACGAAGCGCTCGGCCCCGATCGCGGCGGTGAGATCGCCGCGCAGCACCTTGATGGCCACCTGGCGCGAGTGCCGCCGATCCTCGGCGACGTACACGGTGGCCATTCCCCCCCGCCCCAGCTCGCGGTCGATGTCATAACGACCGGCGAGCGCGGCGGAGAGCGACTCCCGCACGGAGGGCATAGTGGAAAGCTACAACACCACGTCGCCCCCCGGATCCGTCTCACGCAGCCGCTCGAGCCGCGCCCGCGCCTCGTTGATACGCCGCTCCCGCTCGGCTTCGTCGATGGTGGCGCTCGACCAGTCGGGCGAGCCCTGCGCGTCGATGCGAACGCGGAGCACCACGCCCTCGCGCACCGGCACCGGCAGGATCCCCTTGCGCACGTCGAGACCGACGCCCTCATCCCCCACCAGGACAGCGATCCCGCGCTCGATCCGATCGACGGTGTAGAAGGCCTCTCGCTCAGTCATGTTCAGGGCCGCGCATCGCAGGCACAGCCTGGAGGCTGATGGCATTGGGACGCCCGGCTGATGCACGAGTTGCCACACGCCTTGCCGCTCGAGCAGACTCGGCAGCAGCTGCGCGGAGTCGCGGCCGTTGAGTCGCGCGGCACAGCCGCCGGCGCCGGGGTCGTCGCTCCCACCGCCCCGGCGCGCTCGTTCAGGACGACATAGCTCCCATTCCGGTTCGCCTGAACGATCACCGTTCCGTCCTGATCGGTGCGATAGACCCGCGCGCCCGCTTCCCGCCACTGCGCGACGACTTGGGCGGCCGGATGGCCGTAACCGTTCCCCACGCCGACGGAAATCACGGCGACGTGCGGTCGCGTGGCGGCCACCCAGGCGGCTGTCGTGCCGTTCGCACTGCCGTGGTGTGCGACCTTGACCACGGTCACGCTGGGGATCGAGTCGTGCTGCAGCCAGTATCCCAGCTCGTCCTGCTCCGAATCGCCGGTGAGCACGGCGCGGAACTGTCCGTACTCGAGCACGATCCCGACCGATCCGTTGTTCTGGTCGACCTGCCCTGACGGTGGCGGCAGAACGCGCAGCCGGGCGGAGCCCAGCGTGATCGTTCGAGGGGTCGCTTGCAGGTACTGCGCCCCGCTCGTTTGGACGGCCTGCAGGGTCAGGCGATACGTCGTCGTCGTGTGGGCGATGCCGTTGTCCATGTAGTAGCGCACCACGAGCTGCGACAGGACCGGCGCCATCCCTCCGATGTGGTCCGAGTGATTGTGGCTCGCCACCGCGAGATCGATCGTGTCGATGCCGAGCGCGCGCAGCCGGCCGACGACGTCGCCCGACGGCCCGGCGTCGATCAGGGCGGTCTTCCCGCTTTCGCGCACGAGCACCGCGTCCCCCTGCCCGACGTCCAGGAAGCGAAGCTCGAGACCTTGGGCGTTGAGAGCGGCGACGACGCAGAGCGCGCCCAGCGTGAGGAGGACTGCGCGCCGGGCAAGTGCGATGGCGTGGTGTGAGCTCACGCCGAGCGCACCCGCGCCGCGGACCACGAGAAGGCTCACCAGCATCACCAGAGGACGATCATCGGGTCCGTAACCCATCAACCCGCCGTCGGCGACCTCCCGAGCCCGACGGCCGAGCCCCAGAGCATGACTCCCTGCACCAGGAAAAGCAGCCAGAACGGATCGCGGCCGTACAGCAGCGCTGCGATCCCGAAGATCCCATAGAACACTCCGATCGCGGACGCCACAACGAGGGCATCGCGCGAGCCGCGGCGCGCCGCGAACCACGCCCAGATCGCGAGCCCGCCGAACAGCAGCATCACGCCCGAAACGAAGTACCACACGATCCAGAGAACGCCGACCATGTTGGGATCGAGCGTGACGGCGGCGAGGGCCACGCGCAGTGCGTGGCCACCACCCAGACCGTGCCCGAAGGCGCCGAGGCCGATCGTGACCGCGGCAAGCCAGTAAAGCACCGAGAGGATCTTGCGCGTCATCGACCGAGTCTCATGAGCGCGCCCTCGTGCTCGAGCAGCCAGCGCTTACGCTCGAGCCCGCCACCGAAGCCCGTGAGCTCCCCGCGCGACCCCACGACGCGGTGACAGGGGACGATGATCGGGATCGGATTCTTGCCGTTGGCGGCGCCGACCGCGCGCGTTGCGCGGACGTCTCCCAAGCGCCGGGCCAGCTCCCCGTAGCTCACCGTCGTTCCGTACGGAATCGCCCGGAGTGCATCCCACACGCGCCGCTCGAAGGCCGTGCCCGGAGGGGGGGGGTCGAGCGGCAAGTCGAACGTCGTACGCGTGCCCGCGAAATACTCGGCGAGCTGCGCGCTGGTCCGCTCCAGGATCTCCTCCGCCGTTCCCCCGCTCCGCCCCGCGGAGAGGGGGAGGGAGACAGCCGGTGAGGACCATGTCACCGAGACGGGAGCCATCGGTGAGTTCGGAAAATGAACGGCCCTGAGCGCGCGATCCGATGCGGTCAGCAGGAGCTCCCCGACGGGACTCGGGAAGGCGAGGGACGTCTCAGACATAGTGCTGCCGCTACATCGCCGGGGGTTTGTCGCTGTTGAAGATGTCGTACTGTACCTTCCAGTTGCCGCCCACCTTGCGCCACGTCACGACGAACTTCCCCGGCTGCTCCACGCGCTTCCCCTTCGGTCCGTCGTACGTCAGACGATAGGGGCCGGTCTCGTACGCCAGGTCGCCGGCGCTCGAGACCCACACCTTGGCGGGGGCGAAGATGATCGCCACGTTGGGCAACCGCAGCAGCTGGGCCCAGGCCGCGCGAATCGCTGCCCGACCCCTGACGCGGGGTGCGTTCGGCGCGAGGAACTCGCCGTCCTCCGCGTAGAATGCCGCGATCTTGACCGTGTCGCGGTCAATGGCTGTGTGCACCCACCGCCGGTCGAGTTCCCGAATGGTACGCTCCTCCGCCGCGGGATCCACCGCCGGCTGCGCGCAACTCAGGGCCACTAGGAGGGCGACGACGAGCGACGACAGCGTGGTCGGACGCATGGATACCTCGTATGGGGGTCAGGTCTGGGCGTGCTTGCGGCGCTTGTCTTTGTACAACGCGCGGTCGGCGCGATCGAGCAGCCCTGCGACGGAGCCGAGGGCGTTCGCCTTGTGCGACGCGAAGCCCAGGCTGATCGAGAGCTGATACGGCCGGGCGGCGCGGCGGTTGAAGTCGCGCACTTGACGCTTCAGGCGCTCGGCGAGCACCTCGGCGCTCTCCACTCCCGCGTGACGAACCAGGACTGCGTACTCGTCGCCGCCGATCCGCGCCACCAGGTCCGAACCGCGGAACGTCTGCCGCAAGACCGCCGCTGCGTCCCGCAGCGCGCGGTCGCCGACCGCGTGACCGGCGGTGTCGTTCACGCGCTTCAGATCGTCCAGGTCCGCAAAGGCCACGAGCAGCGTCTCGCCGCCGCGCCGCGCCAGGCGCAGATCCCGCGTCGCCAGCGTCAGGAATCCCCGGCGGTTGTACAGACCCGTCAGGTCGTCCACCAGGACCATGTCGAGCAGCAGGGAGTGCAGCCGGTTCCGCTCGATGGCGAGTCGCAAGGCGCGCACCAGGAACTCGCCGTGCAGGTCGCTCTTGACCAGGAAATCCTGCGCCCCGGCGCGCACGGCCTCGAGCCCGTGCCGCTCGTCCTCGGCGCCCGACACAAACAGGAACGGAACGCCCGGCACCGCTGTGCGCAGCTCGGAGAACGTGGTGAAGCCGCGGCGGGCGGAGAGCGACATGGCGAGCAGCACGACGTCGACGCGAGCCTTCGCCAGGCGCGCCAGCGCGCCCGGCGGCGCGGCGGCGCTCACCCCGAACTGGCCAGGGGCGGCACCCTCGAGCAGCTCGCGCACTTTGCGTGCTTCGTCTTCCCTGTCGCTCACGACGAGCACGACGACCTTGTCGCGGCGCGCCGCCGGCACCTGGCGACGGACCTGCTCGCGCCGAACGGCCTGCCGCCGATCGCGGTGATCGCGCCGCTCCTCGTCCGACGACACGAGCTCGAGGCGACGCTCGCCGATCCGACGATCCGCGCCGCCACGGCGGGGCGGCAGGAGCCGCCGTTCGGCCTGATGGTGCCGCACGCGTGCCCCCATGGTCTGGACGAAAGGTTGTATGATCGCCATGCCGCCGTCCAGCCCCCGACGCCGGCCTTGCCCCCCGGTCCGTGCCGCCGTACTCTGGGCCGGGCGTGTGGACTCACTCCCCCCTCACCTCGAGGTGACCATGGGCAAGATCAATTGGGGTCGCGTCGTGCTCGGTGGGCTGCTGGCGGGTCTGGTGCTCAACGTGCTCGACTTCCTGGTGAACGGCGTCTGGCTCGGCACCGAATGGAACGCCGCCATGCAGGCGCTCGGCAAAGGCCGGATGGACGCCGCGCTCATCAAGTGGTTCGTGATCTCCGACTTCCTGCTCGGGATCTTCATGGTGTGGCTGTACGCCGCGATCCGGCCGCGCTACGGCGCGGGGGCGCGGACGGCGGTGTACGCCGGTGTCGCGACGTGGCTCGTGATCGCCTTCCTCCACGCCATGGCGGAGGCGCCGATGGGCCTCTTCCCCCAGCGGCTGTACGTGGTCACCACCCTGGTGTCGCTGGTGTGCGTGCCGCTGGCGGCCGCCGCGGGGGCCTGGCAGTACAAGGAGATGTAACCACGCTTGGGCTGCGCTGGGCGGCGCTCCTCGCCGTCGCGTTGCCCGGCGCGGCGCAGCAGCCCGTAGTGCCCCGCCCTCCCGACTTTCGGTGGGGCGGCGATGCCGAAGGAGGCGCCCCGTTCGTGGAGGCCGACCCCGCCGACCCCTCGCAGGTCCGCGGCTTCGACGTCGAGGTGGCGGATTTGATCGGCCGCGGGCTCCGCCGGCAGGCTCGCTTCGTTCAGGTCCAGTGGTCGTCGATCGATCAGTCCGTCGAGCGCGGTGACTTCGCGATCGGTCTCTCGGGGGTGGAGGACACTCCCACCCGCCGCGCGAAGCACGCGGTCACCATCCCCTACTTCCGGTTTCGCGAGGTCCTGGCGGTGCGACCGGAAGATCGGGACCGCTGGACCGACCTCGCCGCGCTGCGCGGCCGGCGCGTCGCGACGCTCGGCGCCACGCTGGCCTACGACATCCTCGTGGCCGCGCGCGACTCGCTCGGTCTGGTCCCCGTCTCCTACGACGACGACGTGCACCCCTACGCGGACCTCGTCGCGGGGCGCGTCGACGCCGTGCTCCTGGACCACATCATCGCGCTGCGCTCGCTCCGCCGGCTCGGTGGTTCTGCGTTCGTGATCGAGCCGCGCGCCGTGGCCGTGGGCCACTACGTCGGCGTGCTCGCGCGGGCCGACACGGCGCTGCGCGATTCCATCGACGTGGCGCTCCGCGCCGCGATGCGCGATGGAACCCTCGAGCGCATCTTCCGGCGGTGGCAGGTTTGGGATGACGATCAGGGGGAGCTGTTCAAACGGGTCGCGGGGCCGGATATCGCCGTGGAGGGCGTGGCAGGGGCGCAGCATGCTGCGCCCCTACAGCGCGGTTCCGTTCTGGCCTATCTCCCGTCGCTGGGTCGCGCGGCCGCCATCACAGCGCTCCTCTCCGTGCTTTCCATGGCGGTCGCCGTAGGACTGGGACTGGTCGTCGCCTCCGGTCGAGTGTACGGCGCGGCCCCGCTCCGCGCGGCGACGACGGCCTACGTGGAGGTGATCCGGGGGACGCCGCTGCTGCTCCAGCTCTTTGTGATTTACTATGGATTGGCGGGAGTCGTCCGGCTGCCCGCGTTTCTCGCCGCCGTGCTGGGGCTCGGCCTGAACTATGCAGCATATGAGGCCGAGATCTATCGAGGCGCGTTGGAGGCGGTGGCGCGATCGCAGCTCGAGGCGGCGCGCACGCTCGGTTTCTCCGAGATGCAGATTCTGCGCCTGGTGCGCGGGCCGCAGGCGTTGCGGTTGGCACTCGCGCCGATGACCAACGACTTCGTCGCCCTTCTCAAGGACTCCTCGCTCGTGTCCGTACTCACGGTGGTCGAGCTCACGAAGCAGACGGCCATCTACGCGACAAACGTCGGAAACTGGATCGTTCCGGGTGCGCTGTGCGCGGTCGTGTACCTCGCGATGTCGCTGCCGTTGGCGCGGCTGGGACGGCGTCTCGAGCGGCGCCTGGGAAGGGGCACCGCGTGACCACGTTGCTCGAGATCCACGAGCTGCGCCTCGGCTACGAGGGCCGGGCGGTGCTGCGGGCGCTCTCTTTGGAAGTGCGGCCCGGGGAGGTCGTCGCGCTGATGGGGCTCTCGGGCGCCGGCAAGACGTCGGCGCTGCGAGCGGTGGCGGCGCTCCAACGATTCGACGCCGGCCGCATCGTGGTGGACGGGTTTGCCCTCGAACCCGGCCCTGTGGCACCCGAGTCGCGTCTCAAACCGCTGCGGCAACGCGTGGGTCTCGTGTTCCAGGGCCACGCGCTGTTCGCGCACCTCACCGCGCTCGAGAACGTCGCGTTGGCGCTCACCCACGTGCTGAACCGGAGGCACGAGGAAGCGCACGAGACCGCTCTCCGACTGCTCGACGCGCTCGCGGTAGGCTCCCGCGCCGACGCGCTGCCGAGCCAGCTGTCGGGAGGGGAGGCGCAACGCGTCGCGATCGCGCGGGCGCTCGCGCCCGACCCCGCGCTGCTGCTCATGGACGAGCCGACGGCGGCGCTCGATCCGGCGCGCCGCGGCTCCCTCGGCCGTACCTTGCGCCGCCTCGCGACGGGGAACGGTGGACAGGCGCGCGGGCTGCTGATGGCGACGCATGACGTGGAGTTCGCACGCGCGCATGTCGATCGCGTCGCGATCCTCGCCGAGGGATGCGTGGTGGAAGCGGGCCCGCCGGCCGAAGTACTCGAGCAGCCGCGGCATCCCGCGACGCGGGCCCTGCTGGCGGAGAGCGCGCCTTGAAGCGCGCGGTGGGCTCCCGTCATCGCTTGCGGTCGACCTCGCGCGGAGCATATTAGCCCTCGACTCAGATGCTATGAACCCCGAGGCGCGCCCTGTGCGGATCGCCCATGCCTCGAGGGGAGCGAATCGCGAGACCGGCTGAGTGGGGGATACGGACACTCACGCAGCCGGTTTTTCAATTCCAGGAGGCGGTTATGACGTACCACGCGACAGTGCGGCCCCTGCCGTTGTTGCTGCTCGGGGTGGTAGCGTGCGGACCCCAACCGGGCGGCAAGAAGTCCGCCGCGGCGTCCGGAGCGCCCCCGGCAGCGGCGACCATCCCGATCACCACACCGTCGGCGGAGGCGCGACAGCACTATGTGACCGGCCTCGATCTCTTCGACAGGCTACGGTTCACCGACGCGCGGAAGCATTTCGAGCTCGCGGCCGCGAAGGACTCGAACTTCGCGTTGGCTCACTATTACCTCGCGATCGACGCAGCCACGCCGCAGGCGTTCTTCCAGCATCTGAACCGCGCGGTGGCGCTCGAGAGCAAGGCGTCGGACGGCGAGCGCTTTCTTATCCAGGCGCTGCAGGCCGGTGTGGACGCGGAGCCGGCGCAGCAGGTTCGCTACCTCGAGCAGGCCGCGGCGGCCTACCCCAAAGACCCCCGGCCACATTTCCTGCTCGGGTTCGCACACAGCGGGCAGCAGGCGTACGACCAGGCGATAACCGGCTTCACACGCGCGATCGGACTCGACTCCACCTTCTCTCCGGCCTATAACGGGCTGGGCTATGCGTACAAGCTCGCCGGCCGCTATGACGACGCGGAGCGAGCCTTCAAGAGTTACATCGCCCTGATCCCGAACGAGCCCAATCCGTACGATTCGTATGCCGAGCTGCTGCTCAAGATGGGCCGGTATCGGGAGTCGATAGAGAACTACAAGCAGGCGCTCGCTCTGGATCCGCACTTCAACTCGTCACGTGTGGGTATCGCCGCGAACCTGATGTATCAAGGGAAGAACGCCGCGGCGGTGACCGAGGTGCAAAAGTTGGTGAAAGGCGCGAGAGACGACGGAGAGCGGCGCGGGGCGCTGATCAACATGGCGATCGTGGACCTGGACGGTGGCTACGCCGACCGGGCGATCCAACAGCTCCGCGCGAGCTACGCGGTGGCCAAGCGGGGCCAGGACGTGCCGGCCATGGTAAACGACGCCATTCTGATCGGCAATGTCGAGCTCGAGGCGCGCCGCCCCGATCAAGCGGCGAAGCAGTATCAGGACGCACTCCGGATGACGGAGGCCTCGAACCTGCCGGCCGCGGTCAAGGCCGATGCGCGCATCGAGCACCGGGCGCAGCTCGCGCGCGTGGCACTCAAGCGCGGCAAGCTCGCCGACGCCCGGCGCGAAGCCAAGGCGTATGCCGACAGCGCGGCGCAGGGATCGCATCCCGACAAAGCGCGTCAGGGACACGAGCTCATGGGGTTGATCGCGCTCGCGGCACACGACTACACGGGAGCCCTCACGCATTTAGACCAGGCCGACCAGCACGACCCGTACGTGCTGTACGCGGTGGCCCGCGCCTACGAAGGAAAACGCAACCACGCGAAGGCGCGGGAGATGTACGCCCGCGTGGCGAATTTCAACGAGCTGCCCACGCTGCGCCTTGCGGCAGTGCGCAACGCGGCTCGCAAGAAGGCAACGACTGCTTAGGAGACCGGACGATGAAACGGTTAACGCAATCCGCCTGCTGCCTGCTGGTGTGCGGTCTCGCCGGTTCGGTGTCCGCCCTCACCGCGCAAAACCGGGCCGACGTCGATGCTGTCAACAAAGTCATTGATCAGTACGGCCAGACCGAAGACGCCGGCGACATGGTAGCGCAGGCGAAGCTCATGGCGCCCGACCGCGTGTGGGTCGGTACGGCGCCCGCCGGGCGGCAGACCGACCAAGCGATGAACATGCGGGCCCAGCAGGCGCAGTACGACGTGCAGAAGAAACTCGTGCCCGGGCTGCAGTGGTTCACCCAGGCGCGCGACCGGCTGGTGAAGTTCTACGGCAATGGGGCGGTGGCGGTGGCGAGCTTCTACTGGTACCGAGAACCCGTGATTCCGGCGGGGACCTCACGGGAGATCGCGCAGGGGATCGAGGCCGCGGCCACTCCGGTCGCGATCACGCTGGTGCTGGAGAAGCAAGGTGGAGAATGGAAGATGGTGCACACAACCGACGTCGAACGCCCCACCGCAGCGCGTGCAGCGCATCGCCACTGGTCCCTTCGGGAGCGATGCGCGCGCGTGACACTTCGGGCAGACCGCGTACCGCGCACCCCAGGTCGAGGGCAGGCTTCGCGCATTCACCGGACGGGGAACTATCCCCCAAGTGGCAGGCGGATGGGAGGCAATCTGAAGCGCCGGCCGGGGCACGTTGATGGGACGCTGATTCACGTCGAGCACTGCGTCGGAATTCGTCAGGCGCAGCACTCGATACCATGCGCCGCGTCGCAGCGGGGCGCTCGACTCGGTCCGCAGCCGGGCCCATTGGGTCGTGAACATGGGGACGCTCCTTGGTTGCCTGAAACGTCGGTGATCGCCGGTCGTTTACGGGTGACTGGGATCACACCGTTGCGGGCCTGATACCGAGCGCCTGCGCCGTGCTAAGTTATCCGGGCCGATGACCTCCATCGATCCGTTCGCCGCCGGCATCCAAGCGTTCGACCGCGGCGCCTGGGCAGAGGCGCGCACCCACTTTCAAGCCGCTGGCGAAACGCCTCAGGCTCTCGAGCAGCTCGGCCTCGTGGCGTGGTGGCTCGACGACGCCGCGCTCACCTTCGACGCGCGCGAGCGCGCCTTCCGTCTCTACCGCGACCAGGACGATCCCCTGGGGGCCGCCCGCGTGGCGCTCTGGCTCGCGTGGGATTCCCTCGCCTTTCGCGGTGATACCGCCGTCGCCTCCGGGTGGCTCGAACGCGCCCGCCGCATGCTCGCGGGCCACGAGCAAACCGCCGAGTACGGCTGGCTGCTGTTGCGCGACGGCGAGTTCGCGCTATTTCGCGGCCACGACCCAGCGGCCGCCCGCGAACTCGGGGTGCGCGCCGCCGCGCTAGGCCGCGCCACGAGCGACCGCGGCCTCGAGTTCACGGGTCTCGCCCTCGAGGGACTGGCGCGCGTGAGCGCGGGCGACGTGGCCGGCGGTATGCGGTGTCTGGACGAGGCGAGCGCCGCCGCCACCGCCGGCGAGGTGAAGGAGCTCCACACGGTCGGGGTCGTGTGCTGTTGGCAGATCTTCGCGTGCGAGCGAGTGCGCGACTACGAGCGCGCGGCCCAATGGTGCGCCCGCGTCCAGGAGTTCAGCAAGCGCTGGCAGCTGCGACCCCTGTCGGCGATCTGCCGCACGCAATACGCCGGCGTGTTGATCTGGCGCGGCAGCTGGGCCGACGCGGAGGCCGAGCTCGGCGCGGCCAGCCGGGACTTCGAGCTTTCCCGCCCGCCGCTCGCGGTGCAGGCGCTCGCCCGGCTCGGCGAGCTGCGCCGGCGGCAGGGTCGTGTGGAAGAGGCGGCGAAGCTGTTCGAGCAGGCGGAGTCGCAGCCCGTCGCCCGCCTCGGGCAGGCGGCGTTGGCGCTCGATCGCGGGGCCCCGGACGAGGCGGCGGTCGCCGCGGAGCGCTTCCTGGCGCAGGTGGGCGACGGCGAGCCCACGACACGGGCCGGCGCCCTGGAGCTTGTAGCCCGGGCGCGGGCCGAGCGTGCCGATTGGCCCGCCGCCGAGCGCGCCCGTGACGAGCTGCGGCGGATCGCGGACGCTCTGGGCACCCCCCCGCTCGCCGCGTCCGCGGAGTCGACGGCGGGAGTCCTGCTCCGCCATCAGGGCCACCCGGCGGCGGCGGCGGCTCGGTTCGAGCAGGCGGCCACGCTCTACGAGGAGAGCGGCGCACCGTTCGAGGCGGCACGCGCGCGCCTCGATCTCGTCGACGCCCTGGTGGCGCTCGGGGGCGGGGGCGGGAGCGGGCAGCGCGCCGCGGCGGAGCGGGAAGCGCGGCGGGCGTTCCAGACATTCCAGGGCCTGGGGGCGGAGCGGGACGCGAACCGCGCCAAGGCCTGGCTCGCTCGTCTCAGTGCCGCGCCGAGGGCGCGCGGCAAAGGGGAGCTCACCCGGCGCCAGCTCGAGATCCTGCGGTTCATCGCCCAAGGGCTGAGTAACCCGGAAATCGCCGCCCGCCTGAGCCTGAGCGACCATACCGTCAAGCGCCACGTGGCCAACCTGCTGACCAAGCTCCGATTAACGTCGCGCGCCGCCGCCGCGGCGTACGCTGCCCAGCAAGGTTTGCTCTAGACCCACCCGATCCGGGTGGCCCGAACGGGCCACGTTTCGTCGCCCTCACGCCCTGGCCCGCCCGGGCGACGCGGCGTTCGTCCAGGCTCTCTACTCTTCACGTCCACTCATATCCATCACACGCTCTGGGAGGTCTCAATGCGTTCCCGTATTGCCCTCGTTGCGCTCGCCGTTCTTTGCTTGCCTCTCGCGCTGCGCGCCCAGGCGCCCGCGCTCGCGTGGGGTCCTGCTCCTCCGGTGTTCCCCACGGGCGCCAAGATGGCCGTGCTCGCGGGAGACCCGAGCCAACCAGGCCTGTTCACGGTGCGGCTCGAGCTACCGGACGGCTACCGCGTCGCGCCGCATTTCCACCCGACGGATGAGTACCTCACCGTGATTTCCGGCACCTTCCTGCTCGGGATGGGTGACGAGCTCTCGGCTGCCAAGGCCACCGCGCTGCAGCCGGGCGGCTTCGGAACCGTCGGCGCCAACATGCACCACTATGCGATCGCGCGCGGCAAGACCGTCGTGCAAGTGCATGCGATGGGGCCGTTCGTGCTGACCTACGTCAACGCCAAGGACGATCCGACCAAGACGGCGAGCGCGCGCTGACCTCACCCGAATCTGATCATTCGTCCCCCCCCTCCCCCCCTCTCCCGAAGGGAGAGGGGAACAGGGGGTGAGGACTACGGTGCGGGCTGGGCTTGTCAGTCCGGTCGGATGTTGAGCGAGATCGCCACCCCCAGGGGATTCCTGCTTCCGTAGAACAGGCTCAACTCCTCCGGCAGGAACCGCACCGCTCCCTGCGCTGCTGCCGTGACGAGAACTGAGCGATAGCGCCCGATCCCGCGCGCGTAGCCCAGCGTGAGCGCGCCGATGTCGAGCAACGGACTCACCGAGCCGACGAGTGCCAGCTCCTCAGCCGTGCGGCGCACATACTCCGCTCGCCCGAAGATCGCGTTCACGCGGTCCAGCTGCCGCGTACTCTCGACGAGGACCGAGTTCCTCAACTGCCCGTTCTCGATGTTGGCCCCCCAGACCAACGTGCTCGACCAGTCGCGGCGTCCATGAATCACGGATAAGCCGACCCGGTCGAACGCTTCGTGCGCATGAGCGCCGCTTTGCGGCGCGAAGTGCCCGAACCATCCCGCGACGCTCCATTCGGGGCCCGGATTCACGGTAAGGCGTCCCGAATACGAGTCGAGCCGCAGGGGATCGAAGTCGGTACGGTTCTCGTCAGGGTGCGCACCGTTGAACGCCGACCCCTCGAGCTTCACGGCACGCGTGAACGCGCCGAGCGTGACCACCCCGAAGCTCGTGTGCGTGACGTCCTGTAGGTGATGCCCGAGCGGTGCCACGGGATCGTACTCGGCCGACGGGCGGTGCATGTAGGCCACGGGGCCGAGCGCGGGTTCTCCCACGGGGCCACCGTAGATCGACAGCGCGAGGTCCGATCCGACCGCGCGGTCGTACTGCACCGCCGTCTCCGACAGGAGCTCGTGCGGGTGTTGGTGATCGGTCACTATATCGCCCTGGTACGGCTCGGCGACCTGCAGCAGCTCCGGATATCCTCTGGCGCCCACCGTCCATGGCTCCGCGCTCGCCATCGCGCGCAGACGCAGCGCGCCGCCTGCGAGCGGGTGCGCGGCGGCCAGCATGACCCAGTTCACGCTGCCGACCTGGTAGGCGCCCCGCGTGCCGTACTCGCGGATGTACTGAAGAAACAGGCTGTAGTGGACCATCACCATCCAGTCGCCCAGCATTACGTGGTGCCCGGGGAGCGGACCGGAATCGGGGAGCCAGGCAGTGCCCGAGCCCATCCGGCGCATCGAGAGGTCGACCGGCCGGGCCGGTGTAGGCGCGGGCGGCGTCATGTGCTCGTGCTGTCCGCGTGCCAGGGCCGGCGCGGCGAGTGACAGGACCGCAGCGATGCGAGCCGCCCGCGATCGGCTAATGGACCAGGACCGGGAAGCCGGTGAAAGTCTTCGCGCTCGAATCGGCGAGGAACAGGAGCGTCACGGTCATCGCACCCTCTGCCCCAGCAGGGGCGGTCGCGGTCACGTTGCCGAATAACGGCATGCCGGTGACCGGACGGGAGGAGGCGAGGAAAGCGGGATCGAAGCTGAACGCAGCCTCGGCACCACCCGTGACGGGCGTGATCTGATGACCGTCGGGGGCGTACGTGCGGACCTCGATCCGCACCGTGTCACCCTTGGGGAGCGGGATGTGGAATGTCAGCTCGGCGTCGTTCTTGTCGAACAGTCGTACCGCCGCGACATCCGCCGGGCCGCCCGGGCCTGGCGGGAGGGGAGCGCGCCCCCCGGTCCCCGCGCCCGAGCACGCGCCGAACAACAGCGCGCCGAGTGTCCTGAGCCCCGCATGCGTCGATCGCATGCCCGCGCCGCGTCCCGCAGCGGTAGGTTTCCGGCACGACCGCCCATGACCCGCCTCCCGCTCGCAGCCTTCGTCGTCCTCGCGCTCCTCGCAGTGCGCACGGCGCGGGGACAAGGGTGCAGCGAGCCCCATTACCGCTGGAGCGAAAAGGTCGACTCGACGTTTGCAAGCAAGCCGCCTACGACGGTCGCTGTCTCGGATATTCTGACCTGGTCCCCGCGCGCCCTCACCGCGCAGGACCGTTGCGCCGCGCGCGCTGGACGCGAGCTCAACCTCTATTCGGTGACGGCGTTCGTGCGGCGGATCCGGCTGCACGAGCAGGACGGAGACTGGCACATCGAGATCACGGAGGAGGAGACGAGTCCCGTTCCCACGTCCTGCATCGTCGTCGAGATTCCATCCCCGGCGTACGGCAGCCCGTACGGCGCGGCCCGCGGTCACCTGGCGGCGCTGGTCGACACCTTGCAGCTCAGTCCGGCCGGCGACCTCGCGATGCCCGTCCTCGTCAGCTTCACCGGTGCGGCGTTCTTCGACGGCTATCACCAGAAGCGCACCAACGGCGGGGCCCGCGCGAGCCAGCACGGCCGCTGCAACTCGTCCGTGCGGGCGCTCTGGGAGCTGCATCCGGTGTACAAGGTCGACACGCCACCGGGGCCTTAGGGAGAAGCCATGACCGCTCGCCCGATCCGCATCGTGCCGCTGCACCGTCCCAGCGAGCTGTTCGTCCCCGGCCGCCCCGCGAAGGCACCGGCCGCCCAGCTCACGTATCGTGGGGGCCCGCTTCTCACGTCGGTGCAGGTGTTCAGCGTGTTCTGGGGCGCGGCATGGCAGGACCCGGCTCAGCAAAGCCTGGTGCAAGGCCTGAACGGCTTTCTCCAGTTCGTGGTCTCGAGCGCTTACCTAGATCAGCTCAGCGAATACAACACGCCCGAGCAGGCGATCGTGCACGGACGTTACACCGGGACGGCGACCATCACCGACCCGGCGCCCGCCTCGAGCGTGAGCGACAGCGCGATCCAGCAGATGCTCGAGCGACAGGTGGCGCGCAAATCCCTTCCCGCCGCGACGCCCAACTCGCTGTACTGCATATGGCTTCCCTCCGGCGTCACCGTCGTGTCGGGCAACGAGCGTTCCTGTCAGGTGTTCTGCGGCTATCACGACCGCTCGCCCGCCGGGTTCTACTACGCCGTCCTCCCCTACCCCGACTGCGCCGGATGCCTCGGCGGCCTCGGGCCGCTCGACGCCCTTACCTCAGTGGCCTCGCACGAGCTCGCCGAGGCGATCACCGATCCCGTGCCCGGTCAGGGGTGGTACGACGATAGCAACGGCGAGATCGGCGACGTCTGCGCCTGGCAGAACAAGAAGCTCGGCGGCTACGTCGTGCAGACGCTCTGGTCCAACCGGGCGAAGGCTTGTGTGTAGCGAACCTACCAGTTGATCCAGTACGACAGCTTCACCAGGAAGCTGTTATCGGGCCGCAGCTTGAACAGATCGTTCATGTCACTGCCGAAGTTTTGCATGCCTTCGGCGTCGGCCGACCCCTGGCGCCCCTGGCTCCACACCACGAACAGGGTAGAGCCGGGCCGGTATTCCCAGCGGAACACGACGTTCGAGCGGAACTGCTTGTAGTTGAAGCCCCCGGGGTGGTTGGTCACCGCGGAGTCCCCGTACTCCTGATAGCGGCTCGGGAAGTCCGCCGCGCGCGGCGTCCCCGAGAGCTCCCGCACGTTACTGTACGTTCCCTTGGAGATAAACGGCTGTGCATACACCTGCAGCGACGCGTTCGCGGTGAACGGGTAGGTGAAGCGCACGGTCACGCCGAGCTGCTTCTGCTCGAGGTGCGCGAACAGCGAGTGCATCACGTTCGTCGAGTCCGTGACGGGATCGCGCGGCTGCACTTCGTTCGTACTTCGCGTGTAGTTGGGGATGAGCGCCGCGGTGACGCGCGACGCCAGCTTGAAGTCGACCTCCGGCATCAGGCTGATGCTCTGCGACCGGCCGCCGTCCCCGCGCAAGTAATTGACCCAGAAATAAGGGACGATCGCCTTGCGATCGTCGCCGTTCAGGCCTGCCCAGGGGGCCAAGTACGGGTCCTGGCGGACGGCGGGGCCACCGCGCGCGCAATCGTAGCAATACGTCCCGCCCAGATTGCCCACCGTGCCCCCTGTGTGGAACGACCAGGTGTTCCGGAACGTGACGTGCACGTTCGTGTTGAACGCGCGCTCTTCCGGCAGGCCCGCGGTCGTCCAGTACTGCCACCAGTTGAAGTTCCATTGAAACCGTTGATACAGCTTTCGCTGATGGCGGTCGAAGTATCCCGCCCATGTGCTCCAGGCCTGCTGGTCGGCGCGCTGCAGGTAACCGAGATCGTTGATCTCGAAGCCGGCGGAGCGTCGCTGGTAGCTGGTCTGCCACATGAGATGCGTGCCGCCCACCTTGCCGATCTGTAGCGCCTCGGCGTCACCCGACAGCGACGTACGGGTCGTGTCGTACGCCAGCCCCGCGTCGGGCCGCTGGTAGTAATGGACCGCGTCGGTTTGCGTCGCGGCCATGGCCTGAGGGGTGCCGGCAACCCGGCTCAAGTCGAGCGAGCCAGCGATTTCGTAACGACCCCCGGGAAACCGGTGGCGGAAATCTGCGCCGCCCACGTATGCGTTGTGGTGCAAATAGGACGATGTCCAGGAGTCGTTATTGCGGTTCACGGCGGTGAAGATGCCGCCGACGCTGCTCTCGCCGCCCCGCATGTCCTGGCGCAGCCGCAGGACGCCGTAATTGGTGGTCGGCTCGATGGTGACGCCGCCCACTCCCATTTCGTGCGCCGTCACGGCGTCGAGGGCGCCGATGGTGAGCCCGCCCGGCGTACGTCCCGTGAGCTTGCCCGCGCCGATGATGGTCGTGAAGGCGGCGGAGGTCGTGTCGTTGTACGTACCCGCCAGCTCGGGCGCGCGTCCGATGCGCCGCGTGTAGACCAGGCCCTCGCCGGTGCCGCAATCGTTCACGGCGGTGCAGTTGACGTCGAAGCGGAAGATCCCCGCCCCCTGCACGAAGAACGGTCGCTGCTCGCGGAAGAACGTCTCGAACGCCGTGAGGTTAAGCACAGCGGGGTCGGCCTCCACCTGGCCGAAGTCCGGATTGATGGTGGCGTCGAGTGTGACGTTCGACGCGACCCGATACTTCAGGTCGCCCCCGATCGCCATGTCCTGCGTGCGCCCGATCCCGGTCGCCGTGTACTCCGACACGTTCTTGGTCACGGCGTACGGGGCGGCCTCGAGCCGGCGCGGCGCCTCCAGGTCGTCCAGCCCGCTGATCTCCCCGAATTGCGATACGAATCCCGATTGCGACTGGCGCAACATCGGCCAGCTCACCCGCTGGGCGTAGCGGTACAGGTCCCGGTCGATCGTGAAGCCGAACGAGTGGCTTTTTTGCGGCCCGTAGCGCAACTGTGACAGCGGGATCCGGAATTCGGCGGTCCAGCCCAGGGAATCGATCTGGGTAGCCACGTCCCAGACGGCATCCCAGGCGAAGTCCTCGTTGCCGTCGTTGTAGATCTGCGCGTCGAGCTTCACCCCCGATGGATTGACGCCGAACTCGTATCCGGTGCGGCGGTCGTGGTACGAGTCGAGGAACAGCCAGATCATGTCGGACGGCGTGAAGTAGTCGCGCCGGGCGAGGACGGTGATGATGCTGTCGGGGTGCGGATCGAACGCGCGGACAAAGACGTACAGCGCGCCGGCGTCGTAGGCGAGCTTCGCTTCGGTCGGCAGCCTGGGCGGCAGGCCTTCGGTGGGCCGCCATTCCCGGAATCCGGTGATCGCCGGTGCGTCCCGCCACACCGCGTCGTCGCCGCGCCCGTCGATCACAGGCGGCTGCATAGCACGCGTGGCGGCGACGCTGGTCAACGGTGGGGGCTGAGAAGGGGGCGGGTCGGTGGCCGGAGGCTTGGGCGCGGTGCCCTGAAGCGCGAGCGTGACGGCGGCGAGGAACGGCAAGCCCAGGAGCATGAGGCGCGCTGATGAAGGGTTGCCAGTTAGATGACGCGACCTACCAAAGGGTTGTTTCGGTCAGCGGCGCGTCGCCGTCCGGAGGCCGAGCGCGCCGTTCAGCCAGCGGACGAGGGGGAGCAGCCGGGCGAACTCGTCCTCGAGCAACGCGGGCAGCCGCGCGCTCGTCACCTGCTTGTCGCGTATGGCTTTGCCCGCTACGAAGGACTGGTACTTGAGCCACCGCGCCGCGGGGTGCGCCTCGGGAAAGCCGCGTGGCATCCGCTTGAGCACGGCCTCGTCATCCAGGCCGCCAAAGCGCCGCACGAACCCCGGCTGCGTCACGACCCGCTCGAACCCGGGTGGGTCCTCGGCGATGGCGTCGCGCACCTTGTTCAGGAGCGGCCGCGGCGGCATCCAGATTCCCGCGCCCGTAAAGGAGCTCCCAGGCTGCAGGTGAAAGTAGAAGCCGGCGCCGCCTCCTTCCGCGTTGTCGCCCACACGCGAATCGGCGTCCCGATGCCAGAACCAGCAGCCGGCGTTCGTCTTGTACGGCGACTTGTCCTTCGAGAATCGAATGTCCCGATAAATCCGGAACATCGACCGCTTGGGATCGCCGGTGATCTCGGGCGCGAACCGGGCCAGGCGCACGTCCATGTCCTCGATCAGCACCCGCATCGGCGTGCGGACTTCCTGCTCGTACACGGCGCGGTTGGCCTCGAACCAAGGCTTGGCGTTGGAGGGTGACGGGCGTGAAGGCCATTCGCGTCTATCTATGCGTCGACGCGCGGGGCGTCAACCGGGCATTCTTGCTCGTCCGTCTCACCGGGGCTAGCATCGAGCCGATGACCGGCACTCGCTCCCCTCGCGTGGACATCGCCCACCGTCGACTGGCGCATCAACACCTCCTCACATCCACCCTCAGACAGCCGGCCGATGTGGTGCGCCGGCTCGGCGCCGTTCAAGCCCAGGACTATGCCGGCGCCAAGTGGGCCGTTGGCATGCGCACCCGGGGCCGCGTCGGCGATGCGGCGGTCGAGCGGGCGCTGCGCGAGGGAGCGATTCTCCGCACGCATGTGCTGCGTCCCACCTGGCACTTCGTCACGGCGGCCGACATTCGGTGGATGCTGGCCCTGACCGCGCGCCGGGTAAAGGCAGCCATGGCCTACTATGACCGGCAGCTGGAGCTCGACGACGCCGTATTCCGGCGGAGTCACGCCGCGCTCACGCGCGCGTTACGCGGCGGCCACGAGCTGACGCGCTCGGAGCTCGGGCAGGTGCTGCGCCGCGCCCGCGTCGGCGAGACAAGATCTCAGCGCCTCGGCCATCTGCTGATGCGCGCGGAGCTCGACGCCGTCGTGTGCAGCGGGGCACGGCGCGGCAAGCAGGCCACGTACGCGCTGCTCGAGGAGCGCGTCCCGCCCGCCCCCGCCCACTCCCCCGATCGCGATGCAGCGCTGCTCGAGCTGACCAGGAGATACTTTGTGACACGCGGACCGGCGACCCTGAAGGATTTCGCCTGGTGGTCCGGGTTGACGGTTGCCGACGCGAGCCGGGGCGTACAGATCGCCGGCCAGAGCCTCGAGCGCGAGGTCATCGGCGACGAGACCTACTGGTCCGACGCGCGGGCGCGATCGCAGCGCAAATCGTCGGTCATGGCTCATTTGCTGCCCAACTACGACGAGTACTTCATCGGCTTCAAGAATCGCAGCGCGATCGAGCAGCGGCTGGGCGCGCCCGCGGTCATGATGCGTGATGCCCTGCCGCCTCACATCGTGGTCGTCGACGGTCAAGTCGTCGGCCGGTGGAGCCGGACACTGACGACCACGACCGTCGCGATTCGATTGCGCCTCCTGACCAGCCTCACGGGGGCCGAGCGGAAGGCGGTGGCGTCGGCCGCACGGGGGTTGGGCCGCTTTCTGGGTCTGCGGGTGGAGCTGGGAACGTGACTGAGGCGCTGACCCGCCGGTTCGGCACCGTGCACGCGACGGCGCTGAACATGATCAACATGATGGGGATCGGGCCGTTCATCACGATCCCTCTTTTGATGTCCGCGCTCGGCGGGCCACAAGCGATGCTGGGGTGGGTCGTCGCGCTCGTGCTCGTCGTGGCGGACGGGATGATCTGGAGCGAGCTGGGCGCCGCGCTCCCGGGCTCAGGCGGCTCGTTCCGCTATCTGGTCGAGGCGTACGGACCGGCGACGTGGGGACGGCTGGTCGGCTTCCTGTTCATCTGGCAGTTCATCTTGAGCGGGCCGCTCGAGATCGCGTCCGGGTACATCGGGTTCGCGCAATACGCGGGCTACATCTGGCCGAAGCTGACGGCCCACGGGGCGCTCGCGATCGCCGCGGTCGTCGGCATCCTGAACGTGGTGTTGCTGTACCGCCGCATCGACTCCATCGCGACGATCACGCTGAGCCTCTGGGTAGGGACGCTGGTGACGGTGGCCGCCGTGATGGCCACCGGCGCGCTGCACTTCGATGCGCGCCGGGCGTTCGACTTTCCACCGGGCGCGTTCGGATTTTCGCTGGGATTCCTCTTCGGCCTGGGCGCCGCCTCACGCATCGGCGTGTACGACTACCTCGGCTATTACAATGTCTGCAACATCGGCGACGAGGTGCGCGATCCGGGCCGGGTCATCCCCCGCTCGATCCTGATCAGCACGATCGCCGTCGCCGCGATTTATCTCGCGGTCAATCTCTCGGTGATCGGGGTGGTGCCCTGGCGCGAGTTCGTCCCGGCCCAGGAGAAGCCGGCGTCTGGATTCGTCGTCTCGATCTTCATGCAGCGCATCTACGGGCCCAGGGTCGCGGCCTGGTTCACGCTCCTCATCCTGTGGACGGCGTTCGCTTCGGTATTCGCGCTGCTGCTCGGCTACTCGCGCATCCCGTACGCCGCGGCGCGGGAGGGATATTTCTTCAAGCCGTTCGCCCGACTCCACCCCACGGGACAGTTCCCCCACGTCTCGCTGCTGGTGCTGGGCGTGATCGCGATCGCGTGCAGCGCATTGTCGCTGGGCGCCGTGATCGACGCCCTGCTGGTCACGCGCATCGTGGTGCAGTTCATCGGCCAGATCGGCGCCGTCGTGCTGCTGCGGCGCCACCGCCCCGACCTGCCGCGGCCCTATCGCATCTGGCTTTATCCTCTGCCGCTCGCGATCGCACTGGTGGGCTGGGTGTTCCTGTTCGCCACGACGCAGCCGCCGATCCTGTTGCTCGGGTTTGTCGCGCTGGCCGGCGGCGTGGCCGGGTTTGCGCTGTGGTCGTGGCGGGGGAGAACATGGCCGTTTGGATAGACAGGACTGTCCGACCGTTACTGGACCGCGTGCTCCCGCTCGCGGAGCACACGCCTCAGGATCTTGCCCGACGGTGACTTGGGAATCGCGTCGATCAGCTCCACGGCGCGGATCTTCTTGTAGGGCGCCACCCGCTCGCCCACGTACGCCATCAGGTCCGCGGGCGACGCTTGGCCCCGCAGCACCACGAAGGCTTTCGGAACCTCGCCACACTCGTCATCGGCCAGCGGTATCACCGCCGCATCGGCTACGGCGGGATGGCTGCGCAGCACTGCCTCGAGCTCGGCGGGCGCTACCTGGAAGCCCTTGTACTTGATCAGCTCCTTCAGCCGATCGACGATCGTGAAGTAGCCGTCCTGATCTGCGTGACCGATGTCGCCCGTGTGGAGCCAGCCCTCCTGATCGAGCATGGCAGCCGTGGCTTCCGGGTTGTTCAAGTATCCCCGCATGACTTGAGGCCCGCGGATCCAGAGCTCCCCGTCCTCGCTCCGCGCCAGCTCACCACCGCCGGCCGGATCGACGATCTGGCATTCGGTGTTCGGAACCAACAGCCCCACCGTTCCGGGCTTTGTTTTCCCGGGCTCGGCCGGGTTGGCATGGGTGACCGGGCTCGCCTCCGTGAGCCCATAGCCCTGAACCATCCGACAGCCGACCCGCCTGGCGCACGCAGTCTCCAGCTCGGCGTCGAGCGGCGCTGCACCGGACATCATCGCCGTCACGCTCGAAATGTCGTACTGGTCCACCAGCGGCTGCCTCGCGAGCGCGAGCACGATCGGCGGCACGACGAACGCGCGAGTGATCCGCTGCTGTTGGATCAGCCCGAGGAACGCCTCGAGCTCGAAGCGGGGCATGGTGACGAGCGTCGCCCCTGCACACAGCCCGAGGTTCAGAACGACCTGCAACCCGTAGATGTGAAAGAGCGGCAGCACGAGGATGATCCGATCTGTTTCCTCGATCGCATGTAGGACGGCGGTCTGGACCAGATTGGCCACGAGATTGCGGTGCGTCAGCATTACCCCCTTGGGGAGGCCGGTCGTGCCGCTCGAATACGGCAGGGCCGCGATGTCCCTGCCCGGCTCGAAGCTGATATCCGGCGCAGGCGCCGCGGTGCCGAGCAGCGCGCCCATTGGGATCGTCCCCGGCGACCCCGGTGCGTCGCCTAACACGAACAGTCGCTCGATTCCCGCGAGTCCAGCAGCGGGGACCGCGCGATCGAGAAACGACGCGACGGTTACGAGGAAGCGCGCCCCGGCATCGAGGAGCTGAAACTGCAGGTCCTGCGCGGTCGAGAGCGAGTTGACGGTGGTCACGACGCCGCCCGCGGCCAGGGTGCCGTGGAAGACGAGCGCAAACTCGGGGCAGTTCGGCGCGAACAGGCCGAGCACGTCGCCTTTCTTGAACCCGTAGGCGGCGAGTCCCGCCGCGACGCGCTCCACCGCGGCGCCGAGCTGGCGGTAGGACACGGTGCGGCCGGTGGGTCCGTCGATCAACGCGGGTTTCTCACCGAGCGCGCTTGCCCTCGCCAGCACAAAGCGATGCAGCGGGACGTCCGGCACCCGCACGTCGGGATACGGACTCCGAAGAATCACGCCCACCTCGCGCCGAGGAGTGTAAGCAAGACTTACCGGCCGGTGCGCACCTCGTCAACCGTGGTGGCGGTAGACGTGCGGCGGGCGTATGTTTTCGCCCCCTCTACATCAGGAGGCCTCCCATGAAGATCGCGATCGCTTTCGTCTCCGCCGCCGTCGCGTCGCTCGCCGCGTCGGCCCTGATCGCACAAGCCCCCCCAGCCGCACCGAAGCCCGGCCCCGAGCACCAGAAGCTGGCCTATTTCGCGGGCCGCTGGAACGAGGTCGCCGACATGAAGCCCGGTCCGCTGGGTGCCGGCGGCAAGATGACCGGCACGTCGAACTGCGAGTGGTTTCCCGGCGGCTTCTATCTGGTGTGCCGCGGGGACGGCAAGGGTCCGATGGGGGACAACCATGGGCTCGGCATCCTGGGATACTCGACCGAGCGCAAGCGCTACACGTATTACGGCATCGACAATGCCGGTATGGGCGGCGACATGGCGTATGGTCAGGTTGCGGGCGACACGTGGAGCTGGGAAGGCGAGTCCCTGATGGGCGGGAAGCAGGTGAAGGGGAGCTACGTGGTCAAGGTGACCTCGCCCGACAGCTACACCTGGAAGTGGGAGATGTCGGTCGCCGGTGGGCCCAAGATGCTGGTGGCGGAGGGGACCGAGACGCGCGTGAAGTAGATGAGACAGGAGACCAGGTCATGACACACATCTTCGGGCGCTTGGTCGGTTGCTCGGCGGTCGGGCTCCTCCTCGCGGCTCATGCTCCGACGATCGTCGAGTACCCGCTGCCCCGGCCCCACGCGTTCCCGCACGATCCGGCGGTCGGGCGTGACGGGATCGTATGGTACACGGACCAGGCCAACAGCTTTATCGGCCGGCTCGATCCCGTCACGGGAAAGGTGACGGACTATCCGACACCCACTCCGGCTTCAGGGCCACACGGGATCGTGGTCGCACCGGATGGAGGCGTGTGGTACACGGCGAATTTCACGGGAAGACTTGGCCGCGTGGACGCCGCGACCGGCGCGATCAAGGAGTTCGTGATGCCCTCCGAAGCGCGCGACCCCCACACGCCGCTCTTTCACCAGGGGAAGGTCTGGTTCACGGCTCAAGGGGCGAACCTGTACGGAGTGCTCGACCCCGGCACAGGTCAGGTGAAGGTCTTTCCCGTACCCACCGCCCGCGCGCACCCCTACGGGTTGGTCGCCGGCCCGGACGGTGCGATCTGGATGGCGGAGTTCGGCACGAACAAGCTGGGCCGCATTAATCCGGCGGACGGGGCGCTGCGCGAGTTCGTGCTGCCCGAATCGGGCGCCCGCCCGCGTCGGCTCGCGGTCGACGCGAAAGGCATCGTCTGGTATACGGACTACGCGCGCGGCAAGCTCGGCCGGCTCGATCCGGCCACGGGCCAGGTACGCGACTTTGACAGCCCCGGCGGCGCCGGCAGCGCGCCCTACGGCATCGCGATCGGAACGGACGGGCGCGTCTGGTACGACGAGTCCGGACGCGACCAGATCGTCGCGTTCGATCCCGCGACGGAGCGCACGGAGACGGTCGCGATCCCGACCCGCGGCTCCGTGGTGCGCAACATGGCCGTGGACTCCGCGCGGGCGCGGCTCTGGCTCGCGGAGAGCGGGGTCCAGCGGCTCGGCAGGATCGACTTGAAGGCGACGCCCTAGGCGCTCCGTCGCTTCGGGTTGCACCTTCGTCCAATACTCCTGCGCCGCTCCCGCCCTAGGCTGAATGTGATACGCTGGACGATCGCCGCATCGGCCGCTCGTCCACCACTCACATCAGGGGTCTCAACATGTCCGACGCAACGAAGAAGGAAGACTGGACAAAACCCGCCGCGATGGCGATCCCGAAGGAAGGCTACTTCAAGGTCGAGCAGGGGCGGTACGGCCCGACCTTCCCCAAGACGCCGGCCAACTACGGCTTCACCATCATCGCCAAGATCAAACCCGGGCGGGAAGCGGCGATCCGTGAGTACGGGAAGAAGATCGAACAGACGATCCGCGATCTGCCGGATGGCCTGGCGGTGCTCAAGCTGCATTATCTGCGCTGGGTCCTCTTCGACATCGGCAAGGACACTCACTTCATGTACCAGGGCATCTTCGATACCGACTTCGACAAGTATACGGAAGATGCGGTGGCTCTCTTCGGGAAGTACGGCATCAACACCGTGTTCGAGAACCTCGAGGGGTTCCCCGAGGACTGGAAGACGAACGCGCAGTCCTTCGTGAAATTCGTGCGCGAGCATCAGCGGCCGAGTTTTCTCGAGTACGGCGAGTACCCTTACGTCAGCGCGGAAGAAATCAAGAAGGCTCTGCGGTTGAAGGCGGCGTTCTCAGACGCTCTCGATCAGATGCAGTAGGCGGGGGCGCGCGCCGCATGCTCGAGTTCGACGACATCCAGCATATTCTCATTACCCGTGTGCCGGCACTCACGGGGCGCTACGAGTTCCTGTCCTTCAAGAGCGCCGCCGCGGGTCGCGACTGGTTGGCTGCGATCAGTGAGAAGGTGCAGTCGGCCGCCCAGGTCCGAGCCGGGCCTACCCAGGACGCTCGCTGGGTCACCGTCGCATGCACCTGGAACGGGCTGCGCGCCCTCGGGCTGGACGAGAAGTCCCTCGCCAGTTTTCCCGAGGAGTTCAAGCAGGGAATGGCGGCGCGGGCCGAGATGCTGGGGGACACAGGTCCGAACGCCCCCGCGCAGTGGGCTGGCGGCCTGGCGAGTACCGACCTGCACGCGATCGCCATTTTGTTTGCGAAGGACGCGGCGGAGCGGGGGCGGTGTCAGGCGGAGCACGAGAAGCTGCTCGCGAAGGCGAAGGGGGTCGAGGTCCTCTCCTCCCTCGACCTCGAAGCGACGCCGCCGTTCGACTACGCGCACGATCACTTCGGGTATCGCGATCGGCTGTCGCAACCGGTCATCGAAGGGTCCGGTGAGGAGCCGACCCCGGGCTCCGGCGCGCCGCTCAAACCGGGAGAATTCATCCTCGGTTATCCGGATGAGGATGGGCCGCCGGCCAACCAGCCGCAGCCCGCGGTCCTGTCCAAGAACGGCAGCTACATGGCCTATCGCCGCCTCGAGGAGCATGTGGGGAAGTTTCGCGACTTCTTGCGCGAGCACGGGAAGACGCCCGAAGAACAGGAGCTTCTGGCGGCAAAGCTCATGGGGCGGTGGCGTAGCGGCGCGCCGTTGGTCCTCGCACCGGACAAGGACGACCCGGCGTTGGGCGCCGATCCGAAGCGCAACAACGACTTCAACTACAAGGAAATGGATCCGCACGGCTACGCCGTCCCGCTCGGCTCGCACATTCGCCGCATGAACCCGCGGGACACGGCGGCGAACATTAACCGCCGCCGGATGATCCGCCGCGGCGCCACCTACGGCCCACCGCTCCCCGAAGGCGCGCCCGACGACGGCGTGGAGCGCGGCATCGCCGCCTTCGTTATCTGCGCGAGCCTGGTCCGCCAGTTCGAATTCGCCCAGAACGTCTGGATCAACGACCGCAACTTTCACGAGCTGGGCAACGAGCGCGATCCGATCATCGGGACTCAGGATGGCACGCTCGAGTTCAAGATCCCGAAGCGCCCGGTCCGGCGGAAAATCACGGGCCTCCCGGCGTTCACCACGGTGCGCGGGGGCGCGTACTTTTTTCTCCCGGGCCTGAAGGCGCTTCGCTATCTCGCCTCGCTCGGCAAGGGAGCCGCATGAGCACGCTACCGCCGGCTCGCACCTACAATCAGAACCATATCCCCCGGAAGTACACGCCGGGGAAGCGGCGTATCAGCATCTACTGGACCTGGAGCTATCCGTGGGAGTCGCAGCGCGATCCTGCGGCGATGGAAAACCGGTTCTCCACGATTACCGAAGTGCGCAACGCGCTGTGGCCGGCGTACGAAACGCCAGAATACAGCGCGGCTCAGTTTCTCCAGGGAATTGCGGGTACGCTGGAGTTGTTTCACCGCTCGACCTTGAGCTTCCAGCAGCTCGCGGGTGAAGCCACCGGCCACCCCGTGGCCGTCTTTCAGCGCATCGATCAGGCGGGCTACAAGCTCCCCATCGACGAACGCATTCTGGCTGACACCGATACGCTGATGGTCTTCGGGCTCGACCACCTGATCTCCGAGCAGGAGGCCGCGCCGAACGAGATTGCCGCCATCCGCGAATGGCTCAAGCGCGAGGGCACGTGCTTGCTCCTGGCGCCCCATCACGACGTCGGGTTCACGCCGGACATGCAGCAGCGGCAGATCGAATACCAACACCACGGCGACCCGCTCGTGCCCCGCCAGCAGCGGTTCGGTCAGTACACCCGCTCGCTCATGCGGGCCCTCGAGGTCCCGGTCATGAACAAGTACGGGCTCCGGCCCGCCGTGGTGAAGGGCACGAAGGAAATCGCGCCGCTCACGGCGTTTCGCGACCTCGATGCGCTCGCCCTGCTCAAGAACGTCACGACGTTCAACTTCCATCCCCACTTGCCGCACTACGAGCTGACCGCGAAGGACGCGAACGCAGTGCGCGTCCTCGCGAACCAGCCCGTGGACCTCGATCGGCCGCACCCCTTCATTACCGCGGGAAACAGGGAGTTCACGACGCTGTTGTGGATGCCGGCGCAGGCTCCGCGCGCGGGCCACATCCTGCTCGTGGACTCGACCAACTTCACCACGCTGTTCGGCGGCACCGACAGTCTCGCGAACTTCTGGAGAAATCTCGCGCTGATGAAATGACCGGCGCCGCGCCAGCGGCGCGCGCCCATCCCCGTGCTGGAGAGTGCGATGGCATTGTTGAGCAAGGGCGTCCCCATCGCGATGCTGTGCTTCGTGGTCTCGAGCATGCTCGCCATGGGCCTGAACCTCACCGTCCAACAGATCGTCGCCCCCTTGCGGAACGTCCGCCTCGTGTCCCTGGCGCTCGTCGCGAACTTCGTCCTGATGCCGCTCGGGGCGATCGGGCTCGCGCGCTTGCTCCACCTCGACCAGGGTCACGCGGTCGGGTTGCTGGTTCTCGGAGCGGCGGCCGGGGCGCCCTTTCTCCCCAAGCTCGCGGCCGTCGCCAGGGGCAACCAGGCTGTAGCGGTGGGTGTGATGGTGCTGCTGATGGTGCTGACGGTCGGCTACATGCCGGTCGTGCTGCCGATGCTGCTCGAGGGCGTGTCGGTCGACGTCACCAAGATCGCCCGGTCACTCGTGCTGCTCATGCTCCTGCCCCTGGGTGTGGGGCTCGTGGTGAAGGCGCGATACGCAGGCGTGGCCGCCACCATGAAACCAGGGCTGGACCGCGTGTCGAACATCAGTCTCATTCTCGTGATCACGCTGATCACGGTGACGAATCTCGAGAATGTGATTGCCGTGTTCGGCACGGGTGGGATCCTCGCGGGACTCCTGTTCCTCGCCTGGGGTCTCGCGGTCGGCTACTTCCTCGGCGGACCCGACCTCGATACCAGACGAGTGCTGGGGCTCGGTACCGCGCAGCGCAACATCGCGGCCGCGCTCGTCGTCGGTGGGCAGAACTTCAGCGACCCCAAGGTCGTGGTCATGATCACCGTCGTGGCGCTCATCGGGCTGATCCTGCTCATGTCCCTGTCGCGGTTCCTCTCAACACGTCCGGTGGGGTCTACTTGATCTGCTGGGCCGCGAGGCCGAGGGCGGTGGGCCTGCTCGCCCTCACCGCGCTGCCCGCCGTCCCGGCCTTTGGGCAGGTCCGAGGAGTGTACCCGCTGGGGATGAGTGCCACGAATTCGGGGGTCATCGCCCAGTCCGGGCTCACCTACGTCAATGCGTTCCTGTTCTACAAGCGTGACCAGTCGCTCGGCCCGAACGGCGAAGTCGTCGCCACCGGCTCGAACGCCGTCATGATGGACCTGAATACGTTCGCGTGGGTCGCCAAGCAGCGGCTCCGCGCGCTCGGCGATGCCAAGGTGTCCGTGGCAGCTACGCTGCCGATCGCTACCAACTCCCTCTCGTCGGACGCCACCGGGGCGATCAGCGGCGGCGGCGGGCTCGCCGACTCCTACTTCCAGCTGCTCATCCTCGGCTGGCAATTGCAGCGCGCCGACGTGAAGGCCGCCTACGGGTTTCTCGCGCCGACCGGGAGGTTCGAGGCGGGGGCGAACGACAACGTCGGCAACGGCTATTGGACGCACTGCTTCTCCGCGGGGCAGACCTTCTATCTCGCGAAAAACAAGGCGACCGCGCTTTCCGCGTTCCAGCTGTACGAATTTCACACCACCCAGGAGGGGACGGACCTCCATCCGGGCCAGACCCTGAGCCTCGACTATTCCCTGACGCACACCCTGCCGCTCCGCGCGGATATGAGCCTGCAGCTCGGCCTGGTGGGCTACAATCAGTGGCAGACAACGGACAAGAGCGGACCGGCCGTCACTCCTGCCCAGGCCGCCGCGCACTACCACGTCAACGCCATCGGGCTTGGGTTCAACGTCCTGTTGCCGGCCCGCAAGGTGAGCGTTGGCACCCGATACTTCGACGAATTCGGGGGTCGGTCCACCTATCAGGGTTATTCGTTCCAAATTACCGGATCGATCACCTTCTAGGGCTCGTTACTTCCGCCGTTTCGATCCCAGCAATGAGTGCTGCACGACGCTCTCCGGCGCGTCGCCCCCATGGCGCATTGTCACCACCGCTTTCCGCCGGAATCCGAGATCGAGCTCCACGACCAGATGAGTGCGGTCGCGGGCCACGCGCCAACGGGACGATCTGGGCGCCCGGCCCGTCACCACCCGTGCCGCAGTGACCGCTTCCAGAGGTGGCTCGGGCGTCGTGGCTAGCTGCGCGCACGTGGCACAATGCCCCGACTCTTGCTGCAGGTCGGCCATGCACACCTGCCGGCCGCAGTGACTGCACACCGCGCGATGCTCGATACAGGTGCCCTTGCCGCACACGGGGCAGGCTTGGAGTTCATCGCTCGCGAACACCGCCATCGGCTCGAGCGTGCACGCGACACGATGGCGCGTACATACCACGCGATGAGACCGGTCGGTGCGCCGCAGATGCTGTGAGCAATGCACGTGACCGTCGACTGCGCACTGGGATGCATGGGCCGTGCAAACCGGCTTGCCACAGCTCGCGCACTCCGTCACCTCGTCCGCGCCCACCGGTTCGTTGGCCCCACCCTCACAATGCCGCAAACACTCCGCGCACAGGCGCCGGCTGCCCTTGGGCGCCCCCGCATCACTCTGCTCTGCGTGCCGGTTGCAGATGACCCGACCACAGCTGCCGCACGGCGCCAGGCACGCCGAGCAGGCGGGGTGTCCATCCGCGCTGCAGACTGCTTCGTGGGCGGAGCAGTGCTCGAGCCGGCACGAGGGGCACACCCGCACGTGCTCGTCACACACCGGCCGCGCGTCTACCCGGCACTGGGCGACGCCGTGTTCGCCGCAGAAGTCCTCGTCGCAAACCGAGCAGCGCTGCGAGCAGGCGTCGCACGCGCCGTGCTCCTGGCGGCAGATCACGAGCAGCGCCGGCGGGCGGCCGCAGTGCGGGCACGCAATCGACCAATCGCCACCCAGCGATCGCTGTGTTGTGAAGCTCGCCTTCCGCCCTCGATTGGATTCGAGCCGCCATTCACTGCGCTCGATCACCACGCTCGCTTCGATGAGCTGCAACGGATGCACGACGGCCCGCACCTGGCTGCGCCGGATCTCCTCCGTTCGGCGTCGCTCGGCGAGCGCCGTGACGGTTGCGATCGCGGCGTCGCTCGATTGCTCCGCGAGAATTGCCTTGAAGTAGCGGTCCAGCCTGCCAAGCTCGGCGGCGAGCGCCTGCTCGGCGGCGGCGCGGCGCGCGGCCACCTGCTCGGCCAGTTTCTCCTGGAGATGAATCGCCAGCAGCCGTAGCAAATCGGCGGGCTCGCGGGCCGGTATTCGCGTCGCCTTCCCCAGGGCCGACGGATCGGCGGCCTCGATCCGGCCTGTCTCCAGATCCCGGAACGCCGCCGCGACGTCGTCGGCTACCCTGGTGCCGGCCGACAAGTCGAACACGTCGCTCTCCACGACCGACTCCTCCACGCCGGCCCCGGCCCGGAGAACCACCCGCGCGACCAGACGTCCCACGAGGTGCACGGCCGTGTGCGTCTTCTGCAACTTTGCCACGCCGTCCCGCACGGGAATCGCCAGCTCGTCCAGCTCGTCTCCCCTCTTCCCAAGAGCCTGCCCTGAGCGCAGCGAAGGGGAGCGGGGGGACGTGAGCACGCCCAACGAGAGGCGCGCCGCGCGCGAGCGAATCGCGTCGACCAGCTGGGAGACGAGCGGGCTGCCGAGCACCGCGAGCTCGGCGTCCGGGTCGCGCTCGAGCGCTTCGAGCGAGAACGCCACGCGCAAGCGCGCGCGGTCCCTGAAAAACGGGCGTTCGGCCTCGGGCACCTTGAGCTCGGAGAGATCGCCGCCGCGCGCGGCGTGTTTCACGCCCGCGAGCGTGCAATAGCGCTCGAGCAGCGACCGGATTCGCGCGTCTGCGGGCGCTTCGGGCTCCGGCGTTGCTGCCGCCGCCTGCGCCGGAGGTCGCACGGCGGGGTGCGTGGTGCGTGGTTTGCGCCGGCGTTTCTTCACCGGTCGGCCTCGATGTCCACGAGGACCAGGGGCAGGCGGTCCACCCGCGCCACGAGCGTGACCGCGCGGCCGGCGCTCGTGAGACCCGTGAGCCGCACCAGCTCACCGTACTCGGGATGGGTGCCGGCCGGCCGCGCCGGGGTCGCAAGCCCTCCGACCGGCTCGATCGATTCGAGCGCCTCGAGCACGTCCTTCAGGTGCAAACCGAGCCGCAAACGCCTCGTGTCCCAGCCCGCGGCTTTGACGACTTGGCTCGTGCCAAACCCGAGCCGCAAGCGGCCCGGAAGCGACAGCGTCTCGAAGCGGCGCTCGAGGCGCATCGCATTGTCGTCGGGCGCAATGAGGGAGTTCAGTTGCTCCTGCTCTTTCCCGACCGCGCTGCTCTTCTCGATATCCGCACCGAGCGCCGCCACCCGGCGCTCGAAGTCCTGCTCGTTCTCGGCGGCAAGCCACTCCTTCGCGAGCCGACCCTCGAACTGCTGCGCGCCGCCGAATTCGCCCAGGATCAGGTCCAGCTCACCCACCACCAGCTCGAACAGCTTGATCTTCTGGTCGAGCAACTGGAGGATGTGCGATTCGATCGTTCCGGCCGCGGCGAGGTTCACGATGTGGACCTCGCGCGTCTGCCCGATGCGGTGCAGCCGGCCGATGCGCTGCTCCACCACCATCGGGTTCCACGGCAAGTCGTAGTTCACGAGCACGTTGCAGAACTGCAGGTTGCGACCTTCGCTGCCGGCGCGGGTCGCGATCAGCACGCTGCGTTGGTCATCGTGGAACGCGCGGATGCGCTTGTCACGGTCGCTGGTCGAGTGCGTCCCCCAGTACACGATCGCCTGGCGACCGAGCTTCGTGACTCGCTCGGCGATCAGCTCGATGGTCGGACGATGGTCGCTGAAGACGACGAGACGGTCGGGCGTGTCCTTCAGGAGTTTGGTCAGCACGTCGAGCTTCGCGTGCGTCTTGATCGCGCGCGCGCGCCTGGCGAGCTGCCTGGCGACGCCGCGGTACGCCGGGCTGACCCGCTCGCCCTGCGCCAGGTGCTCGAGCGACTCGGCGAGCGCCCGCGACGACGAGCAGAGCCGCTGGCGCAGGTGGATGACCGCGAGCTGCAGGACGCCCTTCTTTCCCGGTTTCTCGTCGTCCTCCGCGGCGGCGGGCTGGACGAAGCCCTCCCGATACAGCCGGCGCAAGAACTCCGTGGTGCGCTCGTACAGGTCCGCCTCGGCGCTCGTCAGCTTCACCTCGGGTTGGCGCGGCCGGCGCGGCGGCAGGTTCAGGTCGTCGACCACACTCGAGCGCCGGGTGCGGATCATGACTTCATGGGTGAGCGCTCGGAGACCCTCTGGATCCCTGGGCTGGCGCTGATCGCCCTCGACGAGGTGCGCCGCCCGGAACTCCGGCCAGGTGCCGAGCTGGCCGGGCCGCAGCAGCGTGATGAGGTTGTACAGCTCGCGCAAATCGTTCTGCAGTGGCGTGGCGGTGAGGAGCAAGATGAAGTCCCGCTCGATCTTCTCGATGAACCGGTAGGTCGCGCTGCGCTCGCTCTTCACCTTGTGCGCCTCGTCGACGATCACCAGATCCCAGCGGTGTCGCAGGATCTCCTCGGCGTGGCGGCGCGAGCGGGCCCGGTCGTGCGACACGATCGCTTTCGTGATGCGCTGCCAGTCTTTCGGGTCGGTGGGCGTCTCGAAGCGCTCGAAGAACTTTTCCTGCAGCTCCCCCTGCCACTGACCCACCAGTGACGCGGGCGTCAGGATCAGCGCCCGCCGGGCGAGCCCCCGGATCGCCAGCTCCTTATAGATGATGCTGGCCTCGATCGTCTTGCCGAGGCCCACCTCGTCGGCGAGGATGGCGCGGCCGCCCATGTCGCGTAGCACCCGCTGGGCGACGTCGATCTGGTGCGGTAGTTCCTTGATGGCGTTGGCATCGAGGGTGATCAGTCGCTCGAAGCCGGGGACCAGGGCAAGGCGCTCCGCCTCGCGCCGCAGCTCGTGCCATACACGATCCCCAGGCGGCCCCTTGAGCTGCTCGGTGAACAGCTCCAGGGACCGCTCGTCCACCGTCCAGGCGTCGTCCGGCGCCGTCACGGGCTGTGGTACGGTCACGCACTGGCTCAGGGTGTAGGGGGACGCAATATAGCACCCCCGCTCTGTGATCCCCGGCGCAGCGCGGGGGGTCAGTGTGCGGCTTCGAGCAGCCCCCGCACCTGCGCCAGCATCTCGCTCGCGGTCCACGGCTTCGTGACGAACGCGACCCCCGGATCCCGCCCGACTGTCTTCCGGAAGTTCGGCGCGGGGAAGCCGCTCATGAACAGCACCCGCACGTCCCGCGATTCGCCGCGGATGGTCTCGTACATGTCGAAGCCGCTGAGCTTCGGCATCACGACGTCCGTGATGACGAGGTGCAGCTCCGAGCGATGGGCGTGGAACGCGTCGAGCCCGGCCTGGCCGTCGACGGCCGTGATGACCCGGTAGCCGACCGTGGACAGGAGCTGCTGCGCCGCGATGCGAAGCGTCTGATCGTCTTCCACGAGCAGGATGGCTTCCGTCCCGCCCGGCAAAACTTCGTCGGCGGCGGTCGCGATCTCGGCCAGACCCCGACCGCGGATGGCGGGGAAGTACACCTTGACCGTAGTGCCCTGCCCCGGCTCGCTGTAGATGTGCAGGTAGCCGCGGTGCTGCTTCACGAGGCCATAGGCCATCGACATGCCGAGGCCCGTGCCCACCCCTATGGGCTTGGTCGTGAAGAACGGCTCGAATACCCGGGCGAGGGTCTTGGCATCCATGCCTATGCCCGTATCGCTCAGCGCGACGCTGACGTACGATCCCGGCTCCACCCAGGCGTGCAACGGGCGATCCGCGGCACCGAGGCGCGTGCGTCGGACTTCGACGTGCAGCGTCCCGCCCTTCGGCATGGCATCCAGGGCGTTACTGACGAGATGCCGCACGATCTGCTTCACCGCGGCGGGATCGACCTCGACCACGCCCGGGTCCTCGTCGGCCTCGAACTGCACCTCGATGTTGGCGGGCAGCTGGCGGCGTAACGCGTCGAGCGCGTCCCGCACGAACTCGGCGAGGATCAGCGGTTGCAGCTCGAGCACGCCGTGCCGGCTGAAGCCCAGCAGCCGCTGCGCCAGGTCGGCGCCGCGCTGTGCGGTGAGCTTCAGCTCGTCCAGGTCCGGGTTCGGGGGCACCGCCTTGGCCAGCGCGGCGGTGCGCGCCAGGATCGCGCCGAGCAGCTCGTTGAACTGCCGGGCAATGGCGCCCGTCAGCCGGCCGATCGTCTCCATCTTCTCGGTCTGCTGCAGTGCCCGCTCGCGCGCGAGCTGTGTAGAGAGGTCGTCGCCCGCCATCGGCTCCTTGATAGTCCGTCCTGGTGGCGGCGTCAACCCAGTAAATTCCTCTATGCCCTTCGAGCCCCTCCCCCTCCCCCTCCCCCTCAAGCGGCAGCGCCTCGCCATCGAGGCGCCGCTCGGTCCGGTCCTCGTCATCGCGGGCCCCGGCGCCGGGAAGACGTACTGTCTCATCGCCCGCATCGACCATCTCATCCACCGCCACAGCATGCCGCCCGAGCGTCTCTGCGCGGTCACGTTCACCAATCGGGCAGCCGAAGAGATTGCTGCGCGGCTGCAACACACGCTGGGGGAGCGTGCGGAAACGATCACGCGCGGCACCATCCACGCCTTGTGCCTCGCGCTGCTCCGCGAGCACACCGAGGCCGCGGGCCTACAGAAAGGCTTCGGGGTGGCGGACGAGGAGTACCAGAAGGTGATCCTGGGTAGGCTGCACGTGCCGCTCGAACAGCGCGGACCGCTCCTGACCCGATTCAGCCGGCACCGCATCCAGAAGCAGGATTACCCGCTCACGGCCGACGACGCGTGCGTGTATCGGGAGTACACGACCTGGCTCGCGCACCGCAACATGCTGGACTTCGACGACCTCGTCACCAAAGCCGAGGAGCTGTTGCGGGTGCGGGGCGACATCGCCGACGCGATCGCGGCGCGCTGGGACTACCTCCTGGTGGACGAGTTCCAGGACGTGAACGCGGTCCAGTACGACTTGCTGAAGCGCCTGGCCGCGCCGCACGGCAACTTCTTCGCGGTGGGCGACGACGAGCAGTCGATCTTCGCGTGGACGGGCGCCGACCCCTACGTGCTCGTGCGGTTCCAGCGCGATTACGCGATTAACCGGCCCATCGTGCTGGACAAGAACTGCCGCTGCTCGCGCCAGATCTTCGAGACGGCGCGGCGCGTGCTGGCGCACAATCCCCAACTGTTCGAAAAACAGCTCAGCGCGGAGCAGGACTCGCCGTACGAGGTCGCTGCGTTCGCGTTTCGCGACGAGGAGGAAGAGGCGTCCTGGCTGCTGGAGGACATCGCCCACGACCGCGCGGCCGCCGACCTGGGATGGGGCGACTACGCGGTGCTGTACCGCAAGCACCGGCTGGGCGAGTACCTCGAGGGCCGCCTACTGCGCGCCGGGATTCCCTGCCGGTTGGCGCGCGGTCGCGCCCTGGTCGAGGACGACGTCATCAAGTACGTGATCGCCGCCTTACGGATCGTGCGCGATCCCGCCGATCCGGTCGCGCTCGAGGCGTTCGCTCGGTGCGTGCTCTCGGCCCATTTCCTTCAGGAAGTCGAGGCGGCGATCGGGGTGAGCTCCGGCGACTTCCTCGCGTCGATACGCACACTCGCCCGGCGCCGGCCCGCGCACGATCCCGATACCAAGAAGCTGTGGCGCCTCGTGTATCAGGTAGAGAATCTCCGCGCCCTCAGCCGGTCGCACGCCACGTTGCCGCCGCTCGTGGACGAGATCTTGTCCCAGAGTGTCGGGCCGTATCGCAACGCGCTCGAAGAGCGGCACGATGAGCTCTCCGATCCCGCCGCCATCCCGGAGGCGGTGCGGCTCGCCGAGCGGCTCGGCGCGGCGATCGCCGGCGAGCGGAGCATCGCGATCGAGCCGCTGGGAGGGGGAGGGGGAGGGGGGGGGCTGGAGATTGCGCTCCGCGGGATGCTCGTCGCTGCAGGTGTACGCCACGTGCCCGCAACGAGCGGCGTGCTGGAACCCCAGGGTGTCGCCCCGGGGTCAGCCCACCCGGGAGAGGTCCTCCGGAGGGGCGACTGCGGAGAGCAGGGGCTCGCGCTCACTCTATTCAAGGCACTCCAGCTGTTGCACAGCGAGGCGCTCGATACCGCGCTCGAGCGCTACGTTGCGTTCGATTTCGAGACGACCGACAAGGACGCAGAGCTCTGCGAGGTCGTGGAGATCGGGGCCGCCCGGGTGGTCAAGGGGGAGATCGTCGATCGGTTCCACAGGCTGGTCAAGCCGTATCGACCGATTACCCCGGGTGCCACAAAGGTCCACGGGTACACTGACGAGGCCGTGCGGGGCGAGCGCTCGTTCGCCGAGATCTGGCCCGAGTTTCGGGCGTTCATCGGCGACGACGTCCTCATCGCGCACAACGGCCAGCGGTTCGACATCCCCGTGTTGCGGCGGCTCGCGGCGGGACACGGGGGCGTGGAGAGCCTCGTGTTCTACGACACGCTCCCGCTCGTTCGCTCGCTGTCACGCGACAGCGCCAAGCTCGAGCATCTGGCGCAACGGTTCGGTATCGACACGGGCCGGGCGCATCACGCTGTGGATGACGCGGTCACGCTCGCGCGCGTGTATCGCGAGCTCGAGCGCCAGCGTGGCATCCGAGCGCGCAAGGCGGTGCTCGTCAACCTCCTCGACTACCTCGGCCTGGCGTTGGCGCTGGAGCCGGGCGCAGCGAGCGGGGAGCGGGACCTCCTGTTCAACGTCGCGAAGTTCTATACGCTGGGTCGCTACAGTGACGCCCTCGCGTTCTACGCGATGGAGCGCGACCGCGCCGGCGGAACCGGCGCGCCGTCCGTGGAGGACGTCATCGAGCGGCTGGGCGGACGCGCGCTCATGAACCGGCTCCGAGCCGAGCCCGATCCCGCGCAGCGCTATCCCGCGGCGGTGGCGCGCCTGAGAGGCTTGATGGATGCCGATGCTTCCGCCACCCTCGCGGACAGCATCGACCGCTTGCTCGAACGCGTGGCGCTCTCCACGTCCGAGGGGAGCGAGGTCGCGCCCGATCGCGTGAACCTCCTCACGCTCCATTCGACCAAGGGCCTCGAGTTCTCACGGGTGTACATCGTGGGCGTCGAGGACTACCAGATCCCCGGTTATCGCGAGTCGACCGAGAATCGCGAGGCCGAGATTCAGGAAGCGCGGCGATTGCTGTACGTGGGCATGACACGGGCGCGTGAGCGGCTGGTGCTGACTCGCGTCGAGCGACGGTTCGGAATGGACACAGGAGGAAGCGCCTTCCTCGAAGAGATGGGGTTGAAGGAGGAAGAGATCGGAGAACGTGCACTATGAAGCGACTCGGCGTGATGGTCGGTCTCGCCTCAGGGCTCCTGAACGGCACCGCGCGATCGCAGGAGAATTTTGCCGCTCTGCTGCTGAAGAATTCGCTCTCCTTCACCCAGCCGAACGAGTTTTCGGCGGTGGCGGTGGTCGACAACCCGGATGTCCGATACCAGTTTGCGATGAGATCGACAGTGGCCAAAGCCGAAATCCGCTACGCGATCTTCCCGAGCTCCAACAACGACGAGGTAGCTGCGGGCTTCCTTCAGACAATCTGTCTCAACATTTCCAACGGCAAGAGCTGCGACATCCGCCCGTTCCCGCAGCCAGCAGTCAAGGCAGAGTTCGGCGCCGACGGCGGCTTCACGTCGGTGACGGCATTGGATTCGAAGTTTGGAAAGGGCTTCACCTATTGCATGGTCAACCTGATTTACAAGAACGGGGTCGCCGACGTCGCCATTTTCTTCATGTTTGATGACGTGAAGGTCATGCCATCGTTGGTCACGCAAGAACGTGTGTTCCACGCTCTACGATTCAAGTAGTGGTGTTCGGGGCGCGCGCAAACCCCTAGCGAGTCACCGAAAGCGCGTACCCGGAAAGCGACGCGCGCAGCCCATCCTCGCGATCCGCCACCTCGAGCACCCTGGCGCTATAGCTGGAGACGGTACTCACCTCCTGAACGCGCAGTGTGGCGAGGGCGCCGTTGGCGAGCGCGCCCACGACGACTCCGACGACCGTCGATTCGTCCAGGCGCCTCGTAAAGAGCCGCAGCGAGGCGTCGGGGGCCGAAACAGTAGAAATGGAAGGCCCGCTCAACTCGAAGGTCAACGCGCCATCATCGCCATGTGGCGTGGTCAAGCGCAGGACCAGCGAACCCCCGCCCTGCGGAGAACCGATCGAGTCGCTCGCGCACGCCGCAATCGCCACGACGGCCACGGCGGTGAGGATCCAGCGGACGTGAATCATCGCTCCCTCCCGGACGGGCTTCGAGACGACCCGGCTCCACTCAAGGCGTCGAGGGCCCTGAGGAACGCGTGAAAGTCGCCGACGTCATAGCGGCCGTTGTGATTACCCAGCGCATCGAGGTAGACCGAGTCCGCCGCACTCAAGCCGGTCGCTCCTAACAGGCTCGCCGCAGCGGTTTCGAGCGTGAACGACGGCGCAACATATCCCAGCGCCAGTCCCCGATGGGCTACACCCGCCGGATTGAATTCGATGACTCGGCCCACTAGCCGATCAGTGGCAAACAACCGCGCCACTGTAGCACCGGTCGCGTCGCGCCCGAAAGCGAGCGCCTGCGGATTGTCGGGGCTCACCGCGAACGGATTGGCCAGGGGCCTCCCCGCCGGATCGAACACCTTGATGAGCCCGGCTGCCGGCGCCGGCGCGTAAATGTTGCCGGCGACGTCGAAGGCGAACCCCCACAACACGAATTCATCCGCGACGACTAGTCGAAACTGACCGTCGGACAGCTTCCATATCTGCGTGCCGTTCGAGACGTACGGCTCGCCCGAAGGACCGATGGCGACTGGGCCAGGCCCGGAGCCACCGATGGTGGTCCCATCGAACCGCAGCTCGAGCCTGCCCGCCGCACTGTAGCGTCGCAGGGATCGATCGCTCAGGTTGGTGAGCCAGATGCGGCCGTCCGGAGCAACGGCGACCCAAACCGGCGCTTCGGCATCGGTGATGAACGGTGTGGCTTGACCTTGCGGAGTCACGCGGTACACGGTGCCCAACAACGACGCGACGAGCAGATTGCCGAATGCGTCGAACGCGATGCCCTGGGGGTTCTGGATCCCGGCGGCGAACGTGGTCCCCACTCCTTGGGTGGTGATCCGCACCACGCGGGCTCCCGCCAGATCGCTCACGAAGACATCGCCCGTGTTTCCGACGGCGATGCCGACCGGCAGGCCCAGGCGGTCACCTCGAACCGTGATCGGATCTCCCGGTCCTCCGGCGATCGCACGAATGTGGAGGGTATAGGGGAACGAGTTGCCGCCAGGATCCGCGATCGTGGAGACGGCTGCGTAATACGTTCCCGCGCTGGCGAACGAGAACTGCAGGCGGCTGTCCACACCGGCAGCGTCATCGTTGGAGGCGAGCTGAGTGACCCCGTCGCTCGCGTAGAGCGCGACAAACGGGTCGGAGAACACGCCGAGGCTCGCCGCGTCGAGGTCGATAGTGGTTCCCGCCTGGGCCGTGAACGCCCAGTAATCCACATCTCCCGCCGGATTGTCATCGGCGGCGCAGATCTCTCCCGAGCCCGCGTCCCCGATGGCGATCGGAGTCGCCGTGGCGGCAGTCCCATTCGGCTCTCGCTCCGTTCCCACGGCCCCGCACGTGACCGTCCCGACCGCGACGGCGTAGGTGGAACCGGGGCTTCCGCCGTCGCCGAACGCACGGATCACGAAGTAGTAGCGGCCGCTCTCGCGAATCCGAAAGGAGATGCGGCTGTCGAAACCGTCGAAATCGTCGTTGAAGGCGACCAGGGTTACCCCGTCGGGCGCGAGCAACGTGATGGTAGGATCCAGCAGCGACCCGGTAACCTCTGCGTCTACGTCGAGGCTGAGGAACTGCCCGGCGACGAGATCGACGGACCAGACATCCCGGTCACCCGACGGATTGATCACGCCAACGACCCGGTCGCCGAGTGCCGCGGCGTTCGCGGTCTGCACGGTGTTGTTGGGCTCGAATTCCTGAACGAGCGACTGCGTCCGCGCGAGGGCCGGCAGAGCGGCCAGCCGCACGAGCAGGAACAGGACGAAGCGAGGCGCGTTGCTCATGCCCGGGATAATCGGCATCGCCGCGCCCGGAGTCTTGAACGATTCGCGCGCGACGGCTTGAAGTATCGCTCATTTTCCCAAAGGAGAGTAACATGACAACCCGTAGATCGATCCTCATCGGCACGGCCGCCGTCGCAGGCGCCGCGCTGTGGTACCTGTTCAGGCCGGACGCGCTCGTGATCAGCAAGACCGTGAGCGAGCCGCTCGCCGCCGAGAACCACGTGATGTCGTCCCACGCGCCGAGCATGGCGCAGTCGGGATCGGCGATGACAGACTCCCACGCCGAACCGGCGAAGGTGTCGAGCGGCCGGTTTCACACGAACGCCCACAAGACCCAGGGCCTCGCGACGATCTGTCGCCTCGAGGACGGCCGCCGCATAGTGCGCCTGACGGAGTTTGCGACGTCCAACGGGCCAGATGTCCGCGTGTACCTCGTGGCCGCGAGCGATGTGCAAGGCGAGGCCGCGGCGAAGCAGGCCGGGTTCGTCGACCTGGGCGCGTTGAAGGGCAACATCGGAGACCAGAACTACGACGTGCCGGCGGATCTTGACCTCAACCGGTATCGCGCGGTGTCGATCTGGTGCCGGCGGTTCAGCGTCAACTTCGGGGCCGCCCCTCTCGCTGAGGTAATGTGATGCGATACACGGTACTGGGGTCGCTATTGCTGGCCGGAGTCGCCGCGGGCGTCACCGCGGCGCTCCGGCCGGCGGTCCGGAGCACTGCCGCAGCTCCGGCGCCCGAGCTCACCAATGCGAGCTGGCTCAACGCCGATCGACCGCTGCGGCTTGCGGAGCTGCGCGGGCGAGTAGTGCTGCTCAATTTCTGGGTGTTCACCTGCGGCAATTGCACGCGCACGGTGCCGTCTCTCGTGGAGTACGACCGCCGCTATCGAGAGCGTGGGCTCACGATCATCGGCATTCATACGCCGGAATTCCCACCGTACGCCGGTGAGCATGACAAGGGAAACCTCGCCCGGGCGCTCCGCCGCCAGGGGATAACGTATCCGAATGCGCAGGACAACGACCGCCGCACCTGGGATGCATATGGCATCCGCTACTGGCCGAGCTTCGTCTTGATCGACAAGCGGGGGGCCATCCGTTACACCGGGTATGGCGAGTTCCATCTCGACGACGGGGATTTTCGCCAATGGGACCGACGCCTCCAGCAGCTGCTCGCCGAATGAGACTCATCGCCGCGCTCCTGCTCGTCGCGACCGCCGCCTGTCAGGGCCCGGGGGGCCGGGCGGGCGGGGCGGGCCGGGCGCCGCTCGTCGTCTTCGAAGCGGGGCCCCCGCTCCGCTTGATGGCCGCGCCCGGCGTGCGGATCAACGCGCGCTTGAAGCCGGCGCTCGAGCTGGACGGCGGAATGGTGCTGCGCTTCGACTCGCCGTATCTGACGGCCGATTCGGCGTACTTCGCGGCGCCGCCGACGGCCGCTCTGCCCAGCGGTCCGCGTCGCGGCACCCTGCGGGTGAGCGTCTGTCCGTCCGGCGAGAGGCTTTGCCGCTCGCTGGAGATGACGGTAGCGTGGTGAGCATGCCGATGAAGGTGGTGGTGCTGGGCAGCGGTGCGGTGGGCGCCTATTACGGCGGACAGCTCGCGCGAGTCGGCCACGCCGTCACCTGTTTCGCCCGAGGCGCGAACCTCGCGGCGATCCAGGAGCGGGGGCTCGAGATCAGGACGCCGGAGGGAACGTTCCAGGCCCGGGTGACGGCCACCGACCGCGCCGAGGCTCTCGGGCCGGCCGATTTCGCGATCTTGGCCGTCAAGAGCTATTCGCTCGCCCAGATCGCCGCGATCGTGCAGCGCTGCGCCGGGCACGGGACGACGGTCGTGCCGTTGTTGAACGGGGTGGAGACCGTGGAGCGTCTCGCGGGGTTCGGCGTGCCCGCAGCCGCCGTGATCGGGGGACTCACGACGATCAGCGTCGTGCGCATCGCGCCGGGTGTCGTCGAGCGGCGGAGTCCCTTTCAGGTCGTCGTTGTTGGCGAGCTCAACGGGCAGGCCAGCGAGCGGGTCGATCGGATCGTGGAAGCGTTTCGGAGCGCGGGCGTAGAGGCCCGCGCATCCGATCGGATCGAGCTGGAGCTGTGGCAGAAGTTCGTGTTTCTGGCGGCGCTCGCGGCGGCATGTGGGCTCGCCCGCACCTCGGTGGGGCCGCTGCGCGCCGATCCGCTGGGGCGGCGGCTGTTGCAGCGCGCCGTCGAGGAAATCGTCGCCGTAGCGCGCGCCCGCGGCATCGGCCTTCCCGCTAACGAGGTCGCGCGCGTGATGGGCCTGATCGACGGCCTCCCGCCCGGCATGAAGCCCAGCTTCCTGATGGACCTCGACGCCGGCGGACCGACGGAGCTCGACATTCTCAGCGGCGCCGTGTCCCGCTTCGCGGAGCAAGCGGGGATCGCCACGCCCGTCCACGACACCGCGGCTGCAGCGCTCGCCAGGCGGGACTAGGCGGCGATAACCGCGTCAGGTTTTCGTCAGCGCCGGCGCGGGACCGCAAGCGCGGGAACTTCCTGACGATCCGGTTCATTAGTGAGGTGTCCATCATTCGAGAAGAGTTACATGGTCGGCACCATCACCCTCACCATCCCCGACGACGCGTACCAAGCGCGTCTGCGCGGGTTGGCGGCATGGTGGTGCCTGGGCTCGAGCGCGCTCGAGCCACAGCTGTTGATGCAGTACGCGACCATACGACGCGCCTACCCGCGCCTTGGTGATCTGTGAGCGCGCAACTCCGCCTCATAGCCCGAGGGCTGGTGGACTACATCGCCGGCATCGATCCCAGCGCAGTAGGCCTGGTTGGAGCGCTGACCATACTGATCCGGAGCCGCGCCCGCCGCTGAGTTCAGGCGGTGACTCGCTAATCCGCCGCAGCACATACGTTCAAAACCCCATAGCACGTTCTCGCAAGACGACCCGTGCTCTCTCGCCCATCCTTAGGACGACAAGAACCGAGATACCCATGAAAGCCATCCGAGCCCTCTTACTGAGCGCGATAGTCTCCGCATGCGCCGACTCCATGACTGCGCCGGGACCGTCGACCCCTCCTGGACCCGTGACCGCAACGGTGTCCTACTGCGCCGGCCTCGAGCCCCTGTGGGTCGCCTTCCAGGACGGGGACGGAGCATGGACCCGGGCGCTGCCCACGGTGTCGGACGGCATGACCGCGTTCCAGTTCACGTTTGCCTCGAACCGCAGCGCCATCGCGACCGCGGCCGCGGGCGGACAAGGGATTACCGACCTGCACGTGCTGTACGGCTCGCCCGCCGAGCTCGAGGCCGAGGGTGACGTGAGTCCGCGCTTCTGCACCTCGGCGGCGACCAAGACGCTGCTCGGCACGGTCGCGGGCCTCGACACCAACGAGATCGCGTTCATCAGAGTTGCGGGCTCCGCCGCGCAAGCGTTTATCGTCCCGGGCAACCCCGGCGACTTCACGCTCCCGGTGGTCCCGCCCGGACCGCTCGATCTCCTCGCGACTCGCGCCACCCACACGGCCGGCGAGGCCCTGATCACGAGAATGCTTCTGCGGCGGGGCATCGACCTGCCCGACGGCGCAACGCTGCCGGTACTCGACTTCCGCTCGGATGAGGCGTTCGCGCCCGCGGTGGCGAAGGTGTCGATCACCGGGGCGGACGTCGACGGCGCGTTCTCGAGCACGCGTTTGCGGACCAGCAACCTGGACGCCCAGGTATCACTGAACAGCGTGCCTACGGGCGAGGCGACGCGGCCCTACACCGCCTTGCCGCTGGAGCGCCTCCTCCCGGGCGACCTGCAGGTTCTCACTGCCTCGACGAGCGGGGGAGGCACTGTTCCTGGGAGCGCGCGCGGCGCGATACTCTACTTCCGCGCGCCAACGGACCGCACGCTCACGCTCGGGCCGCACATCATCCCGCCCACCTTCAGCACCGTCGCCACCACCCCGTACCTGCGACTGCGCGCGCGCTTCACGCCGCAGAGCGACTACGATCGCGCGACGTCGATCGCCTATCAGGAGGGTGCGACGACGATCGTCGCGGTGTCCATGACCGCCGCGTATGCCGGCGCGAATGCTGCCGGATACGAGCTGATCATTCCGGACCTATCGCAGGTCGCGGGCTTCGACCCCGCCTGGGCCTTGCGGCCGGCCGAGGAGCTACGGTGGGGAGCCAGTCGTATCGGGGGAACGATCGGGTTGGGCATCGCTCCCGTGGTGAGTGACGGGGCGACGCAGCGAACGGCGTTTGTCGACGGGACGCTGACGCCGCAGTGACGCGCTTAGTTCAACGCCCGCATCAGCGCGCCCGGTGTCACACCGAACGCCCGCTTGAACAGTCTCGTGAAATGCGCCTGATCGGCGAAGCCCGCGCGCTGCGCGATGTCCGACAGGCTGGTTTCGCTACTCTCGAGCAGCTGCCGCGCGCGCTCCAGGCGGAGCGCCAGGAGGTACTGATGCGGAGCGCGGCCCAACGTTTCCTTGAAGGCGCGCGCGAAGTGCGCCGGCGAGAGGCCGACCTCTCGGGCGAGCATGCCGATCGTCAACCGGGCGCCGAGACGCGCATCGATCAGCTCGAGCACCCGCCGCTTGGCCGCGGCCGACAACCCTCCGCGGGCGATGGGGCGCCGCGGCTGCTCGATCCCCGCATGCCGCACCAGCAGGTGACCGAGCGCCGTCGTGACCGCCTCGATTACGGCGAGCCCGCCGGGATTACGTCCGTCCGCCTCTTCTCGCAACGCCATCATGAGATGCGCGATCTGCGGCGACTGCACCGCGTACGTGCGGCGCAGCCGCACGGGCTGAACCTCGTCTAAGGACGGACTTATCAGCCGGCCGAGGTGCAGCGGGTCGATCGAGACGCGGAGATACTGCAGCGTGCTCTTCAGGCGCAGCGTCACCGGGCTCGCGCTCGGGCTCACCCAGAGACTCCCCGGAGGGATCGTGAACTGCTTGAACCCGAGGGGCTGCTTGACTTCGAGCGTGAGGGGCGCCGTGTCGACGTTGAGCGACAAGTAGTGTTGATCGCCCACTAGATCGTCCACGGCGGAAACGTCGTTCCGCCCGGCCTCCACGAGCACACCGGGCCAGTCCAGGGCCTGGCTGGTGACGATGGCCGACCGGCTATCGCGCCGCGTCACCTTACCGGTCGCGACGATGGAATCGAGGAGGAGAGGCTCTGTAGGCACGCTTAGCTAACACCCGGCGGTTCCCACGTTGTCGGTGGAGTCCCACCCGATCGAGTGGTATCGCATCGTCAGGGATTCGTCAGGAAACGCTCCATCCCGGGGTCTCGATTGTTCAAAATCGCGTGCTCGTCCCGATCAATACCCTGAGGCGAACCGGGCCCAAGTTGACAGCGTCAACCCAACACACGGAGACACCCATGTTGACGCTCAAGACTCGACTCGGCCTGCTGACGCTGGTGGGAGCCCTTCTCGGATGCGGGAGCACCTACGGCGGTGGCGGGATCGTGACACCTCCCGCGGGGAACACGATCGCCGCGACAGATGCCATCGTCTTCACACCTGCCACGCTGACCGTGAACGCGGGCCAGACGGTGACGTACACGTTCGGCTCGGTGCCGCACAACGTCTTTTTCAACGCTCAGACAGGTACCCCGGCCGACATCCCCGGCAACAATTCGAACGTGTCAATCGACCGTCAGTTCACTATGCCCGGCAGCTACTCCTTCTCGTGCCACATCCATCCTTCGATGCACGGAACGGTCGTGGTGCAGTAAGCGACCAGACAGTCTTCCTAACGAAGCGAGCCGGGGTTGTCCCCGGCTCGCATGTTAGGGCCGTACCTGAGAAACGATGCTTTATTGCACCGTGATTCCCAATCCGATCTGGCCGACGTTCGCATCGGCGTTTGAAGAGTTCATCGCGAAGCCGTTCCAGTACGGGGTGAGACGAACCGAATGGCTCAGCGGGATGTCGTATCCCAACCCGATGAGCGCCCCGAAACCGGTCTCGCTCTGGCTACCGAAGCCACTGAGGTCGGCGCTCACAGTGCCGAGCCCCAAACCGCCGAGGAGGAAGAAGCCGTTCGTCACCGAGGGATAGAAGCGCATCGCGGCGGTCAAGGCAGTGACGGTCAGCGTCGAACCGTTCTCGGACTTCACCCAACCGTTGCTCGAGACTCCGAGCAGAACCTTCTGGCTGAGCGAGCCGCCGAGGGAGATGTTGCCGCTGAAGCCGCCGGCACGACCGGTGCAGTTTTGGCAGCCGAGCGTGCCATAACCCAGACCGGCACTGAACCAGAAGCCGTGACGCGCCTGCTGATCCTGACGCGCCTGCTGACCCAGCGCGTTGGCCGCGAAGGAGAGCGTGATTGCGGCGAGCGCCAGGACTGTAGGAGACAGCTTGGGTTTCATGTGATGACCCTCCAGGGAGATGGTCGGTAGCTCCCAGGGGCGCACCGGAAGCGGGGGGACAGCTTACGAGAGCTGCTCCTGCCCATTCTGTGCGCTGCGTCACGCGCCACGCGGAGGCGCATGCAGCTGAGTGACTTACCCATGTCTGGTCGGCGGCCTCGCGAGCAGCGGGCCCTGCATCCATCTTCTACGCCGCCGTTTTGCCTCCAACCTTTTACTCGAGGAGTCCGCAATGCGTCAGGCCGTCATGCTCTCCGCTGCCGTGCTCGCCGGTTTCGCTGCGCCCGCGATGTGGGGCACCTTCGAGGCCACCTACTCGACGGGCGACAAGATCAGCGGCAAGGTCAGCGGGACGCGCGGGATGTAGTCGTCACCCCCTGTCCCCCTCTCCCCTTCGCTGCGTCCAGGGCAGGCTCTTCGGGCGAGGGGGAGGGGGAACAGGACTCTCACATGACCCACCGAAAGCTGCTCCAGACCGCCGCCGCGCTCGCCGCCGACTATCTCGACTCGCTTCCCACGCGCGCCGTTGCCCCCACCGTCGCGGCGCTCGACAGCCTGCGAGCCCTCGACCGGCCCTTCCCCGAGCGGCCGACCGATCCCCTTGCCGTGCTGCGCGAGCTCGACGCGCGCGGGTCTCCGGCCACGATCGCGAGCGCCGGCGGGCGCTTCTTCGGCTTCGTGGTGGGCGGATCCCTCCCCGCGGCCGTTGCCGCGAACGTGCTCGCAGCGGCGTGGGATCAGAACGCGGGAATAACAGTGCTCGCGCCGGGCGCGGCGGCGTTCGAGGCGGTGGCCCTGCGCTGGTTGCTGGAGGCGCTGCACCTGCCCCCGCAGGCGGCCGGCGGGTTCGTCACGGGTGCGACGATGGCGAACTTCACGTGCCTCGCCGCGGCGCGGTACGCGTTGCTCGAGCGGTCGGGCTGGGACGTGGAGGCCGATGGGCTGTTCGGCGCTCCACCGCTTACCGTTGTCGTGGGCGACGAGGTGCACGTGAGTGTGGTGAAAGCGCTCGGCCTCCTCGGACTGGGTCGCAGTCGCGTGGTGCGGGTGCCGACCGATGGTCAGGGGCGGATGCGGGCGGACCGGCTGCCCCCCCTCGACTCGAGGACGATCGTTTGCATACAGGCGGGCAACGTGAACACCGGCGCGTGCGATCCGGTGGGCGAAGTGAGCCGGGCGGCGCACGAGAGCGGCGCCTGGCTGCACGTGGACGGCGCGTTCGGGCTGTGGGCTGGGGCGGCGCCGGCCCGGGCGCCGCTCGTCGCCGGCGTCGAAGACGCCGACTCCTGGGCGCTCGACGCCCACAAGTGGCTGAACGTCCCGTACGACTCAGGAGTCGCCTTGTGTCGTGACGCCGCAGCGTTGTGGCGTTCCATGGCTCCCGGCCCCGCCGCCTATCTGGTGCACGGTTCCACGCGCGAGCCAGACGACTACACGCCCGAGCTGTCGCGCCGGGCGCGCGGGGTCGAGATCTGGGCGGCGCTGGCGTCGTTGGGCCGCACGGGGCTCGCGGACCTGGTCGAGCGCTGCTGTCGCCATGCCGCCTGCTTCGCCGCGGGGCTCGACGCTGCCGGGTACGAGGTACTCAACGACGTCACGCTCAATCAGGTGCTGGTGAGCTTCGGCGACGACGCGAAGACCCGCCGCGTCATCGAGGGGATCCAGGCCGACGGGACCTGCTGGTGCGGCGGGACGGTGTGGCACGGCCGGGCCGCGATGCGCATCAGCGTGTCGTCGTGGGCGACTACGGAAGACGATGTGGAGCGGAGCCTCGCGGCGATGATCAGGGTGGCGCGGGCGGTAGCATAACGTCAAGGCGAATGAGTACAGTCGTCGACGCCCAAGGGGCCGTACCCGGTGACGTGACGGACGCTGGCGGGCACGACCCAGCACCTCCATCTTCGTTGCCACCGAGCCTCGACAGGTCAAACGTGCCGCCCAAAGTGATGGTTGGTGTCGTCGTCGTAACGGCGCGACCGTCGATGCGCACGGTGTTATCCGACTATCTGGGGCAGCGGAGGTTTCAGGTCTGGACCGCCGCCTCGGCGGACGAAGCGCTCATCCTCTTGCATCAGCACAAGGTCGCGATGATGCTCGCCGATGTGAGGCTCCCGGGCACTAGCGGCGTCGATCTCATCTCGCGCGCGCTCGCCGTCGAGCCGGACCTCGCCATCCTGATCCTGACGAGCGCTCCCGCCGCAACCACGGCCACGCTCTGCCTGCAGCGGGGGGCGATGGACTATCTCATCCTGCCCCTGGCCCTCGAGGATCTCGGTCGGGCGGTCACGCGCGTCCTCAAGCAGCGCAAGCTGTTGGCCCTCGCCCGTAGCCTCGAGTCCCGGCGGCGGCAGTACGATCTCGAGCGGATGGCCGTGGCCACGCTCGAAGCCATGGTCCTGGCCCTCGAGGCGAAGGACCTGTACCTGCGCGGCCACTCGGCGCGCGTGGCCGAGCTCGCCGCCGCCGTCGCCGTCGAGCTCGGGCTGCCGGAGGACGATGTGGAGGAGGTGCGAATCGCGGGTCGCCTGCACGACATCGGCGAGGTTGGGACCCTGGAATCGGTGTTGGACAAGCGTGGACCGCTGACGCCGGAAGAGCAGACCCATGTCAAGCAGCATGTCGTGATCGGAGGGCAGATTCTCGCCCTGCTCTCGCCGCTTGGCGTGGTGAGCAGTTACGTGCGGAGCCACCACGAGCGCTGGGACGGGAGTGGCTACCCCGATCGCCTGCGCGGTGAAGACATTCCCATCGGAGCGCGTATCCTCGGCGCTGCGGAAACGTACGACGCCCTCACCACTCCCCGTCCGTACCAGCGACAGTTGCCGCACGACGAGGCGCTCGTGCGGATCAGCCAGCTGTCGGGCAAGGCACTCGATCCCCGCGTGTGCCTCGCCCTCACCAACGTGGTCGAGGGGCGCGGGACCGTGTTGTTGGACGACGAAGGTGTGGTGCCGCTCGCTCCAGCGGCCATGCAGCCGCCCCTCGGAGGCAAGAGCGATGAGCAGGCGGGTTAGTAACTACCGATCGATCGCCGGCAGCACGTACTGCGGGATCAGCTCTCGAGTCGTGGTCTGCCCGGAGCGGTCGGCGTAGTTGCCGCCAAGGGCCGTCACCACCAGATCGAGCTCGGGGATGGCGAGCGAGATTTGCCCGCCATTGCCGGCGGCGAAGTAGTAACGCACCGTGCGCCCGCGGTAGGGGTAGTCTCCCATCCACCAGAGATAGCCGTAATTCTTCGTCGAGCCGATCGAGTAGCGGGGTTCGGTCGACCGCCGCACCCAGTCAGCGCTCACGATGCGCCGTCCGTTCCAGGTGCCGCCGTTGAGATAGAGCTGCGCGAGCTTCGTGTAGTCGCGCGGCCGAAACCGCATGCCGCCGCCCATGTAGCCCTCGCCGAGCGGCGCGAGCAGGACGTAGTAGTGTTGCATGTCGAGCGGCCGCCCGACGAGCTCCCAGATGAGATCGGGGAGCGCCCGATGGGTCGCGCGCGCGACCACCCCTCCGGCGAGGTGCGGATTGATGCTGCAGTAGACCGCCTGAGACCCCGGGTCCCGCACCATCTTCAAGCCGAGAATCATGCGGTACCAGTCGGGATTGGTGTCCTGCTGCGTGAGCACGTCTTCGCTGCCCGGAGGCTGCGGGTCGGGCGCGCCGTCGTCGCAGTCCAGGCCGGACGCCATGTTGATCAGGTGCTCGACCGTGAGGGCACGCTTGCGCGGATCGGCGACCGCGCTGTCGCCCATGGTGGCGTACACCGGGAGGCTCGGGCTCACTGGCAGTCCGGCCTGCATCGCCGCGCCGATCAGCACGTTGAGCACGCTCTTCGACCCCGAGCGCGTGTCGTGCGGCTTGTCCGCGTACTCGCCGAAGAAATACTCCTCCAACACGAGGATGCCGTGGCGCGCGATGAGCAGGCCGTGCAGCCGATAGGCGTTCATCGAGTCGCTCGCGGCGTCCGAGAGCATCTGCATCAGCTCGGTGATCTTGGCGCGCGACAGGCCTACCTGCTCCAGAGTGCCGACCTTCCAGCCGTCGTCCCGGGCGCGCGGAGGCTCGTACGAGTAGCGCACGCTCGGCCGGCCGCGCGGATAGAAATCGCTGAAGCTATCAGGGGGAACACGGTGGAAGTCGTACGATCCGCCGCGGCCTTCGATAAAGAGCGACAGTACGTCACCTCGCATGAAACCCGAGGCGACGGTGTCGCCGCCAGCATTGAGGAGGCGAACGGCTCCGTTGGCTGGGTCGAGGCGTTCGGGGCGGAGAAATCTGCCGAGGTTGCGCTCCGGGTTGCGAAGGAATGCCGCGAGGCTGCCGTCCGAGCGGCGGGTGACTCTCAGGTAAAAGGTGAACTGGTCGTCGAGCGGGACGACGTCGCCCGCGAAGCAGTTCGCGCCGCACGAGGTGAGTGCGAGAGGCGTGGCAAACCGACCGCCCGCCGCGACCGTGGGCGGCTGGACCCACTGCCCTGCAATTGTGCTGCGCCGCGAGTCAAAGCGGCCCGTGAACGAGCCTCCTACGCCCGGCAGCGCGAATGAGACCGTATCCCCGGCGGTCCGGACCGGCGCGCTCCGACCTGCGATCTCGGCGCGCCATTCGCCACCCCGCCGGTCGACCACGAGGCGGCCACGGACGTAGGGACCGAAATACTTCTTCGCCGTCCACAGCCCGACGAGGCTCGAATCGCTCGTGGCCTGTGCCCCGGCGACGTGGGGGGCGAGGGCGGGGGCGAGGCCGAATACAAGTGTGGCTACGACGGGGAGGCGCGGCATCGATCATGGGACGCTCGGAGCGTGGAAACGGTTGCGTGGGTCGCACCGCCCGGCAGAAACGCCCGCGAGCTGGGCGGGATGTGGGTCGCCAGGTTGATCACGACGTCGTGACCCGCGACAGCCCGGCGAACCGCGATGGGGTCGAACAGATCGACGTTGATAGCCGACGCGCCGGCGCGCTCGAGCGCGGCGCGTTTCTCGGGCGAGCGCGCCACCGCCGTCACCCGATGCCCCGCCGCGATGAGCTGCGGCACCACCCGGCTCCCGATCACCCCGGTCGCACCGCTGACGAACACTCTATTACTCATTGCGCTCCTCTACTCATTGCTGCTCCCCTCAGGGCTGCTAGCCGTGGGAGAACTGATCCCGCCTTTAGCCGGCGCGCCAAACTGGTTGCGTGGGTCTAGAGCTGGCTCAACCCGCCGTCCGCAACCAGTTCGGCACCGACAAAGAAGCTGGACTCGTCGGACGCCAGGAACACCGCCGCGTCCGCGATCTCGCGCGGATCCCCGAAACGCTTGAGAGGCACGCTCTGTCGCACCTGCGCGGTGAACTGCTCGCGCGCTTCGGGGCTGAGCCCCAGCCGGTCGAGGATGGGGGTAGTGACCGGCCCCGGACTGATCACGTTGACGCGAATGCCCCGGTCCACGAGCTCGGCCGAGAGCGTACGAGCCAGGGACCGCACCGCCGCCTTGCTCGCCGCATAGACGCTCGTGCCCGGCATGCCCAGCAGGCCCGCAATCGAGCTGTTGAGAATGACGGACGCGCCCGGCGCGAGCAGAGGCAGCGCCCGCTTGATCGTGAAGTAAGCGCCCTTGACGTTGGTGTCGAAGATGCGGTCGAAATGCTGTTCGCTCACATCGGCGATCGGGATGAATTCGCCAATGCCGGCGTTCACGAACAGTACGTCGAGCCGCCCGTACCGCTGGCGTACCGTGTCGATGGCTTCGTCGAGCTGGTGTGCTAGAGTGACGTCCGCCCGCACGGCCACCAGTTGATCGCGGGTAGCCAACTCGCCGAGCCGCAGCTCAGCCGACCGCAGCGTGTCGGGATCACGTCCTGTGATGACGACGCTCGCGCCGGCCTTGAGAAACGCCTCGGCGGTGGCGAGGCCGATGCCGCTATTGCCGCCGGTGATCAGTGCGATCTTCCCGGCCATGCGGCCCGGCGTCGCGGTGGGAGCGGAGACGGGGGCCGGCGTAGACCGAGCCGGTGTGGTAGCTGCACTCATGATGCTCCTCCAGTGTCGCGACAGTTGGATGATTGTTCAAGAATCATTGGACGTTTGCAGGAACGCCCGCCTCCGCCAAAAGGTTCAGCGACTCTTGAACGAAATACCGACCGGCGCTATCTCTGGGCCGTGCCGAAATCCCCCCGTCACCCGCAACCGAACCAATTCGCCCTGTCCGCCGTGCTCGAGGCGTTGAGCGACCCGATCCGACGGAAAATCGTGCAGCAGCTCTCGCAGCAGGGCGAGCGCAGCTGCTCGACCTTCGGCGCGTACGCGTCCAAGACGAATCTCAGCTATCACCTGGCGCGGCTCCGTCTGGCGGGACTGGTGCGGATCCGTCCCGAGGGCAGGCGGCGCATGCTGTCGCTCCGGTACGACGACATGGAGGCGCGCTTTCCCGGGCTCCTGCGGGCGGTCCTGGCGAGCGCCCGGAACGAGCGCTCCAAGATCAAGACCTCAGAGGCCCCGGGCAGGGGTTGAGGCGGCGCGGACCAGCGCGTCGAGGGCGGATCGGATCGCCAAGCTGAGCTCCGGGTCTCCCACGATCGCGGCGGCATCGAGCGGGCGCCCCGACAGGGGGACGACCGCTGAGGCTTCCGAGCTCACCCGCGCCGCCATTGTCGTCAGGATCTCGACCAGGGCGGCGTGCGCGTGTGTCGACCGGGGCGACGGGTTGAGCAAGCCGACCGGCTTCTGGTATAGCTCAGGACCTCCCACCAACCAGTCGAGCGCGTTCTTGAGGGCACCAGGGACGCCGTGCGCGTACTCGGGGCTCGAGATCAGCAGCGCGTCCGCCGCGCCGACCTGCGCCCGCCACCGCGCGACGGGCGGCGGGAGGCCGCGTGCCTCGACGTCGGGATTGAAGTACGGGAGCGTCTCGAGGCCGTCGTACAGCACCACATCGACCGACGCGGAAGCCAGTCGGGCCGCGGCTTCGAGCACGCGCGCGTTCGTGGAGGCGGCGCGGACGCTGCCGGAAATGGCGAGGATCTGCATGGCGGGGAGAACGCGCGATCCGGCGGACTGGTTCCAGCAGAGCCACGATTTGACCAGGTCCTGACACCACGGCTAGGTTCACACGATAAGCCCTCCGCGGGTAAGCCATGAGCCACGCATCCCTGAATCGGCGAGAGTTCTTGAAGACCGGCGGCGCCGCCGGAGCCACCCTGGTGATCGGGCTGTATCTGCCGGCGTTCGAGCGCGAACCGCCCCACGCGGCTGCTGCGCCTCAGCCATTCAGGCCCAACGCCTGGATCGAAATCGGACCCGACGGTTCCGTAACCATCTGGACCGGCCGGTCGGAGATGGGTCAGGGCGTGCGCACCGCGATGCCGATGATCGTGGCCGAGGAGCTCGAGGCCGACTGGACCCGCGTGCGCGTGGCGCAGGCCGACGCCGATCCGGCGTACGGCGACCAGTTCACCGTGGGCAGCCGCAGCGTGCGCACCGGGTTCGAGCCGCTCCGCAAAGCCGGCGCGGCCGCGCGCGAGATGCTGATCGCCGCGGCGGCGCTCACCTGGAACGTGCCGCGCGACGCCTGCCGGGCGCGGAACTCCACGGTCGAGCACGTGCCCACCGGCCGCCGGCTCGGCTACGGCAACCTGGTGGCGCGCGCCGCGACGCTCCCTGTACCCGCCGACCCGCCGCTCAAGCCGTCTTCCGAATTCCGCATCGTGGGCCGCCACACACCGCGGCTCGACACACCGGAGAAGGTCAGCGGCGAAGCGCGGTTCGGCCTCGACGTGCGCGCGCCAGGCATGGTGTACGCCGCGGTGGCGCGCTGCCCCGTGTTCGGCGGACGCGTGAAGAGCTTCGACCCCGCCCCTGCTCTCGCCGTACCCGGCGTGCAGCGCGTGGTCCAGATCTCGAGCGGCGTAGCCGTGGTCGCGGAGAACACGTGGGCCGCGTTCCAGGGGAAGAAGGCTCTGAAGATCGAGTGGGACGAGGGCGCGACCGCGCGCTGGAGCAGCGACGGCATCTGGAGCGCGTTCACCGCAGCGGCGGCGCGATCAGGCGAAGTGGTGCGCAAGGTGGGCGACGTGGACGAGGGACTCAAAGGCGCCGCGCGGACGGTCGACGCGGTGTATCAGGCGCCCTATCTCGCCCACGCCTGCATGGAGCCGATGAACTGCACCGCGCACGTGAAGGACGGCAAGTGCGAGATCTGGGCGCCCACGCAGAACCCGCAGGGCATCCAACAGGCCGCGGTGCGGCTGACGGGCCTCCCGGTCGAGGCGATCACGGTGCACGTGACTTACTTGGGGGGCGGCTTCGGGCGGCGCGGCGGCCCGATGGACTACGCGACCGAGGCGGTGGAGCTGGCGCAAAAGACGCCGGCGCCCGTGCAGGTCGTGTGGACGCGGGAGGATGACATTCAGAACGCGCTGTACCGTCCCGCGACGTACAACGTGTTGCGCGGCGGGCTCGACGCGCGTGGCGCGCCCGTGGCGTGGAGCCATCGGCTGGTGGGCCCCGCGGGCGGATCGTTCTTGATCACCCGCGGCGCGGACGAGCTGATCTACCCCGTGCCCCACTTCCGTCTGGAGCGCATCACCGAAGACCCCGGCATTCCCGTCGCGCCATGGCGCGGCGTGGGACCGTCGCAGAATGGCTGGGTGGTGGAGAGCTTCGTGGACGAGCTGGCGCACGCGGCGGGTCGCGACCCCTACGAGTACCGCCGCGCGCTGGTCGCGGATCACCCGCGGTTACTCGGCGTGCTCGACCTGGCCGCGGAGCGCGCCGGTTGGCGCACGGCGCCACCCGCGGGCCGCTCCCGCGGCATCGCGTTGTGGCAGTTCGGCGAGACGTTCCTGGCCCAGGTCGCCGAGGTGTCGGTCGGGGCCGACGGCGCGGTGCGGGTACATCGCGTGGTGTGCGCCGCCGACTGCGGCATCGTCGTCAATCCGGATACGGTCCAGGCTCAGATCGAGGGCGCGATCGTGTACGGCCTCACGGCGGCGTTGTACGGCGAGATCACCATCGAGCATGGGCGCGTGGCGCAGAGCAACTTTACCGACTATCGCATGCTCGCGCTCGCGGAGATGCCGACGGTGGAGGTTCACCTGGTGCGGAGTGATGCGGCGCCGAGCGGCGTGGGCGAAGCGGGGCTGCCGCCGATCGCGCCGGCGGTGTGCAACGCGATCTTTGCGGGCACGGGGAAACGGATCCGGCGGTTACCGATCGGGCGGGTGGTGTAGCGGGCCTTAGATGACTTCGCCGAGCGGGCAAGTGAAGCCCGGAACAACGTCCTCCCCGTCAAGGCTTTCGTCGACGGTCAGGATCCGCTCGGTGCCGTCGGTGCGATAGACGCGCGCGACCCGCCGGGCAGGGTCGATGACCCAGACGAGTCTCGTCCCGGCTGAGAGCCAGTCGGCCACCTTGGCTAGGATTTCCCCGGCGCGATCGCCTGGTGAGATCACCTCGACAGCCAGATCGGGCGCGAAGTCAGCGAACCCCGCCGGCTCGGGGTCGGGGAGACGGTCTCTGGTGATGAATGCCACGTCGGGACCGCGGACGGTGTCCGGATCGCTCGCGAGCTTGAACCCCGCCTCCGCGAGGACCTGACCCAGGTCGGCCTGATGCACATGAACGCTTAGCCGGAAGGTGAGATCCGCTGCCACGCGTGCGTGTCGTAGCCCCGGCAGCTCCCGCACGACCAGTACGCCCCTGACGAGCTGGACTTGCTTGTCCGGGATGTAGACATGTTGAAGCTCATCCGCGGTCATCAAGTCAGGCGCGGACATGCCGGGAACGTAGGCGGGCTCGGCGGGCATAGCAAGCGAATCTGCGCGTGATCCTTCAACCCGACGTCAACGTCCTGCCGCAGACCACAGCCACGCTGCGATTTAAGGAGGGTACCAATTTTTCTCCCACGCATGCGCCTCGAGCCTGGAGAGCAGGGGCGGCGGCAACGAACCGAGATTCACTGCCGCGACGTTGTCGCGCACGTGGGCGGCGCGGCGCATCCCGGGGATGACCGTCGAGACCTGCGGCGTTGAGAGACAGAACCGCAGGGCGAGCTCAGGGAGCGTCCGCACCTGGTCGTCCAGCAGGCCTGTCAGGGCCGTCGCTCTCCGCTCGACCTCGGCTCGCCGGTCACCACTGAAGTACTCCGCGCGCCAGTCGCCCGCGGGGAACACCGTGTCCGCGTGGATCTGCCCCGTGAGCGCGCCCTCGTCGAACGGCACGCGCGCGATGACGCCGAGCGGCTTCGTCTGGGCGAGCCGGAAGAGAGCCCGCTCGGGGGAGCGATCGTAGATGTTATAGATCACCTGGGCGGTCTCGAAGATGGGATCCTCGAGCACCCGCAGCGCCGTCTCCGGCGCATGGTCGTTGATCGAGATGCCCCAGTGCAGGACCTTTCCTTCTTGTTTCAGCCGGACGATGCGGTCGTAGGTCGTGTCCCACTCCGGGTCGTCGAGCCAGGCGTCATGCCACACGTGCAGCTGCAGCAATGCCAGCGCGTCGACGCCAAGGTGCTTGAGTGAGCGCTCGGTCGAGGCCGCGATGTGCCGCGCGGGAAAGACTTCCGCGAGCGGCCGGCTCGCCTTGCCCGGCCATTCCTCGTTCAGCGGCGGGACCTTGGTGGCGACGACCACCCGGCCGGCGCGGATGTCGTTCCGTAGCGCTTCGCCGATGAGTTGCTCGCTGTGCCCGGTTCCGTACGCCAGGGCGGTATCGAAGAAGGTGATGCCGCGATCGACGGCCTCGCGCAGCGCGGCCCCGGCGTCGCGATCTGCAACGCCGCGCCACATGTCGGCGCCGAGACCCCAGGCACCGAAGCCGAGCCCGCTGACGACGTAGCCGGTCGTGCCGAGGCTGCGCGTTTTCACGCTGCCAGATGGCCAAACGTTGGTACAGCCCTCATCTTCTTCCGCGTCCGCCGCGTTAACCTGGCTCGAGGAGGAGTTCCAAAATGCGCCCGACCTTGTTTCTCGCCGCTGCAGCGCTCGCCGGCTTCACTACGGCCGCGAACGCGCAGCATCCCATGAAGCTGTCCGACGTCGCCGGCACGTGGCACGGACAGTCGATGGTCGGCCCCAACGATAGCGTGGTCGTTGCGACCGTGCTGCACGCCACAGCCAACACCAAAGGATGGACGATGACGTTGCCCAAAGGCAAGCCGATCCCCGTGCGGGTGGTCAGCGCCGGTGGAGACAGCGTCGTCACCGAGGCGGGCCCGTTTCCGAGTTACCTGAGAGCGGGTCAGACGGTGACCAAGCTCCACACCATCGCGCATTTCAAGGGCAACGAAATGTGGGGCACGTTCGAGACG
>QHUS01000101.1:21420-33352 GCA_003222035.1 Gemmatimonadota bacterium | reverse complement strand
GCCGATCACCGAGACCCACGTGAAGTACGTGCGTGCGGCCGAGTTGAAGCGGCGCTCCAGAAACTCGGGCATGGTGTATACGCCGCTGCGCAGATAGAACGGCGTGAACAACCAGCCCAAGAGCAGCAGGATGAGGCACGCCAGCCATTCGAAGTGGCCTACCGCGAGCCCGCTCGCCGCCCCGGTGCCCGCGAGGCCGACGAGATGCTCGCTCCCGATGTTCGAGGCGAACAGGCTCGCCCCCACGGCGAACCAACCCACATCGCGGCTCGCCAGGAAGTAGTCGGCGCTGACGTTCTTCTCTCGGCGCGCCGCCCAGTACCCGATGCCGGCCAGCACGAGGAAGTACGCGGCGATGACGACGATGTCGAAAGCGTGCAGGTTGCTCATGGTGTTGGGTGGTTGAGGAGATATTGAACGGCGAGGTCGGTCAGGCTCCACAGCTGCACGTCTGAGCTGGTCCCGTAGCGTGCGGGCACCAGCCGGCCGTCGGCGATCTTGTAACTCCAGAGCTCCGCATGCCGCAGTCCCGAGCGGTCCACCGCGTCCGTGATGCGGCGCCCTGCGTCCGACAAAGGGATCAGCCGCGCTAATCCCGCGAGCAGGAGGTTCACTTCCCGCCCCCACACGACGGCGGGCCCATGATAGGCATCGCGTCGGAACGTCCGCCAGACCTCTGGCGCGGCGTAGGCGTCGTTGGCCACCACCGGGCCGAGATTCTCGATCAGCAACCCGATCGGGTACGGGTGGAGCATTGGATCGATCAGGGCGCGGGCCCGGTCCGCGTCGAGTGAATCGAGCAGCAGCAGGGTGGCCGGGTCGGTATTCATGATCGGGATCGGGCGGCCCGCGCCGTCCAGCGCCAGCGCCAGGAAGCGCAGCGTATCCTGCATCGGGCCGGCGCGCTGCAGCACACCCTGCCAATAGGCCCGCTCCTCCGCCGGGAGTTCGCCGAGCCTGGCCGCCACCCGCTGGGACACTTCGGCCGGAGACAGCGCCACGCGGAAGTGCCGGTCCGCTCCCTTCCACACGGCGATGGCGTGGTCGAGCGCCTTGCGATCCCGCGCGTAGCTGGCGAGCGGCTCGGCTCGGATCGCCGGCGTCACTCCGAGTCCTTTGAGCGCGTCGAGGATCCTGCCGATCGCCTCGAGGGCGTGCGGGACCCAGACCGCATTCACGTCGTAGGCGAAACGCCCGCCGCCATATCCCGCGCGACTGTCCCGCCAGCTCGCCGAAATCCAGTGACCGTCGGGTGCCCGGGGGAAGCTCACCAAGTTCGTCGGCACCGGATCGCGCGTGTACGGCGCGGCCCGCCGCGCGACCAAGCTCAGATTGGCCACGAGCCGGGCCAGGCGCGCCCCCCCCTCCCCCTCCCCCTCAGCGGCGAGAAACCGCCGCTTGCGATCCGCCAGCACACGCGGATCGGCGAGGTAGCGCGCGGCGACGACCGGTAGCTGGAAGTCGTCGTCCACCATCACGTAGTTCTCGCGCGTGGCGTCCAGGTGCGCGAGCACCGCGCGGGCTTTGGCCAGCTGCCCCGCGGCCACCAGCCGGTTGTATTCCGCTGCATGCTCGCGGATCGCCTGGCCGCCCAGCGCCTCCTCGTGGCTCACGTCTCCATCGGGCCCGAGCTTGCGCAGCGCGCTCGCGATCACGTGCTCCGGCATCTCGGGCGTCCAGACCGGCTCCATCAGGAGCGCCGTCATCAGCATGTCGCGGCCGAAGTAGGTGGCGAAGTTGGGGAGTCCCGCCATGAGCTTCTCGCGGTAGGTCAGGAGCTCCACGCCCCGCATTTCCCGCTCGAGCCGCTTGAAGCGCTCCGGGTGTGTCGAGTCGGCCCGCACGCGCGCCGCGAAGCGCCGGAAGTCGTCGTTGAAGATCTCGTCGCGCGCGAGCGGCGTCAGCGCGGCGGCGTCCGTCGTGACGCGGACGGACACCCGGACCGGACCCCCGGCCGGGCGCTTGATGCTGACGGTGGCATTCCCTGCACCGAGTGCGGGAACGGTCTCCCGCGTGTCGCCCTCCAGCGTCAACGAGAGATGACCCTTGCCGTCGAAGCTCGACTGCTCGACCCGCACCACCCAGGTCGTGTCGCGCCGCTCCGACGTCACGCGCGGTCGCAACCGCGCGCGGAGCGCGTCGACGGACTTCACACCGAGGAGCGACAGCTGCCGGTCGCGCTCCGCCGGCTTCAGCCGTCCCATGTGCTCGATGAGCTCGGACAGCTCGGCCTGGGGGAACGGGACCGCGTCGAGGGGTAGCGTGTCACGAGCCGCATACTGCAGATCACGCTCCACGCGCATGGAGCCGAGCAGGAAGAGACCGAGCGTGACCGACGAGGGAAGCTCGAGACCGTAGGCGACGGATCGGGTATGAGCCGACCGGGTGGTGACCGCCCCGGTTGAGCCCCACCTGATCTCCGCGGGCCGGCCGGCCGAGTCGCGGGCCGAGAAGCCGACGCTCTCGTTCGCCGCATCGGCCCACAGGTTCACGACCCGGCCGCTCGTTGCCTTCACGTAGACCTGAAACGCGTTACGAGCGGCGTCTTGATACACGCGCGTGTCGTAGCCTTCATACGCCGCGGGATCGTCGAGGCCGGGTTCGGGGAAGGCGAGATACGGCGGAACAGTGTCGCGAGTGACCTCGCGGCTCGGCATCTGCCCGTAAACGGGCGCGGCCTGGTCGCTTGAGCAGCTGGGCGGAGCCGCGAGTCCTCCGGGCCCTGCGAGGGCTCCGACCAAAAGCAGGGTCACAAGCAGGCTCATGGGCGGCGGAATCGTACGCCCTGGCGTCCGATTCCGCCACTCGCTCGCGGGTCCCCCTCCTTGCGGGGTCTCGGGGAGCGCACTCATGTTACGCTCGTCACCCCGCCAGTAATCCCGTTCGACGCTCGCCCGAGGGCCCGCACACATGACCGTCAGGCCGTACATACTCGCAGAAACAACGTGGAAGACCGTTCGTGAGATGGCCTACGACGTCGCAGTCCTCCCCTGGGGCGCCACGGAAGCGCACAACTACCACCTGCCGTACGGCACGGACAACGTCGAGTCCGACTACATCGCCGCCGAGGCCGCGCGTCTCGCCTGGGACGCGGGCGCCCGGGTCGTGGTGCTGCCGGTCGTCCCGTTCGGGGTGCAAACCGGTCAGCTCGACATTCCCTTCTGCCTGAATCTCAACCCGAGCACGCAAGCTGCGGTGCTCGCCGACCTCGCGAAGAGCCTCGAGGGTCAGGGCGTCCGCAAGCTCGTGATCCTGAATGGACACGGCGGCAATGACTTTCGCGCGATGATCCGCGAGCTCCAGCCTCGCCTGAAGCTCTTCCTGTGCGTTACCAGCTGGTACCAGGTCGTGCCGCCAGGAGACTACTTCGAGGACCTGGGCGACCACGCCGGCGAGCTCGAGACGAGCATCATGCTGCACGTCGCCCCCGCGCTGGTGCGCCCCATGTCCGAGGCGGGCGAGGGCAAGGCGCGGCGCTTCCGGATCGCGGCGTTGCGCGAGGGGTGGGCGTGGGCGCCGCGCCGCTGGACACAGGTCTCGACCGACACGGGCGTCGGCGACCCGAGGAAAGCGAGCCCGGAGAAGGGCGAGCGCTACATGTCCGACGTCGTCCAGCGCCTGAGCCGCTTTCTGATCGATCTCGCCGCCGCCGACCCGAACGACTTGTACGGCTGATCGTCGCGTGACCCGGCGACGCTTCAGTGCACGCGGTTCTCGAACAGCAGGAGCGGGACTTTGCCCGCCCCGGCGGGCCGCCCGGCGAGCCCCCGTTGGTGTTGTGCGATGGCACCCAGGTCCATGGCACCGACGAGGACGTCCGGGCGGCCATTTCCCTTCAAATCGGCGGTTGCCGTAAGAGTCCAGTGGTTGTCCGCAGCGATGCTGAACGCATATGGCTTGAACTGGTACGGGCCGATGTTCTCGAGATACATGATGCCCCGCTCGGGATGCCGCTGCGAGTCCGCGAACGTGCTCGTTATCACGATATCCAGATCACCGTCCCCGTCGAAATCGCCGACTTCGGCTCTGGCCGCCCCGTACACCGGAAAGAAGTACCGCTCACGAAAGTTGTTGTGACCGTCATTTTCCAGGATCCGGACTCCGTGGTAGGGCTTCAGTATCCGGGAATAGTCGAAGTTGTCGCCGTTCACGTAGAGAATGTCTAGCTTACCGTCTCCGTTGAAGTCGCGCATCGTGAAGTACATCGATCCGTACACGGGCGGAAACCGCGCCAGGATACGCTGCCGTTGGAACCCGCCCTGCCCGTCATTTTCGAACAGCACGATCCGTTCATCGCCCTGCGCGAATAGCGCGACGATATCCGGCCGGCCGTCCCCGGTCATGTCATGGACCTCGAACCGGATCGCCCCCGGCGTATCCGCCAGGACCTGCCGCTCATCCCTCGAGCCGTCGTAGCGATGCAGGCTGAGGCGCCCGATGTTGTCGCCGAACTCACAGATGACGAACTCGCGGCGGCCATCCGGAGCCACACCCAGCGGCTGCGCAAAGACCGGTCTGATGAGCGAGTCGATCACGACCCGACGGAACCGCAGGGAATCGGCCCCCACGAAGTCGTATTGAACGAGACGTCCCCTGGGCTGATCGTTGGGGTTGAGAATACCCGACTCCAGCAGCAGCACATGGTGCGGCTCCACGATCACATCCGTGGGAGGACTGCTCAGGGCGAGCGTCGATCGGAGACGGCGATCCCAGCCAAAGATCCGCAGGAGGTTCGTGCCGGCTTCGCCAACGAAGATTCGCCGCCCCGTCGAGTCCACCTTGAGCAGGGTGATGATGCCGCTGCTCGGCAGGTTCGCGACGAACGGACCCGGCTTGAAGAACGGTGGATCGAGCTGCGGCTCGGCCGGCAATACCTGATCCGGCAACGCGTCCGGAGCCTGGTCGACATAATACGCGACGATGCGTTGCCAATCGCGGTCGGGGAGGGTCGTGGCGAGGACCGGAACGTTCGGATTGCGGAGCGCGTCGGCGAATGTGGAGCTCGTCGTCGCGCCCACTCGCCGCGCCATCTGCGGAAGGACGCCGTCCCGCCAGCTCTGCTTGTCCAGTAACTGCGGATCGGGAAACGCGTGACACGCGGCACAGTAGGCGCGCGCGAGCCGTTCTCCCGCGGATGGTCTCTTCCCCGTGCACCGGGCCTGTGAAACCGAGGCGAGAGCAACCACAGATGTCAGCCAGCGGCGGGCGAGCACGCGGCAAATCGACGCCGCGCCCTGCGACCTGTCAAGCAAGGCAGGGGTCCTGCGTTAAATTCTCTGACCCATGTTCCGGACGACGCGGTTCGCGCTCGCGGCAGCGGCGCTCAGCCTGGCGAGCTGCGCCCGGGAGCACGGCCCCACCCCCCTGTTCCAACTGCTGACGCCCGGCAAAACCGGCGTCACGTTCGTCAACACGATCACCACCAGCGACTCGTTGAATGCCCAAACCGACCCCTACGTCTACAACGGCGCCGGTGTGGCCATCGGGGACATCGATAACGACGGGCTACCGGACATCTTTTTGACCGGCAACATGGTCTCGAGCCGCCTCTATCTGAACAAGGGCGGCATGCGGTTCGAGGATATCACGGCGCACGCGGGCGTCGCCACGCATCGCTGGGCCACCGGGGCGACCATGGTCGACATCAACAACGACGGATACGTGGACATCTACGTCTCCGTGTCCGGACCCGAATGGTCCAAGCCGGCGGAGCGGGCCAACCTGCTGTTCATCAATAACGGCGATGGCACCTTCACCGAGGAGGCGGCGCGATACGGCATCGCGGACACGGGATTTACGACCCACGCGGTTTTCCTCGATTACAACGGGGACGGATACCTGGATCTGTTTCTGCTCAACAACGCGCCCAAGGATTTCGCGCGAGGCGAGATCGCGGTGCATCCGTCGGGCGCGCGCGGAGAGACCCCGGGCAGCTACAACCAGCTCTATCGCAATAATGGCGACGGGACGTTCACGAATGTCTCGAAGGAAGCGGGGATCTTGAGGGACGTCGGCTATGGGCTCGGCGTCGTCGTAGCGGACATCAATCGGGATGGCTGGCCCGACATCTATGTCTCGAACGACATCACCCCGAACGATGTCCTCTATATCAACAACGGGGATGGCACGTTCACCAACAGGGCCGCGCAATGGCTCAGGCACACGAGCTTTGCGGGCATGGGCGTCGATGCCGCGGATTTCAACAACGACGGATGGCCCGACATCCTCCAGGTGGACATGATGCCCCCGGCCTTGAGTGGCCGGAAACGGATGAGCGGATTCTTCACGTACGACGAGCGAGTGGAGTTGCGTGGCCGCGGATTTCGCGATGACTACGACGTCAACACCCTTCAACTGAGCAACGGCGCCACGCCGGACGGGGCAGTGACGTTCAGTGAAATCGCCCGCATGGCCGGAGTCGCGTACACGGACTGGAGCTGGAGCGCTCTGTTCGCCGATTTCGACAATGACGGAGCCAAGGACATTTTCATCACCAGCGGCTACCCCAAGGCGGTGAATGACTTCGATTATCAGATGGCAGTGCTCCGGGCGCAGCGGGCAGGCGATGAGCGCAGCGCGCGGAACTGACGTTTACCGACCAGACCACGGCATGGGGCATGGGACAGCCGGGGTTCTCCTACGGGGCGGCGTATGGCGATCTCGATAATGATGGCACGCTCGATCTTGTGGTGAACAACATCGATGCGCCCGCATCCATCTACCGGAATGTCCAGCCAAGCGACGAGGCGCATCGATACCTCGAGATCAAGCTGGAAGGGGAGTCTCCCAACACGCGGGGGATCGGCGCGACGCTGATCCTCACGGCGGGGGGACAACGGCAATACCTCTACCACTCTCCGTACCGAGGCTACATGTCCACCATGGACGACCGGGAGCACTTCGGGTTGGGGCATGCGGGGCGCGTGGACAGCCTGGAAGTGATCTGGCCGAACGGGAGCCATCAGATGCTGACGGACCTGGGGGTGGACCGGATGGTGACGGTGCGGCAGAGCGATGCGAAGCACGTGTCTGGTGTCAGGTGTCGGGTGTCAAGTTGTCATCCCGGACACCTGGCACCTGACACCGTTCACCGTGCGTTCCAACGGACCGATGCCCACCACGCGCCGACATACCGGCACCAGGCGGGGACGTTCGTCGACTACAGTGTCCAGCCTCTCCTGCCCTACATGCTGTCCCGGCACGGCCCGCCACTCGCGGTAGGCGATGTCAACGGCGACGGCCTGGATGATGTCTTCATCGGCGGCAAGCTCTTCATCCAGCGCAACGACGGCAGTTTCGTGGAATCCGCCCAGGGGCAACCGTGGTTGTCCGACAAGGCCTACGAAGACTGGGGCGCCTTGTTCTTCGATGCCAACGGGGACGGACGGCCGGACCTGTACGTCTCAAGCGGAGGGTATCAGCTCTCCCCGATATCGCGCCTGCTGCAGGACCGCCTTTATATCAATCGTGGAGGCGGCCGATTCGTGCGGGATAGCGCAGCTCTTCCCCAGATGCTGACCAGCACTGCGAGCATCGCGGCCGGCGACTTCAACGGCGACGGCAAAGTGGACCTGTTCGTCGGCGGCCGACTGGCGCCGCGAAATTACCCGTATCCGACACGCAGCTACCTGTTACGGAATGACGGCGGCCGCTTCACCGATGTCACCGAGGAATGGGCTCCGGAGCTGGTGCACCCCGGCGGTATGATCACCGCCGCCGTGTGGATCGACTTTGACGGTGACGGACGTCCAGATCTCGTCACCGCAGGGGAATGGATGCCGCTCCAGTTCTATCACAACGAGGGAACGCGACTGCGGAACGTTACCGCATCGATGGGCCTCCCCCCACTGCGGGGATGGTGGTACAGTCTCGCCACCCGAGACTTCAACAAGGACGGCCATCCCGACCTGGTGGCGGGGAATCTGGGTTTGAACTACTCGTACACCACATCTCAGCAGAGTACGTTCGGCGTCTACGCCCTCGACTTCATCGGCAACCGGACCACGGACATCGTCCTCACCCAGACGCTGGATGGAACGGAATACCCTCTCTCCGGTTTGGTGCCATTGGGGCGAGAGATCTACCCGCTCGCCCTGCGATTCCCGAACTACGCGGCGTTTTCGATTGCCTCCATCCCGCAACTGTTCGGCGCGTCGCAATTGCGCACAGCGATTCATTACCAGACGGATACCTTCGCCAGCGTATATCTGCAAAACAAGGGAGACGGAACCTTCAGCGTCGTCCCGCTACCGAATCTCGCGCAGATATCTCCCATCAGGGGGATCATCGCGGACGACGTCGATGGTGACGGGAATCTCGATCTGATCGTGGCGGGAAATCTCTACGATGCCGAGCCGAACACGCCGCGAGCCGATGCGGGCAACGGGCTCTGGTTGAAGGGAGATGGCCACGGGCACTTCACGCCGGTTCCGACGGCGGAAAGTGGCTTGCTCGCATCCGGCGACGTGACGGGGCTGGCCCTGATCAAAACGCCTGCAGGGAACGCCGTTCTCGTTGCCAACAACGGCGATTCCCTGCAGGCGTTTACAATCGCGCGCCGCTAGCGGCCGGCTACCACCCGGTGTTCTGCACGAGCCCGCCTCCCGGCCCACCCACGCTCAAGTCGATCTGTACCGAGGGGATGGGATACTCACGATGCCTCGCCGCGTAACCCCCGACGGCAACGGCCAAATACGTTCTCCTGGCTTGCTCGACGTTGATGTAGCTGTTGATGGTCGTGTCGGCGATTCCCCAGCGCCGCAAGTCGAAGAACCGGTGGCCTTCCATCGCCAGCTCGAGCCGGCGCTCCAGCTGAACGGCGGTCCATGCAAACTGCTGGTCAGTCCACGGTGTGGTGTACCGTCCGATTCGGTACAGGGCCCAGGGAGTCCTCAGGGAGTCGAGATTGGTTTGATGAATCATCGGTATGGCCATGCCGGCCAGACTGGGATCGGTCGCGCACGTCGGGTACTTGGCCTTTACCAGGGAATCGGTGGTGGTTCCACACCCCTGCGCCATCTGCCCGGCTCGTGCGCGGATCTGATTGACGATCGTCCGCGCGTTCTCGAGGTTACCAGCCTGCACCTCCGCCTCGGCCAGCTCCAACAACAGATCGGCGTACCGGAAGATGTGCAAGTGCACCGCATTCAGTTGCTCAGGCTGCCAGCCCACTTTGCTCTGCGCACCACTGGCCTTTTCGTGGACGTTCTTTTTCGGGCTGTACGGACCCGAGTACAAGGCGTCGCGGACCCATCCAGACCCCGACTCGTGGAGCCCCCAGTCCTTGTAGGGCACGTGGTCCCGGCCGACCGTCCAGTCCAACCGCGGGTCCACGGCAACGGTGGTGTTGGCCACGAAATTGCTGTTGTTGGCGTTCCAGTTGGGATTCGTCAACGTGGTGGGTAGCCCGCTATCGTCCACCGCGAAGAAGTTCACGAGGTTCTGCGACGGCTGGTGGAAGCCGCAGCACTTGAACGGGCTGCCGGAATACGGAAAATTCAGCCGCTCGCCCCAATTGCCGTTATCGCCGTTCGGCTGGCCGTCGTTGACCGACGCGTTGTACGCGAGGATGGTCTCTTTGCCATTGGCGAATTGCGGGAACCCGGTCCAGACATGATCGAAGCTCGTCTCCAGAGCGAATTTGGCGCTGTCCACGACTTCCTGTAAGGTTGCCCGGCCGGCCGCGTACTGACCGGCATTCACCTGGACCCGACCCTTGTAGGCCATGGCTTTAAACTTCGTCGCCCGTCCCGCCTGCCCGCTTCGTGGGGCCGAAGGCAATATGGCGCGAGCGTCATCGAGGTCCTTGATGATGAGCTTGACGACCGAATCCGAGCTCATGTTGTTCGGCTTCCGGTAATCGACATCGTCCTCGAAGTAATACGGCACCTTCCCCCACATCTGCCAGGCTTCGAACTCGAAGTGGGCGCGCAGGAACAACGCCTCGCCCTTGATGGAGGCGGCGTCACTCGCGGAGATCTCGCTGGGCTTCTCTTGCAGAACCTTTGCCAAGAGGCGCAGCGTCGCGTTGCAGCGGGCGACCCCATCAAATACGCCCGTCCACTTTTCGTTCAAGTAGGTGTCGGCTTCACCGGTGTTCCAATGGTAAACCTCGACGTCCGCAATCGGGGGCTGGTCATTGGCGCTCGACCCCCGGTAGGCATCGTCGCTCGCCACACTCCCCCACACCCAGTTGCTGCCGGCGTTTCCCCAGTTCCCGCCGACACCGTTGTTGTGATCCAACGAGCGATATGCGGCAATGAGGAGGCCTTCCACCCCCGTGCGCGTGGTGAGCGTCGACAAATCCAGGGCCCCTTGCGGCGCCTGATCGAGAAAATCCTTGCAGCTGTTCGTGACGCCGCCCACCAGCATCAGCAGCGCGGTCCCCGTCACTAGGCTGTGCCAATTGCGCGTGTTCATTCGTCCGTTCTCCCGAAAGAAGACGATCCTAGAACGAGGTGCTGATGCCGAAGCTGATCAGGCGATTGCTCGGGTACGAGCCCCGGTCGACGCCGCGATACTGGTCGCGCAGGTCCTCCTGAGAATTGCCCTGGATGTTCGCGGCCGGCAACGACGGATCGAGCCCTTCGTACCCGGTAATGGTGAACAGATTCTCGGCCTGCACATAGATGCGTGCGGCCGGTATCCAGCGGACCCATCCCGCCGGCACGTTGTAGGCGATTTGCAGGGAGCGCAGCCTCACGTACGTCCCATCCTCGATGTAATAGCTGCTGTACTGTTTGCTGAAGTCGTCGCTCACATCCACCCGCGGATACTTGGCACCCGGGTTCGTCAGCTTGCCAGGGCACGGATAGGTACCCGGCGTTCCAGTCGGCGACCCCGGCGGCGGCGGGACAGCATTGCACTGGCCGTCCAGCGTCGCGGAGTTGGTCAGCAAGTCGTTCCGCACGTTGGTATCGAACACCCGGAACACGTACCAGTACTTCTGCACGTCGAAGATCTTGTTCCCGAACGATCCGAAGAACGTGGCGCTCACATCGAATTGTCCCCAGCGCAGCCCGAGATCCAATCCCGCTGTGAGATCGGGATGGGGACTGCCGATGACCACGCGGTCTGCCGCGGTGATGTGGTGGTCCCCATTCACATCCACGAATTTGATGCGGCCGGGCCGGGCGCCGTCGTCCCAACATTTACCCAACGGGTCCCCGGTGCCGCATTGGGCGGCGTCGAGTGAGTCCGTGTAATAGCCGTTCGCCATCAAACCAAAGAACGAGCCGATCGGCTGCCCGACCTGGTTGATCACGGCGTTCTGGTTCCGGGTGGCAATCGGACCGAAGAACGACGTCGACACCCCGTCGATCTGGAGGATCTCGTTGTTGTAGTGGGTGGCCGTGAGGTTCATGTTCCAGAGCTTCCCCTCGCCGATGGTGCCGTTGTAGCCGAGGGAAACCTCGATGCCCCGGTTTCTCATCTTCCCGATGTTGACGTAGGGAGGATTGGCCACGCCCGCCGTGGCCGGGAGCGCCGGAGGGAACAACAAGTTGTCGGTCGTGCGGTTGTAGACGTCTACCGAGATATTGGTCCTGTGCTTGAGCTCCACATCGAACCCGAGGTTCACGGATTTGTTCTCTTCCCACTTCAGATCCGGGTTGCCCAGTGATTGCAGACGGTAGCCCGTCTGGATCGAGCCGGTGCCTCCGATATCGTAGAACGTATCGCCGTTCTCGCCGCCGTAGAGATCCACGGTGCGGCCGTTCGGGATGTTCTGGTTGCCCGTGATGCCCCAGCCGAAGCGAAGCATGGCGTTCGAGAACAGGTCGCTGCCGGACAGGAACGACTCCTGACTCAGACGCCACCCCACGCCCACCGCGGGGAACGTGCCCCAGCGGTGATCCGGCCCCAACCTGGAGGAGCCATCGCGCCGCAGGGTGAAGCTGGCGAAGTATTTCTCGGCAAAGTTGTAATCGGCCTT
>QHUS01000101.1:0-21403 GCA_003222035.1 Gemmatimonadota bacterium | reverse complement strand
TAGCGAGAATCCGTGGCGGTGTTGATCAGGTTGTTGATACCGCCGGTGATGTTCGTGTTGTCGTTCCGGTTCGCTTCCTGTCCCAGCAGCACGGCAATATTGTGCCGGCCCGACGCACCGGCGTACCGCAGGGTATTGCTCCACGTCCACTCGGCGAAATTGGCGTAAGTCTGCGTGAGGGCATTGCCGGAGGTCGCCTCGGCGTCCTCGGGCCGGGGCGGCGTAAAACCCTTGAACGACTGCTGACCCACGTTGAACCCGAACAGGGTCTTGAACGTGATCTTACGCGAGAGGTCGAGACCGCCGTACACGTTCCCGAAGATCCGCGCGAGACTGTTGCGGTCGTCCTTGCGGTTGTACGCGTACCCGAGTGGATTGCTTTGATTGCCCAGCCCCACCGCTTTGCCCGAGGCGAAATGCGTCCCGCTGATGTCGTAAATCGGGACGACCGGCTGCATCAGGATGTTCTTCCCGAGGATGCCGTCCTCGGCATAACCGGGGGGGTCGTCCGTGAGCCCGCCGTAGTACTGTTCGCCCGATAGCCCGATATTCTCACCGACGTTGACCCGGTCCAGGGTGAACGCGGTATTGATGCGCACGGTCCCGCGGGTGTACCGGTTATACGCCGCCGTGCCGTTCTGGTTGTAATAATTGAAGGACACGTGATAGGCGTTGTCCTCACCACCGCCGGAGACTCCCAGGTACGCATCCGCGGTCGCCGCGGAGCCGTACACGGCCTTCCACCAGTTTGTCCCGGGACTGCCGGCCATGATCAGACTGTTGGGATAGTTGTACGCACTCGGGTTCACGTTGCCGCAGGGAATCGGAATCGAGTCGGTATTGATGCAGTTGTTCGGATAGATGTACTGGGGTATGGTGGGATTGGTCACACTCCCGTAGATGTTGATAGGAACAGCCTGGCCGGCGTTCTGGTAGGCCGCCTTCACGACGCCGAAGTACTGCAGCGCGTCGAGGGTCAAGATATCATCGTACCCGTGGACGGGGTTCGCCACACCGGTCTTGACGTCTAGCGTGAACTGACGCCGTCCCGGTCTGCCCTTCTTCGACTCCACGACCACCACGCCGTTGCTCGCCCGGGACCCATAGATCGACGCCGATGACGCATCCTTCAGGACCTCGATGGACGCGACGTCGTTCGCACTCAGCCAGTTCAGGTAGGAGTCCTGGGTGGGAGTCCCGTCGATGACGTAAAGCGGGTCGTTGTTCTGGAACGAGCTAATGCCGCGGATCCGGACGGTGCTGCGTGACCCGGGGGAGCCGCCGTTCTCGACCGTCACACCGGTCACCTTGCCGTCCAACCGCTGCAACACGCTGGCCGAGGTCTGCCGTTGTACGCTCGACATTTCCACCGAGCCGACGGCTCCGGTGATGTCCTGCCGCCGCTGGGACGTGTACCCGGTCACGACGACCTCGGGCAACACGTTGATGGCGCGCTCCAGCGAGACATCGATCGTCGTACGCCCGCCGATGTTCGCCCCGACGCTGCGAAAGCCGATCAGACCGAACGTCAGTACGCCGTCGGCGGGGGCAGTTATCGAGTACTTCCCGTTCGCGTCGGCAACCGTACTGGTCGTCGTCCCCCGGATGCGCACGATGACACCGGGGATTTTCTCGCCGGTCGTCGATGTCACGGTCCCGGAGACCTGGATCTGCGGAGCCGGCTGCTGGCCTGTGGCACGCCCACACATCACCACTGCCAGCAGCAAACTCGTCCCTACTGCGCGAAGCACACCCTTACGCTGGAGCATGTCGTTCATGGCAGTCCCCTCATCCTGCGGGTCTTCGCATGGCCGTGAGGCCATGCTTGGCGATCAACTCGCGATAAGTGATGAGCACGACATTGCGGGCCTTGAGGGCCCCGGTGAAGCGCTGCGACGTCAGTGCGTCGAGCTCTCCCTGACGATTCTTGCTCATGTCGGAGAGCGGCTCGTCGGTGTTCATATCCAGCAACGCGCCCAGCTCGGGATCATCGAGCCCGACGTGCGTGACGACGACGTGCACGCCCGGCTGCAGCCGGTCGATCAGAGCCACCAGGCTGTCCACCTTGGTCGCTGGTGGCGCCCGATACTGGGGATCGTTCATGGTCTCGCCGAAGTACTCCGACATGCCGAGCCCGTACTCCCGCGCGAGCCGCTCGGCGACATCGCGGAACTCGGGGTAGCGGGTGACGGTGCCCATGTGGTAGTCGACATAATCGACCTTCACACCCGACCGGAGCGCTCGCTGGATCTGGGCGCGCAGCTCTTTTTCGACTTCCCGCAAGTCGGGATGGTTCTGGGAGAGCGCGTCGGCCGATGGGAAGAAGTAGCCTTCGGCGTCCACCAGCGTCGGGACGGCCTCGCGGCCCGACACCGGCCCCCACCGATAGTTCTTCCATTCCGAGTTCAGCGTCAGATGAATGCCGACGGCGACGTTCGGATGCCGCTTCAGGATTTCGACCGTCTCCTGGTACCAGGGGCACGTGAACATGACCGACACGGAGACGGGCAGGCCGGTGTCCATGAGCCGTTGCAGCGCCATGTTGACGCTGTGACTCATCCCGGCGTCGTCGCTGCGAATGAGCAGGTAGACGGGTTCGGAAGGACGCGCGCCACGCGCCGCTTCAACTTGACCGAAAACGGAAATCGGCCAACCAGCGGAAACGACGGCGACGGCGACGGCGCACAGCACACAACTGCTGAGCATGGCAACAAGGTGACGGCCCAGTGCCATCCGGGTGCCCCTCCCACAGGGTGTGAAGCGACTACCCGACGGAGTGGGTTTGAAATACGCTGCGCCGGGGAACCCCGCAAGGGGTCCCCGCCCTTGACGGGTACGCGAGCCGCAGCCATTCTACCAGGCTCGCAAAGTGGAACGTGGGGCGATGACCGACCCGGGCGACCGCTACTCCCCCTATATCGAACGACTCGTTGCCAGCGTGCTGGGCCCGTCGGGCCACGCGGGGGCCGAGCTGCGCCGCGCCGCGCTGGCCCGGGCCGCCCGGCTCGCCGGGCGCCGCGACGCCCTGGGCTCGTCCAGCGGGGACGTTCCTCCGTGGCTCGGAGGGTACGTCGACAAGGTCGCCAGCGATGCCTATCGGATCAGCGACGAAGACGTGGCTGCGCTGCAAGGCGCCGGTGGCGCGGACGACGCGATCTTCGAGATCACCATCGCCGCGGCCGTCGGCGCCGCCCTCGGACGCCTGGAGCGTGGGCTCGCGGCCCTGCGGGGCGAAGAGGGCTGATGCGACTCCGGAGAGTCGAGCGGGGTCATCGGCTGCCGCAGCGGCTGAAGCTGACGCTCATACGGCTGGTCAGCCGGCGCCGGGTCCCCGACGTCGTGAAGACGCTCCTCTACCGGCCCGAATTCTTCGGCCGGATGATGTGCGAATGGACCCAGGCCGTGATGCGCGGGCCGTCGCCCTGGAGCGTGGGGGAGCGGGAGCTGTTCGCGGCTGTCACCTCGCGCCTGAATCAGTGCGTCTTCTGAACGGAGTCCCACGGCGCGGTCGCGTCGCTGGCCCTCAGAGATCCCGCGCTGGTGAAAGCGGCGCTGGCTGACTGGCGCACGGCGCCGCTCGACCCCAAGGTGCGCGCGGCACTCGGGTTCTTGGAGAAGCTCACGCTCCACCCCTCCGACGTCGGTCCTGCCGACGTCGCGCCACTACGCGCCGCGGGCGTGAGCGACGAGGGCGTCGAGGACGCGATTCAGGTCTGCGTGCTCTTCACCATCTACGACCGCCTCGCCGATGCGATGGGGTGGCATCTCCCCGGCCCGGACGGCTACGCCGCGTCGGGGCGCAACCTGCTCAGACGGGGATACCTGATCTAGGGACTCGGGACTCGGGATTCGGGGGTGGCGTATGAGCCCCGAGCCCCGAGGCCCGAGTCCCGAGTCTCCAGTCGCGTGTTGTACGTCGCGACAAATCTCCGGTGCACCGCATCCGTGGGGTACGTCTCATCGCTCCCGTACGGATACCGTGACATCCCGTGGAACGGCAACGGCCCAACCGTGCCGCCGCTCGCCGTGTTCAGGTCTGCGTCCTTCATCCACGCGTCCGTATAGAGCACGAAGTCGCGCGTCCAGCCCGGCGGTAATGCCGGCGCCGGAGTGGCGTCGAACTGGAGGGCCGTTTCGTCCCCCGGGCCGAAAATGACGTACCGGTCGTCCGGTGCATCGAGGAGCGGCAGAACGTCGCCATAGCGCGTGAACGCCCCTGCGATCGGCGCCCAGGCCGGCTCCCGCGACACCTCGTCATACGCGTACCACTGGGGTCCGTACCGCCCGCCTTTGCGATACATGCGGGAGAACCCGCGGTAGTGGAGATCCGCGGCGCGCGGGTGCAGCGTGGTCACGGTCACCGGACTCGCCCCTCGAGTCGCGGCGACGAACGCCCGGTCCCAGTAGACCTCCATGTTGGTGCGGATCCGTATGCGCGTGTCGGCGCTCAGGAACTTCCCCGTCAGGTCGGCGATGATCGTCTTGTTCTTGCCGGCCGGGAAGCCGAGATCGGGAATGACGGTCCGCCACACCCCCGCTCGGTCCTTCACCTGGAGGTGCAGCGGGACGACCTGACTCAGCGGTGACTGCGCCAGGGCGAAGTTGATGCTCGCGTCCGTGGGATAGATCCACCCCGTGAGAAACAGGAACAGGCTGTCCCGGCCGGCGAGGTTCCCGAAATCCAGCACGAGATCGTGCAGCTCCGTGAGACCCTGGTACCGCGTGGGACGCAGCGTCGCCGCGTACACGTCGTCCTGCGCCCGCAGCGCGGGCAGCAGATCGTTGCCAAGCTCGTCGGTCGCCGCGACGGGGGACCGGGGCTGCGCCACCTGGTAGAAGCGCAGCGCCGACGGCCCCGCGGGGGCAAAGCGCTCGTTCAGGTAGAGCTGGATGTCGAGATACGCTGTTTCCCACAACTCTTCCGTCAGGCGAAGCTCGTACCGCCCGGCTCGGGGTTGCAGCAGGCCGCTCGGGATGCGCAGGTATTCCTGTGACGCGCGCGGCGATGCGGAGGCGATGCCGCCCTCGCTGCCCATGATGCCCAGCGGCATGCCGAGCGCACTGTTCCACATGACGTCGGTCGCGAACGTGAAGGCGCGGCCGTCCCACACGTAGAGGAACGGGCACGATCCTTTCAGAAGCTGCTGTTCGAGCACATCCTGCTCGGACCCCGGGTAATAGACGGTCTGCGACACGCCGTTCGGCCACCGCACGCGCAACACATCGGCCTTGAGCCGGCGTCCCAAGCCGAAGTGCGTGACGCGGTCGGTCACCTGGCGCAGCTGGTAGAGATCGCGGGCCCGCAGCTCGAGCGTCGCGCCGAGGGCGAAGGCGTTGCTCTTGCCGCTCCCCTGGCGCAGCGCGGCCAGCCGGACGTCCACGTACTGATTCACGTTGCCGCCGTCGTTGCGCAGCACATGGGGCCGCCCGTCCCAGCCGACGACGACGAGATCGAGGTCGCCATCCTGATCGACGTCGGCGACCGCCACGGCTCTGCCGGCTCGCAGGCTGTCGGGCAGAATCGACGACACGTCCTCGAAGCCTCGGGTTTCGTCATCGCGAAACAGGAACACACCGCGGCCGCCCGGAGTCGCGGGCTTGCCTACGACGATCAGGTCGAGCCAGCCGTCGTTGTCGAAGTCGAGGAACGCGGCGTCCAGGCCCGCGACCCCGCGGAGCTCTTGCCGCAGCCCGGCGGTGCGACGATCCGGCTCGAACGTGCCGTCCCCACGATTGTGGAACAACGTGGCCTGGCTCCCGCTCAGGGACGTCACGAACAGGTCGAGGAACCCGTCGTTGTCGTAATCCCCCACGGCGACCGCGCCGGCTCCGACCACCTTCGCGAGGCCGCTCGTGGCCGTAGCGTCTTCGAAGCGTCCCTGGCCCAGGTTGTGGAAGTAGCGGACATGGCCCCCCCCGCCCTCCCCCCCCCCCGCGGTGACCACGACCAGATCGTTGCGACCGTCGCCGTCGAAGTCCCCGACGCCGGCGTCGCGGCTTCCTTCGCTCCCCGGCACGGCGAGGCCCATTTGGGCACCCGCCTCCTGGAAGGTGCCGTCGAGCATGTTGCGATAGGCGCGACTTCCGGCAGGCCTCGCGAGAAAGAGATCCAGATCCCCATCGTGGTCGAGATCTACGAAGAGCGCCTTAGTCGCGGGCGAGGGGATGAGGACATCCTTGAACCTTCCGCCCCCGGTATTCCGGAACAGGGTGCCGCCTTCGGGGGTCGCGACGTACAGGTCGAGCCGCCCGTCGTTGTCGTAATCACCGAAGGCTGCCGCGACCGCGCGACCGCGGACCGCCACGCCGGTGTTGGCCGTCGTTTCGATAAACCGGCCGCGGTCGCCGCGGAACAGATGTCCCGCGACGTACAGGTCCTCGACTGCGTCATCGTCGTAATCGCCCGTCGCCAGAGCCACCCCGCGTTCGAGCGACCCTGCCAGGCTGTCGGGGAGCGCCTCGACGGTCTCGAGTCCGCTTCCCGCCGTCACGTCGATGAATCGGATCGCGGCGGCCACCGCCCGGGCGTCTTCCGTGGGCACGGCCATGCTCTGGTTGAAGGTGAGCACCGGATATCCAGCGAGTGGACCGGTTGCTCCTCCGAGTCTCTGCAAGCCGACCTGGTAGGCGGCGGTCACCTCCATGGCACGATCGAACCGCGTCGCCTGTGCCGCGGCCTCCGCTGCGTGGCCGGCCCGTGCCGCGCGGAGGGCTCCCTCGAAGAATCGCGCGGCCTCGCGCGGCAATTGCGGCAGCTGGCGCTGCAGTGCCTCGAGCTCACCCGCCGCGTCGCCCGTGGCCCCGCGCGCGAGCAGGAGATCGATCAGCTCGAGGCGCGCGACGATGTTCACCGGAGCCCTGGCGACGATCCGGCGCAGCAGGCTCTCCCGGTCCGTCCCGGGGAGCGCCGAGAGGGCGTATAAGCCGCGAATGTCCGTGGAATCGCGGCGCAGCACGCGCTCGATCTCCTGGCGCGCGTCATCCGCACGACCCGTCAGCTGGTATACCTTGGCCAGCATCAGCGCGACGTCCGAGTTGGCCGAATCGAGCTCCGCCGCCCGGCGCAGCTGCGTTTCGGCTTCGCGGTAGCGGCCGCCGCGCAGATAGACGAGCCCCAGGTCTGCGTAGCCGAGCGCCTGGTCCGGCGCTAGCGCAATGACCTTGCGAAACTCCGTCTCAGCCTGAGGCAGCTGCCGGCTCTGCAAATGGGCGAGGCCCCAGGTCCGGGCGGTTACGGCCGAGTCGGCGCGCGCCGCCGTGTTCGCAGCCGGCGTCCCTCCCCGGCATGCTACCGCCACGAGCAACCCGATCACACGCGGGTGTCTTGGGCCCAATTAGAGTCCTCCAGTGTGCTCCTGAAGCCACGGCTCGGCGTCTGCCGCTGAGGTTTACCCGCGGTCCGGAGCGGTGAAGATCGTCCGGGCCGCACCCATCGACAAGTGCGACCGCGTTTGCCATGCCCAGCCGTCGCGGGATAAACTTCAACGCCCTAATCGTCAGGACCCGATGACCTCGCACACCCATGTTCGCCCGGCGCGGATGGCTGCCGTCGCCATGTTTCTCTGTGCGACCGCCCACGCGCAACAGCCCACCGCGAGCCCCCCCCCCTCACCCGTCGATCGTCGGGTCGACTCCCTCCTTGCCCGGATGACGCTCGAGGAGAAGGTCGGCCAACTGAATCTGCCTTCGGTCGACACCCGGCCCAGCGCGGCGCAGATGGAGATGGTCCGCAAAGGACAGGTGGGAGGGTTCCTGAACGTCACCGGCGCCGCCGCCGCCCGCGACGCGCAGCGCGTCGCCGTCACGGAGTCGCGGCTGCACATCCCGCTGCTCCTCGGCTATGACGTGATTCACGGCTACCGCACCACCTTTCCGATCCCGCTCGCGGTGGCCGCCAGCTGGAACCCCGCGGCGGCCGAGAGCGTGGCGCACGTCGCGGCGCGCGAGGCAGCCGCGGCCGGCGTGAACTGGACCTTCGCCCCGATGGTGGACATCGCGCGCGACCCGCGCTGGGGACGCATCGCCGAAGGCGCGGGGGAGGACCCCTACCTGGGCTCCGCCATGGCCGCCGCGCAAGTGCGCGGTTTCCAGGGCCGCGACCTCAGGGCGGCCGACGCGGTGCTCGCGACCGTGAAACATTTCGGCGGCTATGGCGATGCCGAAGGCGGGCGCGATTACAACACCGTGGACGTGTCGGACCGGACGCTGCGGGAGATCTATCTCCCGCCGTACCGTGCCGGGGTGGACGCCGGCGCCGGCAGCATCATGACGTCGTTCAACGAGATCGCCGGCGTTCCGAGCACCGCCAACCGCTGGCTCGTGACCTCGCTGCTCCGTGGCGAATGGAAGTTTCCCGGTTTCGTGGTGAGCGATTGGACCTCGATCGCCGAGCTCGTGGCGCACGGCGTCGCCGGGACGCCGGGCGAGGCGGGCCGGCTGGCGCTCGACGCCGGCGTCGACATGGACATGGTGAGCGAGATCTATCTCGACTCCCTCCCGGCCCTGCTGCGCGCGCGGCGCATTCCCGTCGCGGCCGTCGACCGCGCGGTGCGCCGCATCCTGCGCGCGAAGGCCATGCTCGGCCTGTTCGATGATCCTTACCACGGAGCGACGCCCGAGCGCGAGCAGGCGGTGCTGCTCGCCCCCGAGCACCGCGCGCTCGCTCGTCGCGTGGCGCGCGAGGCGATCGTGCTGCTCAAAAACGACGGCAATCTGCTGCCGCTCGGGCCGCAGCGACGCACGATTGCCGTGATCGGTCCGATCGGCGACGATCGCGCGGCGGCGCTCGGCTCCTGGTCTGCCCACGGCGATCCGCAGGACGCCGTCACGCTCCTCGCGGGGCTGAAGGAGCGCAGCGGCATCGATGTGCGATACGCGAAAGGCGCCGGGATCCTCGACACCTCCACCGCCGGCTTCGCCGAGGCGGTAGCACTCGCGCGCCAGGCCGACGTGGCGGTGCTCACGCTGGGCGAGGCCGCTGACATGAGTGGCGAGGCCGCCAGCCGGTCCATGCTCAACCTGCCCGGAGTCCAGGAGCAACTGCTCGAGGCCGTGCGGGTAGGCGTGACGGTCACGAATTCCGGGGCGCGTCCCGGCGTGGAAGTGGCGCAGCTCTACGTGCGCGATGAAACGGGGAGCGTCACCCGGCCCGTGCGGTCGCTCGCCGGATTCAAGCGGGTGGCCCTCGCGCCCGGCACGTCGCAGCAGATCGAGTTCGTCCTGACAGACCGAGAGTTGGGGTGCTACTGCCTGGACATGCGATTCGCCGTCGAGCCGGGGCGGTTCCGCGTGTTCGTGGGAGGAAGCTCGGTGGGCGGCGTGGAGGGAGCGTTCGAGGTGGTGCCCAAAGCGCGGTGACCTCCCCCCGCCTCTCTTGGCGCTACGGCCTCGTCGGCGTCCTGTTCGTCGCAAGCGTAGCGCTCGTGCTGGTGCTGAACGCCCGCGCCAGCGGCGCCGGCAATGTCGCGGCCGACCCCGCACGAGCGGCCGGCCGCTCGCCATTCGCTGGGCAGCCGAGCACGTGCCGGCAATCCTCCAGGGGTGGGCCCTAGGCGTGGAGACCGGGCATGCGCTGGCGGATGTGCTGTTCGGCGACGTGAGTCCGAGCGGCAAGCTTCCCGTCACGATTCCACGGAGCGTGGGCCAGGTGCCCATTTACTACAATCACAAGAACACGGGACGGCCACCTGCCGAGCAAAAGTACACGTCCAAGTACATCGACCTTCCGTCGAGCCCGCTCTTCCCGTTCGGCCATGGGTTGAGCTACACGACGTTCGCGTACTCGGATCTCAAGCTGAGCAGCGCGCGCGTCACCGCCGGTGAGGCCGTGCGGGTAGGCGTGACGGTCACGAATTCCGGGGCGCGTCCCGGCGTGGAAGTGGCGCAGCTCTACGTGCGCGATGAAACGGGGAGCGTCACCCGGCCCGTGCGGTCGCTCGCCGGATTCAAGCGGGTGGCCCTCGCGCCCGGCACGTCGCAGCAGATCGAGTTCGTCCTGACAGACCGAGAGTTGGGGTGCTACGGCCTGGACATGCGATTCGCCGTCGAGCCGGGGCGGTTCCGCGTGTTCGTGGGAGGAAGCTCGGTGGGCGGCGTGGAGGGAGCGTTCGAGGTGGTGCCCAAAGCGCGGTGACCTCCCCCCGCCTCTCTTGGCGCTACGGCCTCGTCGGCGTCCTGTTCGTCGCAAGCGTAGCGCTCGTGCTGGTGCTGAACGCCCGCGCCAGCGGCGCCGGCAATGTCGCGGCCGACCCCGGCTTTCATCTCACGAACGTGGCACCGGAGGTGGGCATCACCTTCGTGCACCACGGCCCAACCCTCGACCCGCAGCTCGACAACATCGCCCCGCTCGTCGGGTCGGTGGGGGCGGCCGTCTCGGTCGCCGATGTGAACAATGACGGCTGGCCCGATCTCTACCTGACGAACAGCCGGTTCGGCTACCCCAACGCGCTGTATGTGAATCGCGGCGACGGCACATTCGTGGACGTCGCGCGGGCGGCCGGCGTCGGCGATCTGAACCGACCGGGCGAGGGCGTCTCGATGGGCGCCGTCTGGGGCGACTACGACAACGACGGACTCGAGGATCTGCTGGTCTACAAGTGGGGCTATCTCCAGCTCTTCAAGAACCTGGGGAATCTCCACTTCGAGGACGTCACCGCGAGCGCCGGGCTGCGCCAGTGGATGAACGCCAACGGGGCGGTGTGGTTCGATTACGACCGGGATGGACTGCTGGATCTCTACGTGGCGGGCTACTACCGCTCCGACATCGATTTCTGGCACCTGAAGACCACGCGCATCATGGAGAACAGCTTCGAGTTCGCCACCAACGGCGGCAAGAACCGCCTGTTCCACAACCTCGGGAACGGGCGCTTCGAAGACGTGACCGATCGCATGGGCGTCGGCAGCACGCGCTGGACGCTGGCGGTCGCGGCCGCGGACTTGAACGGCGACGGGTGGCCCGATCTGTTTCTCGCGAACGACTACGGACCGGAGGAGCTGTATCTCAACGACCACGGCCGGCGGTTCGTGTTGAGCCGCGTGGGCCTGGAGAGCGACTCGAAGAGCGGCATGTCGGCGACGCTCGGCGACGTGCTGAACCGTGGGCGCCTCGATGCCTTCGTCACCAACATCTCGGTGCGCGGATACCTGTTTCAGGGGAACAACCTGCGCCTCAACTTCCTGCCCGAGATGGGGCGGTTCCAGCAGGGGGCGGAAGGTGTAGTCGCGGACGCGGGGTGGGCCTGGGGAGCCCAGTTCGGCGACCTGAACAACGACGGCCGCAACGAGCTGTTCATCGTGAACGGCTTCGTCTCGGCTGACACGAACCGGAGCTATTGGTACGCGCAATCGAAGATCGCCGGGGCCAATGGCAACGTGTTCGAGGACGCGCGGAGCTGGCCCGCCATCGGCACGGCGAGCTTGTCGGGTTACGAGACCTCGCGGGTGCTCGTGAACCACGGGCTGGCGGGCTGGGCGGACGTGGCACCCCGGGTCGGCGTGACCGACACGTACGATGGCCGCGCGGTCGCCCTCGTCGATCTCTTCAACCGCGGCGTGCTCGACGTGGTGATCGCGAACCAGCAGCAGCCGGCGCTGGTCTACAAGAACACCGTCGTGCCCGGCAACCACTGGATTGCGTTCAAGCTCGTGGGCACGCGCTCGAACCGGAGCGCGATCGGCGCGGAGGTCACGCTCGAAACGCCCGCGGGACGGCAGCTCAAGATGGTAGACGGGGGCATGGGGTTCGCCAGCCAGAACGATCGCAGGCTCCATTTTGGACTCGGGCCCACGGGGCGCGTCGACCGGGCGGTGATCCGCTGGCCGTCGGGCACGCTCCAGACGCTCGAGCACCCGGCCGCGGACCAGCTCCATGTCGTCACCGAGCCTGGTCGCTAGCCGGGCCCTCTGGATCCGCCTCGGCCGGATGGATCCCCGCTATCCGGTCTCTTTCCTTATTACTGTCATCCTGGTGCTGGGCGAGGCGCGCTACGGCATCCTGGGCGGCTACGACCGGCTCGTGACCTCGCTGGGAGTATGCACCGCGACCGAGCTGGCCTTGTCGCGCTGGCTGCGCGGTCGCTTCGCCAACATGGCGAGCGCCTATGTCACGGGCATCAGCCTGGCGCTGCTGATCAAGCCGCGGGGGGACCTGCTTTGGCCGTTCGCCCTGGGCGGCTTCCTGGCTATCAGCTCCAAGTACGTGTTGCAATATCGCGGCCGCCACCTCTGGAACCCCAGCAACTTTGCCATCAGCCTGCTGCTCGTCCTCGCGCCCGCGAGCGTTGCGATCCTCAGCCATCAGTGGGGAAACGATCTCGCGACCAACGCGGTGATCTGGTGCTTCGGGCTGTTGATCGTGTCGCGCGTGCGCATGCTCCATGTGACGCTCACCTATGTCGCATGCTTCATCGCGCTCGCCGCAATCCGGAGCCTGGTCGTGGGGGGCCCGCTGCTCGCGGAAATCGCGCCGCTCACCGGCCCGATGTACCAGCTCTTCATTTTCTTCATGATCACCGACCCCAAGACGACCGTGAGCACGGTTCGGGGCCGGGTCGTGGTGGCCGCCGCGGTGGCGCTGGCGGAGGCCGCGATTCGGGTGGCGGGCGACTATCATGTGCCGGCGTTCCAGTTGCTCTATCCGGCCCCGCCCATCCTTGCTCTGGCAATCGTGGGCCCGCTCGCCAACGCGATAGATCTGTCGCGGGCAGCGTCCTCATCCCCTGTCCGCAAGACGGCCTAGCGCGGGCGCCCCGGGCGCAGAACCTGAAGCTTGTCGTCGTTACGCGCCACGACGATCAAACGGCTCCCGTCGGTCCATCGCAGCCGCCCCATGTGCCGTACCTGTCCCTCGATCGTGAGACGGCTCGGGCTGAGATCGACCGCCGTGAAGTGGCCGTCCCCGTGGCCCGAGAGCAGCAGGCCGTAGCTGGCGTCGTACCGGCCGAGCACGGGGGGCACCCCGTAGTCATTCCCGGCCACCAGGAGATCAGGTCTCCCATCGCCGTCGAAGTCGTCGACGAGCGCAGCACGGATCGGCGCGAACTGTGCCTCGGTGGGGAGCCGCACCAGGGTGAACGTGCCGTTTCCGTTATTCAGCGCCACGGAGCTCGCGAATACCCGCGCTTCCCGCACGGTCGCCGTTCGTCGTTCTGCCGCAGGGAGGATGTCCTCGATGCTGGCGGCGCCGAACTCCGCGTAGCTGGCGTACCGGGTTCGCAGGCGGGGGATGACCTCGAGCAGGTCGTCCCGGCCGACGAGCGGATAGCTCACGCCGTGCTTGTAGAAGGTGAGGATCTGCTCGAGGGCGCCGTTGTGCCCGAAGTCGCCTACGTACAGCCGCGCGGGTTCGTGCGGGGACGCTTGGAGATATGAATTGAGACCGAGATTGCCGAGGACCAGGTCGGGCCGTCCGTCACCGTTCACGTCGGCGACCGTCACGCTGTTCCACCAGCCTTCCGTTCCCGCCAAACCGGCCTCGGCCGTTCGGTCCACCAAATGCCCATTCTCCTGGTGGAAGACTCGAACCGGCATCCATTCTCCGACCACGATCAAGTCGAGCCGCCCGTCATGGTCGTAATCGACCCACGCGGCTGACGTGACCATCCCCGCGTCGGCGAGCGCGGGGGCCTGCTCGAGCGTGACGTCGCGAAAGTGACCTTTGCCGTCGTTCTCCAGCAGATAGCTGCGCGGCGTGAGGCCGTAGTGACGCGCCACCACGCGGCGCCCGACGAACAGATCGAGATGCCCGTCACCGTTCCAGTCCCCCGGCACCACGCAGGACCCGCTCTCTGACAGGCGCGGGAGGGCGAGGGTGTCACGGTAGAAATGCCCGTGGCCGTCGTTCAGGTAGAGCCGATCCTGGAGGGCCGCGTCATCCTTCTCGAACTCGTTACCGCCGCTGACGACGTAGAGATCGGGGTGTCCGTCGCCGTTGGCGTCGAAGAACACCGCGTCCACGTCTTCACTCAGACTGTCGGCCTGGAAGGCGGGTTCGGGACTGGCGCGGAACCGGCCGTCTCGCTGCTGGAGGAACAGCCGTCCGGCCTGCCACTTGGCGCCTCCCACGTAGATGTCCTCGCGGCCGTCGCCGTCCACGTCCCCGATGGCGAGCGCGGGGCCCTCGGCCGACAGCAGGTGCGGGATCAACGGCTCGCGATGGAAGTCGTAGAACCGGTTCTCACGGTGCGTGAAGTCGATGGCCACACGGTCTGTCACGTCCGAGAAGGGCGGCACGGGCGGCACGGGCGGCACAGACGGCAGCGGTCGCGGGGTCGCATGTTGCTGAGATAACGTGATGGCGCGGTCGACCATCACGTTGGTCAGCACTTGGGTTCGGCGATCGGGCCAGATGACAACGAGCGAGTCTATCTGCGTGGATGCGCCTAGCCCGAAATGCGGCCGTGGATCGACTGAAGATTGGAATCCCCGCGTGGAGAACTGCTCGAGCATCTGCATCGTGCCGCCCGGGCCGCCCGGGCCGCCCTGTTTCACGATCACTTTCGCGCCGATGCCGGCCGTATTGGCTCCGGACCCCTGCAGCTCGACCCGCAGGTAGTGGTTCTTGCCGAGTTCGCGCGCGCGGTTGCGATAGATCGCGACGGGGGCGTCGATCCGGTTCACGACCAGATCCAGTGCTCCCGAATTGTTCAGGTCCACATACGCGGCGCCGTTGGCAAACCCCGGATGTGCGAGCCCCCACTCTCGAGCTTTGTTCGTGAACGTCAGGTCCCCGTTGTTGCGATACGCGTAGTTGACGATCGGGACCTGAGGCATTTTCGCGATCAGTGCATGGCGCAACCCCGACATGCCGTCCCGCAGTGACGCCTGAACGACGGGGTTCGCGACGTACGCGAGGTAATCCAGGTCGTTCGGCCGGTGATAGATGCCGTTCGTGATGAACAGGTCCTTGTAACCGTCGTTGTCCAGGTCGGCGAACAGGGGCGCCCAGCTCCAATCGGTCGCATACACGCCGGCCAGATACCCGACTTCGCTGAAGCGCTTATCGCCACGATTGAGCTGCAGTGTGTTGCGGGCGTACTGCGGCCGATATCCGGCTGCGAGCTTCAGGTTGTAGACGTCGAAGCTCTCGGCATTGGCGGACGTTTTGAGGATGCGCTCTTGCTCGGGCAGCATGTCGAGGACCATCACGTCCGGCCTGCCGTCGTTGTTGAAATCGGCCGCGTCCACGCCCATCGAGGCGTGACTCGTGTGCCCCACCGCCGACGCGATGGATTCGGTGAACGTGCCGTCGCAGTTGTTGTAGTAGAGGAAGTCGTCTTCCTGAAAGTCGTTGGCGACGTACAGGTCCGGGCAGCCGTCCCCGTTCAGGTCGCTGGCGACGACGCCCAGCCCGTACCGCACCACGCCGCCGAGGATGTGCGCCTGGCCGCTCACGTCCACGAAATGGCCGCCGTCGTTGCGGTAGAGACGGTCTCCGGCGCCCGCAGGGCGTGCGCCCGCCAGGAGGCGCGCGCTGGACGCGCGAGCGGGGCGAGGCGAGTGGGTCAGCAAGTACATGTCCAGATCGCCGTCTCCGTCGTAGTCGAAGAAGAGGGCCTGGGTGGAAAAGCCGGCGAAGTCGAGGCCGTACTCCTTTGTCCGGTCCGTGAACGTCCCGTCGCCGTTGTTGATGTAGAGCACGTTGTGGCCGTGCATCGTGAGGAAGTCGACGCCGGAGACGTAGATGTCCACCCAGCCGTCCCCGTTGACGTCCGCCATCGTGACTCCGGTCTTCCAGCCGTCGGAATCGGCGACGCCGGCCCGCGCGGTGACATCTTCGAACCGATAGTTCCCCTTGTTCAGATAGAGGCGGTTGGGCCCCACGTTCGACGTGAGATACAGGTCCGGCAGACCGTCGTGGTTGACGTCGCCCACGGCTACGCCGCCGCCGTCGTAGAAGTACATGTAGTTGAGGATGTTGAACGCGGTGTCGTCGGGCAGCCGGTTCGCGAACGCGACACCGGTCCGCTCGGGCGGCAGGAGCTCGAAGAGCTGGGGCTCGCGGGTACGACCGCAGCCAGCGGATAGGCCGCCGGTGACGACGAGCGCCAGAATCGAACGCGGAACGCGGAACGGGGAACGCGGAACAGCGATCCGAGACACCCTTTCCGTTCCGCGTTCCGACTTCCGCGTTCCCACTTGCCTTATCGCGCCGGCCGGATCCGAATCGCCTGGCCCCCTCCGGGCGCCAACACGATGTGCAGGCGGGTCGTCGCGTCCACGGGGCGCTTCGAGATGGTGACCGGCAGCGGGTTGGTGAGCCAGTTCGCCTTCGGGCCATCGGCGTAGATCTCGGCGTCGTACTTCCGCCCGCCAGTGAGGAAGGAGAGCGGGATGTCGAACGTGCGACCCTCTTCGTCCGTGATGGCGCCCAGGTACCAGGTCGGCCCGTTCCTTTCGCGCCGCGCCACGATCACATAATCGCCGATCCTGCCCGCGAGCACGCGCGTCGTGTCCCAGTCGACGGCCACGTCGCGGATGAACTGGAATGCCGGTTGGCGCTCGTAGTTCTCGGGCAGGTCGGCCGCCATCTGCAACGGCGAATAGAGCACCACGTACAGGGCCAACTGCTTGGCGAGTGTGGTCCGGACGCGCGACTCCCACGGCTGGCGCCGCGGGCCCGTGTGCTCCCGCAGGATGTCGAAGATCCCGGGCGTGAAGTCCATCGGGCCGTCGAGCATGCGCGTGAAGAACAGAATCGTTTCGTGCTCGGGCGGGTTGCCTCCCTCGCTGCTCCAGGCGTTGTACTCCTGCCCGCGCGCTCCCTCCCGGCTCATCATGTTCGGGTACGTGCGGCGCTCGCCGGTGTCGTGCATCGGCTCGTGGACGTCCAGCGTGATGTGATACTTCGCGGCGGTCTCGATCACTCGGGCGTAGTGCTGCACCATGAACTGCGAGTAGTGCGAGTGGCCTTCGCTCGTGAGATCGGTGACGTAGCCCGTCTTGACCGCGTCGACGCCGAGCGAATGGTACAGCGCGAACGCGCTGTCCATCTGGCGCTCGTAATTCTGAATGCCGCCGGACGTTTCGTTGTGCACGATGAGCCGCACGCCCTTCTGCTTCGCGTAGGCGGCGACTTCCCGCAGATCGTAGTCGGGATACGCCTGGGTGAACGAGAACGCGTTGCGGTTCTGGATCCAGTCGCCGTCCCAGCCGACGTTCCACCCTTCGACGAGGATGCCACCCAGCCCGTTCGCCGCCGCGAAATCGATGTACCGCTTCGCGTTGGCCGTCGTCGCCCCGTGCTTCGGGCCCGAGCTCCAGGTCATGGTGTTGATGTGCATGCCCCACCAGATGCCGACGTACTTCATCGGCTTGATCCAGTCGGTGCTCTGCAGGACGTTCGGGGGGGGGGGATTGAGATTCAAGCCGAGCACCGACGGCGCGAGGTCGGTCGCCCGGTCGGCCAGCTGGATCGTACGCCACGGGGTCACGAACGGCGTGTGACCCCGTACTTTGATCCCATCCGCCATCGGTGCGAGGGCAGCGCGCAGCGTCGTGGACTGCATGCGGGACCCCGCCAGGAACATGCGCGCGTAATCCACGAGGCTCGCCTCGTGGATGACGATGAACGTGGAGCCGTCCCGCGTTTCCATCGTGACCGGTGTCTGGATGCTGTCGGTCACGCTCACGGGCGAGGAGGAGAACAGCATCTCCGAGCGGTCGAGGCGGGGACGATTCGAAGGAATCCACCAGGCCCGGGCATCGTCGGCGAGCGTGAACTCCGTCAGCTCGTCGGTGATGGCGAAGTCGGCCAGCGCGGGCTGCGCCGGCACCTCGTAGCGGAAGCCCACCCCGTCGTTGAAGACTCGAAACACCACAGCGAACCGCCGGCCGGGTTGCCCGACCTCGGCGACCGAGACGCGCAGCTCGTTATGGTGGTCGCGCACCCTGGCCACTTCGCCCCAGGGCTGCGTCCAGGTCTCGTCTGCACTGTCGCGGGCCGTCTCGACCATCCGCAGGCTGTCGCGCAGGGGGGGCGCCCCCTGGAAGGCGATCCCGAGGCGGGAGGGGAGGAACACCGCACGGCCATCCCGATCCACACTGTACAGCAGGGCACCGTCCCGAATCTCCACGGTGACGCGGTTCCGACCGTCGGGCGATGCGATGCGAGCCCGGTCCTGGGCCGCGCCGGGGGCGGGGGCGGACAGGACGGACAGCGTGAGAAGGAATGCCGGATACCGCATCCATGTGTGCATGTCGAGTTCACCGCTCCAGGGTTGAGGCGTGGCCAAGCCGGCGGGCGTGTGACGACGTATATTGAAACGTAGCGTGCCGTGGGAGGACCCGAATGACCTCGTTCTCGATACGCTCCCTGCTGCCGTTCGGTCTCATTATGGGACTGGGTTCCGGTTGCGCCCATAAGCAGACGCCAGCCGCGGCAGAACCACCCCCCCCGACGTCGGGTCCCAACGCGATAGTGACGGCCGACGACATCGCCAAGGCACCCGGCCAGTCGGTCGAGCAGGTTTTGACGGGCCGCTTCCCCGGCGTGGAGGTCCTGCGGACGCCCGACGGTGGCTTCGCGGTGCGCATCCGGGGTGGTTCGTCCTTGAGGGGATCCAACACCCCGTTGTACGTGCTCGACGGCATCGAGATCGCTCCCGGTCCCAACGGATACCTCACTGGCGTCAATCCCAACGACATCGAATCGATCCAGGTGCTCAAGGAGCCCGCCGAAACCGCACTGTACGGCGTGCGCGGTGCCAACGGGGTCATCATCATCAGGACCAAGCGGCCCCCGCCCCCATGACTCGCAGGAGGTCAACCATGCGCTCCACTCACGCGGTGCGATTCCTCGCGTTGCTCCTCGGGGTCGCCGCCTGCTCCCACCGCCAGAGCACCGCGAGCGAAGAGGTCCCACCGCCGGCCGCCATGCCACGCCCGGCAGTGACGGCGGAGGACATCGAGCGCAACCCCAGCAAGCCGATCGAGCAGGTGCTGATGGACAAATTCCCCGGCGTGATCGTGGCACGGACGAACGACGGGGGCCTCTCCATCCGCATCCGCGGGGTCGGCTCGTTCCACGAAGGCAACGAGCCCCTGTACGTAATCGACGACGTGCCAATGCAAGCCGCCGCAGGCGGGGCCCTGAAGGGCATCAATCCGCACGACATCGAGTTGATTCAAGTGCTGAAGGACCCGTCCGAGACGGCGATCTGGGGCGCGCGCGGTTCCAACGGCGTGATCGTCGTCAGGACCAAGCGGCCTGGTCACTGAGCGGCTGCTAATGACCTCCGCGCTCCCGCGGCGCGGAAGATCAATGGGCGATCGTTGTTCCTGGTCACGACGTACAGGTCGCCGCGCCGCGTTCTGACGCGCTCAATGTCGCGGGCCTGCTTGAATGTCGCATCGGCGAGCTCGCCGGGCGAGAAAATGTCCGTGACCGTCTGCCGCGCGTAGTCCTCGTACCGCGAATAGCGCTGCCCGAGATAGGGCAGCGCGGAGATCAGCTCGTCCCGCATGGCGATCGGATAGCTCGTGCCGTGATTGTAGACCGACACGATCTGATCGGTCACGCCGTTGCCATCGAAGTCCTTGGCGTACATGGTCACCGGTTCGGCGTCGCTGGCGCGCAGCCGCGTGTTGAGACCCAGGTTGCCGACGATGAAGTCGACGCGCCCCTTCCCGGTGAAGTCGCCGGCGACGATGCGATTCCACCATCCCTCGCTGTGCTCCAGACCGGGGCTCTTGAGGCGCACCAGCTTCCCGCCGCCCGCATTGTGGAAAATGGTGATCGGCATCCATTCGCCCACGACGATCAGGTCCGGGCGGCCGTCGCCGTCCACGTCCTGCCACACGGCGTCGGTCACCATGCCGACGTGCTCCAGTTCCGGAGCCAGCCGCCTGGTCACGTCGGTGAAGCGGCCGTGTCCGTCGTTCTGGAGGAGCATGCTCCGGGGGTCCAGGCCATAGTGCCACGGCACCACCCGCCCTCCGACGAAGAGATCGATGTCGCCGTCGCCGTCGTAATCCGCCGCGACGACGCGCGAGCCGCTCACGTCCTCGGACGGCACACTGGCCGGTGCCTTGCGGAACGATCCGTGTCCGTCATTCAGGTACAGCCGGTCCTGGAGCGCGGGGTCTCGAACGGGTGAGAACTCGCTCCCGCCACTCACGACGTACAGATCGGGATGACCGTCGCCGTCGGCGTCGAAGAACACGGCGCCCAGGTCCTCCGACATGCGGTCCTGCTCGAACAGCTTTTCGTTGGTGCTCACGAACCGGCCGTCGCGCTGCTGGATCAGCAGCTTCCCCGCCTGTCCCTTGGCCCCTCCGATGAACATGTCGTCCAATCCGTCGCCGTTCACGTCGGCCACCGCCACCATCGGCCCTTCGGTCGAGAGCAGCTTCGGGATCAGAGGCTCGCGGTCGAAGTCGACGAACTCGTCTTCGCGGTGGACGTACGGGAGTCCAACCTGGTTGGTAACGTCGATGAAAGCAGGTGTCGGGTGCTGGGGACTAGGTGCTAGAGACTTGACAGCGTCGGCCTCACGGATCGTGACACGCTGATTCGCCGCAACGTGCGTCAGCAGGCTCACTCTTCCCTCCCGACCCGGCCACTCGACCTTCACCGAGTCGAGCGTGTCCCTTCGTCCGACCCCGAACGTCAGGACGTAGTCGACGCTGGACTGGAAGCCGCGCGTGGGCTCCACCTCCTGGAAGAATTGCTGCCCACCTCCCCAGAGCGTCACCTTGGCGCCGATGGCGAACCGATTCCCGCCCGTCCCGTCGAGCCGGATCTGCAGGAAGTGATTCGGCGTGAGCGCACGGGCGTTGTTGCGATAGACGAAGGCCTCCTGGTTGACGTTGTTGACGACCAGATCGAGCGCCCCGTCGCCGTCCAGGTCGGCATAGGCGGCGCCGCTCGAGAAGCTCAGCGCGTCCAGGTCCCAGGCCGCGCTCTCGTTGGAAAACGTGAGATCGCCGCGGTTGCGAAACGCGTAATTGGGCAGCTTGGTCGAGCTCATCGCGTCCACCAGCCGTCGGAAGTCGAGGCGTCCTCCCCCCCCCGCCCTCGTGGCCTGCTCCAGCGTTTCCCGCCGGGCGAGGAACGCGATGTAGTCCTGTGAGGTGACGTCCTTGGCGAGGCCGTTCGTGACGTAGATGTCCTTGTACCCGTCGAGATCGAGGTCGGCCAGGAGCACGCTCCAGGTCCAGTCGGTCCGGGCCACGCCGGCCATCTGGCCGATGTCCGAGAACGTGCCGTTGCCGTTGTTGAGATGGAGCATGTTGCGCGTAAACTGATAGTAGAAGTCGTTGCCCAGCTCGGCCTGGAGGCGGGCCCAGGACTCGAACGACGTGGTCGTCTTGAGACGGTGCTCGTCGTCCGGCAGCATGTCGGCCACGTAGATGTCCGGCCAGCCGTCGTTGTTCACGTCCGCGATATCGAGGCCCATCGACGACA
>QHUS01000106.1 GCA_003222035.1 Gemmatimonadota bacterium | reverse complement strand
ACGTGGTGGTGTACGTGCTGCACGACGGCATCCAGACCCGCGTCGGGACGGTGACGGGATCATCGTCCACGGTGTTCTTCCTGCCCACGCGACTACTGGGTCAGGGGCGGGAGATTCAACTCTACGGGGACGCGATCGGCAACGACTCCTACGCCCGCACCGAGATCATCGTGGTGCAGCGCGGCCAGTACATCGAATGGACGCTCGAGACTGACTTGCGGCGCTCGAGCGTGGGCGTATTCTGAGCGAGCGCTATTGCTTGGGCGGGCGCCCCGACCCCGGATTCGGCTGCGTGCCGCTGCCGGTCAGGGAGAACGCCAGGGTTGTGGCGATGAGCCCTGCCGCACCCACGCCGGCCACCAGATAGCTGCGCCCCTTGTCGAGGCGGCGCACCTCCAGCGAGGCGATGGCGTCGACCGGCAGCGTGATGGTTTCCCCCCGCCACGACACCTCGTCTCCCCGTTTCGTTTCCACCTCCGCTACGGACACCGCCAGGCCGCGCTCATCGGCGCCGCTACCGAGATAGCGGCCGCGGACCACGAAGACATCGGGCCCGAGGTAGCGGGCCAGCTCCACTGAGCCGGAGTCACTCAGCGTCGCCGCCACGTACGCCCCCGCGTCCGGGATGGGCGTTTCAAGCGGACGGAAGTTGTAGCACGCCGACGTCAGATACGCGGCAGCGATCAGGACTGAAACGCGCATAGGCAAGCACTCCTCGAACCGGCCGTTCACTGAGGACTGGCGCCGGATCCGCCCCCCCCGGGTGTGGTGGCCTGGGCTCCCGACCCGAAGGCCGCATAGCTCGCGAAGAAGCAAAACAGCGACGCACCAGCGAGCATCGCGGTCTTTCCCTTCGCCGCGTGGCGTTCTTCCAGCGACCGTACGAACGCAGTAGGAATCAAAACGGACTCCCCCTTCCACTCAAGATTGTCGCCCCGCCGGGTCTCTACGGCGAGGGCCGACACGACCAACCCGCGCTCGGTGGCGCTGAGAAACCGGCCGCGGACCACCACCACGCTGGGACCGAGGTACGGCGCCAGCTGCTCGGACCCGTCCTGGGTGAGCGTGATGGCCACGTACGTAGACGGCACCAGCCCTGACCGCCGCACCGGCGTATAGTTGTAGCACCCCGCCTGCAACCACCCGACAGCCATCAGGAGGACGACGCCGCGACGCATGTTGCGCCTCCCCTCGGTACGCGTGTGGAAACATGCGGGGGGAGCGGACCGACCTGCGAGCCCCTCCCCCCTTTAAGCTACAGCCATCATCGATCGCATGCGCGTCCTGCGCTAGGTCGACTCGTGCTCTATGGCGCCGTGCGCGTGCAATTGTCCAGGTCGCCCTGGTTCCGGAATCCGTGCGTCGCGAGCTGCACGCTCGGATCCGGAATGTTCGGGTTCACGTTGCGCTCGTTCTGCGGATAGTACAGCCGCCCCGGAACCTTGGTGAAACTCTGCGTGTTGTGCGACGGCGTGATGTCCGGAATGCACGTGCGCCGATAGTCGCTGATCGACTCCATGTTCTGGAACAGCGAGACGTACTTCTCGACCATGATCGAGTCGAACAGCGCCGCACCGGTGATCCCGACCAACGTCGGCAGGGCGGTCGACCCCACCGGTGGCGGGCTAGCGAACTTCGCGTTCGCGAATGCGCGCGCGTTGTTCAAATGCGTCAGGGCAACCGCGTCGCTGCCGCCCGTGGCGCTCGTCGCCTCCGCGAGGATCAGCTCGTTCTCGACGTAACTGACGTACGGGATCCGCGTGGTGGCGCTGAACCGCGGCGGCAAGCACGAGAAGGACGAGACCGTCCCCGCAGGCGGCGGGACATTGAAGTCGTCGCCACCGTAGGGGGGGCCCTGGTTGACCCACGTGACGTGGTTGTCCGTGGTCAGCCCGCCCACGGTCGTGTTCCATGCGGGCTGGGCGGCGGCGGTCAGGCTGTCCAGGGTGAGTGCCTGCACCCCCTGGACGTTGTTGTTGGGGTCGAGGATGCGCTGCCCCAGGATGTACTTATGGCTCGACAGCCACGCGGCCGTGACGAACTTGCAGAAGTACTGATCACGCCGCGGATCGCGCCGCGCGTTCATGATGTTGACCAGAAACTGCCCCGCCTCGAGGTCGGTGCCGAACCCCGAGCTGGTCTGGAACTGGGCCCACATGTTCCGCTCCGACGTCGCCGAAGTGTGGAACGACGCGAAGTCCCCGTCGCCCGACGCATCGCTGATGCCGTTCGCGGCGGCGGCAAGGGCGGCCGTGTACGACGTACTGAGCGACTCGGCCGTGTGCATGTAGTAGCGGGCCTTGAGGGTCCACGCGACCTTGGTCCATTTCGCCGGGTCGCCTCCGAACACCAGATCTGCATCGCCCGGCCCAGCACCGGACCCCCCCAATTCGACGATCGCCTGGTCCAGGACAGTCTGGAGGTTGGCGAGGATCGCGAACCGCTGATCGAGCACGGGGTCTTTCTTTCCGGACACGGCCTCGCTGTAGGGAACGTCGCCCCACATGTCGGAGATCGTCCCGACCGTGAACGCCTCCCAGATCTTCGCGATCCCGAGCCAAACGTCATCGCCCGAGGTCGTGGCGTCCGCTTCCACCTGCTTGATGTCCACCAGACCCCCGCCGGCATAGGCGGAAATCCAGTCGCCACCGTTTGCGCCGATGTTCGACCCTTCGCCGAACACGTACTGGCCTGCCTGCTGGACGAACCGCCCGTTCGCGGCCGAACACGCCTGCACCCACATGCACATCATCATCGCGACGGTGCCTTCCTGGAAGGCGAACTGCCCGGCCTGCACGCCGACGAACAGCTGCTGAATCGACGCCGCCGTCGGCAGGTTCGGGTTGTTCGACAGCTTGTCGCCTGTCAGGAAGGTGTCACACCCGGCCGTCCCGAGGAGCAGCCCCAGTGAGACGAGCGCGACATTGGTGTTACAACGCATATGTCGATCTCCTCGGGTTAGTGGTTGAGGGTGATGGAGAACACGAACGCCCGGGTCTGCGGATTGTTGAAGTAGTCCACGCCGCCGGCGCCCAAGTTACCGGAAATCGCGCCGCCCAGGTTGGTCTCGGGGTCGTAGCCCGTGTAATTGGCCCACGTCGCCAGGTTCCGCCCCGACACGCGAATGTCGATGCTCGAGAACCCGATCGACCGCGAGACCCACGGTTGATCGATCGTGTAGCTCACCGACACTTCCCGCAGCTTCACGAAGCCCCCGTCCTCGATGCAGGGCTCGTCGATCCCGATGAACGGGCAGGCGGCTACGAACCGATACCAGTTCTCGCCGATCGGCACCGCAGTGTTGGCGCCCGGACCCACGACCGGACCATCGAACCAGCCGTTCTTCCCGAACACCTTGTCATTGCCGGAGCAGTTCGTCTGCGAGGTGCATACGGCGCGGATCTCGGTATCCTGGTGAACCCCGTAGCTCCACAGGGCTCCCTTGGTGCCGTTCCAGATCTGCCCGCCGTCGCGAATGTCCAACAGCCCGGAGATCTGGAACTTCTTGTACCGGAACGCCGTGCGAACGCTCCCCGTCCAGTTGTAGTTCGGGTCCTGGACGATCCGCGTGTCGGGATCCTGTACCGGGAAGCCGTCGGGCCCGATGTACATGGCGCCCTTCGGTGCCCCGGCGCATACGGCGCCCAGCGTCGTGGTGCCGCTCGCGCCGTCGACCTCGTTGGCGTCAGCCGAAACGCCGCAGTGCAGGAACCCGGTGCCCAGGTACACGCCGATCGGCTGACCGACCATCGCGACCTGGTTGTTGAAGTCCCCGATCGAGATGAAGTCCTCACCGCCGAGCGACAGGACCTTGTTACGGTTCTGGGCCCACTGCAGCCCGATCTCCCAGCCGTAATCGGCCTTCTGCACGGGGCGCACGTTGAAGGAAACTTCCCACCCCTTATTCTCGATCGAGGCCGCGTTCGCGCCTTGCTGGAAGAAGCCGATGGACGGGTTGAGCGGCTGCAGCAGAATCACGTCCTCCGACTTCTTTTTGTACCAGGTGACGCTGGCATCGGCGCGATCCCTGAAGAAGCCGAAGTCCATCCCCGCCTCGAATTCCTTGGAGCGCTCAGGCTTCAGCTCGGTGGCGGGGCGCAGCTCGGAGCGAGTCACCAGACCGCCGATGCCGTTCTGCGTCGGGGTGTTCCCGGTGCCCTGCGAGATCCCTCCGACGATGCCGCTGGTATAGGTTTGCTCGCCGATCGCCTTGGTGAACTCCCACGCCGCGCTCGCCTTCGGGAACCAGGCGCGCAGGTGATCGGCATCGAACGTGGACGAGGCGTCATTCCGGACGGCCCCGGTCAAGTACAACTGGTGGTAGATGTCGAATGTCGCCTGCCCGAACCACGAGACGCTGTGGATCACGTTCTCTGCATCAATCGGCAGATCCTGCGTCACGGTGTTCGAGAGCTTGAAGGGGGAAGGCGCGACCAACGTCCGCCCCACCGTCCCGAGTTGCCGCACATTGCGGCTGTTCAACTCCGACCCGAGCGTGAGGGACCCGTTCACGTTCGGGTTGACCGTGTACG
>QHUS01000012.1:11168-12741 GCA_003222035.1 Gemmatimonadota bacterium | reverse complement strand
CGTCCTGATCGAGCACCACGGGCGAGCGCAGGCCCAGCGCCCGGTTCTCCTCCACACTGCCCGTCGAGACGACCAGCAGCCTGGGCGCATCGGGAGGTGGGTTCGCCTCCCAGGCCTGGAGGTCGGGAAGCATGCGCTGGCAGAAGCCACAACTGGGGCGCCGGAAGAGCAGCAGGGTCGTGTGGCCCCGGAAGTCGGAGAGGGCAACCGTCTGGCCGGAGAGATCGGGCAGGCTGAAGGCAGGGGCGGGTGTGCCGATCTTCGAGGCATTCGCCAGGGTCTCCGGCTTGACGAGGGGGAGTGCGCCGTTGCCATGCCCGTTGCCGTGGCCGTTCAGTGGCGCGGGCACCGCATGCAGCACCGGCAAGCCCACCGCCGAGGCGACCAGGGCACGAATGGCCTCAGCGCCCTGGGCCAGGGGACTGCCGATGGTGCCATCGGGACGCACAAGCACCGCTCCAGGTGTGCCGCGTCCCTGATAGGCCTCGGCGATCTCACGCTCCCGCTGCAGGAGTACCTGGCCGATGCCATGTTCACTGGCTTTGGCACGGTTGGCCTCCACGTTACCACGACTGATGAGGGCCACGGTCAATTTGCCCGCGTAGTCCCGCTGCCAGCGTCCCACCTCAGGCAAGAGCGAGGTGCAGGGCCCGCAGCCCGGGTCGGAGAAAAGAAGTAGCACCGGTTTGCCCCCGGCACGCAGGAAGTCCAGCGTGAGCGTCTCGCCATTCAGACCAGGGAGGGCAAAGGCCGGAGCCACGCTTCCCACGGGCAGTCCGGCAGGCGGAGTTGCCTGGGCCGGGGCGACTGAGTCCGCCGTCCCAGCGGCTGCCATACGTTCCTCGAGCGCCTCGAGCCGCAGCAGCAAGCGTCCCTGCTGGCGTAGCATCTGCACAAGCAGCCAGCCCGCACCGGCCAGCAGCGCCAGGAGAAAAAGCCCGGCACCCAGTGCCAGGCGCTCTGTCAGAGAGAGGGCCGCGAGCCAGGCGAAGGCACTGAGCCCGGAAGTGGTCTTGCCGAAGCCAACAAGAAAGACGGCCACCGCTGCCAGCACCAGGTTACGCAGCAGGGTCGACCGTCCAATCGGTTTGGAGTAGACCTGGCCGAAACAATGACAGTCGGGCTGCCGTCCGCGTGCCAGGTTGTAGGCGATGCCCAGCACAAACAGGAGCAGGAGCGCCAGCGCGCCGACGGCTGCCCACCAGGCCGAGGCCAGCGGCAAGAGCACCCCTCCGGGAGCCGCAAGCCAGGCGGGCACGCCAAAATCGCGCAGGGCCTGGCGCGACCCCTTCAGATCAGCCAGCTTGGTCACCCCGGCGACCAGAAAGACGACCGCGAGTAGAACGCGGGCAAGAAGTAATACAATGTCCATAAATAGTTCTCCTTTCGGGCAGCACACCCAGCACGCAACCAGGTGACCACCTGTCTAGAACGCTCACCTCCGTGGAAGGTGAGCCATGCAGGGATACACGCCAGGACGAGACGGAGCAGGGATGATCCTCAGCAGGACAACTAGGGGTGCAATTCGCCATTTTGCATCCTCGCCAGGAGTTTCATCCAGGCCAGGACTTGC
>QHUS01000012.1:0-10956 GCA_003222035.1 Gemmatimonadota bacterium | reverse complement strand
CATCACTGCATGAGTTGCCAGTCCCTGGTTCTCCTGCTCGAGCTGCTCCGCCAGACCCTCGCGTGAGGAGGAGGAGAACACCCACAGGTGATCGAACTGCCGAGCGCCATAGGGCTTCAGAAACTGAAATAGGCTCTGCAGCGAACTGAGCACCGTTGATTTCCGCTGCCAGGTAGCCGTTGCATCCACCTGGGTTGCTACACGATAATACATCTTTTGTCTCCTTTTTAGTCAAATGGAAAGGACAGGCATCTGCCCAATAGATCGTGGCGAGGTTTTCTACTGAGAGTCTACCTGGTGGAAAGCCAAAGTACATGTGTAGAACTAGCCATTCTCACTACTCATTTGTCCAGGCGGAGTACCTTTCAAGGGTAGGTATTTTGTGAAACGAGCAGGGAAGCGGGTTCGCCTCGTAGGGACGGGGGTGGCAGGGAGGAAGGGTGGGGACGCTTGCGTCGCCCGCGTCCTATTCCCCCTGGCGCATTGCATCAGCCTACGATGGGCGACGCAAGCGTCCCCACCCCTACGAATGTGACGATCTGCCCCAAAAAACCTACTGTTGAGAGAGAGGGATGCCTGATGAGCAGCACCTTTAGAGCAGGTGGTGCTCAATGGCAGAGCGAGTGGCGGCGACGCGCGAGGAGACGCCCAGCTTGCTATAGAGGGAGTTGGTATGGCGGTTGACCGTATGTGGGCTAATCACCAGGTGCGTGGCAATCTGGGCATCCGTCCAGCCTTGAGAAAGTCCCCGCAGCACCTCCACCTCGCGGGCCGTCAGTCCGAAAGGCGAGGTGGGTGAGTGCAGCCGAGACGCTGCGGCTGCTCGTGCGGACAGAGGAGTGGGGAGCAGGGCCTTTCCCTGGGCCATTATGGCTTGCTCCGGGGTCATACTGCGTCCCTGAGCCCAGGCGGCAGCAAACAGGTGATCACCCAGCCGGGTTTGAGCCGCAGCCCGCGCCTGCTCGTAGGCGGGGCGGTGTACCGGAGGCAGCGGCGCGCCGATGGCTTCACGCACGCGTGCTGCTGCTCCCCAGAGCTGGGCGGCCCAGTAGGTCTCTGAGACCTGCCCCGTTTCCCCTGCCTGGCCGACCACTGCTGCGGCCAACCCCTCCAGGCAGGGGGCGAGCAATACCTTGCCGCCTAACACGATGAATCGCTGCAGGCCTTCTGCATAGGAGCGACGCGCAGTGGCGAAGTCGCCCTGGATCAGGCTCAGCCACGCCAGGTCGGAGATCCCCGAGGCGATGTCCCAGGGGGCTCCGAGCTCCTGGTGCAGACGCAAGGCCTCCTCCAGGTGAGAGCGAGCCGTGTCCTGCTCTCCCCGCTCGAGCGCCAGCAGGCCGACGAGACTGAGCGCGTAGGCGACGAATTGCTTGAATCCGACCTCCCGCGAGAGCGTCAGGGCTTCCTCGGCCAACGCACACGCGTCTTCCGGTTCGCTGTGCGAGAGATAGTAGCAGCGCACCAGGCGCACCTGGGCAATCAGTATTGCTTGCTTGTCCCCCAATATTTTGGCGAGCGCCAACAATTCCTCGGCCAGCGCTCGCACGTGCTGAAAGTCCCCCTGGTAGAGGGCGACCTTCGTGAGGACAGTGAGCACGCGAGCAATGCCATGCTGGTCTGCTGCCTGTCGGAAGAGCGCCAGCGCCTCCTCGCACAAGGCGCGTGCCGAAGCATAGTCGCTTCTCGCCTGCGCGGTATTGCCCAGCCAGGACAAGGCCCAGGCCATGCCGCGGGCATCGCCCAGCTCGCGGGAGAGGGCCAGGCTCTCACTACTCAAGGCATGGGCCAGTGTAAGCTCGTCCCGCCAGTGGGCCAACAGGGCGGCTTGATGGAGTGCTCTTGCACGCACCGCCGGACTCCCACAGTGCCTGGCCTGCACCCACTCCAGCCAGCGACGTCCATCACTGGCGTGTCCCCGTACGTACCAGAACCAGGCTAAGGCCGTCCCCAGGCGCAAGGCGTGCTCTTCCTCCTCGTCTCCCCCGCTCATGGCCTGCTCTAGCACGGCCCGCAGGTTCTCCTGCTCGCGGTCCAGCCGATCCAGCCAGCGCACTTGCTCGGACCCCGCCAGCTGCGGTTCGGCTTCCTCCGAAAGCCGCAGATAATAGTGCGCCTGCGCTTGGCGGGCGGCGGCTGCCTCCCCACAGCGCTCCAGGCACTCCAACCCAAACTCGCGGATGGTCTGCAGCAGGCGCAGGCGCGGCTCGCCATCGGACTGCTCCACCTGGCGCATCGCAACCACCAACGAAGACGCAGAGCCAACGGAAGAGCTGCTGCTCGTCGTGCGCGAGCAACTGGTAGCTCCAGGCGACCGTCGCGCGCATGGTCTGCTGGCGCTCAGGTACATTACGCGCGCCGCCGGTCAGTATGTCGAGGCGATGCGCGAGGCGGGAGAGCAGGGCTTGCGGCGAGAGCAGCCGGGTGCGTGCGGCGGCCAGCTCGATGGCCAGCGGCAGTCCATCCAGGCGGATGCAGATCTCGGCAATGGCATGGGCATTGGCTAGCGTTACCGCAAAGTCCGGCGTGATGGCCTGCGCCCGCTCGACGAAGAGGGCGCAGGCAGCAGACTGCAGCAGGGATTCCCGTGTGGGGAGCTGCGCGAGGTCGGGCAGGGCCAACGGGAAGACGGCCAGCTCCTGCTCGCCGTCCAGCCGCAGCGCGGCCCGGCTAGTCACCAGCAGTTTCAGCTGCGGGCAGACAGCGAGCAGGTCCGCGAGTGGTGGTGCGGCGGCCAGGACCTGCTCGAAGTTGTCGAGCAGCAGCAGGAGCGACTGGTCGCTGATCACTGCTTGTAGTTCCTCCAGCAGAGAGCGAGCGCCCATTTCACGCAGTCCCAGTGCCTGAGCCATTGCCGGGAGCACGAAGTCAGGCTCACTGATGGCAGCCAGGGGCACGAACGAGACGCCGTCGGCGAAGTCGGGTACGAGGTCATGTGCTGCCTCGAGCGCGAGGCGGGTTTTGCCGACCCCGCCGGGACCGGTGAGGGTGAGCAGGCGCACCTCGGGGCGACGCAGCAGGGCTACCAGCTGGGCGCGTTCGTACTCGCGTCCCAGCAGCGGCGTCAGCGGCCCCGGCAGGGGGGATGGTGGTGCCACGCCGGAACCCTGGACGGGGCGGGCGGGCGGTGCAAGGAGGTGGCGTGGCAGCGTCGACGCTGCTTCCTGCTCCAGGAGGTCATCGGCGACAAGCGCCGAGAGCGCGTGTGCGGCCTGGCGCAAGTGCTCTTTTGTGAGCCTGGCGGAGGCACCGAGGTAATAGCTGGAGAGCCGTCCATGGCTGCGGCGGGTCGCGCGCCAGTAGAAGCCGCCACGCTGATTGCCGGCACGGGTCTTATGGGCCGTAAAATGGGCGGCCTCAGCGCGAAACGTGAAGGCCGTGGCCTGATCCAGCCACAGGAACCAGGCGGTAGAACCAACCTCTACCGTCACCTCGCCCCCATCCTGCTGAAAGGTCAGGATCATGCCCTGGACCACACCGGTCGTGCGAGAGGATTGCTTCATACCCACTTGCTCTCTTGATGGCTCTAAGCCGAGAAGCTCCTAACAGTTGCCGAACACAGGAGAGAAACCATCGCCTCACCCGCGAACAAAATACAAGCGAGGGCATGTTCCCAAGGGTTGCCGAACACACGAGTTGCCGAACATAGTATACGAACCTGGAGACGAAGTGTCAATGGTCGCGTCGAGGAATAACAGCGGAGCGTCACGCCACCGAAGGAGTCATGTCGGCGTGGCCTGCTCATCTTTCGACGTGGCAAAGGGCTCAAACATCGCGAGGTCCCACTTGTTAAGGCAGAAAGAGAGAAAACAGGCCGTAGGCTTAGCGTACGTTTTGGTTCCGTTACTACATTACCCCCATATATAACTTGTTAGCAACCAACTGAGGTGATATACTCCTTCTTAGTCTCGAACCCGGGAGGGATCATATAGTATCAAGTTTGTTCCAGATTTGACTGCTTCAGCATGAGCAGTTCTCAGAATCACGTACTAAGGAGGTATGTATGGCAAGAGCAGAACGACGAGCAAACGTAGTGTGGGAAGGAAATCTAGTCCATGGCTACGGTAAGATCGTCAACGTTGGTAGCGGCGCGCTTGGGGAACTCCCAATTACCTGGGCCTCGCGCACAGAGCGCTCAGATGGTAAGACAAGCCCAGAAGAGCTGTTGGCGGCAGCACATGCCGAACGATTAACTGTGAGCGCGACCTGCGCGTTCGAACAGGTTGGGGAGGGCTTTAAGGTGACGACCATGGATCTGGATGTTCGCGGCAAAGTGCCAGGACTGGATCAGGCGGGCTTTGAAAAAGTGGCCCAGCAAGCGGAGCAGGGCTGCCCGATTTCCAATGCCCTGCGCAACAATGTCCAGATTCGCGTGATAGCTCACCTGGAAAGCTAGAGATCTGAGAGGGACAAGATCAATTCATCTGGCGAGCAACGGCTATCCCATGTTCGAGCGCGAGATGGATGCGCCCACCGACAAATGCATCCCCGCAAAAGGCCAGCCCCAGAGGGAGGGCTATGACGTTGAGTTGCTCTGCGTCCGTCGTTTCTGCGGGTAGGGCGTAGCGCCAGTGGCAGAGGTCTGTAAAACATGGGCTGAACAGCGGCTCATCGAGAAGCGTTGCAACGCGTTTTATCACATCGCTGATGAGATCGTTAGAGGGAACCTGCCACCACTCCCGGCTATAGTGAGGAGCCATCTGCGCGATGAGCAGGCCTGCCTGCTCTGGGACACGCTCGGGGGACTTTTCATGTTCCCAGGCCAGCCAGGAGAGCGCGTGGGCTTTGTCCGTGTTCACCAGCGCGTAATAGGGACGAACGCGCGGCGCTGGTCTGTAGCCCAGCATGACGGAGATCAGCGGGCGATAGCTCGCCTTGCGCAGATGTTTACATATGCTCTCTCGTTCTACTTCCGGCACCAGGCTGGCCTCGATGAGTGCAAGCGCGTGGCTGGCGGGGACAGCGATGAGTACGCACTCAAACTCACCGGCAGGATGCCCCAGGCCATCGAAAAGGCTCCAGCCCGTGATGTTGTGCTGGAGATGGCCAATACGCGTCCGCTGCCGGATATCGAGACTGCGGGCCATACCTCTCGCCAGGGCGTTCAGGCCGCTGCGATAGGTCCACTTTGGCTCCATGTTCTGGAGGGGATCGCCCTCCTGAATATGTCCCTGCTGATCGAAAATCCAGATGGGTTTGACAATATCAACCAGGTCGGCGGCTCGGAAGCGCTCGGTGATCAATTTAGAGCTCACAGCACTCCCGCCCTTGATGTACTGTGCGCCATGGTCGTAGATGAAACCCTGCCGCTGCCTGGTTGCCGCACGTCCACCTACCCCGCTGCTTCTCTCAAACACCGTGACGGCATTTCCTGCGTCACGCAGTACATGTGCGGCGGCGAGTCCACTGCATCCGGCGCCAATTATGGCTATTGATTTCAGCGTTCTACTCTTCCCAGATGGGTTCATTGCTCCCTTTATTCTTTCTTTTAGGAACGCTTTGCTACAAAGACTGGTCGTGTGATGGCGCCCTCCGAGGCTGACGAAACCAGTGCAGCATATTTGGCGAAGACACCGCTCTTGTAGCGCGGAACGGGTTCCTGCCACTTTGCCAGACGGGCAGCGATCTCAGCGTCTGGAAGTTCGACGTCGAGACGGCGCGCTTCGATATCGATGATGATGTTGTCCCCCTCCTGCAACACGGCAATGGGACCACCGCTTGCTGCTTCGGGCGTAACATGGCCAATCAAGCACCGGTCACTCCCAGCATCTCGCGCATCCCTGGTCCACCTCGCGGACCTTCGTAGCGAATGACCACGACATCGCCGGACTCTATCTCGCTATGGGTTACTGCGCGCATAGCATCTTCCTCACGGTCGAAGACGCGCGCCGGCCCTCGATGGTACAGTCGCTCGTGACCAGCGATTTTGACCACGCATCCCTCTGGCGTGAGATTCCCTTTGAGGATGACCAGGCCTCCATTGGGTTTGATAGGGTTAGAGAGGAGGCGTACCACCTCCTGGCCGGGCGTCTCTAGCGCCTTGCTGGCTTCTTCACCAAGAGTTCGTCCGCTCGGCGTCAGTTGCTTTCCATCGACTAAGCCGGCTGTAACGAGCCGCTGCACCAGTAGCGGCACTCCCCCGGCTCGATCCAGATCGACGGCCACGTAGCGCCCGCCTGGTTTCAGGTCGGCGAGCAAAGGTGTACGCCTGCTGATCACATCAAAGTCGTCGATGGTGAGGGGGATGCCGACCTCACGAGCCAGCGCCAGCAGGTGCAGTACAGCATTGGTAGAGCCACCCGATGACGCCACGCCGGCGATGGCATTCTCAAACGCCTGTCGCGTCAAAATATCCCGGGGCGTGACTCCCTGCCGCAGGAGGTCCATAATGAGCTGTCCACAGTGCTGGGCCACTTCATCCTTGCGCGGGTCGGTAGCGGGAACGCTCGCAGTGCCCATCGGAGAGAGACCAAGAAACTCCAAGGTCATTGCCATGGTATTGGCGGTAAACTGTCCACCGCATGCACCTGCCCCTGGACAGGCAACGTTTTCCAGCTCTTTCAGGTCCGCGTCGCTCATCCTGCCCGCTGCATAAGCCCCGATTGCCTCGTAGACATCGCCAACCGTCACGTCCTTCCCTCTAAAACGTCCGGGCGCGATCGAGCCACCATACAGGATCAAGCCAGGCACATCTAGCCGGATGAGCGCCATTGCAGCACCTGGAATGGTCTTGTCGCACCCCACCAGGGCGATGATGGCATCAAACATATGACCGCGACCAACCAACTCGATAGAATCAGCGATGACCTCGCGGCTCACCAGGGAGGCTTTCATTCCCTCGGTGCCCATGGTCACCCCATCACTGATCGCGATGGTATTGAACTCCATCGGCGTTCCACCAGCCGCGCGTATGCCCTCTTTCACTTTAACAGCAAGGCGGCGCAGGTGGTAGTTACAAGGCATAGTCTCAATCCAGGTGTTGGCTACGCCAATAATCGGGCGAGCCAGGTCATCATCGGTGAAGCCGATACCTTTGAGCATGGCGCGTGCGCCAGCGCGGTCAGGCCCATCCGTGATCACACGGCTGTGTTGTTTGGGATCAGATGTCATAGCGACCTCCAATTGCTATTCGGGGTTTGACATTGGTAAAGGACGCGTCCAGTAGATCAAGCGGAGCGGACAAGTTGCCAGTTCCACCGTCTCCCCTTCATTCTATCACCTCCACGCACATTAATGAGTGGATGTCAGTTCTCAATACCTTGACTTCCAACACTGTACATGCCTATCTTGATAAGCCAATCGAAGTGGCTCTCATTCTCCTTTTACTCATTGAGGATCGACGTGCTCGTCTGGCAAAAGGCTGATCCACTTCGTTATTGTGCCAGGCGATAATCTCCCTGGATCGTCGTAAACTCAACCAGATTGCCGAGGGGATCGCGGCAGAAGAAACGTGGTCGATACGGGATCGGCACCGCTGAGGTAATCGTCGCACCCGCCTCTGTCAGCCTGCGCCGGTAATCCTCCAGGTCATCAACCACGAGGCAGATGTGACGCTGATCAGTTCCATCAGGTGGATTGGGATCGGGAAGAAAATGCAGTTCCATCTCACCCTCTCCGGCGGCGAACCAGACGAGATTGAGATGTGCTAGAGAGTGCGGCGGTTGTTTTTCTTCCAACCCAAGGACCCCTCCATAGAACGCCCGTACAGACTCCTGGGCACCGGGCGGAATGAGCATGGAAGTGTGTTGTAACCGTGGTCCCGTCATGCTAGGCCAACCTTTCTACTATTGATTGCCATAGCCAGGATAGCGAAAACTCCAATGCATGTACCAGCATGCTTTACCGGATAGAGTAGTATTGTGCAACACCTGACTCTGAGAGTCAAGCGTTTTGTGAGTAGTCAACATACTACCGCATCATTGTGACAATATCGCCTGGCTTGCCTGTAAGGCTTGCATGATGCACTGTTCCTGCGAGAGTGTCCTGCCTTCCGCCCACCAAATAGCCCATTTCGCCTGACTGTGCACGCAGCTCCTGCTTGAGGCGAAACAGTTTGCGAACAATATAAAGAGTACCTTCGTGATTTTCTGTGTCACGACCTGCTATACTTTATTCTAAAGAAATGAAGTGCCTCAAAATCCGCGTGAGGAGTATGATTTGGCTGAACGAACGCGGAAGGTTGTTTTCTGGTATAAAGGAGTGCAAGATTTGATCACCATCACCCATTGCTTCAGTTCACGGTTGTACGGATTGCGGAACTACCGCAAGGCGTTAGAGAAAGCCCTCAAGGATGATCAAAGCGCACAAGATCAGGCTCCATCCAACGCCTGAACAAGCGAATTATTTTGCTCGTGCTGCTGGCACGGCCCGCTTCGTGTTCAACTGGGCATTGGCGGAATGGAAAACGCAGTATGAAGCCGGAGGCAAGCCGAATGCGATGGCTCTGAAAAAGCAGTTCAACGCCATCCGACGCGAGCAGTTTCCCTGGTCCTATGAGGTCACGAAGTGCGCAGTGGAAGGCGCATTCAGGGATGTGGCTGTCGCCTTCAAGAACTTCTTTGAGGGGCGCAAAGCCGCGCGCAGGACGGGCTATCCGAAGTTCAAAAGCAAGAAACGTTCCCGCCAGGCCTTCTATCTGGCGAACGACAAATTCACGGTGGGCGATCATTGGATCGATGTGCCAAAGTTGGGGCGCGTCAACATGGCCGAGAAGTTGCGCTTTGCAGGCAAAATTCTTTCTGCACGCATCAGCAAAACGGCGGACTGGTGGTTTGTGTCGATCACGGTTGAAATGTCCGATGTGGTGCCGGAAAATCACTGTCCACCTGTTGGCCTCGATGTCGGACTCAATCGGCTCGCCACGCTCTCAGACGGGCGGCGGTACGAAAACCAAAGACCGCTGCGCCATCTGTTGAAAAGGCTACGCCGTTTGAATAAGGAACTGGCACGACGCACGAAAGGTGGCAAAAACTGGCAAAAGACGAAAAGCAAGCTAGCCAGGTTGCACTATCGTATTGCCTGTCTCCGTGCTGACCTGCTGCACAAACTGACGACAGAGGTGGCCAAAACCAGCGGGCTGGTCGCAGTGGAAGATCTGCACGTCAAGGGGTTACTACAGAATCGCTGCCTGTCGCGCTCGTTTTTTGACGCAGCATTAGGGACCCTTCTGGACCTGCTCGAAAGCAAAGTGCCACGCGCAGGGGGAACGCTGGTGAAAGTGGGACGCTTCTACCCATCGAGCCAGTTGTGTCACTGCTGTGGCTTGCGTCGAGCCGATCTCACCCTTAAAGAGCGCATCTATCTGTGCACAAACCCCGCCTGTGGCTACACTGGCGATCGTGATGAGAATGCCAGCCTGAACATTTTACAGGAGGCCCTTCGCCTTGTCGGGCCATAACTGACAGGGTGGTCCCGGTAGTGGCTATGACGGGACCCAAATCGCCTGGGGACTTGGGGTAAGACCTGGAAGGCTTCGGCCCAGTGGCACTTGGGGATGAGCCAGGAACAACTAATCGCGTACAAAGATGTATTTCCGCGTACGAGAAAGGTAGCAGATGTACATGCTGAGTCAGGAAGAGGAGCCATTATGACGGAATCACGCTTCGACCTTGGAATGAAGGTCCGCAAAGAGGTGCTCGGAAACGAGTATGTTGAACAGGCGCTCGCTCGCACCACCGCGTTCGATGCCGACTTCCAGCGCTTCATCACGGAGTCGGCCTGGGGTTCCGTCTGGGCACGCCCGGACCTGGACAGGCGGACGAGAAGCCTGGTCACGATTGCGATTCTGGCGGCGCTGGGCCGTGAAGAACTGGCCGTGCATCTACGTGCCAGCCGAAATACCGGGGTCGATCCGCACGAAATCGCGGAGGTGCTCCTCCACGTGGCCGTGTATGCAGGCGTTCCCGCGGCCAATGCCGCGTTTTCGCTGGCAAAGCACGAGTTCGCTCAGCTAACACGTGCTCCAGAAGAGGAAGACCCGGCGAAGTCACAGCAGGAGGATGCATGAACCATATCACCATCGGAGATATCGTACGGGGGGATCGGGAGGTGTTCCCACCCTACCTGTATGAGGCGTATCAATCCACGCGGCGCCGGGCTCCGACGCTTCCGCTCATAAAGGTGCCACTGACGCTCTCGGAGTTGACCGGTCCCGGAGCTGCCATCAGCGCCATTACACCGGAAGATGCCAACCTTACACGTAACGCCGGGACCGATGGTGAGGCGATTGGCCAGCGCATCATTGTGACCGGTCGTGTGCTCGACGACCGTGGCACTCCCGTGCCCAACACGCTCCTGGAAATCTGGCAGGCCAATGCCGCTGGCCGCTACCTCCACAAACGGGACCAATGGCCGGGGCCGCTCGATCCGAACTTCCTGGGCATGGGTCGCTGTTTGACGAATGCAGACGGGGTCTACCGCTTCTTGACGATTCTCCCGGGAGCGTATCCCTGGCTGAACCACCCCAACGCCTGGCGTCCGGCCCACATCCATTTCTCGGTGTTCGGCCCGTCTATGCAGTCGCGGCTGGTGACGCAGATGTACTTCCCCGACGATCCGCTGCATGCCCTCGATCCCATCATGAACGCGGTGCCGACCGAGGCCGCACGCAAGCGTCTGATCGCGGTATATGACCATGATGTGACCGAGCCGGAGTGGGCACTCGGCTATCGCTGGGACATCGTGGTGCGCGGACCGTACGTCACGCCGTTCGAGTCGAAGGAGGGTGGGAGATGAACACACATCTGCTAACCAGTTCGCAAACAGTAGGCCCATTCTTCGCGCCCACGCTGCTGCGAGAAGACGCGCGTCGCAACATGCTGACCCTGCCGGAGACAGTCGGCGAACGCATACGCATCGAGGGGCGTGTCCTCGACGGCGATGGCGTACCGGTACCCGATGCGCTGGTCGAGATCTGGCAGGCCAATGCGTATGGCCGCTACAACCACCCCGCGGATC
>QHUS01000029.1 GCA_003222035.1 Gemmatimonadota bacterium | reverse complement strand
AATCACCGTGATGTCTTCGTCCCGCAGTCCGTGCCGGCAAAGGTCTTCGGCCGTGCTCTCCGACACGGTTTGGACTGGCACTCCACGATAGGCGAGGCCGAGGGTCTGCTCCAGCACCCATGTCACGCTGGCCACAGGGAGCGAGGCCGCTCCAAACGCGGAACTCCCGAACAGGTGGTGTGCGATGAGAACGACAGGGAGCGCCGTCCACGTGGGCACATAGAGGGGGACTTTATTGAGGTCCTCGATTACTACATCGAACGCACGCGACGCGAGCACGCGCCGAAAGTACAGTGGCGCCCGAAGGGCGAACGAATAGCGGCCGCCAACTCGGTGGATCTCGACGCCGTCCTTCGTTTCGCGCGGTTCGCAACCTGGCCACCCCGACGCGAGTAGCGTCACCTGGTGACCCCGCGCCACTAGTCGCCGCAAGATCTCGCGCAGGTGAACCTCGGCGCCGCCCGCCCGAGGGTTGCTGGGATCCTGCCAGTTGATCACCAGTAGTCGCATTCAGCTCCCGGACCTCACAGCCCGGATCCAAGGGAGGAAGATGAAAGCATTCGGATCCTGTGGATCGCGCACAAAGCTGTTCGCGACGTTGAAGTCGAGAAGAATGTGGGCGCTCTGGCCCGAGATCTGTACGGGCGCTTCGACCAACACGCTTATGGAGATCGAGCCCGTTGCTCCCCAGTGCACGATCGCGGGCGTGCCGTCCGAATGCACGATCCCGGACGAATCCGTATCGAGCACCACTCGGATTGCGCGGAACTCAGCCGGCGAGAGCTGTGCCGTTCCCAGCAGTTCCGTCGTACCATTCTGAAGGGTGAGTAAATCGTAACGCTGATGCGGAGCCACGAGCGTGATCCACGGCTGGGAGTCGGCGCCGCCAGTCGTGTCGGTGGTCGGCGAGGCGTCGATGTGCTCGATGTACACGTTGACGCTGCGGACGCTCGCATCGGCGGGGGGCGCGTCCGTCAGACGGACTTCCGTCTGCACTACTGACGATCCGGGCGCAGTGGGGCCGCGATCTGAGCGGCACGACCAGGCGATCAGCAGCCAAGCCGCGAATGTGGCCAGTCTCTGGTATTTCATGGGTCCCTGCACTCCTTCCGGCGAGGGTTCATCCCGGTGCTCTTGCTGACTCTCCCGAGAGAAACCCGGGATGGGACGCGGTACGTCACAATGCTCCGGCATGTGACCGATCGACCGCTCGCGAGGGTTTACTTAGTGTGACGCCCACGGACGGGGAGGTGATTGCCCGCGTGCTCGCGGGTGACGTGGACGCCTATGGGATCATCGTCGACCGCTACCACGGGCGCTTTGCGCGCTTCGCCACGCGCATGCTCGGCAGCCGCGAAGATGCCGAAGAGGCCCTACAGGACGCCCTTATCCGCGCCTACCGGGCGCTCGGAGCGTACCAGCACCGTGAACGGTTTGCCGCTTGGTTCTACCGCATCCTGGTCAATCGCTGCCGGTCCGTCTTGGCGCAGCGCCAGCGTCGACGGGCAGTCGAAGAGCCGACCGCGGACGAGGACACCCCGACCAGCGACGCGGGGTTCGTCGGACGCGAGCAGGCCACATGGTTGCTGAGCCGGCTCCCGGCGGACCAACGGGAGGTGTTCCTGTTGCGCTACGTGGAGGACTTGAGCTACGCGGACATCGCCGCGATCACCGGTGTAGGAGAGTCTGCATTGAAGATGCGAGTGAAGCGCGGACTCGAGCAGCTGCGCCAGCTGCTCCGGCAGGGAAATGATGACTGACGACCTCCCGCCGGAGCTTGAGGCATTCGTCACAGGGCTACGCACGACCCCCTCAGCGAACGCGGCCCTGCGGGAACGGGTCCTCGCCAGCGCCCGCGGGCTCGGAGTCCCCAGGCGCTCGCGATTGCCCGTCCCGCGGTCGCTCCTGATCGGACTCGCCGCGGTGCTCGCTGTCCTCGTGTTGCGCCGTCACCCGGAAGGACGTGACCCCGCTCGCCCGGTGCCGTTCGTCCTGATGGCCCCGAAGGCAGTTCGCGTGTCAATCGTAGGGGACTTCAACGACTGGGACCAAGCCGCCACACCCTTGCAGCGCGCCGGCGAGCACACGTGGTGGGTGGTCGTGAACCTCCCGCCCGGCCGCTACCGTTATTCATTCGTCCTCGACGGCACGCATTGGGTCGCCGATCCTGCCGCTCCCCGCGCCGCGGACAACGACTTCGGAGCGGAGAGCTCCGTTGTCACCATCCTTGGCAAGGGATCGTGAGCTGCGGTCGCGTGGCGGTCTACGTACTGACGGCGTGCAGCGTGACCGCCGCCCTGTCCGCACAGTCTCGCCTCGAGTCTCGCGTGCCGGCGCCCGTCTTGGCCGCGGTCGGTCCGACCATCGACTCGGCCCGGGCTGCGGGCCTCCCGACCGGTCCGCTGGAGGACAAGGTGCTGGAGGGCGTGACCAAGCAGGCAGACGCGGGGCGTATCGCGGCGGCCGTACGTCGGCTTGCGGGCGAGCTGGCCGCCGCGCGCGAAGCCTTTGGTGACCGGGCGACGACCCGGGAGCTCGTCGCCGGAGCCGGCGGTCTGCGGGCGGGGCTCACGCGTGGCGATCTCGTCCGCCTCCGTGCTGCCCGGCCGGGACAGAACACTGCGCTCGCACTCGAGGTGGCGACGGACTTGATCACTCAGGGCGTGCCGTCCGATACCGCCACGCGCGTCGTGCTGAAGGTGCTCGGCGCGGGCGCCTCGGATGCCGACTTGGAGCAGCTCCGTATGGCGGTGGAGCGCGACATCGCCGGTGGCGTGCCCGCTGCAGTCGCGGCGTCAGTCCGCGCACGTGTGCTCAGCGGATCACCTGCTACAACCATTCCCATCACCCCTCGCCCACAGAACTGACATGCCATCAACCCTCCCTTCAGCTCCACTCTCGCACGCATTGCTTGCGTGCGTGCTCGCGGCCTCGACGGCCGGCGGGCAGGCGCTGGCGACTGGGGACCTACGGACATCAACCACCACACCGGTCGAAGCACGCTCCACACTCGCATTGGGCCTGCCCCTCAACCGGGGATCGGACTTGCTGCTGAAGGCCGGATTGGATGGGGCCGGCTGGTTGGGTGCCGGTGGCCCCGGGACGAGCAAGGGATATGCGGCGGCGAACCTGATCATCGCCTTGGAGGGGGGACGCGGCGAGCGCTGCGCGTGGCTGCGCGTCGGAACGGGCGGCCTGTGGGACGGATTGGGTGCACACTCCCTACTGCTCGCGGGGCTCGGCGGCTCCATGACCCGCGGCCCGGTGGCGATCGAACTATCGGTGACGGAGACGCGGCTAATGCCAGTCGAGCGTACAGTGACGCTAGCCCCTGCGTCAGTTCCGATCGACACCCCTGGGGTACCACCGCCCGCCCCGACCACGGCGCGCCAGTTTGTGGGAGGGGGTGTGTGGGAGGATGTGCGTGCACAGCTGAAGTGGAGCGGCGGGCCAATTGAGGCGCGACTGACGGGCGGCGTCGAGATCCCGCAGGGTGGGGGGCGAGCCACCAGGTGGCTGCGCACCGAAGCAACGGGCTGGCTCACCCCCCAACTGGGCGTGGTGGTCGGCGTGGGGAGCCCGTCATTGCCGGTACTGGAAGCCCCCCGCCTGAGTGGGCCGTTCACGCTCGGCTTCCGCCTCGCGTTCGGCCGGGCGGCGAGGCCCGTCGTGGCACGCCCTCCGCCAAAACGTGAAAACCCGTCGTTCGAGATCCGTTCGGTGTCGGGCGATCTGCGATTGCTCCGCGTGCGCGTGCCTGACGCGTCGCGCGTCGAGTTGACGGCGGACTTTGTCGATTGGCGGGTCGTGAGCCTCGTGCCCGCAGGCGGTGGGGTGTGGGAGGCACAACTCGCCATCGGGCCGGGCAGCCACCGGGTCAGCATCCGGCGCGACGGTGGACCTTGGGCCGTTCCGCCCGGTCTGCCCGCGGTAGCGGACGACTTCACGGGCGCTGCCGGCCTTCTCCGAGTCGAGTGAGAGGGAGATTCCCCTCTCTCCTCCTATTCTACTCCCGCGCCGCGTCGAGCCTATCTTGTCCTCAACCTTCGCCCACGAGGAAGCCCGATGACCGCCAACAGCACCGGCAAATCCCCCTGGGGTGGGTGGCTGCTGCACGCCGCCGTGGGCCTCGGCCTTACCGCCGTACTGGCGGGGCTCGATGCCCCTC
>QHUS01000028.1 GCA_003222035.1 Gemmatimonadota bacterium | reverse complement strand
GGTCTGCGCGTTGTAGCCGAAGTTCTTGTCCTTCGACTCCTTCACCTTCCCGACCACGATCGACGCTTCCGCGCCCGCGTTCTGGGCGATCATCCGCATCGGCTCCTCGAGCGAGCGCCGCACGATATCGACGCCGATCTTCTCGTCGTCATCGGTGCCCCTGACCTTGTCGAGCCCCTTCTGGCACCACAACAAGGCCACGCCGCCTCCGGGCACGATGCCTTCCTCGACCGCCGCGCGCGTCGCATGCAACGCATCTTCCACGCGCGCCTTCTTCTCCTTCATCTCGGTCTCGGTGGCCGCGCCCACGTTGATCACGGCGACGCCGCCCGCCAGCTTCGCGAGCCGCTCCTGCAGCTTCTCTTTGTCGTAATCCGACGTGGACTTCTCGATCGCCGCCTTGATTTCCTTGATGCGGCCCTGGATCGCCTCGGACTTGCCCTTTCCGCCGACGATCGTCGTGTTGTCCTTGTCGATCACGATCCGCTTCGCCTGGCCGAGATCGTTGAGCGTCGCGTTCTCGAGCTTCAGGCCCATCTCTTCCGAGATCACCTGCGGTGCGCCGGTGAGCACCGAGATGTCGACCAACATCTCCTTGCGGCGGTCACCGAAGCCGGGCGCCTTGACGGCGCACACCTTCAGCGTGCCGCGGAGCTTGTTGACGACCAGGGTCGCCAGCGCTTCGCCCTCCACGTCCTCGGCGATGAGGAGCAGCGGCCGGCCGGCCTGCGCCACCTTCTCGAGGATCGGCAGCAGATCCTTCATCGACGAGATCTTCTTGTCGTGGATCAGGACGTACGCGTCCTCGAGCACCGCTTCCATCTTCTCCGGATCGGTGATGAAGTAGGGCGACAGGTAGCCACGATCGAACTGCATCCCCTCGACCGTCTCCAGCGTGGTCTCGAGGCCCTTCGCCTCTTCGACCGTGATCACGCCGTCCTTGCCGACCTTCTCCATCGCATCGGCGATCAGCTTGCCGATCTCCTGATCGTTGTTCGCGGAAATCGCCCCGACCTGCGCGATATCCTTCTTGTTGCCCGAGGTCGGGACCGAGATCTTCTTCAGGTCCTCCACCACGGCCTCGACCGCCCGATCGATGCCGCGCTTGAGCGACATCGGGTTGGAGCCCGCCGTGACGGACTTGAGCCCCTCACGGAAAATCGCCTGCGCGAGCACCGTGGCCGTCGTGGTGCCGTCACCAGCGAGGTCTGACGTCTTGGTCGCCACTTCCTTCACCATCTGGGCGCCCATGTTCTCGACCGGATCCTCGAGCTCGATCTCCTTGGCGACGGTAACGCCGTCCTTGGTGACCGTCGGGTTGCCGAACTTCTTGTCGATCACAACGTTCCGCCCCTTGGGGCCGAGCGTGATCTTGACCGCCTCCGCCAACTGGTCCACGCCGCGCTTCAAGCGCGCGCGGGCCTCGGTGTTGAACTCCAGCTGCTTTGCCGCCATGTCCGTTTCCTCCTAAGCGTCAGCCAAGCTTGGCAATGACGTCCGATTCCTTGATGAGGATGATCTCTTCACCCTCGAGTTCCACCTGGGAACCACTGTACTTCCCGTACACCACACGGTCCCCGACCTTCAACTCCATCGGGACCATTTCCGCCTTCTCGCGACGTCCGGGGCCTACTGCGATCACCTCGCCCTGGATCGGCTTCTCCTTGGCCGTGTCGGGGATATAGAGGCCGCCCTTCATGGTCTCCGTCTCCTCCATCGGCCGGATCGCGACCCGATCCGCGAGCGGGAAGATCTTGAGCTTCGTCTTCCCTGCCGTTGCCGTTGCCATGGTGCTGGATCCTCCGCCTCGTTGCGTGGTTCTAAGTGCTTGTTAAAAAACGCTGTTAGCACTCTGGCGTTGTGAGTGCTAATTTCAAGCCGCGGGGAATTTCTCCAGGCGGCCCAGCTCTGTCAAGGGGGCGAGGCTGTGATCGAGTCGACCAGAGCCCGCGCCCGGTCTGTGGCGCTCGGCCCGAGGGAGTCGAGCGGCGCCGACACCGCCCGTAGGATGGCACCAGTGCGGGTGTCGGCCAGGCGAACGTGCAGCCACGTCAACGCCGGTGGCTCCGTCTCCCGGAACGTGAAGACGAGGACGTACGCCGCCGGACGGCTCCCGCCGCGGACGGCCGGGCGCACGGTGAATCCGCGGTGCCGCAGCCCGTTTGCCAGTCCCTTGCCGAGCGAATCGTCGCGGGTGATGACAAGCTCGTACCCCCGCAGGTCGGACGGCGGCTCGTAGTGGGCGGGGGGGGCGCAGGACCAAACAACAGCGTTGCCGAGAAGGGCGAGGCCACGCTTCACGGAATGACTCTCCTCGCCCCCACCCAGCGATCCAGCCAGTACCCACCCTCGGGGTCACGCGGATCCATGCGGGACAGCTTCACGCCCCGGCTGGAACTGTGGATGAACTTCAGCTCGCCGACGTACATCCCGACATGCGTCACGCCCGCTCCCGGTCGGGCCGAGAACAGCAGGATGTCGCCGGGGCGGAGCGCGTCGACTGTCGGCGTGACCTCGCCGCCAGCGTGCGCCTGATCGCGACTCATGCGTGGCAGACGGATGCCGTGCTGGCCATAGGCATACTGGATCAGGCCGGAGCAGTCGAACCCGTTCTCGGCGGTGCCGCCCCAGGTGTACGGGGTGCCGAGCGACTCGAGGGCGGTCTGCACGACGTCGGCGGCGTTGCCCGTGATCGTCGTGGGTGGCTCGGGCGGCGGAAGATCCGGAGGGCCGCCGTTGCCACCCGTCCCACGTCCCCCTTCCCTCTTCCCCAGCCCCAACGATACCCCGATCGTCGCGCTCATACCCTTGCGCGCGTCGCTACGCGGATTCCAGAATCCGCTGGGACCGCGATCCTCCAGGCGGTACCGGGCTTCGCTCCCAAACGCGATCCAGGAGAGCGCGCGCCATTCGACCCCGATGCCCAGGGTCCACTGGATGGCGAGCTCTTGAGTGGACGTGTCGGTCGAGATGCCGAGTGCGGCGCCCGCGAGCGCGTACGGGCCGAAGGTTCTGCGGCCCCGGAACGCCTGGATCTCGTAGCCCAGACCGTAGAACGCGCGACGCCGGCCCAGCGTGTCGCTCACGAGCAGCGATACGCCGAGGCCGTGCGTGAACGGACCGCCCCGCGGCCCCCGCCCCCCCCCTCCCCCCCGGCCTGCGCCGCCAGGGTCGCGGGCAGCAGCAACAGGAGTGCGAGCCGCCCCAGCTCAGTCAGCCGCGGCAACGGCGCGGTGCTCCTCCGACGTGCGCGGCGCCATGAGATGGGAGAGCAAGTGCGGCACGCGACGCATGAAGCGGACCCACACGAACAGCGCCGTGAACCCGCAGAGTGCCGCGACCGCGGCGGCTACCGCGAGCATGGTGAGAGGCTGTCGAAAGCCCGTGGCGAGCATCGCTCCCGCCCACAGGCCGACGTACGACGCCGACCACGCCAGCACGGGCGTTAACAGCCATCCGACCACGACCAGAAGATGCGCGAGCCAGCGGGGCACGTAGCCCCCCCCGTTAGCGCTTGCGCGCGAGGGCGACGAGGGCGAGCGCCGCGAGCGTTAGGGTGAAGGCTCCGCCCGTGAGGACCGGCAGGGCGACCCGCATGCCCGCGAGTCGCACGACTGCCACGGCGATGACCGTGGCGGCAACGAGCGGCAGCGCACGGCGGGCCAGTGGGGAGGGGACATCAGGCGTCGCCGCACGCGCCGTCACGATGGCGCCCATCCACGCCGCAAACGTGCCAAGCATCCACCAAACCGGTAGGTACCACCAGGTGCTCCCGCCGCCGATCGCGTCCCACGTCCACGGATACGCCTTGAAGGGCCGCAGGAGGACGATGTCGATCGCGCTGAACACGACGGTGCCGACGAGACCCACGGCCGCCGCGCCCGCGATCCCGTCGACGCCGCGAGCGCCGGTCCGCTGCGCCGGAAGGAACGCGACGGTGATGCCGGCAGCGAGCACAATGAGCGACTCGACCCCGCCCCGCACGTCGGGCAGGAGTCGCGAGGCGGCGAGAAACGCGACGACCGCCACGGCCGTCAGCACGCCGACTGCGGCGCCGCCCGTCGTGACGGTGCGAAAGTCCGAGCGGTCCGAGGGAGCCGGTGCTGCAGTGGCCGACATGGTTCCCATCCTGGTGGATGAAAGCGGTTCGCGAAATCTAAGCGTGCGGTCTCAGCGGGCAAACAGCAGCAGCACCACGACATCCGTAAGGGCCCACGCGCCGAGCGCGCGGTACATCCCGCGCTGGTGGGCCACCGCCGGCAATCCGTCACGGCGCCGGTACCACGGCAGCAGCACCGCCAACCACGCCGTGAGTGGCACGACGAGCGGCCACGCCGTCATGTGCAATACCGCAGACGCCCAGACGAACAGCGCGAACGCGAGCAGCACTGAACCAATGGCGATACCGAGGCTGGTGCGCAGGCCCAGCAGCAGCGCAAGCGTCCGATCACCGCGGCGGCGGTCTTCGTCCATCTGATACAGCTGCGTGAGCGGATAGAGCCCCGCGAACAGGGGGCAGAAGGCGAGGAGAATGAGAGCATGGCCGACGTCGAGCGTGCGCCCGGTCGCGGCCCACGCCGCGTACGGTGTGAACGTCCCGAAGCCCCACATGTTGATCAGCCAATCCACTCCCGCCACCGCCTTGAAGCGGAAGGGCGGCACCGAATAGAGCACGGACATCACGAAGCATACGGCGTACACGACCCGGAACGCCGGTGGGAGGGCAAACGCCAGCCCCTGGCCACCCGCGAGCAGGACGAGGCTGAATGCGAGGAGATGCTTCGGGAGCGCTGGCGGCGCGATCAGGTACCCAATGTCGCCCTCGTCCTTGTCGAATACCGAGTTGATCGCCAGCGTGCCGCCGTTGAGGCAGATCACCCACACGAACAGGGCCAGCAGTGCCTGGGGCAACCACGCACCGCGCACCACGCCGTTGATTCCAACCGCCAGCACGTAGCCGAGTGCCGCATGCCCCGCCATGATCGGCCACTCGGCCGGTCGCGTGTGCAGCACATAGGAAAACAGGTCTCCCGGCAGGACCCGGTATCCCCAGCGCCGCCAAGGGTTCAGCGCGCGGCTGTCGGCTACCACTTCAGGCCCAGCGCGGTGGCGGCGAAGCGCAACCCGGTGAGGGTCAGGTCCGGGTGGACCGACTCGATCTCGCGAACCAGTGGCGCGACGAGATTCGCGAGCCCGCCCGTGGCGATGACGAGCGGCGACTGGCCGTTCGGCCACTCGGCCTTGATCCGGCGCACGATGCCGTCGACCGCGTCCGCCGTGCCGAGCAGCACGCCCGAGCGGATCGCCTCGTCGGTGCGCCGACCGATGGTGCGCGTGGGGGGTGTCAGCTCGGTCGCCGGGAGCTTCGCGGTACCGCGGATCAAGGCGTCGGAGGCCGTGCGGATCCCGGGCATGATCACGCCCCCGAGAAAGCGGCCGTCGGCGGTGATGCAGTCGAAGGTGGTGGCGGTCCCGAAGTCCACCACGATCGTGTCGCGGTGAAAGAGCTGCGCCGCCGCCAGCGTATTGAGTATGCGATCGGCGCCGACCTGTAGCGGCTCCTCGACATCGAGTTTGATCGGCAGGCGCGATCGTCCGTCCACCACGACGGGACGCACCGTGGTAGCCCGCTCCACCGCCTCGCACAGCCCCTGGGTCACCGGAGGCACCACCGACGCGACGACGGCGGCACGCACCTCCTGAGTCGACCGGCCTTCCTGCGCCAGGTAGGACGTTAGCGTGGCCGCCCATTCGTCCGGCGTACGGGAAGGCGTCGTCGTGAGCCGCCAGTGAGCCTCTAGGCTGTCGCCACGAAACAGTCCGACCTTCGTTTCGGTGTTGTTGATATTGATGGCGAGGAGCATTGAGCAAAGATGGCGGTAGAGGTCGTAGAGGTGCTAGAGGTCGTAGAGGTCGTAGAGGTTGTAGAGGTTGTAGAGGTGCTTGAGGCGACTGCCTCACTGCCCTCGGTCGACCAGCGACCCATACAGTCGCCACGTTAAGAAGCCGGCGCGTCTCCGCAAATCCTCCAACTTGTCCCAATCGGAGCTTGGCAGTAGCTCAAGTTCTCGCGCAACCCGAAACGCGTACCCGAGCTCCGCCAACGAACCGATCGTGACGTCAAGAAACCGACGGAACTCTCTCGGACTGTGCTTGGCTGACCCTTCGACGATGTTAGCGGCAGCCGAAAACGCAGCCCGCCGTGTTTGAGATGTCAAGCCGTAGAGCTCTTCCTTCGGGAAGGACTTTGTAGCTCGGTAGGTCTCGAGCACGAGCTTATGACACTCCTGCCATGCTTTCAGTCGCTCATACGGTGGCACGAGCACGAACGTAACGTTACCGTCACGGGACTGCGGGATCGGATCGTTGCAAGCAGCAGCGAAAAGAGGCAGCGATTTCGCTCGTTCGCCCTCCTCTACGACCTCTACGACCTCTACGACCTCTAGGCCTTCTGCCGCCCTCTCTACGCCAGCTCCACGTGCCCCTCGCGCACCGCGATCGTCGCCGCGCCGAGGTCGACGAGCAAGGCGCCATCGGGCCGGAGGCCGCGCGCCCGACCCGCGGCGGGCGAGCGCAGCTGGCGGCCCTGCAGCCAGTCGCGGGCCGCAAACGCGGTACACTCTCGCTCGCTCAGCGCGGGCTCGCCGGAGGCCAGCCCGGCGAGCACGGGGACGAGGCGATCGAGCACATCGAGGCGACGCACGGCGGGGAGCCACTCGTGGAGCGCGACAGCCTGGCGCGCCACGGCGGGAGGAATCGGGTTGCATACGTTCACGCCCACGCCGACGGCGAGCCATTGCAGCGAGTCGCCGTGCCAGCGTCCTTCGCACAGGATGCCGGCGAGCTTGCGGTCCGCGAGCAGCACGTCGTTCGGCCACTTGAGCCTGATCTCGACGCGACCGAGCAGGGCGTCCACGACGTCCGCGACGGCGAGCCCCACGCGCACCGACATGACTCCCAGCTCGCAGCGCGCTGGCCGCAGCAGCATGCCGAGCCACACGCCGCCGACGGGCGAGTGCCAGGTCCGCCCGTCCCGTCCCCGGCCGGCCGCTTGTTCTTCGGCGAGCACGACGCTGCCCGTGGGCGCGCTCTGGGCGCCGAGGTCGTGGATGGCGTCGAGCGTCGAGTCGAGCCGGCGGAACAGCCCGCACTGCGGCACGCCCCACCGAACCGCGAGATCGGCGCCCGCGACGCCGTCGAGCGTCAGCCGCGCCACAGCGCGTATCCGATCGTCAGGACGCCGACGATCCAGTTGTACGGGGCGAACGCGTAGAAGCGGCCGCGCTGCAGCAAGGCCACCAGGAACCGAATCGACCAGATCCCGCTCGCGAACGCGAGGACGAAACTGGTCGCCAGGGGCAGAGCCCCGACAGCCGCTACGTGCACCACCATGTGCCGGCCTTCGACGAGGGCGGCGCCGGCGATAACGGGAACGGCGAGCAGGAAGCTGAATTCCGCCGCCGCGGCGGGCCCGAGGCCGCCCCACAAGGCGGCGCACACCGTGGAGCCGGAGCGCGACACGCCGCGAAACACGGCAGCCAGCGCCTGCGCGAACCCGATGCCGACCGCGACGCCCACCGTGGGCTCGCTGCGGCTACCGGCGAGCCGGCGCGTCGACCAGTTCATGAATCCAGTCAATAGAAAGCCGGTACCCACGATGAACAGTGACGCACCGGCTTCCACCTGCCGGTGGAACAGTACTCCGATAACGCCGGCCGGCAGCGTGGCGAGGAGCAACAGCCCCGCGGTTCGGAGCTCGGCCGGACGCCGTGCCAGAACGCCGCGCACAATGGCCCACAAGCGCGCGCCGTAGACCACGAGCACGGACCCCACAGTGGCGACGTGCAGCATGACCTCCACAAAGACGCCCGGCGTGTGCACGCCTGTAACCACCTCAAGCACCCGCAGGTGACCCGAGCTCGACACGGGAAGAAACTCGGTGAGCCCCTGCACCAGCCCAAGGACGATGCCCTGCCACAGGGTCATGCGACCCGCCCGGCGACCAGCGCCACGATACCCACGAGCATGGCTCCTTTCAGCAGCCGGCTGTTTCCCCCGGCGGGCGCCCTCCCGATGAACAGCCGGCTGGCGACGGCGAGGACGGCGAGCTGCGCGAACAGCGCGATGAGAAAATACGGACCGTGGTAGTGCGCCGCGGCCGGCAGCGCGAGCGACAGCGGCACGAATGCTGCCGCCAGCACGCCCCCGACGACGCTCGCGCGCCGGGCTCCCAGAACAAGCGGCAGGGTGCGGCGACCGAGCGCCTGGTCACCCGCCTGATCGTCGATGTCTTTCACGATCTCGCGCACCAGATGAATCCACGACGCGAGGATCCAGGGCACGATGCCCGCGCGGGGGTTCCCCACCGCGATCGCGCCGTACTCGAGCGGCAAGCCGGCCACGAGCGCCACCGCGACGTTGCCGAGCAGGCCACGGGGCTTGAGCACGGGTGAGTACAGGACCAGCAGCAGAAGGGCCGCTGCGGCGACGGCCACGGCTGTTCCGCTGACGAGCGCCGCGCCCGTGAGGCCGATGAACGCGCCGGCGGCGACGCACAGGTCCGCGGCGCCGCGCGATATGCGGCCCGTGGCGAGCGGCCGCCCGGTCCCAGACCGGTTGACACGGTCCGCCGCCTGGTCCCAGATGTCGTTGCATGCATATCCCGCCATACCGATCCCCACCGCCGCCAGCGCGGCAAACGCCAGCACTTTCGGGGTCTGGACCGACGCGAGCGCGATCCAGCCGCCCGCCAGCACGGCGGCCGTGGCGATCAGCAGGTTGTGGGCACGGACCAGGCGCAGCAGGTCAATCACGCAGCACGTCCTCGTACAGCCGCTCGTACCGAGGCACGATGCGGTCGGCGGCGAACTCGAGGGCCCGGTGGGCCGCCGCCGCGCCCAGGCGCGCGTGGAGCGCGTCGTCCCGCAACAGGCGAATGGCGTGGGCGGTCATGGCGCCGGTGTCACCGACCGGCGTGAGGAATCCCGTCTCTCCGTCCACGACCACTTCGGGGAGGCCGCCCACCGCGCTCGCCAGAACCGGCACGGCGCACGCCATCGCCTCGAGCGCGGCCAACCCAAAGGACTCGGTCTCGGACGGCAACAGGAACACGTCCGAGCCCCGCAGGATGTCGGCGACGTTGTCCACCTTGCCCAGAAAGCGGACATTCCGCCGTAGCTTGAGGCGGTCCACCTCCTGCTCGGCGGGATCGCGGTCCGGACCGTCGCCGACCAGCACCAACGTGGCCGCGACCTCGCGTCGCACGCCCGCGAAGACCCGCACCACGTCGGTCACCCGCTTCACAGGCCGGAAGTTCGACACGTGTACCAGCACCTTGTGGCCGGCCGGGGCGAGCGACCGGCGGCACGTGTCGTCGCCGGGCGGATGATACTCCGCGGGCGAGACGAAGTTGGGGATCACGACCACGTCGCAGTCGCCGCAGCCGAAGGCGCGATAGGTTTCGTCCCGCAGGAACGCCGACACCGCCGTCACGCGATCCGACTGCTCGATCGAGAACTTCGTGAGCGTGTAGTAGGACGGGTCCTGTCCCACGAGCGTGATGTCGGTGCCGTGCAGCGTGGTCACGATCTTCAGGTCGCGCTCGGCCTTCAGCATCTGCTTCGCGAGCCACGCCGTGGCGGCGTGCGGGATGGCGTAATGCACGTGCATGAGGTCGAGTTGCTCGCGCATGGCCACTTCATGCTGCTTCACCGCCAGCGCCAGCGCGTACGGGGACGACTGCTCGAACAGCGGATACTCGGTCTGCGTGACCTCGTGGAACGTGACCCGCTCGACGTACCCACGCAGCCGGAATGGGCTCGCGTAGGAGATGAAGTGCACCTCGTGGCCCCGGCGCGCGAGCTCGAGGCCGAGCTCGGTCGCGACCGCCCCCGAGCCGCCGTAGGTCGGGTAGCAGGTGATGCCGATTCTCATGAGATCACACGGGACGGGCGACGGGGGACGGGGGACGAGGGACGGGTGAGGGCGACCCAGCGCTCGTGGATTCGTGCGGCCAGCTCGTCGGCCTGTTCCGTCGCATCAAGAGTCCACACGCCCCCGTCCCCCGTCCCGCGTCCCGCGTCCCGCAGTTGATGTCGAAACCAGGTCTCTTGGCGTTTCGCGTAGCGCCGTGTGGCGACGACGATCGCGTCGCGCAGCTCGCTCTGCCGCAGTCGTCCCTCGAGCAGCGCCACGACCTCTCGATACCCGACGCCGTCGAGACCGGTCGCGTGCGGAGCGACACCGGCGGCCATCACCCGACGGACTTCGTCCACCAGACCCGCTGCCAGCATGTCGTCCACGCGTTGCGCGATGCGACGATGCAGCACTTCCCGGGGCAAGGTCAGCTGAATGTACCACGGACGCATGGTTCCGGTCTCGCGCGCGTGCGCCTGCCACCAGGACAGCCCGCGCCCCGTGAGCAGCGCGACTTCGATGGCGCGGGCCGCCCGCTGCCGCCCACCGCCGGCGAACCGCCGGTCGAGCCGTGCCGCCCAGTGCGCCAGGTGCACAGGCGAGAGCCGCGTCGTCCAATCGCGCAGGCGCTCGCGCCGGACAGCATCGAGCGGCGGCTCCCGGAACAGACCGTCGGCCAATGCGCGAACGTACAAGCCGGTGCCACCGACCACGACGGGCTGCCGCGCGGCGGCACGAATCTCCTCGAGCCACCGTGCCGCGTCGCGCGCGAAGCGGCCGGCACTGTAGCGCTCCCCCGGGGCGACCACGTCGAGGCCCAGGTGCGGCACGCGTGCGAGCAATGCGGGAGTCGGCTTCGCGGTGCCGACGTCCAGCTCGCGATACACCTGGCGCGCGTCGGCGGACACGACCGTGATCGGTTCGAGCGCGGCCCATGCCGCCACCACGGCGGTCTTGCCGACGGCGGTGGGGCCGACAACGACAGGTGTCAGGCGTCCGGTGTCAGGTCCGCCCAAATCGGCGCTCCAGCTCTTCCTTCGGCAGTTGCACGACCGTTGGTCGCCCGTGGACGTCGTGCGCGGGCAGGGTAGCGCTCAGGAGACGCACCACGAGCTCGCGCATCTCGTCGGGCTCGAGCCGCTGGCCCGCCTTGATGGCGGCGCGACAGGCGTACGTCGCGGCAAACCGCTCCAGGCGGTTCGCCAGTCCGCCGAACCGGCCGCCCGCGAGATCGGCGACCAGCTCGCCGAAACAGCGCGCCGCGTCGAATCGAGGATGGGGATTCGGCGCCGTGTGCACCACCACGCTGCGCCCGGAAAACGGCTCCACTTCGTAGCCGACGCGCCGCAGCAGCTCGCGGTGCGCCTCGATCGCCTCGAGCTCGGCAGCGGTGAACTCGAGCGTCAGCGGCAACAGCAGTCGCTGGGCCGTCGCCCCATCACCGGTGAGCTGATGCATCGCCCGTTCGTACAACACGCGCTCGTGCGCCGAGTGCTGATCGATGATCGCAACGCCGGAGTCGGTCTGGAAGATGATGTAGGTGTCGAAGACCTGAAGGACAGGTGTCAGGTGCCGGGTGTCGGGTGTCCGGGAGTCGCGAGGAAACATCTCGAGAGTGGAGCCGGAGCCGCCGAACCCCGACACCTGAAACCCGACACCTATGGATCCACCCCCAGTCCCCAGGGGAGCGGCGGCGGCGAGGGGCCCGAGCGCCCGCCGCACCGCCTCCTCCACGACTTTCTCGACGAAGAACTTGTCGCGGAACCGGACCTCCAGCTTCGCCGGATGGACGTTCACGTCGACGGCGTCGCCCGGGAGGTCGAGGAACAGGATGACCGACGGGCGATCGCCCGGCGCGATGGTGGAGCGATAGCCGGCTTCCGCGGCGCGCACGATGAACGGGTCGCGAATCGGGCGGCCCCGCACGAACACGTAGCCCTTCCGGCCGGTGGGCTTGGCCTGCGCCGGCCGCTGCACGAACCCGCGTAATTCCAGGGGTCCCTCCCGGTGGACGATCGGGAGCAACGTGTCGGCGAGCTCGCGTCCCCACAGCGCGTGCACGCGCTCGATGGGTCGCGTGGTGGGGCGGACATCGATCAAAGCACGATCGTCGCTCGTGAAGGTGAAGGCGACATCGGGCCGCGCGAGCGCCAGCTGGGTCACGGCTTCGACGGCCGCCCGCGTTTCCGTGGCCTGGGCCCGTAAGAACTTGCGCCGGGCCGGCGTATTGAAGAACAGCCCGCGCACCGTGACGGTGGTCCCCGGCTGGCGGACGGCCGCCTCACAGCCTTCGCGTTTGCCCCCCGCGAGCGAGAGCCGCACGCCCGCTCGACCGTCGGATGAGGTCTCCAGCTCGAGCCGCGACACCGACGCGATCGCGGGGAGCGCCTCGCCGCGAAAGCCGAACGTCCCGACGCCGATCAGGTCCACGGCGTCGCGAATCTTGCTCGTCGCGTGGCGCGACAGGGCGAGCTCGGCATCGTCGCGGCTCATGCCGGCGCCATCGTCGCTCACGCGGATCAGGCTCTTGCCGCCGTCCGCGATCTCGATCCGGATCGTCCGGGCGCCGGCGTCGAGCGCGTTTTCGACCAGCTCCTTTACGACCGATGCCGGCCGCTCGACGACTTCACCGGCGGCGATCTGGTCCGCCACATGGGGCGGCAGGATCGCGATGGTCGTCACGGCCGCGAGACTTCGGTGGAAAGCACCCAGCCGTGCACGCCGTCGTCGCGACGCACTTCGAGCCAGCTGCCGTCGCGCCGTTCCACGAGCAACGCCGCGCCGGCCTCGACCGTGTACGCGGGACTCGCGCCCCAGTAGGGCGCGACGCGCACCGGCGACGCATGGTTGAGCACGATGGCGAGCGGCCGGGCGCGGCGCAGGCCTTCACGGGCCGCGATCCCTGCCGCGCCCCCACAGGCCAGCGCCAGCGCGAGAATGACCGACCGGCGGCGCCGCGCGGCCACGGCGGCCCACGTCGCCAGCCAGAACGCGCCCGCCACGAGCGCCGCCTCGGCCGGCGTGACCAGCCCTGGAGCGAGCAGCGCCTCGCTGGGGGCGTCGGGCGCGGGCAGCAGGTCGCGCGCGCGCCGCACGAGCGGATCGCGTGGGGCCAAGTCCGCCGCCACCACCCAGGCAGCCGTCGCTTTGCCGTCGGCACCCGCGCGGTACAGGGTGGCGCCCAGATTGTACCAGTGCGCCGGAACGCGGGGCTCGGCGGCCGCGCGCGCGGCGAACGAGTCGGACGCGGCGCGCAGCGCGCCCGCGTCGTACAACGCCTCGGCACTCGGGGTCTGTCCTTGGCCGGCCAGGGTTCCGCCAAGGCCGACCAGCAGCAACAGCGCGATCACCGTCACCTCGCGACGCCCCTTCCGGCCGGAATCGGCGCCGAGCACCTCCAGCACCTGCGCGACCTCGGCGGAGAGCTCTGCGGCGTCCCCCAGGCCGCGCGGGCCGTACCGCGAGGCGCGCAGGCGGTCCCGCAGCCGCTTCACGTGCTCCGCCACGGCGCTGTCGACGCCCGCCGCGCGCAACGCGCGCGCCAGGCCGTCGCCGTCCCGCGCGCGCTGGTCGGGGACATGGCTCGCCAGAATCGCCTGGAACGCGTGCTCCAGCTGTCCCAGGCGGCTGAGCGGCGCCGCGGGCGCGGCCGTCGCCCCCGCAGCGCGGGGCGCGGTCGCGCGGCGGCGCCGCCACAGCCATGCGAGCAGGGGTGCGCCCACCAACAGCACGAGCCATCCCCAGGGCACCAGGCTCCGGGCCAAATCGTCCGCCCACGCCGCGGCGCGCCCGCGCGCGAGCGGTGGCAGCGCGCGCGGCGCGTGCGGCTCCAGCCCCGGCGCGACGGCGAG
>QHUS01000100.1 GCA_003222035.1 Gemmatimonadota bacterium | reverse complement strand
CCTGGTGGTGAACCTCGAGCCGTGCGCGCACCACGGCAAGACACCACCGTGCACCGACGCGATCGTGGCCGCCGGTGTGGCCGGCGTCGTCGCGGCGCTGCCCGACCCGGACCCGCAGGCGCGGGGCGGCGCGGCCGCGCTGCGAGCCAAGGGCGTGGCGGTCTCGATCGGCCTGCTCGCGGAGGCGGCTGCGGCGCTCAACGCGCCCTTCCTGTTCGCGCGGGAGCAGGCGGAGCGACCGTTCGTCGCCCTCAAGCTCGCCACGTCGATCGACGGCCGCATTGCCGACGCCGCCGGCAGCTCGCAGTGGGTCTCCGGTGAAGCGGCGCGCGAGCACGTACACTGGGTGCGCGCCGGGTTCGACGCGATCGCGGTCGGCGGCACGACCGCGCTCCGTGACAACCCGCAGCTCACGGTGCGCGGAGTGGTCACGCCGCGCCGGCCGCCCGTGCGCGTCGTGTTCGACCGGCGCGCGATGCTCAACCTGGGCGTGCAGCTCGTGAGCACAGCGCGCGAGGTGCCGACGTGGGTCATGTCGTCGCTCGACGCGCCGTCGTCGAGCGTCGCGCAGCTCGAGAACAGCGGCGTGCGCGTGTTCCGACCCACGACGTTGCGGGACGGACTCCGCATGTTGCGCGACGCCGGGGTCCAGTCGCTCTTGTGCGAAGGGGGAGGGGCGCTGGGCGCGCGCCTCCTCGCCGACGGTCTGGTGGACCGGCTCTATTGGGTGCAGGCGCCGGTGTGGCTCGGAGAGGGCGCCGTTCCGGCCTTTCCCGGAGTGCCACCGCACCCCCTCGCGGCCGCGCCGCGGTGGACGCCTGTGGAGCGGCGGGCGCTGGGCTCTGATACATTGTTGGTATTGGACAGGCGTCTATGTTTACCGGGATCGTGACCGCCGTAGGACGGATCGAGCGGGTTGCGCGGACCGCGGAAAACGGGAAACGGGCGACGCCCGGGCTCACGCTCACCCTTCGCGCTCCCTTCAAGGGCGTGAAGCGGGGTGAGAGCATCGCGGTCAACGGGGCATGTCTCACCGTGGAGCGCGTCGTCAAAGGGGGGTTCGCGGTCCATGTGGTGGAGACGACCGAGGGTCGGACGCTGTTCGGTGAGTACGCCGCCGGGCGCACCGTAAACCTGGAGCGCGCGTTGCGCGCGTCCGATCGGCTGGGTGGCCACATCGTGCAGGGACATGTCGACGGCGTGGCGGTCGTGACCCGGGTGGGGCGGCGCGGGGATGCCTGGCTGTACGACCTGAAGGTGCCGGACGCGGTGCGGGAGGTGTCGATCCCTCGCGGCGCGATCACGGTGGATGGGGTGAGCCTGACGATCAACGATCTGCCCGGCGCCGATAGCGTGCAGATCTCGCTGATCCCGTTCACACGCGAGCAGACCACGCTCGGCGCGCTCGACGTAGGAGATCGCGTACATGTGGAGGGCGACGTTCTCGGGAAGTACGTGAGGCAACTATGCAGCACCGCAAGATAGAACAGGCGATCGCGGACATTCGCGCCGGCAGGCTGGTCATCGTGGCCGACGACGAAAACCGCGAAAACGAAGGCGACCTGGTCGGCGCCGCCGACAAGGTCACGCCCGCCATGATCAACTTCATGGCGACGCACGCGCGCGGGCTGATCTGCGTGACGCTCCTCCCGGAGCGCTGTCAGGCGTTGGGACTGGCGCAGATGACCGAGCACAACACCGAGGCGCACGAGACGGCGTTCACGGTGTCGATCGACGCCGCGCGGCGATTCGGTGTCACCACGGGCATCTCGGCCGCGGACCGCGCCGCCACGATTCGCGTGGCCGTCGATCCGGCCACCGTGCCCGCCGACCTGCGGCGTCCTGGGCATGTGTTCCCGCTGCGCGCGCGGCCCGGCGGCGTATTACAGCGCGTCGGCCAGACCGAGGCAAGCGTCGATCTCGCGCGGCTCGCCGGGCTCTATCCCGCCGGCGTGATCTGCGAGATCCTGAACGCCGACGGCTCGATGGCGCGGCAGCCCGACCTGGAGGCGTTCGCCGCGCGGCACGAGATCACGTTCATCACGGTCGCGGAGCTGGTGGCGTACCGGCTCGCCCACGAGCGCCTGGTGCACCGTGTGGCGGAAGCGCGGTTGCCGACACCGTTCGGCGAGTTCCGCATCGTCGGCTATCGCAACGACGTCGACGCGGCGGAGCACGTGGCGCTAGTGTTCGGCGACGTGCAGGGGCGGAAGGACGTGCTGGTGCGCATGCACTCCAAGTGTCTCACCGGCGACGTGTTCGGCTCGGGGCGGTGTGACTGCGGCTGGCAGCTGCACTCCGCGATGCGCATGATCGCCGCCGAGGACCGCGGCGTGATCGTGTATCTGGACCAGGAGGGACGCGGCATCGGGCTGCTCAACAAGCTCAAGGCGTACGAGCTGCAGGACGCGGGGCACGACACCGTCGAAGCGAACCGCGAGCTCGGCTTCAAGCCCGACCTGCGCAACTACGGTATCGGCGCGCAGATCCTCCTGGACCTGGGCCTCTCCGCCATCCGGGTGCTCACGAACAACCCGATGAAGCTGGTCGGCCTGGAGGGCTACGGCCTGGAGATCGTCGAGCGCGTGCCGATCGTCATGTCGCCCTCCGACGAGAACCGCTCCTACCTCGACGCGAAGCGGGACAAGCTCGGTCACCTGCTCACGCACTGACCGTGGCCGAGTTGCAGGGTTCGCCGCGCGCGCCGCGCGAAGCTCGCGTGGCCGTCCTCGTCAGCCGCTACAACGAGCTCGTCACCAGCCGCCTGCTGGAGGGGGCGTGGGAGTGCCTCCGGGGCAAGGGGGTGCCGGAGGCGCGCGTCGACGTGATCTGGGTGCCCGGGGCGTTCGAGCTCCCGGTCGCGGCGGAGGCCGCGGCGGCGAGCGGGCGCTATGCGGCGCTCGTCGCGCTGGGATGCGTGGTGCGGGGCGAGACACCGCACTTCGAGTACGTGGCCGGAGAGGCGACGCGGGGCCTCGGCAACGTCGCCTTGGCGCATCGCCTTCCGGTGGGGTTCGGCCTGCTGACCACCGACTCGCTCGACCAGGCGCTGGCGCGGGCCGGCGGAGCGGCCGGCAACAAAGGGTACGAAGCGGCGGAGGCGGCCCTCACCACGGCCGACGTCCTGGCCCAGCTCATCCGTGCAGCGCCCCGAGACTAAGGCCCGCGCGCGCGCGCTCCAACTCCTGTACGCTTGGGACCTGTCCGGCCACCCCTCGATCGAAACGATCGTGGGTCGGCTGGCCACGACGTACGGTCACGCCCCGGACGGCTACGATCGCGGCGCCGATCTCGCGGCGCAAGCGGTCGCGGGACTCCCGGAGTTCGACGCCCGCGTCGGAGCGGCCGCCGAGCATTGGCGCCTGGACCGCGTGGGCGTCGTCGAGCGGAACATCCTCCGGCTCGCACTCGCGGAGCTCGCGGAAGGCTCGACCCCGCCGCGTGTCGTGATCGACGAGGCGGTGAAGCTCGCGCACTGGTTCGCGGGCGCCAAGGCGCCCGGCTTTGTGAACGGCGTGCTGGACGCGGTGGCGCGCGAATCCGGCGCGCTGTGAGGATCCTGCTGGTCAACTGGAACGACCGCGCGAACCCGCTCGCCGGCGGCGCCGAGGTCCATCTGCACGAGATCTTCGGTCGCGTGGCACGCGGCGGACACACGATCGACCTGGTGACGAGCGGCTGGCCGGGCGCGGCCCGGACGGCCGAGCTGGACGGGATGCGGGTGCGGCGCGTCGGCCATCGGCACAGCTTCGCCCTGCGGGCGCGCGGCGTGGTGCGCGAGCTGCTGCGGACCAACCGCTACGACGTCGTGGTCGAGGACATCAACAAGCTGCCGCTGTTCCTGGCCGGTCTCACCGACCGGCCGTTCTGCGCCCTCGTCCCGCACCTCTTCGGCACCACCGCATTCCTGGAGGCGAGCTGGCCGATCGCGGCCGTCGTGTGGGCCGCGGAACGCCCGATTGCGCGGGCCTATCGGCGCGCCTGGTTTCAGGCGATCTCGGAGAGCACGCGTGACGACCTCGTGCGGCGCGGCGTTCCCCGCGACCGCATCGAAGTCATCTATCCCGGGGTGGATGCAGGGTGGTACACGCCGGACGCCGACGAACCGCACGCACCCGTGCCTACGTTCCTGTACGTGGGGCGCCTCAAGCGTTATAAAGGAGTAGAGATCGCGCTGCGGGCCCTGGCGCTCGCGCGGCAGGCGCGGCCGGACGTCGTCCTCGAGATCGCTGGGAGTGGCGACGACCGCGGGCGGCTCGAACGGCTGGCGCGGACGCTCGCGCCCGGCGACGCCGTCCGGTTTCTCGGGTTCGTGCCGGAGGAGGAGAAACGCCGGCTGCTCCGCCGCGCCTGGTCCGTCGTGCTGGCCAGTCCGAAGGAGGGGTGGGGCATCTCGAACGTCGAGGCGGCGGCGTGTGGCACGCCCGCGCTCGCCTCCGACAGCCCCGGGCTGCGCGAATCGGTGCGACAGGGCGAGACCGGGTTCCTCGTACCGCACGGCGATGTGCGGGCGCTGGCGGACCGAATGCTCCAGCTGGCCGCCGATCCCGCGCTCGTGGCGCGGCTGGGGCGTGGCGCCCGAACGTTCGCCGAGCAACTCTCCTGGGAGCGGGCCGCGGGGGCCACGGAAGCGGAGCTCCACCGCATCATCGCCGCAGGGGGAGAGGGAGGAGGCTGAGCCATGCGGATCACGATCACAGCGCGGCATTGCGAGATTCCCGACGCCCTCCGCGCCCGTGCGCGGGAGCGGCTCGAGCGGCTGGCGCGCATCGCTCCGCGGCCACACGACGGGAGCATCGTGTTCGTGGCCGACAACGGTCGCCCCACCGTCGAAGTCAGGTTGCACACCGTGCGCGGCACGGTGCTGGTCGGCACGGCTCGCGGCACGGACCACCGCAGCGCCCTGGACCAGGCCGTGGCCAAGGTGCGGCGCCAGCTGGACAAGTCCCCCGGGCCGCGCCGCGCTCTGACACGGCGCCGGGCGCCGGGCCGCGAGCGCTTGTGACCAAGCCCAAGGTGCGCGACCTGCTCGAGCGCAAGGGCGATCCGCTCCAGCTCGAGGCGCTGACGGGAGAGGTGGGGCTCGACCGCGAGATACCCACGGCGGAAGCGTCGAGCCCCGGGCTCGTGCTCGCGGGGTACACGCAGCGCTTCGCCGCGCACCGCCTCCACGTCCTGGGTGAAACCGAGGTGACCTACCTCGCGTCGCTCGACGCCGCGGCCCGCCGCCGCGCCCTGGAGACGATGTTCCGGTTCGACCTGCCGTGCGTGGTGATCTCCAAGGGCCAGGAGCCGCCCGCCGAGCTGCTCGAGCTGGCGCGCGGCAAAGGTGTCGCGGTCATCCGCACGCGTCTCAAGACCGCCGAACTCTACCGCCGGCTCAAGCCGTTCCTGGACGAGGCGTTTGCGCCCGCGACCACGGTGCACGCGTCGCTCGCCGACGTATTCGGAGTGGGTCTGCTGTTCCTCGGCCGCTCGGGGATCGGGAAGAGCGAGTGTGTGCTCGACCTGGTCGAGCGCGGCCACCGCCTCGTCGCCGACGACATCGTGCACATCACGCGCCGCGGGAACGATTTGCTGATCGGGCGCGGCCACGAGCTGGCGCGGCACTACATGGAGATCCGCGGCGTCGGGCTGATCGACATCCGCGCCCTGTTCGGCATCCGATCGGTGCGCCAGCAGAAGCGTGTCGAAGTCGTCGTCCAACTCGAAGACTGGGATGCCTCGCGCGAGTACGATCGCACCGGCCTCGACAGCCAGACGACGCTGATCCTCGAGGTGTCGTTGCCGCTCGTGACCGTGCCGCTCAATCCGGGCAAGAACCTCACGGTCGTGTGCGAGGTCGTGGCGATGAACCACCTGCTGCGCTACAGCGGAGTGGATGCGGCACGCACGTTCAACGACCGGCTCCTCAAGCGACTTGCCGAGCGCCGCGAGCTGCAGGAATACCTCGAGGAAGACAATGAGTGAGCCCCTGCGCGGCGTCATCGTCTCGCACGCCGCGGTCGCCCAGGCCCTGCTCGCCGCCGTCGCTGCGATCACCGGCGTAAACGACGCGCTGGTGCCCGTGTCGAACGACGGCTGCGATACGGGCGCGCTCGCCGACCGCCTCAACCAGGCCATCGCGGGAAAGCCCGCCGTGCTGTTCGTCGACCTTCCCGGGGGCTCGTGCCTCACGAGCTCGGTGCGGCTGGCCCGGGGGAAAACCGACGTGGCGGTGGTGACCGGGGTGAACCTCGCCATGCTGCTCGACTTCGTGTTCCATCGGGATCTCCCACCGGGTGACGCCGCACGCCGCGCGGCCGAGGCCGGAAGCCGGGCGATCCGCACGCCTGCGGCATGAGCATCGCCCTGTTCCGCATCGACGACCGGTTGATCCACGGCCAGGTGGTCGTGGGGTGGGGGAAGCCCCTGAACATCGGTTTCATCGTGCTGGTGGACGACGCCGTGCGCGCGAATCCCTGGGAGCAGGAGCTGTACCGCATGGGCGTGCCCGCCGAGATCGACGTCGTGTTCGCCACCACCGCCGAGGCCGACCAGCAGCTCTCCGCGTGGGAGCGGGACCCCCGTGTGGGCATCCTCGTCGCGGGCGACATCGCCGCGCTGGCGAGGCTCGCCGGCAACGGCGGCCGCGTGGAGCGCGTTAACGTCGGCGGGCTGCACCACCGCCCCGGACGCACGGAGCGGCTGCGCTACGTCTATCTGAGCGATGCGGAGGCGGCCGAGCTCAAGGCCCTCGCCGCCCGGGGCGTCGAGGTCACGGCGCAGGACGTGCCGACGGCGTCGCCCGTGCCGCTCGAGGACTTCACGTGAGCCTCGACACCCAGCTCTTCCTGCTCGCCTGGGGGACGCTCGTGGGGCTGGACCTCGTGAGCGTGCCGCAGATGATGATCGCCCGGCCTCTGGTCGCGGGACCGATCGCGGGCGCCATCCTGGGCGACGTCCCGATCGGGCTCGAACTCGGCGTGTTGTTCGAGCTCTTCCAGCTCGACATCCTGCCGATGGGCGCGACCCGGTATCCCGAGTACGGTCCCGCGACAGTGGCGGCGGTGAGCGTCGCCCACGCGGCCGGCAACGTGGCGGCGGGGCTCGGACTCGGGGCGCTGGTCGGCCTGATCACCGCGATGGTGGGCGGGCTGACGCTACACGCGATCCGCGTTCTGAATGCCCGCGCGGTGCACCGCGCCACGGCCGCGCTCGAGGCGGGCGATGCCAGCGTGCTCGCGCGGTTACACGTGACGGCGATCGGCCGCGACGCCGCGCGTGCCGCGTTCGTGACTGCAGTGGGGCTCGGGCTGGCGTCGGTGACCCGGGAGTACCTCGGCGGTACCCTGCCGCCACGCGGCGTGACATTCCTGAACGTCGCGGCGGTCGGCGCGGCGCTCGCGGCGGGGACGGCGGGAACGCTGCGTCTCGTCGGGCGGGGGCCCGGCTTTCGGTGGTTCGCAGCCGGAGTCATCAGCGGTGTGGTGGTAGCGTGGCTGCGGTGAGCCCGACCACTCGCTCGCGGCCCCCGCTCGGCCGCTGCCTGCTCCGCCTGTTCACAGTGCAGGGCTCGTGGAACTACGAGCGGATGCAGGGCGTCGGCATGGGGGTTGCCGAGGAGCCCCTGTTGCGCGATCTCCGGGGCGCGAACGGCGGTACGACCTATCACGCGGCGTTGGCCCGAGGCGCGCATTTCTTCAACGCACACCCGTACCTGTGCGGCCTCGCCGTGGGCGCCACCGCGCGAGCGGAGCACGACGGCGTGCCTGGCGAGCAGGTGGAACGGCTCCGCGCCGCGCTGTGCGGTCCGCTGGGGTCGCTCGGCGATCGCCTCGTGTGGGCGGGCTGGTTGCCGATCACCTCCGGGCTGGCGCTCATCGGCGTGGCCTTCGGCCTGGGGTTCCCGGCCATCCTGGGGTTCGTGATCGTCTACAACGTGGGACACGTGGCGCTGCGCTGGTGGGCGCTGCGCGCCGGGTGGGCGTATGGGGCGCGAGTGGCGATGGCGCTGCGCGAGCCGGTGTTGCAGCGGGCCACGGCGTTGTCCGGGCCCGCGATGGCGTTCGTCGTCGGGGTCGCCCTGCCGGTCGTCGTGCGCTACCTGAGCGGCGGCTTCGTCGGATGGTCGCGCGGCCTCCTCGCGGTCGCGGCGGCGGGGGGGGTCGCCCTGTTGTGGTGGCAGCGGGCGCGGCTTACGGGCCTGCGTTTCGGCCTCGCGCTGCTCGCCGTCGCCGCGCTCGCGGGGGGGCTATGGCGGTGATGGAGCGGGACGCCCGGATCGTGAACCCCCTGGGCATGCACGCGCGCCCTGCCGCGGAGTTCGTCAAGGTCGCGAGTCGCTTCAAGTGCGCGGTCGAGGTGCGGAAGGACGACCTGGCCGTCAACGGCAAGAGTATCATGGGCGTCATGATGCTCGCAGCCGAGTGCGGCTCGTCGCTGACCATCAAGACGGACGGTGAGGACGCCGAAGCGGCGATGCACGCCTTGCTCGCCCTCGTCGCCGACGGGTTCCACGAAATGCACCTGACCGAAGAGCTGCGCGAAGCCGAGCAGCGCGAAAACGAGGGCCGCGAATGAGCGACCGCCTGCTCAAGGGCATCGGCGTGTCGCCCGGCATCGGCGTGGGGACCGCGGTCGTCGTCCGGTGGAGCATGCCGGAGGTCCCGCACCGCGTCGTGCCGCGCGCGCGTGTAGAAAAGGAAGTTCGCCGCCTCCGGGCGGCCATCCGCGACCAGAAGCGTTACCTCGAAGCGATGAGGGAGAAAGCCAAAGACCGCGCCGGCGTCGACGAAGCGCGGATCTTCGACGCCCAGATCATGATGCTCGAGGACAAAGAGTTCCTGACCGGTGTGGCGGACCTGATTCGCGAGAACCACCTGGCGGCGGAAAAGGCGTACGAGTTCAAGACGCTCGAGGTCCGCGACCTGTGGGCGGCCTCGGGGAATCCCCGTCTCAAGGATCGCCTGGCCGACCTGTCGGGTGTCGCCGTCCGCGTGATCGAGCATCTGATGCACCGTGGCTCGGACGACCTGTGGGAGGGGATCACCCAGCCGTCGGTCGTCGTCGCGAAGGAGCTCTCGCCCGGACTCACGGTCCAGCTCGATCGCGAGCACGTGGTCGGCCTCGTCAGCGAGGAAGGGACCCGTACCTCCCATGCCGCGATCCTCGCGCACTCGATCGGGATTCCGGCGGTATTCGGCGTGGCCGGCGCCATCGACCAGATCGAGCCCGGCACGATGGTCGTGATGGACGGCAAGCGAGGCACCGTCCTGCTCCAGCCCACCCCCCACGAGATCGCGGAGGCGCAGGCACGCGAGCTGAGCCGGCGCGAGCTGGACGCGCAGCTCGAAGAGGTCCTGGATCAGCCGGCGGTCACGACCGACGGCCTCCGGATCGTGTTGCGGGGAAACGTCGACCTTCCCGACGAGATCAAGCCCGCGCGAGACCACCGGGCGGAGGGCGTGGGACTGTTACGCACGGAGTTCCTCATCACCGGGCATACCGACCTGCCCTCCGAAAACGAGCAGGCCGAGTACTACGCCCGGGTGGCGCGGGCGTTTCCTGGGCATCCCGTCGTCGTGCGCACCTACGACCTGGGCGGCGATAAGCTCCCCGCGCCCTTCCGGGCCCCATCGGAGGTCAACCCGCAGCTGGGCTGGCGTGCCATCCGCGTGTGTCTCGACCGCCCGGAGATTTTCCGGACGCAGGTGCGCGCGGTGCTGCGCGCCGCGAAGCACGGCGACGTGTGGCTGATGATCCCGCTGGTGACCCGGATCGACGAGTTGGACCGCACGCGCGCGCTGGTGGCGGAAGAAGCGGCGAGGCTCGCACGCGAGGGCATTCCGGCCGCGACCTCGGTGCCGGTGGGCGTCATGATCGAGACGCCCGCTGCCGCAGTGATGGCCGACCGCCTGGCGGCCGAAGCGGACTTCCTGTCGGTCGGGACGAACGATCTCACCCAGTACACGCTCGTCGTGGACCGCGGCAACGCGCGACTCGCGGACCGCTTCACGCCACACGACCCGAGCGTGTTGCGTCTGCTCAACATGGTGTCGGACGCCGCGCGCCGGGCGGGAAAACCGGCGAGCGTGTGCGGCGAGATGGCGTCCGAACCGCTATCGGCGTTCCTCCTCCTCGGGCTCGGATTCGAAACGCTCTCGGTCGCGCCGCCGGCGTTGCCGTACATCAGGTGGACTGTGCGCCAGGTGAGCGCGGCGCGCGCGCGCGCGGCGGCGGAGCAGGCGCTCGGCGCGCGCACTGCGGAGGATGTCCTGGACTTGTTGCGACTCGCGCTCGCGGAAGCGGTCGATTTGAGGCTGCTCGATCCCGACGGCCGGTTGCCCGCTGGGCGGCGCGCCGCTAGCTTGAACGTCTAACCATAGGCCGGACAGGCAGATGCCCGCACAGCGCCACGTCTTCACCTCCGAGTCGGTGACGGAAGGTCATCCCGACAAGATCGCCGACCAGATCTCGGACGCGGTCCTGGACGCCATCATCGCCAAGGACCCGACCGCGCGCGTGGCGTGCGAAACCCTCGTCACCACCGGCATGGCCGTCGTGGCCGGCGAGATCACCACGACCACCTACGTCCATATCCCCGACATCGTGCGGGGCACCATCAGCTCCATCGGTTATACCGACGCGAGCTTCGGCTTCGACGCCCAGACGTGCGCCATCCTGACCACCATCGACCGTCAATCGGGGGACATTGCCCTGGGGGTGGACCGCGGCGGCGCGGGCGATCAAGGGATGATGTTCGGCTACGCCTCGGACGAGACGCCGTCGCTCATGCCGCTGCCGATCATGCTGGCGCATCGCCTCGCCGAGCGGCTCGCGTTCGTGCGCAAAGCGGGGGACCTCCCCTGGCTCCGCCCCGACGGCAAGACGCAGGTGAGCGTGGTGTACGAAGGGACACGCCCCGTCGGTATCAGCAAGGTCGTCGTATCCACCCAGCATTCCGATAAGATCGACAACGTCGAGCTGCGCGAGGGCGTGATTGCGCTCGTGGTCCGGCCCGTGCTCGCGGACGCCGGGTTCGAAACGCGAGAGGCCGACGCGCTCATCAACCCCACCGGGCGCTTCGTGGTGGGTGGGCCCCAAGGGGACGCGGGACTCACCGGTCGCAAGATCATCGTGGACAGCTACGGGGGCATGGCGCGTCACGGGGGCGGGGCCTTCAGCGGCAAGGACCCATCCAAGGTGGACCGCTCCGCGGCGTACGCCATGCGGTGGGTGGCGAAGAACATCGTCGCCGCCAAGCTCGCCCAGCGCTGCGAAGCGCAGGTCGCCTACGCCATCGGCGTCGCCGAGCCGGTGTCCGTCATGATCGACACCTTCCGCACCGGCGTGGTCCCCGATGAAGCGATCGAGGACGCCGTTCGCGACGTGTTCGACCTCACCCCCCGCGGCATCAACAAGGCACTGAACTTGCGGCAACCCATCTACCGCGCGACCGCCGCCTACGGCCATTTCGGCCGCGCGCCCGAGCGTCGGCGCTACGTCGACAAGGACGTCGATCGGGAGGTCGACCTGTTCACCTGGGAGCACGCGAACCGCGTGGAGGAGCTGCGGCTCGCGGTGCAGCGCTCCAAGCACTACTCCGCGAAGAAAGTCAACGCATGACCACGACGGCTCGCCCCGCCGCCTCCGACGTAAAAGACCTGAGCCTGGCTGCCGAAGGACGCCGCCGCACCGAGTGGGCGGAGCGATCGATGCCGGTGCTGCGCCTGCTCCGGGAACGCTTCACCCGGGAGCGCCCGCTCGCCGGTCGTCGCCTCTCCGCCTGTCTCCACGTCACCACAGAAACCGCGAACCTCGCCGTCACCCTGCAGGCGGGGGGCGCCGACGTCGCGCTGTGCGGGTCGAACCCGCTGTCCACGCAGGACGACGTCGCCGCCCACTTGGTCAAGGATCACGGCATTAAGGTCTTCGCGATCAAGGGCGAAGACCACGCGACATACTACGACCACATCCGCGCCGCGCTGGCGCATCGTCCCGACGTGACCATGGATGACGGCGCGGACTTGGTGGGCGCGTTGCACATGATCGCCCTCAATCGGCTCGATGATCTGGCACCGCCCGTGCGGCGCTGGGTAGAGACCCTCTCTGGCGCGGAGCGCAAGGCGCTGGTCACGGGCGTCGTCGGCTCGACCGAGGAGACCACGACCGGCGTCATCCGCCTCAAAGCGATGGCGCGCGATGGCGTGCTACAGTTCCCGGTGATCGCCGTGAACGATTCGGACACGAAGCACCTGTTCGACAATCGGTACGGCACCGGGCAGTCGACGCTCGACGGCATTCTGCGCGCCACCAACCTGTTGATCGCGGGGAGCACCGTGGTGGTGGCGGGGTATGGGTGGTGCGGGCGCGGATTCGCACAACGCGCGCGCGGGGCGGGAGGGAACGTGATCGTGACCGAGATCGACCCGCTGAAGGCGCTCGAGGCACAGATGGACGGGTTCAGGGTGGTGCCGATGGCGGAGGCGGCGCGGATCGGAGACGTCTTCGTGACCCTCACCGGGAACACGCACGTGGTGCGCGTGGAGCACATGCGGGCGATGAAAGACGGAGCGGTGCTGGCCAACTCGGGCCATTTCAACGTGGAGATCGACCTGGACGGCCTGCGGCAGGTTGCTCAGGGACCGACGCGCGTCCGCGAGTTCGTGGACGAATGGCGTCTCGAAGGCCGGCGCATCTTCGTCCTCGCCGACGGACGCCTGATCAACCTGGCCGCGGCGGAAGGCCACCCCGCGAGCGTGATGGACATGTCGTTTGCCAATCAAGCGCTCGCCGCCGAGCACGTGATCAAGCAGGCGAAGACGCTCGCGAAGGACGTGCACCGCATTCCGCGCGAGCTGGACGCCGAGATCGCGCGCCTGAAGCTGGCGGCGATGGCAATCACGATCGACACGCTCACTCCCGAGCAGGAGAAGTACCTCGCCTCGTGGGAGATGGGGACCTGAGCGCGAACCAGATCCAGGTTCGGGTCGCGCATCTGGGACTCGACAAGACGACCAACACGCCGGTGGTCATCCTCCAGGAGCAGGAGGGAGAGCGGGTGCTGCCGATCTGGATCGGCCCCGCCGAGGCGAGCGCCATCGCGATGGAGCTCGCGGGCGTCAAGTTCGCGCGGCCGCTCACCCACGATCTCCTGAAGCACGTGATCCTCGGCTTGGGGGCCGATCTGCGGAAGGTCATCATCACGCAGGTGAAGGACAACACCTACTACGCCGAGCTGCACATCTACCGCGGTGACGCGGTGATCCAGATCGATGCCCGTCCGTCCGATTCCATCGCGGTCGCGCTGCGGCTCAAGGCGCCCATCTTCACGAGCGAGAGCCTGCTCGCGCTGACCTCGGTTGAGACCGGAGAGGCGGGCGGTGGGTCCCGCACAGCGTCGCTCGACCCGGACGAGCTCAAGACCTACCTCCAGAACCTCGATCCTGAAGATTTCGGCAAGTTCATTCCGTAGCGCCGTCCTGCTGCTCGGGCTCGGGGGCGGGGGGGGGGGCGGGGTTCAGTCCCAAAGCATCGTGGTCACCGGCCGGGTCGTGTACGGGTCGGGGGCACGGCCGGTCCCGCGCACCTGGGTCGTGCTGCATCAGGTCTCGATGGGCGGCGGCGGCCAACCGATCGACTCGACACGCACCGACGTGCAGGGCGTCTACAGGCTCACGTTGCGGCGTCCGGACTCGTCCTCCATCTACGTCGTCTCCACCTGGCATGGCGGAATCGCCTATTTCTCCGAGCCGATGAGGCCCGAGACCGGGGCCGGGCGCGCCAGCGTGCGTCCCCTGTACGTGTACGACACGAGCTCGACCGGGCCGGCCGTGCGGATCGCGCGCCGCCTCGTCACCGTCGCCAAGCAGAAGCGGGACGGCTCGCGAGACGTCCTCGAGCTCGTAGAGCTCGAAAACCCGGGCGCGGCCACACGCGTGGCCGCGGACACGCTCCGCCCCACGTGGGCCGGGCGCATTCCGCCGGTGGCGATCCAGTTTCAGGTGGGGCAGGGAGACATCTCCCCCCAGGCGGTCGCGAGGCGAAGCGACTCGGTCGCCGTGTACGGCCCGCTGCCGCCGAGAGAACGCAAGCAGCTCAGCTACACCTACGTGCTTCCGGCCACAGCGCATAGCGTGAGTCTCCCGATCGACCAGGGGACCGACGAGGTCGACCTGCTGCTCGAGGACACGGCAGCGGTCGTGACGACGCCTCGCCTCGACTCCCTCCCCGTGGAGGAAATCGCCGGCCGCCGCTTCGCGCGCTACCGAACCCCGCCGCTCGCGGCGGGCGCCGCGCTCGCCATCGCGTTCACCGTTCGAAGCCTCGGACCGGAGTCGCTGGTCCCCGTGATCGTCGTGGTCGCGGCGTTGGCCCTCGGTGCCGGCTTCGTAGTTGCGTTGAAGCGTCGCCCGCGATAGACTAGCTTCGTCGTTACAAGCGAACGGGGATTCACGGAAGCCGGTGCGAGTCCGGCGCGGCCCCGCCACTGTGAAGGGCATGTCGTAGCGGCTCAGCGCCACTGGGAGTACACACCCGGGAAGGCGAGCCGCCTGCCCCAAGCCAGGAGACCTCTCCGTTCGCGCCACCTGTAGATCCCTCGCGGGAGGGATGGTGGCGCTGCGCACGAGGCGCAGGCGCTAGCCCATCTCCGCTCCGTCGGGGGTGGGCGTTCTTGTCATGCGGATACAGCGCACCCACCTCGCGGGCTTCCTCGCGTTGGCCATCACGGCCTGCGCGCGGGGCGAGCGCGCGTCCACCGCCGGAAGCCTCGCGGTAACGGACGACGCCGGCCGTCGCGTGACGTTGCCGGCGCCCGCCCGGCGCATCGTGTCGCTCCTCCCGTCGTTCACCGAGCTCCTCTTCGCTATCGGCGCGGGTGACCGCCTCGTGGGCCGGACGACCTGGTGCGACTACCCGCCTCAGGCGCTCGCCGTGGCGAGCGTCGGGGACGGGATCCCGCCCAACGTCGAGGCGGTGGCGGCCCGCACGCCCGATCTGGTGGTGCTGTACCGCTCCGCGCCCAACGTCACCGCTGCGGCACAGCTCGGGCGGCTCGGCATCCGGAGCGTGCTCTTCGATCTCAACCGGCTCGAAGAGCTCGGGCCCGTGGCCCGGCGGCTCGGAGTGCTCACCGGACAAGTGGGGCGCGCGGACTCACTGGCTCGGGTGACCGACAGTCTCGCCTCGCAGCCCCCAGTCCCGAGTCCCCAGTCCCTGGTCTTTATCGTCTGGGACAACCCGCCGATCGTCATCGGGGCGGGGAGCTACCTCGATCGCCTGGCCGGGCTCGCGGGGGCCCGCAACGTATTCCACGATATCGGCTCGCCGTCGGCCCAGGTCTCGATCGAAACGATCGCGGCGCGCGATCCCGACTTCATCGCCGTTCTCGCCGACAGCACCATGCGCGGGCCGCCGCGCTACGCCGCGCGTCCGGAATGGCGGGTCGTGCGCGCCGTGCGCGAACGACGGTTTCTCTCGCTTCCGGGGCAGCTGTTCGGGCGCCCTACCCCCCGCGTGGCGGAGGCGGTGGGGCAGCTCCGACGGCTCCTCGCTACCACGCCGTGAGATACGCGCTGTTGGGACTCGCCGTGATCGCGACACTGGGCGCGGCGGTGCTGCTCGGGCCAGCCAATGTGCCGCTCCGTGACCTGCTCGGCTCGCCGATCTTCTGGCAGCTACGACTGCCGCGCGCCGTGCTGGCGTTCCTGGTGGGCGGTGCCCTGGGTGCCTCCGGTGTCGGCCTCCAGGCGTTGGTCCGAAATCCGCTGGCGGACCCCTTCTTGCTCGGGCTGTCCGGCGGCGCCGGGCTCGGCGCGGTGGTCGCGATCGCGCTCGCCCTCCCCGGCCCATGGGCCCTTCCGCTCGCCGCGTTCGCGGGCGCCGTCGGCGCGATGGCGCTGGTGTACCGGCTGGGGCTCGTCGGTGGAGCGCAGCTTGACCCGCGGGTGCTCCTGCTCGGCGGCGTGGCGGTGGGCGCGTTCGCCGCCGCCGTCACCACCGCCATCGTCTCCCTCGCCGAGGCCACCGAGCTGCGGAACGCGTTCCTGTGGCTCTGGGGCGGCTTCTCGGGCGCCTCGTGGACCACGGTTCTCGTGATCGCGGTCTACGCGCCACTCCCGCTGGTGGTGCTCGCCGCGGCCGCCCGGCCCCTCGATCTGCTCGCGCTCGGCGAGGAGCCCGCCCAGTACCTCGGCGCGGACGTGCGGCGGCTCAAGCAGGTCGTCTACCTTGCCGCCTCACTTCTCACCGCCGCCGCCGTCGCCGTCGCGGGCGTGATCGGGTTCGTCGGATTGATCGTGCCGCACGTCTGCCGGCTGGTCTGGGGCCGCCTCCATCGCACGCTCCTCCCGACCGCGTTTCTCGCTGGGGGCATTCTGCTCGTGGCGTCCGACACGCTCGCGCGTACCGTGGTCGCTCCGCGCGAGCTGCCTGTGGGGATCGTCACGGCCCTCGTCGGCGTGCCTCTATTCGCCGTGCTGCTCAGACGATGGACCGTGAGCTGATCCTCGCCGTCGCCGGGCTCGGGTGCCGGTACGCCGACGCCGCGCGCGATGCCCTGTGCGACGTCTCGCTCGAGGTACGCGCGGGCGAGTTTCACGCCGTGCTCGGTCCCAACGGGAGTGGCAAGACCACCCTGGTGCGGGCAGGGCTCGGGCTCATCCGCCCGTCGGCCGGTCGCGCCGAGGTGTTGGGACGGCCCGCGACCGGCTGGTCACGTCGCGAGCTCGCGCGCGTCGTGGGCGTCGTGCCGCAGCGGGAAGACAACTTGTTCCCCCAGCGCGTGCGCGAGACGGTGTTGCTGGGCCGCTATCCGCACCTCTCGCTCTTCGGCGACGTGCGCGCGACCGATCGGGCTGCGGTCGAGCGGGCGCTCGTCGCGTGCGATGCCGCGGACCTGGCGGACCGCTGGCTATGGACGCTGTCCGGCGGCGAGTACCAGCGCGTGCGGCTGGCGCGCGCCCTCGCCCAGGAGCCCAAGCTCCTCGTACTCGATGAGCCTACCACATCGCTCGACGTGCGCCACGAGATGCAGTTGTTCGAGCTGACACGCGCTCTGGTGGATGCGCAGGGTCTCGCCGCGCTGGTGATCACCCATCACGTAAACCTGGCGGCGCGGTTCGCCGACCAGGTCTTGCTCCTGTCGGAGGGCCGGGCCGTCGCGCGCGGCGCGCCGGGAGACGTGCTCACTGCCGAGACGGTCCAGAATGTGTTCGCCTGGCCCATGGCGATCACGTCGTTCGACGGGCGGCCGCAGATGATCCCGCTGCGCACCAAGGAGACCAACCCATGAGATTGCTTCTCGTCACGGTGTCACTCGCGTTCCTGGCTGGCGTGCTCGCCGCCCAGCAGGCTCCGGACACCGTGACCCTCGCGCCGGTGGTCGTCACCGCGACCCGGCTGCCCACGGCGCCCGACGCGGTGCCGGCCACAGTCACCGTGCTGCGCGGGACGGACCTCGAGGAGCAGGGGCTCCACGCGCTGCTCGACGCTCTTCGCATGGTGCCCGCGGCCGCCGTGGTCCAGACGGGCTCGTTCGGCGGGCAAACATCGCTGTTTCTGCGCGGCGGGGAGAGCGACTACGTGAAGGTCTTGATCGACGGCGTGCCGGTAAACCAGCCGGGCGGTGCGTTCGACTTCTCGAGCCTCACGACGGACAACGTGGACCGTGTCGAGATCGTGCGAGGGCCGGCGAGCGTGCTGTACGGATCCGACGCGGTCACCGGAGTCGTGCAGATCTTTACGCGTCGTGGGGCGGGGGGTTCGGGGGCAGGGCAAGCCGTGGCCACCGTGCGTGGCGGGACGTACGGCACCTGGATCTGGGACGCGAGCGCGTCGGGCGGGCGCCCGGAGGCGAGTTACTCGTTCTCGGTATCGCGTTTCACCAGCGACGGCATCTACGCGTTCAATAACCAGAACCGCAATACGGTGTTCTCGGGGCTGGCCCGCATCGCGCCTGATGCGCGCACCGACGCCATTCTATCGATCCACTACGACGACAACGCGTTTCACTTTCCGACCGATGGCGCGGGAAACCCGGTCGACCACAACCAGTTCAGCTACGGCAGCGGCCCCACAGTGGGCGTCGACGTGGGACACTACCTCACGCCACGGCTCGAGGCCCGGCTCCTGCTGGCGCTCAACCAGACAGACGCCGGCTTCGACAACCGGCCCGATTCCGTTGCCGATACGCTTGGATTCTATTTCCAGAACCTGGACCATACCAGCCGGGCCAGCGCGGACCTCCGCGCGAATCTGCGCCTCGGCGGGGCGACGGTCCTGACGGGAGGGACGGCGGTCGAGCTCGAGTCCCAACGCGGCTTGGACAACACGGGCGGCCAGGTAGACGTGCGCCGCCGCAACGCGGGCTACTACATACAGGCCGTCACCGACCTGGACCAGCGGCTTTCGCTGACCGTCGGCGCGCGGGTGGACGACAACGAGCGGTTCGGGACGTACACGACCGTTCGATTGGGCGCAGTCTATCGCCTGCCGGGGAGCACACGGCTCCGGGTCTCCGCCGGCAACGGATTCCGCGAGCCCAGTTTCTTCGAGAACTACGCGAGCGGGTTTGCCGTCGGCAATCCGGACCTGAAGCCGGAACATTCCCGCAGCGGGGAGATCGGGATCGAGCAGGGGTTCGCGGCGGGACGGGTGACGGCGGCGGTAACGGTTTTCGATCAGCGATTCCTCGACATGATCGACTACAATCCCGGAGTGGCGGCGGGCACTCCGAACTATTACAACGTCGCGGCCGCCACGGCGAACGGCCTCGAAGCGGGCCTGCAATTCACTCCGGCCGGTCCGCTGTCCATGGCCGCGAGCTACACCTACCTCCACACCGATGTCACGAATCCCGGCTTTGATCCGTCG
>QHUS01000099.1 GCA_003222035.1 Gemmatimonadota bacterium | reverse complement strand
TTGCACTTCACCGCGGCGATACTCGGACGGCTGCGTGACAAGGGCGTCGCCATGGCCGAGCTGGACCTGCACATCGGCCCGGGCACGTTCAAGCCGGTTGAGTCGGACGATCTCGCCCAGCATGTCATGCACGGTGAGACGTATCGATTGACCGAGGAAGCCGCCCAGACGATCAACACGAACCGGGGCGCCGGGGGGCGCGTCTGGGCTGTGGGAACGACGGTGGTGCGCACCCTGGAGACGTGCGCGGACGCGAGCGGGCGCGTCGCTCCTGGATCGGGCGAGACCCGGCTCTTCATTCATCCTCCGTACACCTTCCGCGCGGTGGACCGGCTCCTCACCAACTTCCACCTACCGCGCTCGACCCTGCTAATGTTGGTGTGCGCGTTCGGGGGGTACGAGCGCGTGATGCGAGCGTACGACGAGGCCGTTAACGAGGGGTATCGGTTCTATTCGTATGGTGACGCGATGGTCGTCATGTGAACGCGGAACTCGGAACGCGGAACGCGGAACGGAAGTACGAGCGCCTGTTCCGCGTTCCGACTTCCGCGTTCCGCATTAAGTAGCGCATGTTCGAATTCGTCATCGATGCCACCAGCGGGGCGGCCCGGGTCGGCTCGCTCAACCTGCCCCACGGTGTCGTCGAGACGCCCGTCTTCATGCCCGTCGGCACGCAAGGCACCGTGCGCGCCCTCTCGCCCAACGATCTCCGCAGCGCAGGCGCGACACTGGTGCTGGCGAACACGTATCACCTCCACGTGCGGCCGGGCGAGGAGGTGGTCGCCAAGCTCGGTGGCCTGCATCGTTTCATGGGCTGGGACCGACCGCTGCTCACGGACTCGGGCGGCTTTCAGGTGTTCTCGCTCGAAGGCTTTCGTCGCGTGGACGAAGCGGGCGTGGAGTTCCAGAGCCACGTGGACGGCGGCCGGCGCACGCTCACGCCGGAGCGCGCCATGGAAATTCAGTGGGTGCTCGGCGCCGACATCGCGATGGCGTTCGATCACGTAGTGCCGGGTGGGGCGGATGAGCCGACCGCACGGGACGCGATGGAGCGGACGCTCAGGTGGCTGGATCGCTGCGCCAAGCGACACCAGGAACTGTCGGAGCGTCGTTCACAGTCCGACCGTCCGACCGTCCGGCAAACTCTCTGGCCCATCCTCCAGGGCGGGGTTCATCTCGCGCTTCGCGAGGAAGGGCTACGCCGGATCTGCGACATGCGCCCCTGGACCGGCCTCGCGATCGGCGGGTTATCAGTGGGCGAGCCGAAGCCGGTCATGTACGACATGCTCGAGCGGCTCGAGCCGAAGCTCCCCGCCTTGCCGCGTTATCTTATGGGCGTCGGGTTTCCGGAGGATCTGGTGGCGGCGGTGGAGCGCGGGGTGGACCTGTTCGACTGCGTCGCGCCCACGCGCAACGGGCGCAACGGCTCGGCCTTCACTCCCGACGGCCCGGTGAACATCCGGAACGCCGAGCATCGCGACGACCCGCGACCGCTGGACCCGACGTGCGACTGCGAGACCTGCACGACGTTTTCCCGCGGCTACCTGCGCCACCTGTTCGTGGCCGAGGAGCTGCTGGGACTCCGGCTCCTGTCGCTACACAACGTGCGCTACCTGATCCGGCTCGCCGCGGAAATGCGGGCCGCGATCCGGCGGAACGCCTTCGGCCCCTGGGCCGCGGAGTGGCGCCGCCGTTACCGCCGATCGGATTGAACATGTACGACTTGTCCGTGTTGCTCTTCGCACCGTCAGGCCAGCAGGGAATGGGTGGATGGCTGGTCTTTCAGATGGTCGCGATCTTCGGGATTTTCTATTTCCTGATCATTCGCCCGCAGCGCAAGCAACAGGAGCGGCACCGCCAGCTCCTGGCATCGTTGCAGCGGGGCGACCGGGTGGTCACGTCGGGCGGGATCATCGGCGAGGTGATCCATCTGAAGGACGACGAAGTGACCGTGAAGAGCGGCGAGTCCCGTCTGATCGTGCTGCGGTCGAACATCGCGAACATCCTGAACCGGTCGGTCGAGGCCTCCACTTCTGCCGCCCCGCCCAAGTCCCAGTGACTGTCCGCCAACTCCACCTGCTCGGCTCACCGGTCCTGCGACAGCGCGCTGTGCCCGTCGCCGCCGTGGACGACGCCGTGCGCCGGCTGGTGGACGACCTGTTCGAGACGATGCACGCCGCGAAGGGCGTAGGGCTCGCCGCGAACCAGGTCGGCGTCGCGCAGCGCGTGGCGGTCGTGGACGTGGGCGAGGACGCCCCTCCACCCCTCGTGCTTATCAACCCGCGCATCCTGCAATCGAGCGAGGTGATCGAAAGCGCCGAAGAAGGCTGTCTCTCGATTCCCGACATCTACGGGGACGTGGACCGCCACGTCAACGTGACGCTCGAAGCGCTCGATCGCGACGGGCATCCGTATCGCCTCGAACTGTCCGGTTTCAAGGCTCGTGCGACGCAGCACGAGATCGACCACCTGGACGGAATCCTGTTCCTCGACCACCTGAGCGCGGTGAAGCGAAGCATGCTCCTCGGCAAGTGGAAGAAGTCGCGCAAAGGGCAATCGGGGTACGTGAAAGACGTGACGCCGGAGCCGGCGGGCGAGCTCTAGGTGCGCGTCGTCTTCTTCGGAACACCGGAGTTCGCGGTCCCGTCGCTCCAGGCGCTGATCGGCGAAGGGTTCGACGTCGTCGCCGCCGTCACGCAGCCGGACAAGTCGCAGGGACGCTCCCGCTCGACCGTGGTGCCGTCGGCCGTGAAGGCGGCGGCTCAGGCGGAAGACGTGCCGGTGCTGCAGCCCGAGCGGCCCTCCGATCCGGCGTTCGTCGAGCAGATCCGCGAGCTCGCGCCCGATGCCGGCGTCGTCGTCGCCTACGGCCACATCCTCAAGCCCGCGCTCCTCGCACTGCCGCGTCGCGGCATGGTCAACGTACACCCGTCTTTGTTACCCGCCCTGCGGGGCGCGGCGCCGGTGGAATGGGCGATCCTCAACGGGCTCACGCAGACCGGCGTCACGATTATGCAGATGGATGAAGGCATGGACTCGGGTCCCATCCTGCTCCAGATCCCGCACGACATCGACCCCGAGCTGACAGGCGGGGAGCTGTCCGAGCACTTGTCCGAACTGGGCGCTCAGGCGCTCGTCGAGGCGCTGGCATTGCTCGAGACCAACGAGCTCAAGCCCAAGGCCCAGGACGATGCACGCGCGACGTACGCGCCGAAGCTCACCCGCGACACGGCGCACATCCGCTGGTCCGAACCGGCAGCCCGCGTGGCTGGCGTGGTCCGCGCCCTCGACCCCGAGCCGGGAGCGTGGACCGAGCTCGACGGCCGCGTGTTCAAGCTGTTCGGAGCAAAGGTCGTCGACGGCGGCGGCCCGCCCGGCCAGATACAGACCACGGACGACGGACTACGGATAACGGCGGGAGAGGGCGCCGTGGCGATCGACGACGTGCAACCCGCGGGCAAGCCGCGCATGGCCGCGGCGGAATGGCTGCGGGGCGGGGGCCGCGGGACGGAGAGGGGGGGCCGCCGCTTCACGTGAAGGCCCGGGGCGCGCTGCCGCGGCTGCACGCCATCACCGACGAGCGCATCGCCCGCCGACGGGACCTGGTGGAAGTCGCGCGACAGCTCGCGGCCGCGGGTGGCCAACACCTCGCGCTTCACGCCCGGGGCCGTGCCCTCTCTGGTCTCGAGCATTATGAGCTTGCTGTTCGCCTGTCCGTCAGTCCGACCGTCCTGTTCGTCAACGACCGCCTCGATGTCGCCCTCGCCGCCGGCGCGACCGGTGTGCAGCTGGGAACGGGAAGTCTCGCCCCCGCAGACGCGCGCCGTATCAACCCTGGCTGGTGGATCGGCAAATCGGTGCACGACCTCCGGGAGGCAGAGGCCGCGCATGCCGGCGGTGCCGACTATCTTTTAGTGGGCCCGGTGTTTCCGACTGCCACCCACCCGGAGCGCGAACCACTCGACCCGGGCCAACTGCGTGAGATCGCCCGGCTCGGGCTCCCGGTGATCGCAATCGGGGGCGTCACACCCGAGCGAGTCCGCGAGCTCACCGACCTCGCCGGCATCCACGGTGTGGCAGCTATCCGGGGGCTGTGGGACGCAGCGGACCCGATGTATGCTGTGCGGCAGATGCTGGAGGCGCTGGAGCAGAGATGAACGAAACGATCGACGTCACGGTGAACGGCGAGCATCGCGCGGTGGCGCGCGGCGCCACGCTCCTCGAGCTACTCGAATCGCTGGCGCTCGACCCGCGGACCGTGGTGGTCGAGCACAACCGCGCGATCGTGCGACGGCCCAGTCTCGGAGGTGTGACGGTCGCGTCGGGTGACGCGATCGAGCTGGTGCATTTCGTCGGAGGGGGTTGATGGTCGACACAACGCTCACCATCGGCGGGCGCTCGTTCCGCTCGCGTCTGATGGTCGGCACAGGGAAATACCGCGACAACGAGACGATGGCCCGCGCGATCGCAGCGTCCGGCGCCGAGATCGTCACCGTCGCGGTGCGACGGGTGAACCTCGACCGCACGCAGGAAGAGGGCGTCCTGTACCACCTGGATCCGCAGAAGTACTTCCTGCTCGCTAACACCGCTGGCTGCTATAACGCCCAGGATGCCGTCCGCTACGCCCGGCTCGCCCGCGAGGCCGGGTTCAACGAATTCATCAAGCTCGAGGTGATCGGCGACCAGGAGACGCTCCTCCCCGACGTCCAGGGCCTGCTCGACGCGACGCGGACGCTGGTAGCCGAGGGCTTCAAGGTGCTCGCCTACACGAACGAGGACCTGGTGACCGCGCTGCGCCTCGAGGAGGCTGGGTGCGCCGCCGTGATGCCGCTCGCCTCGCCGATCGGCAGCGGGCTCGGCCTGCTCAACCCGTTCGGCGTGCGCACCATCAAGGCCCGGCTCAAGGTCCCGGTGGTGGTGGACGCGGGCGTCGGCACCGCATCGGACGCGTGCCTGACCATGGAGCAAGGTGTCGACGGGATCCTCATGAACACGGCGCTCGCGGCGGCGCGCGATCCGGTGGCCATGGCCCGCGCGATGGGGCTCGCGGTCGAAGCCGGCCGGGGCGCGTATCTCGCGGGGCGTATGCCCAGACGCGAGGTGGCGGTTCCATCCTCGCCGCTCGAGGGGATGCTGGATTAGGGACGCCACCGCTGCCCGGCGCGCGGCGCTACAAATACTCGACGCGGTGCGGGCGGGCGCCACGTTGCAAACCGCGCGCGACGGGGCGCTCGCCCGCCTCGTCGACCGCGACCGGCGCCTCGCCTACGAGCTCGCGGCCGGTGTGCTGCGGCGCCGCGTCCAGCTCGACACCATGCTCGAGCTCGCGACCGCGGATCCCCGCCTCCACGACGTCCTCAGGCTCGGAGCCTATCAGCTGCGCGCGCTCGCGCGCGTGCCCCCATACGCCGCGGTGTCGACGAGTGTGGAGCTGGCGCGGGAGGTCGCGGGCGATGGGGCGGCGCGGTATGTGAACCAGGCGCTGCGGAAATTGACAGTTGTCCGGGGCCAAGTGCCGGGTGTCAGGGCTTCGCACCCGGCGTGGCTCGCTCGGCGGTGGACCTCACACTTCGGCACGGCCGACGCGGAGCGCCTCATGGCGTGGAACGACACGAAGCCACCGGTCACCCTTCAGGCGGTCCGGTGGGATCACGACCTCCTGGGGCGGCGGCTCCGAGAGGCAGGAGTCGGGGTAACAGATGCGCCGTTCGGAGCGGGGCTGCGGTTGACCCTGACACCGGGCACCCGACGCCTGACCCTTCGGGAGCTACCCGGCTTTGCCGAGGGAGCGTTCATTGTCCAGGACCCCGCGCACGCCCTTGTATGCCGCTATGCCGCGATTCCGCCGGGCACCGTCGTATATGACGCCTGTGCCGCACCCGGGGGAAAGGCCGTGACGTTGGAGCACGCCGCGGTTCGGGTAGTGGCCGGGGAGGTTCGCCGGGAGCGCGTCCCGCGGCTGGTGGAGACCGCGCGGCGTGCGGGAGTGGCAATTCGCGTCGCGGTCGCCGATCTTCTGGCGGCGCCGTTTCGCTCCGGGGAGTATGCGGCCGTGCTCGTGGACGCGCCCTGCACCGCCACGGGCACCATGGCCCGGCATCCGGACGCCCGCTGGCGGCTGACGCCGCGGAGCCTCACTCGAGCAGTCGAGCGACAACGAGCGCTGCTCGCGGCCGCCGCGGAGTTGGTGCGACCGGGCGGCTTGCTCATCTATGCCACGTGCTCCCTCGAACGGGAGGAGAACGGCGACGTCGTGACCGAGTTCCTGGCGCGTCATCCCGACTTCAGCCGCGCACCAGTGGCGGGCGCGGTTCCTGACGCTCTGTTGACGACCGACGGCGACTTCCAGTCGCTGCCGCAACGCCACGCCATGGACGGCGCGTACGCGGCGCGCCTCGCACGGACGCGCTGATGCGACTCCGCCGGCACGTTCCGCCCCTCAGGGAGTGGAAGCTCCCCGTGCTGGAAGGCTCGCGCGTGCGCCGCTGGGCGGCCGCGCTCGTGGGCGCGGTACTGGGCGGGTACCTCACGGCCTACTTGGTGCTGTTTCCCGCACCCCTGCTTCACGGACACGGCGTGGTCCCCCGCGTGCTGGGGCTCTCACTGCAAGAGGCTTCGGACCAGCTGCGCAAGGCGGGCCTGCAGGTGCAGGACGGCGGCAGCGAGTCGCACCCCACCGCGCCTCAGGGCACGATCGTGTGGCAGGACCCTCCGCCGGGCGTGAGCGCGCCGGCGGGGCTGCGGGTGAGCCTAGTGTCGAGCGACGGTCCCCCCAAGATTGCGGTACCAGACGTGAGCGGGCTCGACGCCGATCTGGCGCGGCGGCTGATCGCGGCCGCGGGGCTCACGGCCGCTCCCGTGGAGTCGGTACAGGCTGCCGCGCCCCCCGGGATTGTGATGCTCACGCGGCCCGCGGCGACGTCCGTGCTCAGTCCCGGCGCGCCGGTCACGATCGTCGTGAGCCGGGGCGCGCCCACGATTCCGGTCCCGGACCTGCTCGGCATGTCGCAGGCCGATGCCCGCACGCGGCTCGAGCTGGACGGTCTGGACCTGGGCACCGTGACGCGCCGGCGCACGCGCGACGCAAGTCCGGGAATCGTCGTAGGACAGAAGCCGGCCGCCGGGACACTCGCGGCACCCGGCACGGTGGTCGACATCGTGGTCGCACGGAGTCCGTCATGACGAATGGAAGAAGGGGGGGAGGCATTCGGATCGCGGCGAGCGTGCTCTCGGCGGACCTGACCCGTCTCGTGGAACAGGTCCAGCAGGCGCTCGACGGCGGCGCTGACTGGCTGCACGTGGACGTGATGGACGGCCGCTTCGTACCCAACATCACGTTCGGGGAGAACATGATCGCCGCACTCCGCCGCGTCACGGACAAGCCGCTGGACGTCCACCTGATGGTCGTCGAGCCGGAGCGCTACGTCGAGTCGTTCGCGGACGCCGGCGCGTCCGGCTTCACGTTCCACCCCGAGGCGACGGTGCACGTGCAGCGTCTGCTGGCCGCGGTGCGTAGCCACGAGATGCGAGCGGGCCTCGCGCTCAATCCCGGAACGCCGCTGCAGCTCGCGGAAGAGGTTGTCGTGGACCTGGACCTCCTGCTCGTCATGACCGTGAACCCGGGCTTCGGCGGGCAAACCTACCTTCCCACCTCGGATGACAAGATCCGCCGGGCGCGCGAGATGCTGGCGGCGCACGGGTCCCGGGCGTTTCTGGAAGTGGACGGGGGCATCACCACCCACACGATCGCGGCGGCGCATGCAGCGGGCGCGGATACCTTCGTGGCCGGGAACGCGATCTTCGCGAGCGCCGACCCGGCACGCGAGGTCCGCGACCTGCGCGGCCGCTGTCTCGTGACCGTATGACCGGCACTCCAGAGTCCCTCGCCCCCGCGGCGCCGGCCCCCGCTCTCGGGCCGCGTCGCTGGAGCGTGGCAATCGGCGTCGTCATGGCGCTGGTCTTCGGGACCGCGCTGGTGATCAAGATCCGCCCTCAGATCGACCTCGTGGGGGTGGGCTCAGCCGCGCCGCGGTTCCACGCCATCAACCTGGGGACGGGCCGTCCGGCTACGCTCGCCGACTACGGCGGCAAGGTCGTCCTGCTGAACGTGTGGGCGACATGGTGTGAGCCGTGTCGCGTGGAAATGCCCTCATTGGAGCGACTGTACCGGCGCCTCGGCGGCAGCGACTTCCGGGTCGTGGCGGTGAGCATCGATGAGGACGGCGATTCGGTCGTGCGATCGTTCGCGCGGAATCTGGGCCTCACGTTCGACATCCTGCACGACCCCACTGCCGCGATCAGGCGCGACTACCAGGCGACGGGTGTGCCCGAGAGCTGGGTGATCAACCGCGACGGGGTGATCGTCAAGAAGGTGATCGGCGCGGCCGAGTGGGACGGTCCAGTGAACGAAATCCTCATCCGCCGGCTGATCGATGAGCGCCCGCGTTAACCTCGGACAGCTGGTGATCCGCAACTGGCCGATCAAGCTGGCGGCCATGTTTTTCGCGATCATGCTCTACGTCGCGGTCGCGGCGCAACAGCCCTTGTCGCAGACGTTCGCCATGCGCCTTGCGGTCGTCATTCCGCCCGGACGCACTGTTCGGCAGCAGCCCGCGGGCGTGACCGTGGTGATCACCGGTACGGGCAGCGAAATCCTCAAGCTGCGCTCGTTCCCACGCGTGATCCGCAAGGTTATCCCTGACACGTTCTCCACGTCGCTCTGGCGGACGCAGCTCACCGCCGCCGACATCGAGCTTCCCAAAGGCATCGGCGTGCAGATCGCGGACATCCGGCCGCGCGACGTCGAAATCCTGCTCGACTCGGTGGGACACAAGGATGTCCGGATCTTCCCGCGCGTGAAGGTGGAAGCCGAGTCGGGGTATGTGGTGCGCGGCCTGTCGATCACGCCGAGTCTGGCGCACCTGGTCGGGCCGGAGAATAGCCTCGCCAAGGTCGACTCGGTGACGACGCTGCCGACGGTTCTCTCGAGCGTGAACGGGCCGTTCTTCCAGACGGTCCCGATCGACACCGCGCCGCTCGGAGTCGTCCGGATCTCTCCCAAGTCGGTCCGGATGGCGGGCGAGGTGACGGCGATCATCGAGCGCTCCATCGCCGGGGTGCCGATCGCCACAGCCGCCTCCGGGTTCACCGGCTTCGGTCTCACGCCGGAGCGCGTAGCGGTGACGGTGCGCGGGCCGGAGTCGCGCGTGAACCTGCTCACGCGCGACAGCGTGCGCGTGGTGGCGCACCTGGTGGGCAAGGCGGGGCCGGGCGGCTACGCGCGCCTCACGGTGAGCGCGCCGCCGGGCATCACGGCCCACGCCGTGCCCGACTCTGTCGGCCTCAAGCGGAAGACGGGACGTGGCTGACGTTGTCCTCGGGATCGAAACGTCCTGCGACGAGACCTCGGCGGCCGTCCTCGTGGGCGATCGCCGGCGTCCCGAGCTGGCGGGGCTCGTCATCCTGTCTCAAGACGTGCACAAGGTGTTCGGCGGCGTCGTACCGGAGCTGGCGAGTCGCGCCCACCTCGGCGCGCTGCCGGCGGTGGTGGAACGCGCGCTCGCCGAGGCGGGGGTGGCGTGGAGCGCGGTGGATGCCGTGGCGGTGACCCAGGGACCCGGGTTGGTCGGAGCGCTGCTTGTCGGCGTCGTGTACGCAAAGGCGCTCGCCTACGCGGGAGACCGCAAGCTGATCGGGGTGCATCACATGGAAGGGCATCTGTTCGCACCCGCACTCGAGGATCCGGACCTGGCCCCGCCCTTTGTCGCCTTGCTCGTGTCGGGGGGCCATACGCTGTTGCTCGACGTTCCCGCCTGGGGGCGATACCGCCTGCTCGGAGCCACGCGCGACGACGCGGCGGGCGAAGCCTTCGACAAGGTGGCGTCCCTGCTGGAGCTCGGGTACCCCGGCGGCCCGGCGATCGAGCGCCTCGCCGCCCAGGGAGACCCCGAACGGTTCGCGTTTCCGCGCCCAATGCGGGACGACGGCTACGAGTTCTCCTTCTCAGGGCTCAAGACCGCCGTGCTGCGGGCGGTCCGGGCGAGCGACGACATCGCGCGCGACCGGCCACACGTCGCGCGCTCGTTTCAGGACGCCGTCCTCGACGTGCTCGTCACCAAGCTCGAGCGCGCGGTTCGCGCCACCGGGTACCGCACGGCCGTGTTGGGTGGTGGCGTGGCGTGCAACCGCACACTCGTCGAGCTCGCGGCCCGGCGGCTCGCCGGCAACGCCCGCGTGGCGGTGGCGAGCCCGCGCCTCAACACCGATAACGCGGCGATGATCGCCCGCGCCGGCTGGCACCGGCTCGCTCTGGGCGAACGCAGTGACTGGACGCTCGACGCGCGCGCGGACCTGCCGCTTCCCGGACTTGAACCCGCGGACAATCCGCAATCCGCGATCCACAAGCAATCCCGATGACCATCTATCCATTCGTCTTCCACCTGGGCCCGCTCACCATCACCGGGTACGGTCTGATGATGATGGTCGCGTTCCTCATGGCCGGCTGGACCATCCAGGTCGATCTGCGGCGCCGCGGGATGAACGAGGATTATGCCGCTGACATCGTCTTCGCCGCGGTCATCGGAGGGATCGCGGGCGCGAAGATCTGGTACGTGCTCCTGACGGGGGAATGGGACGCGCTGTTCCGGCGCGGCGGGTTCGTCTGGTACGGCGGGTTTCTCGGCGGCGTGGCCGCCGTTCTCGGGCTCGGCTGGTGGCGACGGGTGCCAGGACGCTGGTCGATGGAGCTGACGGCGGCGCCATTGGCGCTGGGCTACGCGCTAGGGCGCGTCGGGTGCTTCCTCGTGAACGACGACTACGGCATCCCGTCCAGCCTGCCCTGGGCCATGACGTTCCCCGCCGGCCTGCCCCCCACCACGGTCGCAAACCTGACCGAGATGCACGTGCGATTCCCCCCGGGGGCGAATCCCGCGGACCTCGTCGCAGTCCACCCCACGCAGATCTACGAGACTGCGCTCATGCTGCTGGTGTTTGCGTGGCTGTGGCACCTGCGCGAGCACGGGCACGCGATCGGCTGGCGGTTCGGCGTCTACCTGGTGCTGGCGGGAACCGAGCGCCTGCTGGTGGAATTCGTGCGGGCCAAGGACGATCGCCTGTTCGGGCCGTTCACCCTGGCACAGGTGACGAGCGTGCTGTTGATCTTCGCGGGGGTGTGGGTGGCCGCGCGGTTGCGCCGGCCGGAGCCGGCTCCGATCCCGGCCCCCGCGGGGCTCACGGGAAAGAGGGCCGTCGACGATCTTGCTGGGCGCCATTGATCCGGTTGCGCTGGAACCACACGACGGCGACAACCAGCAGGACGAGGAGCAACACCTGAAGCGCCAGTGACTGGACCGTGGGATAGATCCCAAGGACCGGAATGCGGGGCGCCCATTCCACGACGCTCGTCTTCAGCATCCCGGACTCCTGCAGATCGGCGATGCCCTTCCCCGCGAACACGAAGGCCATGTAGTAGAGCATCGCGCTGGTGACGGCAAAGAAGGGCTTGAGCGGCACCTTCATACCGAAGCGGCTGATCGCGACGTAGACGATCACCAGGCCCAGGGCCCCGAGGAGGACGCCCGCGGCCACCGCCACGCCACCGCCCTGCGCGCCTGCCGACGTGAGCAGCGCCTTGTAGAACAGGATGGTTTCGAAGCCCTCGCGATACACCGCGAGGAACGCCACTGACGCGAGGGCCCATCCCGAGCCCGTCGAGAGCGCCTCCTCCATTCGCCCCTTCACGAACGCGTTCCACTTGGCCACTTCGATCTTCGAGACGAGCCAGTAACTCACGTAGAAGAGCACCGCGGTGGCCAGCAGCATGGTCACGCCCTCGAGCGCCTCCCGCTGGCCGGGTGTGACCTCGAACAGCAGCTCGACCACGGCGGCGGTGAGCACGCTCGCGGCCACCGCGGCCCACGCGCCCTGGGCCACGTGACGCCGACGCTCGACGGCGCCGGCCTTGGCGAGGAAGGCCATCAGCGCGGCGATGATGAGGATCGCTTCGAAGCCCTCGCGCAGCATGAGCACGAACGATTGCATCAAGAGATTGGCGCTGGAGCTGCGATCGGCCACGAGCCGCTCCGCGCGCTCCAGGCCGGCCAGCAACCGGGCGTGAATCGCGTCCAGCTCGTCGGCGTTCGCGCCGGCGGCGGCGCGGGCGCGTAACATGGCAAAGCCGTCTTCCAGCTCGCTCGCGAGCGCCGCGTTGCGGGCGCGCACGTCCGTTTCCACGAGCTCGAACGTGAGATACGCGTCGAATGCGATCTTGTCCGAGCGCAGGGCCACGGCCGAGTCGAGCTGCCGCCGAACGGCGGAGAACGTCGCCGCCGCGGGCGACGCCCGATGTTGCTGGCGCTCCGCCGTCGGGACGAGCCGCAGGAAGGCAACCAGGCTCGCGATCTGCGCCGGCTCGAGCGCGCCGGCAAAGCCCGGCATCGGCGTCCCCGGCCGGCCCTGCCCGATGAGGCGCGCCAGATCCGCGTCGGTGAAGCGACCCAGGGTCGCGAGATCACTCAACGCGGGCGGCCGAACCGAGAGCGTGACCGCCGCGGGCCCGTCGCCGCCGCCCGTCGGACCGTGGCACGATGCGCACTGCACCGCATACAACCCCTCACCCTCGCGCACCAGCGCATTGTCGGCGCGCAACGTCGCGACATAACTGGCGACCGCCCACCGGTCCTCCGGCGACAGCGACTCTTCGAACTGAGGCATCGCGGTGCCCGCGACCCCGATGGTGAGCTTGCGGTACACGTCTACCGGGGACACCACGCTCATCGCGTCGCGATCGGCCAGGCTCGCCGGGGGCGGCCCTTCGAGCTGGCGCGCCTTCGGTCCGTCGCCGCGGCCCGCCGGGCCGTGACACTGCACGCATTGCTCCTGGAAGACCGCGGCGCCCCGCGCGAGCGACGGCGGCCGGGCCGGATATGGATCCAGCGCTCCTCCCGCGGCGGCCGCGATCCGCTGGACCAGCGTTGCGGCGGCTTGCGACACCGAATCCGGCGGCGCGATGCGCTCGATCATTCGGCGCAACGCCTGGAGGTCGCGGCCGGCCACGTCTCGGACCGCGACCGGCAGCGACCCGACGTCCAGCTGCGCCTGCTCCAGGAACTGCCGCGCCTCCGAGACCTCTTCGGGCGCGGTCACGCGCCGGCCCTGCGGGACCACCCCGATCGCGTACTCCTTGGCAGCCAGGGATGCCGCCGCAACGATGCGCCGGCACACGGATAGCGAGTCGGTCGCCTGGCCCGCGGCGCGCACCGCGATACAGACGCTCAACAGCAAGCCGAGGATAGGCTTACGGTAGATGGGAATGATTCTCAATCAGAGGGCGTCAAATAATCAGAGGGCGTCAAATACTAGAGTAGACTAGTCGGGAATTCAAGCAGCCCGGTTCCGATTACCCCCGCTCGAGCACGACGACGGCCACCGCGGCCTGGTGCGTATGGGACAGGGACAGGAGCACGCGTTCCACTTGGAGTTCGGCCGCCCGCGCCGCCGCGACACCGCTCAACTGCACATCGGGCCTGCCATCGGGAGCGCGCACCACCTCGATCTCCCGCCACCCAATCCCTCGCGCCGCCTCTGTCCCCTGGAGCGCCTTGTAGACCGCTTCTTTGGCCGCGAGCCTCACCGCCACGTGGGTCGCGGGATCGGGGCGGCTCTCGCAGTAGGCCCGCTCGCTGGGGGTGAGCAGTCGCTGGAACACGCGCGACCCCTTGTCGGCGATGATCGCGGCGACCCGTGAGACCTCGACCAGGTCGACGCCGATGCCGATCGCGGTCACGGCGCCCGGCTCAGAAGCCGAGCCACGCCGCGAGCCACGAGGGCGCCGGGAGGTAGCCGCCCAGCACGAAGCCGAGCCACACGAGCAGGACCGCGACCGGGGTCCACAGGGCGATCAGCGGCCAGAGCGGGGGCCGCCAGTGCGCCACGGCGTCGATCTCGGCGGCCCACTCGCGGCGCTCGTCCTCGACCTGTGTCTCGAGAGCGAGCCACGCCGCTTCGAGCCGGCGCGCCGCGGTGCGCAGCGCTTCCTGCCAATCGGCATGGGCGCCCTTGTCGAGCACGCTCGCATCGCGCACCCGCCCGGCGACCGCGTCGAGCGCGTCGAGCGCCGCGACCAGGGTCTCTCCGCCGGCCGCCAGGCGGGCGGCGATCGCGCGCTTCTCGGATCCCGCCAGGAGCAGCCGGCGGCGCCGGCGGCGTGGCGTCCGCACGCGACGCGCGGCCCGGTCGATTTCCTGATCGAGCGCCCCCGTGACCCGATCGCCCACACGCCGCACGGCGGCATCCCATGCGGCGAGCCAGGCCCGCCGGCTGAGCGCCTCGAGCACCTTGTCGCGCTCGTCGCGGCCGGCGGCGGCGCGCGCTTCCCCGCCGATCTCCATCACGCGCGTGGCAAGCTCCTCGCGAATGTCGTCGAGAGGCACCCACGGTTCTTCCAGGCGACGCGGCACGAGCACGCGCCCCAACGACGGCGCGAGCTCGGGGACGCGCAACGGCATCGGGATCTTTACCGGCGTGCTCATCGCGTGAGGAGCGCGGCCCGTCCCGTGCGGGCCTCGTATTGAGCCACGAAGTATGGCAACGACTCGGGCAGGAACTGATCACGCTCGAGACCCGTCGCGGCGATCGCCCGCTCGATGTCCGCCGGCTCGCCTTCGACCTCGAGGAGCACGTCCATCGCGGGATACCACTCCAGGCGCAGCACTGCCAGGCCGAGCCGGTAGACCTCGACGCGGCGGTCGATGCGGAGCGCGACCGTGAACCCCAAGCGTTCGAGGATCGTCACCACGGCCGCGGGAGCCGCGACGCGCGCCTCCGCTTCGGCGCGATGTCGATACACGCCGCGCTGCGAGGGCGGCCCCTTCCACCCGAGCACGCCGTACGGCGGCGTGCCGTCGCCCGGGACGAACTCACGCAGGCGCAGCACCTCGTCGCGCTCGACGAGCGAGCGCCCCTGATCGAACCTCCGATCGATCATGTCGCCCCGGAACTCGAGCGTCGCGCCCGCACGGGCGAGCGCGGCGCGCACGGCGTCCGGATCGACCACCCGCGCCTTGACTTCGAGCTCGTCCACCAGCGCGGCGGCGTGGGCCGGGGGCGGTGCGGCAGGAGTACGACTCACGCGAGGATGGTGTCGAGCACCGCCGCCGTATCGGCGAGGGAGGGGAAGACATAGTCGGCGCCAGCCGCTCGCAGAGCTGCGACGTCGTAGGACCCGGTCGCGACGGCGATGGCGCGCGCGGCGAACGGCCGGCTGCAGGCGACGTCGTCCGGCGTGTCGCCGACGATGACGACGTCCGACCCCGCAAAGCGCGTCCCCGTCAACGCGGCGGCGCGCGCGGCGGCCACCGGCGGGAGATCGGCACGGCGGGCGGAATCCGAACCGTACGCCCCGACGCGGAACCGCGCCGGGTCGAGTCCGGCCGAGCGCAACTTCATGGCCGCCCCCGGGGCGATGTTGCCGGTGAGCAAACCGACGAGCGCGCGGGCACGAGCCCCCGCCCCCTCGAGCGCTGCGAGGAGGTCGGCGACGCCGTCCATCAGCCGGGTCGCCTGTGTGGGCCTCGCCAGCTCGACGCGCAGGTGGTCTACGTAGCGACGGCACACCGCCTCGATCAGCCGCTCGTCGTCCGCGCGCGCATGCCCCGCGAGCGACAGCAGCTCACGCACGATCTGCGGGTCGGTCTTGCCGTCGAAGCGATACGTGGTGATCGGTCCGGCCGTCCCCGCTTCGTCCACGAGCGCGCGCTCGATCGCCCGCCTGCCGGCGCCGTCTGTCCACAACAGCGTGCCATCAATGTCGAACAGGACAAGTTTCATACCACAAGATAAGGCGTCGGATGGTCGGACAGTCTGAGTGTCTACGCCCGCCATCCGACCGTCCGACTGCGCGACGCCTCTCATCTGCCCGGGCGGCGGACAGCGACCAGGAAGTCCCGCAGCCGCTTCGCCCCCGGCGCATCCGCGAACAGGTCGTCGGACCCGACGCCCCCGCGAGACAGCGCGGAGTGCACGATCCGACCTGCGCCGGACCAGAGCGCCACGTGCGAGATCCGTTGACCGTCGGCAAAGCACAACACGTCGCCCGCTTCGTACCCCGTTCCTGCGGGGTCGAGTTTCACCTCTCGCCCCGCGAGTGACTGCAGGTCCGAGTCGCGTGGCAGCGTGATCCCGCGGGCCGCGTACGTGCCCTGTACCAGGCCGGAGCAGTCGATCCCCCACTCGGTGCGCCCGCCCCACAGATACGGTGCGCCCGAGAACCACCGCAGCGCCCATTCGGGCGGCGCGAGGAGGCGGGCCTCGGCCCGCGCCGCTGGCTCCGACAGCACGACGCCGGCGCTCACGTTCCAGATGCGACCGTCCGCGGTCTGCACCTGGCCGTTGCGCCGCACGACGACGCGCGCGCCCACGGCCAGGCGGAAGCGCTGATCCTCCAACCTCAGGTCGGCGCCGAGGGACCGGCCCGCGGCTCGCTCGATCCAGTCATCGGCCCACCCGACGGGTCCGACGGCGACGTATCCCGCGTGGGTCCAGGCGTGATAGCCGTCGCCCGCGCGCACCCGCAGCCACGCCCCGTCGCGCCGCTCGAGCAGGTCGAGCCGCTCACCCTGCAGCGCCTCGCTCACCCGATCGGCGGTGATCCGCGGTTCCCGCAGCAGAGGCGCGACGGCGGCGGTCACTACGGCCGCGGGCTCCTCGTGCACCGACGCGTCGGGGAGGAGGCGGATGTCCGCCGCGCGGGCCGTGCTCGCAGCGAGGTGTCGCAGCGCCGTCAGCGCATCGCGGCTCGTGGTGCAACCGATCAGGCGGTTCGGCTCGACGGCCACTTCCAGCACGCCGAGACGCCGGTCCGGGACCCACTTGTGGGCGACGTCCGCGACGTCGCGCTCGAGACGATCAACCACCGTCCGCCAGGCCCGGGATGTCCCGCATCCCGCGCGCGAGCCTGACCCCACGCTCCACCGCCACCGGCATCGCGAGGGCGGCGAGCGCCTCCGCCTGTAGCGGCGTCGCGGGCGCGACCGCCGCCGTGCTGACCGCGAACACGATGTCGCCGTCGAACAGCGTGCCATAGGGGACGATGCGGCGCGCCAGCGCGTCCCCTGCTGCGTGCGCCAGGCTCTCCAGGCCCGTGCGATCGAGCGCGGCATTGGTGGCGACCACCGCGAGGGTTGTGTTGCGGGCGGCGAACGGGGCGCCCCCCTGGCCGAAGTGCGTGAGGGCGTCGACGTATGTCCCGTCGGGACCGCGTGCGCCCGCCAGCACCGCACCCGATCCGTCGAGGATGTTGCCGACCGCGTTCAGCACCACGAGGGCGCCGACTATCACGTCGCCGCCGCGCACGGCCCAGGTTCCCACGCCGCCTTTCGTGGCGGCGCGCGGGCCGAGCGCTTTTCCAACCGTGGCACCCGTGCCCGCACCGACGGATCCTTCGGCGACGTCGCCCGATGCGGCGCCGCACGCGCGATACGCATCGTCCGCGGTAGGCCAGCGATTCGCCTTGCCGCCCGGCGCCAGATCGAAGTCGAAGATCACCGCCGTCGGGACGATCGGCACGATCCCCGCAGGGCCCACGGGCAGCCCGCGCCCGCGCTCCTGCAACCAGCGCATCACGCCATCCGCGGCACCGAGCCCGTACGCCGACCCGCCGGTGAGGAGGATCGCATCGATGCGGTCGACCAGATGCCGCGGATTGAGCGCGTCCAGCTCGCGCGTCCCCGTGGCGCGGCCTCGGACGGCGCACGCGGCGCGCATGCCGGCGTCCGGCCCGAGCACCACGGTGCACCCCGTGGCCCGGTCCAGATCCGTCCAGTGTCCCACCGTGATACCGGGAACCGCGGCGATGCTCGTGGCAGCGGAGGGCGTCATGGGTGCGCGAAGATAGCTTGGCTTGCTCGGCTTGTGGAGGCTGCATACGTTAGCGCCATGTCCAAGCCCGACCAGCAGAACCCGCCGACCACTGTGCTCGTGGTCGATGACGAAGACGGCATCCGGCATGCGCTCGAGCGGTTTCTCATGCGGCTCGGCTACCGGGTCCTGCAGGCCGCGAGCGGCGCCGAAGCGCTCGACCGCCAGGCCGCGGAGCAACCGCAGGTGATGCTCTCCGACATCCGCATGCCGAATATGTCGGGGGTCGAGCTCGTGCCCAAGGCGCTCGCCGCCGACTCGGACCTGGCGATCATCATGCTCACGGCGATCGACGAGCCGCGCACGGCCATCGAATGCCTGAAGCTCGGCGCCTACGACTACCTCATCAAACCCGTGGACCTGGACGAGCTGGAGCTGTCGCTGCAGAGCGGGCTGCGGCAGCGGCAACTCGAGATCGACCGGCGCGAGCTCGAGCAGTGGCTGGCGCGCGAGGTGGCCGTGCGCACCCGTGATCTCGAGGAGCGCACCACCGTGGTGGAGGACATTGCCCTGACCGCCTTGGCCGCAGCGGGAGACTGGCCGGGGGCGGGCGAGGCGGTCGAGAAGCTGGCGAAAGAACTCGGCACGTCGGCCGACGACGTGTCACGGGAGATCCGCAAACGGCAGGCGCCGGCTTAGGCGCTGTGGGATGCTTTGGCTTTCGCCTCGCACGCCTTGCAGCGGGTGACCCCACGGAACGAACAGATCAGGCAAATGAACGTGCCGCAGTCGGAGCAGGGATAGCCCTCGGAGGCACGTTCCTCGTTGCCGCAGGAGCGACACACCATCCCGTCGTGCTCCATGAGCTTGGGTTTGTCGGTCATTATCCAGTCCCTCAGAGATCGAGCTGGTAAACCTTAATCTTGTTGATCAGCGTCGCGCGCGAAATGCCAAGCTCCTGCGCCGCGCGCGTGCGGTTCCCGTCATGGAACCGGAGTGTCTTCTCGATATGAATCCGCTCCACCTCGGCAAGAGCCTGAGGCTGGTGGTGGCGGTCCCCCCCTCCACCCCCCCCACCCCCCCCACCCCCCGCACCCCTGCGCACGTCGGACGGCAGATGTTCGACCCCGATTTCGCCTGCCCCCCGCGCCAGGATCATGGCCCGCTCGACCACGCTGCGCATCTC
>QHUS01000078.1 GCA_003222035.1 Gemmatimonadota bacterium | reverse complement strand
CTGCGCTGCTGGGGGGCGATTCCGTGCGCTGCCGCTTGCGACTGCCCGTCATCTTCCTGATTGGCCGAGAGGGAGAGCCCGCTCCGAAGCGAGAGCGGAAAGCCGGCGAGTTGGACGCCGTTGTGGTGATTGCATGGGCGAGGTGACGTACCTCGAAGCCCTGCGCCAGGGGCTGTGGGAGGAGATGGAGCGCGACCCCCGCGTCTTCATTCTTGGTGAGGACGTCGGGGCATACGGCGGTGCCTTCAAGGTCACCGAAGGGTTCGCGAAGAAGTTCGGCGAGCAGCGCGTGATCGACACGCCGATCTCGGAAGCGGCGATCGTCGGCGCCGCGGCCGGCGCGGCGCACATGGGCCTGCGGCCCGTGGCCGAGATGCAGTTCATCGACTTCATTTCGTGCGCCTACGACATGCTCACCAACTACGTCGCCACGGCGCGCTATCGCGCCGGCCTGTCCACCCCGATGGTGGTGCGCGGGCCGTGCGGCGGGTACGTGCGCGGCGGCCCGTTCCATTCGCAGAACCCTGAGGCGGCCTTCTTTCACACGCCGGGCCTGAAAATCGTCTATCCCGCCACCGCCCGTGACGCCAAGGGGTTGATCAAGGCGTCGATCCGGGATGAGGATCCCGTCATCTACCTCGAGCACAAGTGGCTGTACCGCCGGATCAAGGAAGCGCTGCCGGAGGGCGAGGTGCTCACTCCGATCGGCGAGGCCCGGTTGGCGCGGGAAGGGAAGGACCTCTCCATTGTCACGTATGGGGCGACCGTGTGGAAGTCACTCGAGGCGGCCGACCAGCTCGCACAGGACGATGGTCTGTCGGTCGAGGTGCTCGACCTGCGGACCCTGCTGCCGATGGACGACGCCGCGATCATGCGCACCGTGCAGAAGACGAACAAGGTGCTCATCGTGCACGAGGACACGCGCACCGGCGGGGTCGCCGGGGAGATCGCGGCGCGCATCAACGAGCAAGCGTTCGCGTGGCTCGACGGCCCGATCATGCGCGTGACGGCGCACGACGTACCGCTGCCGTATGCGCCGACATTGGAGGATTTCGTGCTGCCCCAGACGGAGGACATCGCCAAGGCGGCACGCTGGTTAGCCGCTTACTGAGGTGTCAGGTGTCGGGTGTCGGGGCTTCCCGACACCTGACACCCGGCACCCGACACCTTTGGAGAAGTCATGGCTCGTGTTGATGTGCTGATGCCCCAGATGGGAGAGTCGATTGCGGAAGGGACCCTCTCCAAGTGGCTCAAGAAGCTCGGCGACGAGGTGAAGCGGGACGAGCCGCTGTTCGAGATCTCGACGGACAAGGTGGACGCGGAGATCCCTGCGCCGAACGCCGGCACGCTCGTGGAGATCAAGGTCCAGGAGGGCCAAACGGTCCCGGTGCAAACGCTCGTGGCGGTGATCGAAACCGACAAGGTCGCGTCGTCGCCGCCGGCTCCGAAGCCCGCGCCGGCACCGGCGGCAACCTCCCCCGTCCCCCGTGCCCCGTCCCCCGTCCCGCCAAAGGGCGACGGGGCGGAGACGGCTGAGGAGCGCCTGCGCCGCAAATCCACCCCGCTCGTTCGCAAAATCGCCGCCGAGCACCAGGTTGATATCTCGACCATCCCGGGCACGGGCTTCGCGGGGCGCGTGACGAAGCAGGACATTCTCGGCGTGATCGAGCGGGGCACCGCGATGCCGGCGGCGGCACCCGCGGGGCCCGTACCCCGCTCCCCGCTCCCGTCCGTGGGTCCCGTCGCGCATCCGGTCGTGGATCCCTGGCCGGGCGACCGCGTCGAGCCGTTCTCGAAGATCCGCAAGATCACCGCCGATCACATGATCATGTCGCGCCGCATCTCGGCGCACGTGACGAGCTTCTTCGAAGTCGACTACAGCCGGGTGGCCGACCTCCGCCGCAAGCACAAGGCTGCGTACGCGGAACGAGGCGTGAACCTCACCTACCTTGCGTTCATCGCGAAGGCCTGTGGCGAGAATTTGCGCAAGCATTCCGTGGTCAACGCGGCGGTGTCGGGCGACACCATCATCTACCGGCGCGACGTGAACATCGGGATCGCCGTCGCGCTCGAGTGGGGGTTGATCGTGCCGGTGGTCAAGCGCGCCGACGAGCTGTCGCTCAGCGGGCTCGCTCGCGCAATCAACGACCTGGGCGAGCGCGCTCGCTCCAAGAAGCTGTCACCGGACGAGATCCAGCGCGGCACGTTCACGATCACGAATCCGGGCGTGTTCGGCTCCTACGCGGGCGCGCCCATCATCAATCAGCCCCAGGTCGCGATCCTCGGCGTCGGTGCCATCGAAAAGCGTCCCAAGGTCGTGACGCTGCCAGACGGCACGGACACCATCGCGATCCGCACCATGGGGATGGTGTCGATGTCCTACGATCATCGCGTCGTGGACGGCGCGGACGCGGACCGGTTCCTCGCGGACGTGAAACGCGCGCTCGAGGACTTCCCTGAGGGAGCGATCTAGCCATGCCCAAGGTGCTCACCGCGGCGCGGGTGCGGGTGGCCCCGACCAACGAGGCCGACTACCTCGCCACCCTGCGGGAGCTGTGTCAGTTCGCCGAGGCGCGGGGTCAGCGCATCTGGATCTTCCGCAACGCCAAAGACGCCCAGCTGTTCACGGAATTCTCCGAAAGCCAGACCGAGATGTCGCACCGCGCCCAGGCGTCGCGACTGCCCGAGGAGATCAAGCTCGAGAAGCGGTTGCAGAGCCTCGGCACCTACGCGCCCGATGCGTGGGAGCTGTGGACCGAAGTGTCCCTCGCGGCTCCCTCGGAGGCGTAGGCCGACCATGGCGGGACGCACGATCGACGTGGACGGCGAGACGTGGGAGGTCTTCCCGTCCGGCCGGATGACGGTCTACGACAAGGATCAGTTCAGTGTGACGTTCGAACAGGGTACGGGCCCCTCGCGCCGGCGCCGGTTCACTCGCTTCGCGCCGGTCGGCAGCCGCAGCATCGACGCGGCGCTCGCGGAGCTGTCGGACCGGGAGTTGGTGCAGCTGTTCCGGCAGTCGCAGCCCGCGTGGACGGCTCCGGAGGGCGCGTATGGAGCACGTTGACCTCCACTGTCATTCGACCGCGTCGGACGGCGAGTACCCGCCCGCCGAGGTCGCGCGGCGGGCCAAGGCAGCCGGCCTCGCCGCCTTCGCCCTGACCGACCACGACACCACTGCCGGCATCACGGAGGCGGCTCGCGCCGCCGAGTCGCTGGGGGTACGCCTGGTGGTCGGGTGCGAATTCAGCGTGAAGGCGCCCTGGGGTGAGCTTCACTTGCTCGGCTACTTCCTGCCGGTCGGGAACCCTGCGCTCGAAGGGTTCCTCGACGGCACCCGGGCGGCGCGGCAGCGGCGCGCCAATCAGATCGTAGTGCGCCTGCAGCGCCTCGGCGTCGCGATCGAGTTGGCCGACGTGGAGCGGGCGGCTGGGGGTGGCGCCATGGGACGCCCGCACGTGGCGCGCGTTTTGGTCGAGCGCGGCGCCAGCATCGACATGAACGACGCCTTCAGGAGCTATCTGGGTCGCGGTCGGCCGGCGTACGTCGAAAAGCCCCTGCCGACCCTCCCGCAGGTCGCCGATCTGGTCCACGCGGTCGGAGGGATGCTCGTCGCGGCGCACCTGGGCGACCACGGCACTGAAGGGCAGATCCGCCAGTTCCAGGAGCAGGGACTCGACGGGCTGGAAGTGCGACACCCGAGCCACGCTGTCGGAACGGAGCGGCGGCTCACGGCCATCGCCGCGCGACTCGGCCTCGCCATCAGCGGCGGGTCGGACTGGCACGGCGACTCGGACTTCGGAGACTCGCACGCGCCGCTGGGCGGCATGGAGGTGCCGTTGGAGTGGCTTGAAAAACTCGACCAGCGTCGCGCAACGGCGTCTCGCGATACCGTTGCACCGGACCGTCGCGCAGAACCGTAAGGACCGCTCATGAGCGAGCTTCTGGCCATCGGCAGCAAGGCGCCTGCATTCACCGCCCCCGCGTCGGATGGTAAAACCTATCGTCTAGCCGACGTCCTCAAGGACACGCACGTGGCGCTCGTGTTCTATCCGGGCAACAATACGCCCGGCTGAAACCGCCAACTCTCCGCCGTGCGCGACGAGATGGCCAAATTTCGCAAAGCCGGCATTCAGCCCTTCGGCGTGAACCCTGCCGGCGTGGAAGCGCACGCCAACTACGTGCAAAAGCTCAACTTCAACTTTCCGTTGCTGTCCGACCCCGATCGGGCGATCGCGCGAGCCTACCACGCCCTGAAGGACGACGACCGGATCCAACGCTCGGTGTACCTTGTGCGGCGGGACGGCAGCATCGCGTTCGCCCAGCGGGGCACTCCGGCCGTCGACGACATCGTGACGCATGCCTCCTGAGTTTCGCGACAAGGTGGCGCTCGTGACCGGCGTGGGTCGCGTGGGACAGATCGGTCACGCGGTGGCGCGTGGGTTCGCTCGGAGCGGGGCGCGGCTGATCATCGGCGATCGCAACCCAGCGGCGGTCGCCGAGCGCGCGAAGGAGCTGACGGCGGAGGGCTACGCGGTCCACGCCGTGGCGGGCGACCTGACGGCGCCCGACGCGGCCCGGGCCGCCGTCGCCGCCGCGCGCGAGCGCTTCGGCGGGCTCGACGTCGTCGTGAACGTCGCCGGCGGCCTGGTGAACTATGGTCCTGTCACGGATCTCACGCCCGATCGCCTGGAGCTCGAGCTGGCGATCAACATCAAGACGACCTTCTACGTGTCACAGGCCGCGATCCCGGCGCTGCGCGAGCGGGGCGGTGGCGCGATCGTGAACTTCGCGTCCGTGGCGGCCTTGAAGCCCCAGGCGCAGATGGCGGCGTACACGGCCGCGAAGGCCGCGGTGGCCGGTCTCACCCGCGCGCTCGCGAAAGAGCTGCGGGACGATCACATCCGGGTCAACGCCGTCGCACCGGGGACGATGAAAACGGCGGATAACCTGGCGCACATGCACGGCGCCAAGGTCCGCTGGGTCGAGCTCGACGACTTGGTTGACACCGTGCTATACCTGGCCAGCGACGCCGCCCGGGGCGTGAGCGGCGAGGTCCTGCCTGTAACCGGTGGGGACGTCTAGCATCCCGTTGGCCGATCCCGTCGTGATGCGCGACGTGATCGTGGTCGGGGGCGGATGCTACGGCACGTTTTACGCCGCGCAGCTCGCCAAGGCCAAGGGGCGGGGCAGGGCGGAGTACCGGCGGGTCGTGATCGTCGACCGGGACACTCGCTGCCAAGCCCGTGTCGCGCTGGGCCAAGCAGCCGATCGCGAGTTCGTGGCTCGCGAGTGGACCGACTACTTCTGCGACTTCCTCGGCGGTGGGGCGCCCGCACCGGCGGGCGAGCCTCGGGATTACATCGTCCCTTCACCGCTGATGCCCCACTTGATGTTCGAGTGGGTGCTGGCCCGCGCCCGCGCGCGGTGGCCCGGACGCGCGATCGAGGTGGCACCTGTCCCGGGCGCGCCCGGGACACCGTACGACCGGACCGCCCCCGCCCCCCACCACACCCGGTTCGTCTCGTTCGCCGACTGGATCTGCCCGACGCATTGCATCGAACCAGCGGTGTGCCCGGCGATCGGCAGGACGCGGACGTGGGAGATGGGGGACGCCGTGCGCGGGCTCGCAGACCGACTGCGCGCTACGGGTGAGCCGCTACATGGGCCTGCCCTGTTTGTGTGTCGCCATCACGTCTTTGGCGTCGGGACCTTCGCGGTGGACGCCGTGCTCGCGGGCGACGCACTAGTGCAGCGCGTGGGCGAGAGCGGGGCGGCGGCGG
>QHUS01000098.1 GCA_003222035.1 Gemmatimonadota bacterium | reverse complement strand
ATCGACGCATCGAGCCTGATGTGGGCGTTCTTTCGTGCGCATCGGCTTCGAGAGGCGCAGACCGGGGCGCAGCACAAGTGAGGTGGCGTCCGGCGATGTGCTGTGATGATTATCCGGGTGCCGTTGTGTTGACCGTTGAACGGTCCAAGTGATAGGTAACAGTTTGTCATCAGCTGATGTACTGCACTCGGAGCACCAGTGAAGGCCTACCTCCCTATCCTCTTGATGATCGTCGGCCTTGCGCTCCTCCTTTCAGGGATCGCCCCGTACGATCGTACCACTTGGTGGCTCGAGATCTTTCCGGTGCTGATCGGAGCTCCGCTGCTTCTACTCACCGCTCGTCGCTTCCCCTTGACTCCGCTGACCTACACCCTGCTCGCCGTTCATGCGCTCATCCTCATCGTGGGCGGGCACTACAGCTACGCGCGGGTGCCCCTCGGCTTCTGGGTTCAGGACCTCCTTGGCCTCGCTCGTAACGATTACGACCGCCTCGGTCACTTCGCCCAGGGCTTCGTCCCCGCCATCTTCGTGCGCGAGATCCTCCTGCGCACTTCGCCGTTGCGACCTGGCCGTTGGCTTTTCGCTCTCGTGACGGCGACTTGCCTCGCCTTCAGCGCATTCTATGAGCTCTTCGAATGGTGGGCGGCGCTCGCAGGCGGCCATGCCGCAGACGCCTTCCTCGGCACGCAAGGCGACGTCTGGGACACGCAGTGGGACATGTTCTCTGCCCTCGTGGGCGCCCTCCTAGCACAATTGACGCTGGCCCGCACCCACGACCGCAGTCTAGCCCAGTTGCGGCGGCCGCAACCACACGCCGCTGCCTAGCATGCGGCGCATCGGAAGCTTGGGCCATGCGGTCTTTGCTCTGACCATGATCAGCCTCGGAATCTTGGGCCTGATCCAAGGCGGTTTCACCCCGATTTGGACGGGGGTGCCCAAAGGTATGCCCGCGCGCGCGGTGCTGGCCTATCTCTGCGCTTTCGTCTCTGTGGTGACGGGCCTAGGCCTACTCTGGCAGCGTACCGCCGTCGTCGCTTCCCGCGTACTGCTGGCCTACCTCCTGGTTTGGCTGTTGCTCTTCAGGGTGCCCTACATCTTCCTCGCTCCCACGGCGACAAACTCTTGGTGGGCCGGCGGAGAGGCCGCAGTGATGGTGGCGGCCGCCTGGATTCTCTACGTCTGGTTCACCGGTGACCGGAATGGGCAGCGTCTCACCTTCGCTACCGGCGACAAGGGCGTGCGCATCGCGACGGTATTCTACGGCCTCGGCTTGATCCCCTTCGGCGTAGCCCACTTCACCTATCTCGAAAGGACCGTTGCGATGGTGCCTGGATGGCTGCCTGGGCACCTGGCCTGGGCGTACTTCACCGGCTGCGCCTTCATCGTGGCGGGCGTAACGGTGCTCATCGGTGTGTATGCGCGGCTGGCAGCCACGCTCTCGGCGTTGCAGCTGGGCCTGTTCACGCTGCTTGTGTGGGGACCCGTCGTGGCGGCAGGCCCTACCGCGTCCGACTGGAGCGAGATCGTTGTCTCTTGGGCGTTGACGGCCGGCGCTTGGGTGGTGGCGGATTCCTACCGTGGCATGCCTTGGCTCGCCGTGGGCAAGCGCTAGCACCCTCAGGTCCGCCGCAGCTCCCAGCGGTCTTGTCATCGAGCAAGCACGCAAGAACCTTTAACGCGTCCCCGATGCCTTCGATAACCGCTGCGGCTCCCCAGTTCCTTGTCCAGAACCTGGACGACTCACTGACCTTCTACGAGCAGCGCCTCGGCTTCTCACGCGACTTTGTTTACGAAAATTTCTACGCCAGCGTGTCACGCGATCGCGCCGTCATCCACCTGAAGTGCGCGCCGAAGCTTGAGGCGGAGCGCACGCACCGCAGGTCGGGAGAGCATCTCGACGCGTATCTCGCCGTCTCCGGAGTCGCTGAGTTGCACCAGGAGTTCATCGCGCGTCGAGCACCCATCACCAAACCGCTCGAGCAAAGGCCGTGGGGCACGCGCGACTTCTACGTCCAGGATCCCGATGGCTATATCCTGTGCTTCTCCGAAGCCGTCTAACCAGCGCAGGAAGTGTTCCTTGACCGTCGCCAACGGAGCCGGGCACTCGTGACGAAGCGGCGCAACGTCATCGTGCACATCGCAACCAGTGCGGACGGTTTCATCGCGCGTCCTGACGGTGATCTCGAATGGCTCACGTCCCGCCCCGCCCCCAAGGGGTTCTACGGCATGAACGCGTTCATGAGATCGATCGACACTGAGGTACTTGGCCGGAAGACCTACGAGGCGGGCCTGCGCCTGGGGGGGAAGTTCGACTCGAAGAGCCGGACCATCGTCTTCTCCCGTCATGCGCCACCGGCCGATCCCCCCCCTCCGTCAGGCGTGGAGTTCGTGAACGGTCCCATCGGCCCATTCGTGCGCCGTCTGCGCGAGCAGCCTGGCAAGAACATCTGGTTGATGGGCGGCGGCGAGCTCATCGCCTCCTTTCTCGACGAGCAGGCGATCGACGAGTTCGTCATCAGTGTGGTCCCAGTGTTCATTGGGGATGGCATTCCACTGATAGCGCGGCGTCACCGCCACGTGCCATTGGGCCTGCAGTCCGTTGAGCGCTTCGAGGACGGTCTGGTTCAACTGCATTACCGCGTTCAGAACCTTGCCGGATGACGCTGAATCCTGCGCGAATGGAAGTGTGCGTGGAGCTCGACGATTAGTTTCGGTAGGGGCGGTCCGACACCGCCCGTCAGATCACCGCGCTCAATGCCAGTGTGAGCAGCAACCCCGTCACTCCAATGATCGTCTCGGCGACGGTCCAGGTGGCCAGGGTCTGCGGCACCGTCATGTTGAAGTATTCCTTGATCAGCCAGAAGCCGGCGTCGTTCACGTGTGACAGCATCAACGAGCCGGCCCCGGTCGCCAGGACCAGCAGCTCGGCGTTCACGTGCGGCGTCGCGGCGGCGATCGGCGCCACGATTCCCGCCGCCGTCGTGATGGCCACGGTCGCCGAGCCGGTTGCCACGCGCACCAGGGTCGCCACGATCCACGCGAGCAGCAGGGGCGAGACCTGAGTCCGGATCGCGACATCGGCGATCGCCTGGCCGACGCCGCTCTCGATGAGGACGCGATTGAACCCGCCGCCGGCCCCGATCACCAGGATGATCGCGGCGGTCGGTGCGAGGCAGTCGTTGGCAATGGCCAGCATTCTGGCCGCCGTCATTCCACGAGCGATCCCGAAGGACCAGAACGAGAACAGCAGGGAGAGGAGCAGCGCCACGATCGGGCTGCCCACGAGATCGAGCGCGGTGCGCAGGGGGCTTCCGGCGACGAGGGTCACGTCCGCCGCGCTGGCGCCGAGCATCAGCAGCACGGGAACGAGGATCGTGAACAGCGACAGACCGAAGCCGGGCAGCGACCGAGTGGCGCTTGCGGCACCTCCTTCCAGCTGTGCGGCCATCGGGTTGGTGCCCGGCAGCCTGACCCGGGGCGCGATCCACACGGCGAAGATCGGGCCGGCGAGGGCGGCCGTCGGGAAGCCGACGAGTAACGCGTAGAAGATCGTGCGTCCCAGGTCCGCGCCGTAGGTCGTCACCGCGAGCAACGCGGCGGGATGCGGCGGCACCATGCCGTGCACGACCGACAGTCCCGCTACCAACGGAATCCCGATCTTGACGAGAGACGCGCCGGTGCGGCGCGCGATGGTGAAGACCAGGGGGATGAGCAGCACGAAGCCGACCTGGAAGAACACCGGAATGCCGACGATGAACGCGACGACCATGAGCGCCCAGTGCACCCGGCGCTCGCCGAACCGCGCGATGAGCGTCGTCGCGATCCGGGCGGCCCCGCCCGACTCGGCCATCATCTTGCCCAAAATCGTGCCCAATCCCACGACGACCGCGATCGATCCCAACGTCGCCCCGACGCCGTCCTGAAATGCCTTCACCAGACCGGCCGGGGACATGCCCGCCGCGGCGCCCATCCCAAACGACACCACGACGAGGGCCACGAAAGGATGGACTTTGAAGCGTGCGATCAGCAGGATCAGCAGGACGACCGCGAGCAGGGCGTACCACAGGTTGAGCGACACGCGTCAGGCTCGCGCTCGCTCGAGCCGCACCACGATCTGCGCCACGATCGATTCCGGTTGCTCAGCCAGGTCGAATGTCCACGCCCGCTCGTCGGGCGTGGGCGCTTCGAGGGTCGCGAGCTGGCTGTCGAGCAGGGTTCCCGGCATGTAGTGCCCGAGCCGATGCGACAGGCGCTGAGCGATGAGCGCGCGATCTCCGGCCAGGTGCACGAACCGCAGCTCGGCGTCCGCGCGTCGCAGGATGTCGCGATACGCGTGTTTGAGCGCCGAGCACGCGATCACGAGGCCGCTGCCCGTGCGCCTGGCCTGGGCGAGCCGCGAAGCGATGGCGGCGAGCCAGTCCCGGCGATCGTCGTCCGTAAGCGGAATCCCTTGCGCCATGCGTCGCACGTTCTCGGCGGGATGCAGGTCGTCGCCGTCCAAGAACGGGACGCCGAGAGCGGCGGCCAGGAGAGCCCCGACCACCGTCTTTCCGGCGCCCGAGACTCCCATCACGCAGACGCGGTGCGGCATCCCGGAAACTCCCATCGGTCAGCCAAGGTAGGTTTGGGTGAGTGGCCGGTCCAGTGAGTCTCTTGCGGCTGCGGGCACGTCGCTCGCAGCTTAACACAGATCGGTGGGGAGCTCGGAATGGACGGTGCTGTCCCTGTCATCGCGGTCGTTGCGGTGGTCGCGGTCTTTGCGATCCTTGGCCGATTTGCGAGCGCCTTTGCGAAGCGACTCGAGCATCCCCCTCGCGAAGCCGCGCCTCCCGACCCCGCGGTCGGGGAGCTACGCCAGGAGCTCGAGGCCTTACAGGAACGGCTCGACTTCATCGAGCGTGTGCTCGCGACTCAGAAAGAGCACACCGACCGCGCGCTACCGGGGGAGAGAGACCAACCGGAGACGAAGGCTCGGGGTTAAGCCGAGCCGCCTTATTGTCGAAAATAGTATTGCTTGCGCATGAGAGGTCCCTGTTGGTTCTCACACCAGTTTGGCCGGCTGGCTGAGGCCTAACAAGCGGGCCGGGCCAGTGGTACAATTGCGGTTGTGAATCCCAAGACACGCACCCGTGCGCGCTCCAGAGCGTCGCTGCTCGCGCTGACCCGACTGGTCACGCGCGCCGGCAAGGCCCGTAGCGCGACGCCCGCCGCCGGGACGGCCGACCCACCTGTCCCACGTCCGGCTCTCCCCACCCTCTACAGCAACGAAACCGGTCGGGGATACCGGCTGGACCGTCTCATTGGCAAAGGTGGCTTCGGAGAGATCTACCTCGCGACGCCGACGCCGGCGGCATCGCTCCCGCCGCGGGTGTGCGTCAAGATCAGCCACCGGATCACCGGCTGGCTCCGCGAGGCCTACTTTGCGCAGCTCCTCGGCCGACAGGCCCGCGCGCTGCGGGTGTACGACACGTTCGTGCAGCCCGAAGCCACCGGCACCCGCTACTGCCTTGTCATGGAGTACGCCGAGCACGGCGATCTCGGCGCCTGGCTGGACGCGAAGGGGGCGCAGCCCGAGAAATACGTGCGGCAGGAGATCGCCGGCATCCTGGAAACGCTGGACGTCCTGCATCGCGGCCAGGCCCTGCACCGCGACCTGACGCCGTTCAACGTATTCGTGTGCGAGAACGAGCGTCTGAAGCTGGGGGATTTCGGGATCGCGACGCACCAGGCGAGCCGTCACGGCGTGACCGCCGATGCCTTCAACCTCATGGGCGCGCCGACCGAGATCGCCTGGGGGAAGGTACGGAAATGGCAGCAGCGCGATGACATCTATCAGGTGGGCCAGCTGATCGCGATGCTGCTCCGGGGCGACGTCCACAGCCCCATGCGGAGCCGCGACGTCCGACGGCTGCCCTGCAGCGACCACCTGAAAGAGGTCATTCATCGCTGCCTGGGCGCGCGCGAGAAACGCTACGAATCGGCGGGCGAGCTGATCGCTGCCCTCCGCAAGCGTCCCACGCGCCTCCACACCGGCCGCGTCCAGAGCCTCAAGGGACGTCACTTGTCGTTCACCGGATTCTTGAGCCGGCCGCGGCGTGAAGCGATTGCCGCCGCCAAGCGCTCGGGCGCCCTGGTCCAGTCGAGCCCGGGACCGTCCACCGACATTCTCGTGCGCGGGCGCCCCAACGCTCTGCAGGTGGCCGGGAAGAGCGGCGGGCTGAAGCTGATGGAGATCAGACGGCTGGCGGCCAGGGGGCACCGGATCACCATCATTGGAGAGGCGTTGTTCTGGAAGCTCGTCGCGCGCACCAAGGCGCGGCGTCGGACCAGGCGATAACGGGGAGACGCGACCATGATCTTCAGCCTCACGACGTTCACCCTGATTCACGTTGTGCTGAGTCTCCTCGGGATCGTCGCCGGGCTCGTGGTCGCGGGCGGACTCGTGGCCGGCAAACGGCTCGATGGCTGGACCGGGGTTTTCCTGACTACGACTGTCTTGACCAACATCACCGGGTTCGGTTTCCCTTTCGTGACCTTCCTCCCGTCTCACGCTGTCGCCATCATCTCCCTGGTCGTGCTCCCGGTCGTCATCGCCGCGCGCTATTGGAAACATCTCATGGGACTCTGGCGCAAGGTTTACGTCGTGGGGACGGTGTTCGCCCTCTACTTGAACGTCTTCGTGCTGGTGGCGCAGCTGTTCCTCCGGATCCCCGCGCTGATCGTCCTCGCCCCGAAGCAAAACGAGCCGCCCTTCGCGCTGACGCAGCTCCTCGTGCTGGTGCTGTTCGTCTGGCTCGGCCGTGCCGCGCTGCGGGGGTTCCGCAGCGGGCCGACCGCACCAGCGTCCGCCGGCGCGTCTTCGCCACGCGGCTTCTGATCCTCGAGCGGAGGCGGTCTGTCAGGGAATAGCCGCTACCGCCGGCGGAGAATCGCTCGTGCCGGCGCCCCCTCGTGGCCGCGTACCTTCATGGGCAAGACGATCAGGTCGTAGTCGCCGCCCGGGGCGTCGCTCAGGTCCAACCCTTCGACGATCGGCGTTCCTCGCCCGAGAATGATCCGATGCGTGCGCGGCGCCGGGGCGCCGAACTGCTCGGCGGAGATGTAATCGATGCCCACGAGCTTGACACCCGCGTCGACAAGGAGCTGAGCGGCGTCGGGCGCGATGTAGGCGAAGTCGCGGTGAAACACGGCGGAACTCATCCACCGGCGCGCGGTGCTCCTGGTGCGGAACAGCAGACGCTCTGCGCCTCTCCATTGATGCCGGTTGAGCTCGACGGCATCGATCGCCTGCACGCTGTCGGCAATTTGGATCACGCGCGCAGGTCCAATGAGCGCATCGAGCGCGATCCGGTCGACCGGCGCGCCATCGACCAGGAAGTGCATCGGGGCGTCGACGTGCGTTCCGCTGTGCGCTCCCAGCGAAAAGACCGAAAGCGTGAGGGGATCGCCGCGCCGCATGTCCTTGAGGAAGGCGAACCGCATGGGCGCGTCCCCCTCGTACACCGGCGTGGTCGCGGAATCGAGTGTCGCGGTGGCATCGATCCATGCGGGAGTTCCTGCCTGCTCCGCGTACACCTGGCATGCGACGACGGCCAGTGCGAAGACGGCGACCCGGGGGTTGAGGAATCGTTCAGCGAGCATCTCGTGGTCTCTCCTTCAGTCAGTCAGGCACCAGTCAAGGACGAGGCTGGGCTGTTCCGTACACCAGCCGCGACAGATCGGCGACCAGGTTGTGCGCGACGCTGTCCTCCTTTATCCCACCCGTCAGCACTGTGAGCACGTAGGGGCCGCCGCGCGCCGGATACACGACAGCGGCGTCGTGGTAGACGACCTCCCCGATCCAGCCCGTCTTGTGCGCCACGCGCGTCCCCGGCGGCACGCCCACGGGGATCCCTTCGTTGAACTCCTGGCGGCCCAGGATGGCGAGCATGGAATCGCACGACGGGCGGCTCGCCGCGCGACCCTGGACGATCGCGATGAGCAGCACGCCGAGGTCGCGCGCCGTCGTGGTGTTGTTGAGTCCGGCGCGGTAGGCCTGGCCGTCCTCCACGCCGCGCAGCACTTGAATCGACCAGGCGCCCAGGGCCCGCGCTGACGCCTGGGCGCGCACCGCCCCGACCCGCTCGATCAGAATGTTGGTCGCGAGGTTCGACGATCGCGTGATCATCAGCTCGAGCAGCTCCCGCACCGACCGATTCCGTCCCACCGACTCGTACAGTGTCGAGTCCGAATCGTCCTCTTTGCCGACGATGAACGCCTCAGCGGGTACCAGCGATGGAAAAGCGGTGTGGACCGTGAGTGAGTCGTCCAGTCGCAGCAATCCCGCGTCCGCGTCCCGAAAGATCTGAATCATCACCGGGACCTTCATCGTACTCGCGGCGTGGAAGCGCAGATTCGCGCCGATCAGGAGGGAGTCGGAACCCGCGAGACTGCGGTAGTACAGACCCACGGCACGGGCCGGGGCTCGGGCGATCCGCTCAGCGAGGCGCTGCGCCAGGGCCGTTGGATCCTGTGCGTGCGCCGTGCGGCCCATCGCGACGAGCAGGCTGACAAGGAAAAGTCGCTTCATTTGATTAAATTAGAGCCGTGAGCGAGTTCGTGTTCGGCACGCACAACGCCGCGTTCGTGCAGGTGATGTACGAGCAGTACCTGCGGGATCCTGCCTCGGTCGGCGAGGAGTGGCGGCAGCTGTTTGACAACGGGAAGCTTGCCGAGCTGCCGGTGATTCCGACGGACCGCGCCGAAGTCCTGCGGGACGAGGGACGGGGAACGAGGGACGGGTCGATCGCCTCCACTGAAGGCACCCGGCCCCCGTCTCGCGTTCCCCCCCCCCTCCCCCCTCCCGAGCATCTGACCCCGATCACCGGCCCCGCGGCCCGTCTCGCGCAGAACATGACCGACAGCCTGTCGGTCCCCACTGCCACTTCGTTCCGCGAAATCGCTGTGGACGTGCTCGATGTCCGGCGCCGTGAGCTCAACGCGCAGCTCGCCCAGTCCGGCAAGAAGATCTCGTTCACGCATCTGATCGGCTTCGCGATAAGAAGGACGGCAGCCGCGCCCTGGTCGTGCCCGTCATCAAGCACGCCGAGGGCATGGACTTCGCGACGTTCCACACGACGTACGAGACACTCGTGGAGAAGGCGCGCGGCAACAAGCTTCTTCCCGACGACTTCGCGGGTGCGACGATCACGCTCACGAATCCGGGCACCATCGGCACGGTCGCCTCGGTACCGCGCCTGTTGAAGGGTCAGGGCTCGATCATCGCGACCGGCGCGATCCGCCAGATCGGGCCGGCCAAGATCATGACGATCACCTCGACCTACGATCACCGGATCATTCAGGGGGCGGAATCGGGACTTTTCCTTCGCAAACTGGACTCCCTGCTCCAGGGAGAGGACCGTTTCTACGAGCAGGTGGCGGAGACTCTGGCAATCACGGGGCTCGGGGCTCGGGACTCGGGGCTCGGACCGGCTCCAGCACGGGCACTTCCGAGTCCCGAGCCCCGAACCCCGAGCCCCGACGAGTTGAAGCACGTCGCCGCCGCCATGGCCTTGGTCAAGGCGTTCCGGAACTTCGGGCACATGGCCGCGCGCCTCGACCCGCTCGGCTCGGAACCGCCCGGCGATCCCGCGCTCGATCCCGGCCCGCTCGGCCTCACCCCGGAGATCATGGCCCGGATCCCGGCCGAGGTGCTGCGCATCTACGTCCCCGGCCGCACCCTCGCGGAGGCGTACCCGAAGCTCCAGGAGACGTACTGCGGGACGATCGCCTACGAGGTGGAGCACATCGGGAGTCATCAGGAGCGCCTGTGGCTGCGGCAGGTGATCGAGTCGGGCGAGCATCGGAAGCCGCTTGCACCGGAGCAGCAGCGCAAGCTGCTCGGTCGCCTCACCGCCGTCGAAACACTCGAGCGCTTCCTTCATAAGGCGTACCTCGGCCAGAAGCGCTTCTCGATCGAAGGCCTCGACGTGCTGGTTCCGATGCTCGATCAGACCATCGAGCTGGCCGGCGCGGGCGGGGCCCGGCGCGTCGTGCTCGGCATGGCGCACCGCGGCCGGCTAAACGTGCTCGCCCACATCGTCGGCCTGCCGTACGAGACGATCTTCGCGGAATTCGAGGGCGGCCGGAATGTCGAGGAAACGCTCACGCCGGAAGGCGGCACCGGCGACGTCAAGTATCACCACGGCGCCGACGGCGTGTACCAGACCGCCGCGGGGAAGCCCGTCAACATCACTCTCACGCCCAACCCGAGCCATCTCGAGGCGGTGAACCCGGTGGTGGAAGGACGCGCCCGCGCGAACCAGACGAACCGCCGCGGCAAGGAACCCATCCACGATGGGACGGTCGCGCTCCCGGTGCTGATCCACGGCGACGCGTCGTTCGCGGCGCAGGGAGTGGTCGCCGAGACGTTCAACCTCGCCCGGCTCAAAGGCTACACCACGGGCGGAACGATCCACCTGATCGCGAACAACCAGCTCGGCTTCACCACCGATCCGAAGGAAGGGCGCTCGACCGACTACTCCAGCGATCTCGCCAAGGGATTCGACGCACCGATCATCCACGTCAACGCGGACGACCCGGAAGCGTGCGTCGCGGCGGCGCGGCTCGCGATGCTGTACCGCGACAAGTTCCACGGCGACGTGGTCATCGACGTCGTTGGCTACCGGCGCCACGGCCACAACGAAGGTGACGAGCCGGCATACACGCAGCCGGTGATGTACGAGCGGATCAAGCAGACGCCTCCGGTGCGCCAGCGCTACGCCGATCAGCTCGCGCGCGACGGCGTCGTTCCCGCCGCCGACGCGACCTCGGAATCCGAGCAGATGTACCAGCGACTCGCCGACATCCAGCAGTCGCTCAAGGCGAACCTGCGCGAGGGGGGCGGCGGGAAAGGCGAAGAGCCGCAACGCATCTCCGGCGCCTACCCAGCGGTCACCGAGCCCGACACGGCCGTCGGTGCGCCCCTGTTGACCACGTTGAACGAGCAGCTACTCACCGTGCCCGGCGGCTTTTCCGTCATTCCCAAGCTGATGAAGCAGCTGGAGCGGCGGCGCCCGGCGCTCGCCGAAGGCGGCGGGCAGATCGAGTGGGCGCACGCGGAAGCCCTGGCTTTTGCCTCGCTGTTGGCCGAGGGTACCGCGATCCGCCTCACCGGGCAGGACACGGAACGCGGCACGTTCAGCCAGCGCCACCTGGTCCTGCACGATGCGAAGGACGGTCGCCGCTACGCGCCGATCCAGAACCTACCCGGGGCCAGAGCACCGTTCGAGCTGCACAACAGCCCCCTCTCGGAATTCGCCTGCCTCGGATTCGAGTACGGCTACGCGGCCGCGGCGCCCGAAACGCTGGTGTTGTGGGAAGCGCAGTACGGCGACTTCACGAACGGCGGTGAGGTGATCATCGACCAGTTCATCATCGCCGGCCTCGCGAAGTGGGGACAGACCTCTCGGCTGACGTTGCTGCTGCCGCACGGCTACGAGGGTCAGGGGCCCGAGCATTCGAGCGCCCGCATCGAGCGCTTCCTCGCGCTCGGCGCCGACCGCAACATCCGGATCGCCAACTGCACGACGCCGTCCCAGTACTTCCACCTGCTGCGGCGCCAGGCGCGCCACCCGGAGTTGCGGCCCCTCGTGCTGTTCACGCCGAAGAGCCTGTTGCGCCTGCCCCAGGCCACGTCACGGCTCGAGGACCTCACGGCGGGCCGGTTCCGGCCCGTGCTCGACGACCCCGAGGGCGGCACGCGGGCCACTGCGACACGGCTGGTGTTGTGCAGCGGCAAGGTCTACTACGACCTGCTCCTCTCGCCGCAACGCGCCCGGGCGACGCACGTGGCGATCGGCCGCGTCGAGCTGCTCTACCCGTTCCCCGCCGCCGAGCTCGCGGAGTTGATCAAGCGGTACCCCGCGATCACGGAGATCGTCTGGGTCCAGGAGGAACCGCGCAACATGGGCCCGCAGAAATTCATGCTGCCGCAGCTGCGCGAGCTCGTTGGTCCGGGCGTTACCGTGCGCGACATCGGGCGGCCCGAGCGGTCGAGCCCGGCGGAGGGGTACCCGGCGGCGCACCAGGCGGAACAGGCTCGGATCGTGGCGGAGGCGTTCGCGTCCTAGCCCGCAGCGCCGCCGGTTTACCGGCAGGCCCTACCCTCCTAGCGTCGCCGTACTAGTTTTTCGGTTATGACGCTCAGCACCCCCCCAGCCCGCCAATCCCGCGACTCCGTCGTCATCCGCTTTGCCGGAGACTCCGGCGACGGCATGCAGGTGACGGGCTCGCGTTTCACGGTGGAAACGGCCCTCGCCGGTAACGACCTCACCACGTTCCCCGATTTCCCGGCCGAGATTCGAGCACCGGCGGGCACGACGTATGGCGTGTCGGCATTCCAGATTCAGTTCGGCGCCCGCGACGTCATGACTCCGGGCGACGCCGTGGACGTGCTCGTCGCGATGAACCCCGCGGCGCTCAAGGTCGAGCTCAAGGACCTGCGAGTCGGTGGGACGATAGTGGCGGACGCGGGCGCGTTTACCGAGCGCAATCTCGCCAAGGCGGGCTTCCCGGCGAATCCCCTGGAAGACCGGTCGCTCGCTCCCTACCAAGTGCTCACCTTCGACATCACACGACTCACCACGGACGCGGTCAAGGACTTCGGGCTGTCGACCCGGGAGGCGCACCGCTGCCGCAACATGTGGGCGCTCGGCCTGATGCTGTGGATGTACGGGCGCGATCGGCAGGCAACGATCGACTGGCTGCGCCGCAAATTCGCCGACCACGCGGATCTCGCCCGGGCCAACGTCGCGGTGCTGAACGCGGGCCACGCGTTCGGCGAAACCGCCGAGATGTCGGAGCATCTGGTGGGATACACGGTGCCGAGCGCGCCGGTCGAGCCGGGTCGCTACCGCACCGTGAGCGGGACCGAGGCCATCGCGTGGGGGCTGATCGCCGGGATGCGCGCCGCGGGACTCGAGAAGATGGTCTTCGCGGGCTATCCGATCACCCCCGCGTCGCTCCTGCTGCATACCCTGGCGAATCTCAAGAGCCACGGCGTGATCACGTTCCAGGCGGAGGACGAGATCGCCGCAATCGGTGCCGCCATCGGCGCGGCCTACGCCGGTGCCCTCGGCGTGACCTCGAGCTCCGGTCCCGGCATCGCCCTCAAGACCGAGATGCTCGGTCTCGCCATCGCCACGGAGCTCCCGATCGTGGTCGTCGACTCCCAGCGGGCCGGTCCCTCGACCGGGATGCCTACCAAGACCGAGCAGTCCGACCTGTTCCAGGCGGTGCACGGCCGCAACGCGGACGCCCCGCTCGCCGTGCTCGCCGCGGCGTCGGCGAGCGATGGCTTCGCGGTCGCGATCGAGGCGGTGCGGATCGCGACCAAGTACATGACGCCGGTGATTCTGCTCAGCGATGCATACCTGGCCCACGCCGCCGAACCGTGGCGCCTCCCCGACGCGGCAGCGCTGCCCCGCTTCCCGGTCCGCTTCCACACGGATCCGGACGGGTTCCATCCGTTCCTCCGCAACCCGGGCACGTTGGCGCGGGCGTGGGCCGTGCCGGGAACGCCGGGGCTGGAGCATCGCATCGGCGGGCTCGAGAAGGATTACGACACCGGACACATCTCGTACGACCCGGAGAACCACGCACGCATGACCCGGACCCGAGTGGCGAAGATCGCTGGGATCGCGAACGACATCCCGCTTCAGCAGCCGGCCCTGGGAGAAGATCACGGCGCGGTCGCCGTCGTGGGGTGGGGGTCGACCTATGGCGCGATCCACCGGGCCGTCGACGAAGCGCGGGAGGACGGGCTCGACGTTTCGCACATCCATCTCCGTTACCTGAACCCGTTCCCGCGCAACCTCGGCGACCTGTTGAAACGGTTCGACCGGGTCATTGTTCCGGAGATGAACAACGGGCAGCTCGTGCAGCTGCTGCGAGCCGCGTACCTCGTGCCCGCGGAAGGGCTCAGCAAGGTCGAAGGGAAACCGTTCAAGGTGGCGGAGATCGTGCACGCCATCGAAGCGAAGCGCACATGACGATCACGACGATCACCGATGCCGTGCTCGCACCCAAGGACTACGGCTCCGATCAGGAGGTCCGGTGGTGCCCGGGGTGCGGGGACTACGCGATTCTCAAGGCCGTGCAGAAGGCGCTGGCGGAGCTCGGCGCGCGACGCGAGCGGACGGTGTTCGTCTCTGGGATCGGGTGCGCCGCGCGCTTCCCGTATTACCTGTCCACCTACGGCTTCCACACGATCCACGGCCGGGCGCCCGCGATCGCTACCGGGATCAAGCTCGCCAATCCCGAGCTCGACGTGTGGGTCATCACGGGGGATGGCGACGGTCTCTCGATCGGCGGCAACCACATGCTGCACGTGCTGCGCCGCAACGTCGATCTCCAGATCGTGTTGTTCAACAACGAGATCTACGGGCTGACGAAGGGACAGTATTCGCCGACGTCGCGCCGCGGGACGCAGTCGCCTTCGACGCCCCAGGGATCGGTTGAGTACCCGGTGTCGGCGTGCGCCTTCGCCCTGGGTGCCGGGGCGCGGTTCGTCGCCCGGGCGGTGGACACGCAACAGGCGGAGCTCGTGGAGCTACTGCAGCGCGCCCACGCGCACCACGGCGCGTCATTCGTCGAAGTCTTTCAGAATTGCGTCGTCTTCAACGATGGGGTGTTCGACCAGTTCACCGCGAAGGATGCCGCCCCCGACGCGCAGATCCACGTGGAGCACGGCCGGCCCTTGATGTTCGGCCGGAACGGGGACCGCGGGCTGCGGCTCAAGCCGGGGACCCTGGCGCTCGAAGTTGTGGAAGTCGGTGACGGCGGCGCGCGGCCCCAGGACATCCTGGTGCACGACGAGACCAATCGTGCCCTGGCGCAGCTGCTGGTCGCGCTCGAACCCCCCGAGTTTCCCGTCGCGCTGGGCGTGCTGTACTGCAACCCCGCGCCCTCGTACGATGCCGAGGTCTACGCGCAAGCCCGCGCCGCGGGCTTCGGGCGGCAACCCGCCGACCTCGACGCGCTGCTCCGTCGCGAGGGAACCTGGGTCGTCGAGGGCTAGCGTTCGCGGCGGCCGCCCTCGTCGGCGCCGCCGACGGCCGCTGGACCACCGCCGCACCGCTCCCCGAACCCACCCAGGAGCTCTCCGCCGCCGTCCTGCACGGCAAGATCTACGTCGCCGGCGGCATCGACGGGGCGGGACGACCCACCGCGTCGGCCTTCCGCTACGATCCAGCGCTGAATCGTTGGGAGCGGATCGCCGACCTTCCGGCAGCGCGGCATCACATGCCCCTCGCCGTCGTGGGCGACACGCTCTACGCAGTGGGCGGACTCGCCGGGCAGAACTTCGTGCCCGAGAACACGCTCTGGCTCTATCGCGAGGCGCAAAACCGCTGGGAGCCGCGCGCTCCACTTCCGACACCGCGTGGAGCATCGGGCGTCGGCGTAGTGAGTGGCACGCTCGTGGTCGTGGGAGGCTGGGGTCCCGGCCGTCGACTCGTGGCGGGGACGGCGATCTACGAGCCGGCGACCGACCATTGGCGCGACGCCGCGCCCATCCCGACACCGCGTGACCACCTTACCGGCGCGGTCGTCGGCGGCCTGGTGTATGCGATCGGTGGGCGTCCGCTCGACCCCGACCGCAACTACGACGTGGTGGAGGCCTACGACCCCGCAACCGACCGCTGGAGCGTGCGCGCACCGATGCCGAGCCGGCGCGGCGGGCTGGCTGCGGCGGTGCTCGACGGAAAGGTCCACGTGGTCGGCGGGGAGACGCGCAACTCGGTGTTCGCGAGCCATGAAGTGTACGACCCTGCAACCGACCGTTGGAGCTCCGCGCTCCCCCTCCCCGAGGCGCGCCATGGTTTGGCGGCTGCCGCGCTCGGCGGGAAACTCTACGTAATCGGGGGTGGCCCCAAGGCCGGGTTCGCGCAGACAAGCGCCGTCGACGTCTTCACGCCGTAACTCTCCCAAATCGCACCCCGCCCCGCGCGACGGCGAGCGCCCGCTCGTAGCTCGGACCCGTGACGAGGACCTGCAGCCGGCCGCTCACAGGGACGACCATCGGCGCCGGACGCCAGCGCACCGGTTCGCCGGTTGCCTTGTCGATCACGCCGCCCTCGCCGATGGTTCGCTCGGCATCGGCGAGGCTCATTCCCGCGACCGCGTCATGCAGCGCTTCGAATCGTGCCTGCTCTTCGGGCTCGAGGAACCGCAGGCGATGCTGGCCGAGAGCGGCCGTATAGTAGTTCGCGGGCTCGAACACCACGCCGTCCAGCCCCAACGTTTCGCACATCACGATCAGCCAGGCCGCGACCTCTCCCAGCATCCCGAGACCTGGATGCTCCTGCCCGGGGAGCGGGACGAGCCGGCCGGCGAACGCGGCGCGTGGGTTCTGGAGTAGCAGCCATTCCACGTAGAGCACATCCATCCCCGGCACCACACGCCGGTTGCGGCTGAGCCGCAACTCCATCACGAGCTCGCGCCGCTCGGCGTCGCCGAATACGCGGATCGTGTGGTCTCCCCCCACGGCGTGGCCGAACGCGACATCTAGCACCGGGTGCGAGAAGCCGCGGTCGCGCAGCTGCTTGAAAAACCCGAGCCGCTCCAGAAGCAGCTCGAGGCCGTGCCGCGAATAGTGCTCGAGCACGCGCGGCTCAGAGTGGGCGCCGTGGGCCAACCCGACCAGGTCCGCCTCGCTCAGGCTCCACTCGTTGATCGGATCCGCCCCATCCCCCCAAACGCGACGGCCCGTTCGGCGAACTGTTGCGCGATCGGCCGGAACCGTCCGAGCGCCAGCTCCATGTCCCCGGGCGGCTCGACCACGCGTCCCGAGGCCAGCCAGCCGAGGAACCGCGCCGAGTAACGCCACGCACTCGGGCCGTAGCCTCCACCCGGAACGATCACGAGGGGAGGCGCTCCTGCCGCCCGCACGGTCTCCACCACGAAGCGATCGCGCTCGAGCATGGCGGTGGCCGTGATGTGCCAGTCTCCGAGGTGGTCGTCGGCGGCGGGATCGCACCCAGCGATGTAAAACACCAGACCCGGCTTGTGGGCCCGGAGCACTGGCGGCAGCGCGTCGCGCAGAGCGGCGAGGTACATCTCGTCGCTCACGCCCTCGCCCAGCGCGAGGCTCGTCGCCGCCGCCGCGGGCCGGTCGTCCCAGGTGCGGTTGTGGATCGAGAACGTATGCACACTCGGATCGTCGGCGAACGCGATGCGAGTGCCGTTGCCGTCGTGCAGATCGAGATCGATCACGAGCACGGGACCAGCGAAGCTCCGGGGCGCGGCGCGCAGCCGCCGGATCGCCACGGCGATGTCGTTGAACATACAGAACCCCATGCCCCGCTCGGGCGACGCGTGATGCAACCCGCCTTTCAGGTTCACGGCGATCCGGGCCGTTCGCCCGAGGACCAGTCGCGTGGCCTGAATCGTCCCCCCCACGCTCAAGCGCTGGAGGTCGAGAATGCCCTGCACCTCGTCGGGCGGCACCGGCGCCCCGAAAATCGCCGCGAGCGTCGCCGGATCCTGCAGCGACTCGAGGTAGGCCGGCGTGTGGACCCGCAGCAGGTTCTGGTACGACGCGGGGATGGGACGGTAGACGTCGCGCCGACGGATCAGCTTCCGGTCGAGCAGGAAGGCGAGGATTTCGTCGGCGCGCGACGGGTCGATCGGCACCCCGGAAACGGTACGCGCATAGCTCGCGTGGTAGACGAAGGCGACCCGCTGAAGGAACCGGCGCATCGGGCTAAACTTAAGGTATGCCCGAGCTCTACAATGGTGTCCGCTACGTCGTGTTCGCCGCGTTCGCCGTGAGCGTACTCGCCGCCGTCGCAGGGTGGCTGGTGCGCACCCGGCGCGTCTCGCCGTTCAGCGCGCTCGGCCGGGCGCTCCGAGCCGCGAGCGACCCGCTGCTCCGTCCGGTGGAGACACGCGTCGTGCGGGCCGGCGGCAACCCTGTTCACGCGGGGTGGTGGCTGGTCGTCGGGGTGGCGGCGGCCGGGGTGGTGCTTGTGACAGTCTGGCAGTGGGCGCTGGAGACGGCGTACGAAGTGGCCGCGAGCCTGTCGCTGGGTCCGCACGGGACCATCGTGCTGCTGATCAGGTTGGTGTACAAGGTGATCGTGATCGCGCTGTTCGTGCGCGTGTTCGCCAGCTGGTTCGGGTTCCACCGATACACGAAGTGGTTGCGGCCGGCGTACTTCCTGACCGATTGGTTGGTCGAGCCGATTCGCCGCGTGCTACCACCGATGGGGGCGTTCGATTGGAGCCCGCTCGCCGCCTGGCTCGTGCTCGTGGTGCTGCAAAAAATACTGCTCACCATCGTCGGCGGCTGATAAGGAGACGTACCGTGAAAGACGCGATCCTCCGGCGCTTCGACCGCCCAGACGAAACGCGCCGCTTCGAAAAAGGAACGTTCGAGGTGGTGAAGATCGGAAACCTCGTGGTGGGACGCGCCAGCTACGACCCCGGCTGGAAGTGGTCCACGCACGTGGCCCCCAGTGTCGGAACGAAGACCTGCCAGGTGGAGCACATCGGGCTCGTGGTGTCAGGGCGGTGCCGCGTCGTCATGGATGACGGCAAGGCGTTTTCGCTCGGGCCGGGCGACCTGTTCCACATCGCCCCCGGACACGACAGCTGGGTGGAAGGGACGGAACCCTACGTGTCGCTCCATTTCCTGGGGGCGGATGCGTACGCGAAGTAAGGGCATCCGTTATCCGTAATCCGCCGTGCGTCACTACGGATGACGCATAACGGACGACGGACGACCGCTCTTGAATACCCGAAACAGGTAGTACAGCGAAGGGAATAACAGCACCGCTCCGAGAGCGAGTGCGGCGAGTACGAGGCGCAGGGTGACCGGCGGCGCCGCCGCATCGGCGATCGACAGGTCGGGCGGCAGAATGTAGGGATACTGACTCAGCGCCCAGCCCCACAGGATCAGCGACACCTGCGCCACGGCGGCCACGCGCGCCGCGCGCCACCGGCGGACCCACAGGGCGGCGAGGGCCGTGACGGCGGTCGCCGCCGTGAGGAGATGCAGCGGGATCGCCCACGACGCGAAGATCAGCGCTTCGCGCACCACCGGCGCGTAGCGGTGTGACAACAGCAGCGCCACCGCCGCGGCGAGGAACAATCCCACTCCCGAGGCCAGGGCGCGCCGGCGGAAGTCCTCCTGCACCTCCCGCTCGCGCGCCTCGAGTGTGAGATAGACGGCTGCGAGAAACGCGAACGCTACCAGCGCGAACAGCCCCACCGAGAGTGTGAACGGATTCAACCACGGCGCGACGTAGGTCGCGTAGAACTCTTTCCCCGTCCCCGTTCCCGCTTCCCCGAGCGCCCCCGCTGCGATCGCACCCGCTGTCGTTCCCAGCAAGAGCGGAGTGATGAGACTCGCGACGGCGAACGTCACGCCCCAGTGACGCTCCGCCTCGTCTCCCGGGTTACCGTACCGCCAGAACGTGAACGCGGAGCCCCGCAGCACGATCCCGATCAGCACGAGCGAGAGGGGGATGTGCAGCAGCGTGCCGAGCCGCGCGAACGCGGGCGGAAAGCAGGTGAAGAGCAGCACGATCGCGAGGATCAGCCAGACATGATTCGCTTCCCACACGGGGCCGATCGCCTCGGCGATGAGCTCCCGCTGGCGCTCCTTGCGGGGCCCGAAGGCGAGCAGATCCCACACGCCGCCGCCGAAGTCGGCGCCGCCGAGCACCGCGTATGCGTTGAGAGCAAGGAAGATCGTGCCCGCGAGGAGGTCAGGAAGGGTCATGGAACAGACCGGTACGTGGTGCGTGGTACGTGGTTGCTGACGGTGTGGACCGGACGCGCGGCTTGCAGCGTCGGCTCCCACGCACCACGCGCCACGCACTCGTCCGTCACCGGCTCTCCCCTCTCGGCATGTAAAACCCCCGCCACTCCGGAACCGCGGGACTGCGGACGACGTGCCGGTACAAGAGCCAGGCGACGATCACGCCCAGGAAGCAGTAAAGCAGCGTGAAGGCCACGAACGGCACGACCAGCCCGGGCATGGGGGTCACCGCGTCGCGGGTTTTCAGAACGCCGTAAATCACCCACGGCTGCCTGCCCAGCTCGGTCACCATCCAGCCCGCTTCTATGGCGATGAATCCCATCGGGGTGGCGAGCGCGATCGCGCGCATGAGCCAGCGATTGTGCGCCAGGTCCCTCCCCCGCCACGCGAGCCACCCGGCCCAGAGCGCGACCAGCGCGAGGTAGGCGCCGAGAGCGACCATGAGGCGGAACGAGAAGTACACGGCCGGGACGTTAGGCCATTCGCTCTCGGGAACCGCGTCGAGGCCCTGCACGACGGCGTTCGGGTCGTGGAAGGCGAGCAGCGATAGCCCGTACGGGATCTCGATGGCGAACCGATTCTGCCGCGCCGCGACATCGGGCCAGCCGATGATGCTGATCGGCGTTCCCCCCCCTCCCCCCGCTCCCCCCCCGCCCCCCTCTCGCGTGTGGAACAGCGCCTCGGCCGCGGCGAGCTTCACGGGTTGATGGCCGGCGATGTGGCGCGCCGAGAAGTCGCCTGAGATCGGCTGGAGCACCGCTGCCGGCGCGCCTACGAGCAGGGCGATCTCGAGCGCCCGGCGATGAAACGCGTTGGCGGGATCCTTGAGCAGCAGCCACGCGTGGATCCCGGCGACTCGGGTCGACGTTCACTGCCTGCCCGTTCACCAGCTCGAACCCCGTGGGCGCGTTCATCCAGGCGTTCGCGATGACGACGAATACGCCCGACGCGGTCCCGCTCACCGCCACGGCCACCCCGGCCCAGAGGTGCGCCCGCGACGAGATCCGGTCCCACCCGTATAGATAAATGCCCAGGAAGATCGCTTCGGTGAAGAACGCGAACCCCTCGAGGGAGAACGGCATGCCGATGATCGGCCCGGCGAGCTCCATGAAGCGCGGCCACAGGAGGCCCAACTCGAACGACAACACCGTTCCCGAGACGGCACCGACCGCGAACAGGATGGCGGTCCCCTTCGCCCACAGCTTGGCGAGGTCGAGATAGATCGCGTGTCCGGTCACCTGCCAGCGCCGCTCCGCCACGACCATGAGGACCGGCATGGCGATGCCGATGACGGCGAAAACGATATGGAAGGCGAGCGAGATACCCATCTGGGAGCGGGCCGCCAACAAGTCGGGCATGGCCTAGAAACTAACGGCGTGGTGAGTGGTGCGTGGTGGCACCCGCGAGCGGCGGTTTCCCCCGATCCGCCGGCAACCACGTACCACTCACCACGCTGTTACTTGATTTTAGCCATTCGCTCCTGAACCGCCCGATTGTTCGCGAACTCTCCCGCCAGCGTCTCCAGAATCGCCCGGGCGCTGTCCCGCATGCCGGCGAGCGCGAACGCGTCGGCACGGAGTATCCCCACGCGGAACCGGACGAAGCGGCTGTCGGGCCGGGCCGGGAAGCGCGCCAGGGCTGCCAGTGCCGCCTTGCCATCCTGCTTGTCCACGATCAACGACTCGATGGCGAGCAGCTGGGCGCTCGTGTCACCCGGAGCGCGCTGCACCAGCTGCTCGATGAGGCGAGCGGCTTCTGCTCCCTTGCCCGCCTTTCGATCGACCATCGCCTGGTGGTAGAGACCCGCGACGAGCAGCCGGCCCACGTCCGCGGTGTCGCCGCTGCGGATGCCCACGCCGCCGGCCGTAGGAGTACACGAGCTCGCCGCCATGCGCTCCCGCTTCGTACAGTGCCACGGCACCCACGAGCCCGACGACCGCGGACGTCACCAGGGTGCCTTTCCGCCACCGGCGTGCCGCGGGAACGAGCGCCACAGCCTCGAGCGCCGCGACCACGAGGAAGATGTTGCGCGTGCGCTCGCCCCACTCCTCGTGCTCGCCGACCGCGGCACGCGCGCCGGGCACGCGCTCGACGGGCCCATGGGCGTCCGTCCCGGACCGCACGGCCAACACCGCGCCGAGCGTTCCGGCGAACAGGAGCACGGCGGCCGCGGGCGCTGTGAACGCCGCCCGGCCGGTGAGGGATACCCACCGGAACAGCACTCCCGCGAACAGCAGCGCGATCGCGAAGTGCACGATTGCTGGATGCAGTGCGGCGAGGGACACGGTCGGGCTCCCCTTGGTGAACGGGCCCGGAAACATACGCTCCATGCGCCCGAGAAGCAGCAAGGGTTGCGGTGCCGCGCCATCGGTCTAGATTCCCCCGAACAACATGCGATTTCCGTGGTGATTTGCGGCGTATTGCGGCCACGTAAAACAACCAGCTAAAAAGCCAGAATGCCGATAACCCTCCGCGAATTACTCGATGATGGCAAAGTCCACGTGCTCGACGGCGCGATGGGGACGATGCTCTATTCCAAGGGCTTCTTCCTCAACGTTTGCTACGATGAGCTGAACGTGAAGCAGCCCAAGCTCGTCAAGGACGTCCACGAGGCGTACGTGCGGGCCGGGGCCGAGATCATCGAGACGAACACCTTCGGGGCGAACCCCGTGAAGCTCGGCAGCTACGGCCTGGCCGACGACACCGAGACCATCAACAAGGCCGCGGCCGAGCTGGCCCGCGGCGCGGCGGCGGGACATGCGAGCGTGGTCGGCGCGATCGGCCCGCTGGGCGTCCGCATCGAGCCATTCGGCCCGACGTCGCGCGAGGAGGCGTATGCGCACTTCCAGCGCCAGGCGCGGGGGCTGCTGGCGGGCGGGGTGGACGGATTCATTCTCGAGACCTTTTCGGACCTGGACGAGATCCACGAGGCGCTCCGCGCCGTCCGCGGCGTGTCCGACCTCCCGGTCATCGCGCAGATGACCGTCGGGGACGACGGGCTCACGCATTACGGCACCGCTCCCGAGACGTTCGCCAAGCAGCTCACCGTATGGGGCGCGGACGCCGTCGGCGTGAACTGCTCCGTGGGTCCCGCGGGCGTGCTCGAAGCGGTCGAGAAGCTCGTGAAGGCGACGGACCGCCCGATCTCCGCGGTACCCAATGCCGGTCTTCCGAAGGACGTAGGCGATCGGAAGATTTATCTCGCCTCCCCAGAATACATGGCGAGCTACGCGCGCCGCATGATCGAAGCGGGCGCCCGCCTCGTGGGCGGGTGCTGCGGGACCACGCCCGAGCACATCAAGAAGATCCGCGACTACGTCGCGAGCGTAGTGCCGCGCCATCAGCCGATAGTCGTGTCGCGGGACGTCATCGCCGCCCCGGCGGGTGTGGAGGAGGTGCCGCTCGCCCGTCGCTCCGCTTGGGGCGCGAAGCTGGCGCGCGGCGAGCTCGTGACGAGCGTCGAGATCGTCCCCCCCAAGGGCGTGGACGCGACGCCGATGCTGGAGCAATCCCGCGCCCTCAAGGCCGCGGGCGTGGACGCGGTGAACGTGCCGGATGGACCCCGGGCTCAGAGCCGCATGGGAGTTTTACCGTCCGCGATCCTGATTCAGCGCGAAGTGGGGATCGAGACAGTGATCCACTATTGCTGCCGGGACCGCAATCTGCTCGGCATGCTGTCGGACATTCTCGGTGCGCACGCCGCCGGGCTGCGCAACATCCTCATCATTACCGGCGATCCGCCGAAGATGGGTCCTTACCCCGAGGCGACCGCCGTCTTCGATATCGACTCCATCGGTCTCACGAACCTCGTCTACCGGCTGAACCATGGCCTCGACCCCGGGAACAATCCGATCGGCAAGCCAACTGAGTGGGCGATCGGCGTGGGAGTGAATCCGGGTGCGGTGGACCTGGACCGCGAGCTGTCGCGCTACGCCTGGAAGGTGGATGCCGGGGCCGAATTCGCGGTCACCCAGCCCGTGTTCGATCCCGAGCAGCTCGAGGAGTTCTTGAAGCGGGCGGAGCAGTTCAAGATCCCGATCGTCGCCGGGATATGGCCCTTGATCTCGCTCCGCAACGCCGAGTTTCTCGCGAACGAGGTCCCGGGCGTGTCCGTGCCGGAGTCGGTGCTGGCGCGGATGCGGAAGGCGCAGGAGAAGGGAAAGGAAGCGGCGCTGGCCGAGGGGGTGAAGATCGCGCGGGAGATGTTCCAGCGGGTGAAGGGGATGGTGCAGGGCGTGCAGGTGAGCGCGCCGTTCGGGCGGGTGGAGGTGGCGCTGGAGGTGTTCGGGTAGGCGGATGAAGGCGGACGAGTTCCTCGAGGCCGCGATCGCCGAGGCCGAGCAGGGCCTGCGTGAGGGCGGCATCCCCATCGGCTCGGTCTTGGTCCACCGTGACCGCATCATCGGCCGGGGCCACAACCGCCGTGTGCAGCGGGGGAGCGTCGTGCTCCATGGCGAAATGGACGCACTCGAGAACGCCGGGCGGCAGTCGGCGGCCGTCTATCGCGAGTCAACGCTGTATACGACGCTGTCCCCGTGCGCCATGTGCAGCGGAGCGATCCTCCTGTACGGCATCCCGCGCGTCGTCATCGGCGAGCACCGCTCGTTCACAGGAGAGGAGGAGCTGCTCCGCTCGCGCGGCGTGACCCTCACGGTGCTGCAAGACCCGACGTGTATTCGCCTCATGGAGCAGTTCGTGGCGACTCAACCGGCGCTCTGGAACGAAGACATAGGCGAGTAGTCACGGCGGAGGCTCGTGCGTCAGGGTCGGGCTCGCTCCATACGCCTGCGACAGACGCATGAACTCCGCCTGTGCACCCAGGCTCGGCAGCACCCGGTCGGACACGAGCAGATTGAAGCCCGTCACCTTGAGCACCAGCACCGCAAACGCCGCCACCACTTCGGCGTCGGTGAGGTTGCAGTGCCCGTACCGGTTGACGGTGATCGGCGTGTGCAACAGCCGGCCAAAGAACGACAGCTTCTTGCGATACAAGGGCTCGTGCCAGATCGGGACGATCGGATCGCCCGTGGTGTGAATCGTCACCAACGGCCGGGCGAGGCGCCCGGAAGTCTGCAGCTGGGCCACCAATGCCGGGTCGGCCGTGAATCGGAACCGCGCGACGCCGGCGTTCAGCGCCGCATCGTCGTGCGACCCGGCATATGAACGGTCCACGTTGTCGAACGGCATGCCTCCCGTCTTCTCAATGGCGTCGTTCGTGCCACGGAAGCTGTACCAGAGGATCCCCAGCGTCGTCCCCTTGATGGTCGCGGGATCACCCGCGTCGGTCGGCGCGTGGGTCACCGCCAGGACCTCTCGGATCCTGTCGGCGTTGCTCGGGTCGTCGAGAGCCGCACCGCTGGCCTGCTCGGCCGCTCCCCATGAGTCGGATCGATGGTCCCGGGATTGTTGGCCGTCAGATCCTGCCTCCACACCGGCCACGCAGGAATCACGGGCGCAAAGGCGTAATCGAACACCGCTCGGAAATCGGCGACGTAGGCGACCTGCCTGCGGTAATCGCCGATCGGACCGCACGCCGCGAGGCCCCCGCTGAACGTGCCGGGGTACCGCTCGACCGCCATCACCGTCCCCAGTCCGCCCTGAGAGCCCCCGGTCTGATATACGAAACGACTCGAGCGACCTGTCGTGTTGGAGAGCAGCGTTTTGGCGGTGCCGACGAGCTCGAGCAAATCGCCTCCGATCCAGGTGTCGGGCTCGATGAGGCCCGAGCCGCGAAAGCCGGTCGTCGCGAACGCGTAGCCGAGCTCGGTGAAGAGCCCCACGGCCGGTGTCTCGCCGAAGAGGTCGGGAAGACTCGGGGTGCGAGCGGGATCGCCGTAACCTGGGATGAAGACGACGAGGTCACGGTTCCAGCGATCGGGGTGCACGCAAACCTGGTAGGGCGCCCCCGAGCTGAGTCTGGCGTCTGCCTCCGTGCAATACAGTCCGTCGGACTGCAGCACCAGCGCCCGTGCGGGAGGCCGGTCGGGCTGGACGGACACATCCGAACAGGCGGTCGAACCGATGAGCGCGAAGCACGCGCAGGCGCGGACGATTCGGAGGAATTCTGAAAGGTGCCGCATGGCGATATCCTTCACTCGGAATGTCGAACGGGACGACCGCGACCGGCGTCCGCCGCGGCGATGACGACTGCTACCCCCAGCCGCCGTTGGGTTCGGGACCGTGCAAACCGTCTGCCATCAGCGGAGTGTTGCGACGCCGCACGCCCGCGTCTGGAGATCGATGAACCCGAGCGCCCGCCGCGAAATCCGCTTCAGCGAGAAGGACGCCGCCCTGCGCGACGACGTTCACACCCTCGGTGCGCTCGTTGGCGAGGTGATCAGGGAGCAGGGCGGTGAGACCTTGTTTCAACGAGTCGAGACAGCGCGCATCGCGGCGATCCGCCGGCGCGAGGAGGGGGAAGTGGGGGGAGCGGGAGACGCCGAGCTCGAAGCCGCCGTCGGGGGGCTGGGGCCCCGGGACGTAGCCGAGCTGGTGCACGGCTTCGCGGCGTACTTCGACGTCGTGAACCTCGCCGAGCGGGTGCACCGCGTCCGTCGGCGCCGCGACTACCTGCGTGCCGAGGGAACGGGGGCCGCGCCCCAGGAAGGAGGTCTGGAAGACGCGCTGCGTCGCCTTGCCGCCGCCGGCTTCGGGCTCGCCGCCGTGAACGACGTGCTCCAGCGCCTGGTGTTCGAGCCTGTTTTCACCGCCCATCCCACCGAAGCGACGCGCCGGACGCTGCTCGAGAAGCAGCAGGTCATCGGCCGGTTGCTGGTGCGCCGTCTTGACCAGTCCACCACCCCCGCCGAGGAACGCGCCCTGCTCGGCCGCATCCGCGAAGAGATCACCGTCGCCTGGCAGACGGAGCCGCATCCCGGCCGCCCCACGGTGCTCGACGAGCTCGAGCATGTGTTGTTTTTTCTGGCGGACGTCGTCTATCGCGTGGTGCCGCCCCTCTACGAAGAGCTGGCCGACGCGCTCGCGCACGTCTATGGACCTGCCGGCGCCGGCATCGCCGTCCCGCCGGTCCTGCGGTTCGGCTCCTGGGTAGGCGGGGATATGGACGGCAATCCCAACGTCTCCGCCGACACGATACGCGCCGCTCTGGCCCGCCATCGCGTGCTCGCCCTGGAACGCTATCAGCGGGAGGCGCTCCAGCTGTCGCAGCGGCTCACTCAGACGCTGTCGCGGGTCGGCGTGGACGACGCCGTCATTCAACGCGGGGCCGAGTACGCGACCCGATTCCCGGCAGCCAGCGACGCCGTGCCGCCTCGGTATCGCGACATGCCGTATCGCGTATTGCTCCGACTCGTCGCGGCGCGCCTCACCGCGACGCAACGAGACGACCCAACCGGCTACGGGAGCGCGGCCGAGTTTGCCGCCGACCTGGAGCTCGCGAGCCAGAGCCTCGCCCGCCACGGGGGCGTGCATGCCGGGCTATTCGGCGTGCGGCGCCTCCAGCGACGTGTCGAAACGTTCGGCTTCCATCTGGCCACGCTCGACGTGCGCCAGAACGCGCTGGTGCACCGTTCCGTGGCGGGTCGTCTGCTCGACGATTCCGGTTGGCTCGAGCGCTCGAGCGCGGAGCGCACGGCCCGGTTGCACCGCACCCTCGCAGCCGGGGAACCGCCCACCGCCCCGCCGGACGCGGAGGCCGAGCGCACGCTCGCCGTGTTCAAGACGATCGCGGAATGCCAGACGCGTTACGGACCACGCGCCATCGGCCCGTACATCGTCAGCATGGCGCAGGGACCGGACGACGCGCTCACGGTGCTGTTGCTGGCGCGGTGGGCAGGGCTCGACGCCCTCGACATCGCCCCCCTGTTCGAGACCGGCGACGATCTCGCGGCCGCGCCTCAGGTGATGGCTTCGCTTCTCGCCGACGACCTGTACCGCGCTCACGTCGAGGTCCGTGGTCGCCGCCAGTTCGTCATGCTCGGCTACTCGGACAGTAACAAGGACGTCGGGATCGCGGCGTCGCGCTGGGCGTTGCAGCGCGCGCAGGCGGCGCTGGTCGCGACGCTCGAGCCGCACGGCATCGACCTCACCCTGTTCCACGGCCGGGGTGGCAGCGTGAGCCGCGGTGGCGGCAAGATCACGCGCGCCGTGCTGGGCGCGCCGCCTGGCACGGTGCGCGGACACCTGCGCGTCACCGAGCAGGGCGAGGTGATCAGCGCGAGTTACGGGCTGCGCGGGATCGCACTCCGTACGCTCGAGCAGGCGGTGGGCGCCGTCGCGCTCGCGACGGCGCTCCCGCCGTCAGCGGACCACCGCATTCCACGGTGGCACGCGCTGATGGACGAGATCGCTGCGACCAGCCGGGCGACGTACCGGGGGTTGGTGCACGACGACCCGCGATTCGTCGAGTATTTCAGGCTGGCGACACCGATCGATGTGATCGAGTGCATGCCGATCGGCTCACGCCCGCCCGCGCGCCGTGCCGGCCCGGAGAGCACGGGTGGGCTCGAGCAGCTGCGCGCCATACCCTGGGTGTTCGCCTGGACCCAGAGCCGCCACATGCTGCCGGGCTGGTACGGCTTCGGTACGGCGGTCGAAACGGCCGTGCGCGCGCACGGCGAAACCGTGGTGCGCGAGATGGCGCGCGACTGGCCGTTCCTCAAGGCCCTAGTGGACGACGTCGAGCTGGTCCTCGGCACGGCCGACATGGGCATCGCCGCGCGTTACGCCCGGCTGGCGGGCTCCCCCCTCGCGGCGCGCTTCTTCGCCGTCATCCAGGCCGAGTTCGATCGCACGGTCTCGGTGGTCCTGCGGCTCAAGGGCACATCCGCACTGCTCGACGAGGATCCGGCCCTGCAGCGCTCGATCCGGCTCCGGAATCCCTACGTGGATCCGATGAGCCTGCTGCAGGTGGACCTGCTGACTCGTTGGCGGGCAGCCGGTCGGCCGGAGGGGGAGCTGTTCGGAGCGCTGCTGACCACGGTCCGAGGGATTGCCCAGGGCCTGCACGGCACGGGGTAGAGCCGGCTTGCTTGTGCCGGGCGGCCCGGGCGTTCATACTCAACTGCTTCACAGGGGGGAGATTCGATATGCGGACACTGCTTTGCGCAGTGTTGGTCGCGGGCGCGTGTGCGCCCGGAGACAGGTCGCGCGCGGCAGCCGGGCCGGGAGCGAAGTATGCCGGCACGTGGGAAGGTCGGTCGTTCCGAAGCGCCTCGGATTCCGGGATCCCCTGGCGCATCGTGACCGCCGTGACGCAGGACGGGTCGCTCCGCGGAACCCTGACCTACACATCCGTCACCGCTTCCCCCGTGCCCATCCGCACGCGTGAGGTGAGCGACACCGCGCTCGTCAACGAGCTCGGGCCCTACCACAGCCTCACCGCAGATGCAGACGTCATCACGACGACCATCGGCAAGGTGCGCGGTGACTCGCTCAACGGCACCTTCGAGATGCGACCGGCCGGCGGCGGCAAGCCGCTCATGAGCGGGACGTTCCGATCGAAACGGGTGGCATCATAGCCGAGCGGCGAGCGCGGCTCGCGCTCACCGGGCTGCTCGCTGTCTACGGCGCGTACCTGATCTTTCATCCGAACCATTACGGCTGGCTCGACAGTCTCGATCTGGCCATCCACGAGTTCGGGCATCCCTTGTTCGGCCTGTTTGGGGAGTTCATCGGTTTCCTCGGTGGGACGCTGATGCAGCTCCTCATGCCCGCGATCTTTGTGGCGTATTTCTGGCGCCAGGGCGACCGCCACGCAGCCACCGTGGCGCTCTGGTGGGTGGCCCAAAACCTCTGGAACATCTCGGTCTACGTTCAGGACGCGCGCGCCGAGCTGCTCCCGCTCGTGGGCGGCGGCGAGCACGACTGGAACTATATCCTCGGCCGGCTCGGGCTCTTGAACCAGGACCAGCTCATCGGCGGCGGAGTTCGCCTCGCCGGCATACTGGTGTACGCCTGGTCGTGCCTGCGGGGGTGGACGTACGCCTCCGCGATGTCCCGGGAGCCGTAGTGGGGACCACCACGCGGGGCTCTCACGCCTCCCCTGAGCCCACCGTAGCTTGTTGCCTCACGACCCTGACTCGGAGCCCGCCTCATGCCGACCGCCAACGTCAACATCCTCGCCGTCCTCGTCGCCGGCGTCCTGACCCTCGTCCTCGGTGGCGTCTGGTACTCGCCGATCCTGTTCGCCAAGCAGTGGATGGCGGCCCAGGGGTACACGCCCGAGAAGGTGGAGGCGATGCGGCAGAAAGGCGTGACGCGGGCGTACCTGGTCTCGTTGCTCTGCTATCTGGTGATGGCGTACGTGGTCGCGCTGCTCGTCTCCTACACGAACGCCACCACCCTGGCCCAGGGGTTGTGGCTGGGATTCCTCTCGTGGCTCGGCTTCACGGCCCCGATCGGGCTCACCGCGAACATGTTCTCTGAGAAACCGATCGCCGCGTGGGTGATCGACGCTGGGTATCAGCTCGCGCACTTGCTGTTCATGGGCGTGCTCCTCTCCCTGTGGCGCTGAGCGCGTGGCCCGCACCGCGCTCGTCGCCGGCGCGTCGGGGCTCGTCGGGAGCCACGTCCTGCACTTGTTGCTCGAGGATCCCGAATACCAGCGTGTGACCGTCCTCGCCCGGCGCGCGCTGCCGACGACACACAAGCGATTGGAGCAGCGCATCCTTGCATTGGACGGCCTGGCCCAGATGGCGGACTTCCCGCGCGTGCACGACGTATTCTGCTGCCTCGGCACCACCATCAGGCGCGCCGGCTCGCAGGAAGCGTTCCGAAAGGTCGATTACGCATACGTCGTCGAGCTGGCGCGAGTCGCGGTGCGTCACCGGGCGTCGCAATTCCTCGCGGTCACGGCGATCGGCGCCGACCCGCGCTCCCGGGTGTTCTATAACCGCGTGAAGGGAGAAGCCGAGGAGGCGTTGCGGCGCCTCTCGTTCGAAGGGATCCACCTCTTCCGCCCCTCACTGCTGCTCGGCCGGCGCGCCGAGCGCCGGCCCGCCGAGTGGATGGCCATGATGCTCAGCCCGCTCATCTCCTGGGCGTTCATGGGCTCCCTCGCCCGCTACCGACCGATCAAAGCACTGGTCGTGGCGCGCGCCATGGTCCGGGTCGCCCGCGAGGGAGGGCGCGGCGTGCGGGTCTACGAGTCGGATGAGATCCGGCGGCTCGGCCGCCGCTAGTTGCGGCGAATGTCCGCCGGCCCGTTGGTCGTCCGGGCGTGCACGTCGCCACCCACGCCGTCCAGCAAAACGGGACCGTTGTAGGCCGTCAGGGCCATCCGATCCTTGACCTCGCGCACGCCGATCGGGCCGTTGTAGGTATCCACCTTCAAGTTCGAGCGGCGAGGCACGTACACCACGGTTGGCTGCGAGGCGGGGGCTAACCGCCGCGCGGGAGCGGTCGCATACTGTGGCCCGTGCGCTTCCCCCCCCCCCACCCCTTGACGCTCATGTGCGCGGGCGTGCTGCTCGCCGCCCTGGCGAGCCACGTGCTCCCACCGGGCGAGTACGACCGCCGCGACGATCCCGCCACTGGGCGCAGGCTCGTAGTCGCCGGCACTTATCATGCTGTGCCGCCGAGGCCGGTCGGGCCGTTCCAGGCTCTGGTGGCGATCCCGCGGGGGATGGCCGACGCGGCCTCGGTCATCTTCTTCGTGTTTCTGATCGGTGGCGCGTTTACCGTGGTCGACGAAACGGGGGCGCTCCGGCAGGGGGTGGACTGGCTGGTGCGACGGCTCGGACGGACCGAAGCCCTCGTGATCCCCGCAGCGTCCCTGGCGTTCGCGCTGGGCGGCGTGCTCGACAACATGAAAGAAGAGATCATCGCGCTCATCCCCGTGATGCTGCTCCTGGCGCGCCGGCTCGGCTACCGGCCCGTGATCGCGGTCGCGATGAGCCTCGGGGCCGCCGCGGTGGGAGCGGCGTTCAGCCCGATCAACCCGTTCCAGGTCGGCATCGCGCAACAACTCGCCCAACTGCAGGTCCTCTCGGGCTCGGTCTTCCGGCTTGCGTTTCTGGCGGCTGCGCTCGCGATGTGGATCTGGGGCACCGTGCGCTACTGCGTCCGCACGCGTACCGCCCCGACCGGCGAGGCCGGCCCCCCGACGGGCACGCTCGACTCCCGGCGCAGCTCCGTGCTCGTTCTCGTGCTCGCCGCATTCGGCGCGCTCGTGCTCGGTGTCCTGCGTGCGGGTTGGGGATTCAACGAGATGGCCGCGCTGTTCTTCGTCATGGGCGTGATGGCGGGCCTCGTGGGAGGGCTGGGGGTAGGGGGGACCGCGGAGGCATTCGTCATAGGCTTTCGGTCCATGGCCTACGCCGCTCTGCTCATCGGTTTTGCGCGCGCGATCTACGTCACGCTCGACCAGGGGCGGATCGTGGATACGATCGTGCACGGGCTGTTCACCCCGGTGGCGCACCTGCCGCTCGCGCTGGCAGCGCTCGGCATGATGCTCGTGCACGCACTCGTCCACGTGCCGGTGCCGAGCCCGACCGGTCACGCCGTGCTGACGCTCCCGATCCTCGTTCCCATCGCCGACCTGCTCGGCCTGTCGCGCCAGGTGACCGTGCTCGCTTATCAATACGGCGGCGGGCTGTGCGAGCTGTTCACGCCCACCAACGGCGCTCTCGTGGCGATTCTCGCGGCCGCGCAGGTCCGCTACGAAGACTGGCTGCGGTTCGCGCTGCCCCTGCTGCTTGGGCTCCTGGCACTGGGCGCGAGTGCCATCGGGGTCGGGGTGGCGATCGGGCTCCAGTAAGTCCGGCTGCTCGCGACCAGTGTCATTCCAACCCCCCACGACGTCACCAAGGCCACCGCGATCGGCTGGGCATCGTGGTGTGTCTCCAGTAGGTTAGTGTCCCACCACCCTCACGACACGACCCGGAGGCGTCATGCGTGCACACCGCCTAACCCTTTGCCTCGTGACCGCTCTCGTCGCACCGCCCGGGCTCGCCGCCCAGGCACCGGCGCGGCACGTGCCCGTCCCAACCATGGCTCCCCGTGCCGAGGACGTGGCCACTCTGGCCGGGGTGATTAAGGCTTACTATGACGTGATCACCGGGCCTGCCGGGCAGCCGCGTCAGTGGTCGCGCGACCGCTCGCTCTACATTCCCGATCTCCGGTTCGTCGCCACGGGCTTCGCCAAGGGACGCCCCTACGCGCGCGTGATGACACATCAGGATTTCGTGGACGCGTCCGATTCCGAGATGGTCCACAACGGCTTCTTCGAGCGGGAGATCCACCGCGTGACGCAGACCTACGGCAACATCGCGCAAGTATTCAGTACCTACGAAGAGCATCGCACGGCGGACGGCCCCGTCGAGGGGCGTGGCATCAACGCCGTGCAGCTCTACTGGGACGGGACGCGCTGGTGGGTCGCCTCGGCCATCTGGTTCGACGAGGATGCGACGCATCCGATTCCCAAGGAGTTCCTGCCCTAGCGATGTCTCGCCACCTCGACGGCGCCGAGATCGTCTGAGCGCGCGTACGCCTCGTTCGCTGCTGCTCGACCTGCTCGATCAGGCGTTCGATCGCCGGGCCTGGCACGGGACGGGCCTGTGGGGCTCCGTCCGCGGTCTCACACACCGCGACGCGCTGTGGCGGCCGGGTCGGAGACGCCACAACATCTGGGACGTCGTGCTGCACACGGCGTACTGGAAGTACATCGTGCGCCGGCGGCTGACCCGCGATCCGGCGCTCGCATTCCCGCGGCCGGGAAGCAACTGGCCGGCGTTACCGGCCAAACCCGACGCCGCTGCGTGGCGACGCGACGTCGCGCTGCTGAAAGAGCAGCATCGGTTGCTGCGCGCAGCCATCGCCCGCTTCCCCGCGGCCCGGCTCAACGCCAAGGGCTGGCGTTCGTCATGGAGCAATGTCGCTCACGTGTACGGGATTGCGTCGCATGATCTTTATCATGCGGGACAGATTCAATTGATCAAAGCCTTGCGTCGACGTGTCACTCGCCCTTGAGCCGCTCGATCGCGCGTCGCTCGCGCTTGGTCGGTCTGCCCTTTCCTTCATAGCGGAGGGAGGGGGCGAGGCGCAGCTGTTCGGTGAGGCGTTCCCGCGCGCGCTTTGCGTCGGGGTCCTCCGCGTAGAGCGCGGCGGCCGCCGCCGGTGAGCCGCGGTGCTCCGACAGGACGCGCACCGTCACGACGTACTCTAACGGACCGCGCCGGATCCGCAGCCGGTCGCCGACCGCGAGCAGCTTCGCGGGCTTGACGCGCGCGCCGCCCACTTCCACCTTGCCGCCCCCGATCGCCGCCGCGGCCAGCGCCCGGGTCTTGAAGAACCGGGCGGCCCATAGCCAGCGGTCGAGCCGCACCCTCATAATAGAAGAGCCTCCACGCCCGGGGCACGTCGTGCGTATAATCCGGGAACCCCAGTCCCGCCCTGACTCCTTAACCCAGAGCCGCATGCACGCTCGGATGCCGACCCGTCAGCGACCTGTCCCCTTCCATGTCCGGGCGCGCGCCGCGTTTCGACCGGCAACGCACCTCGCCGCCCTGGCGTGGCTGCTCGCGAGCTGCGGGACGCCCGGGGTGCGCGGGGTGCCCGGTACGGCGCCGGCGCCGAACGCACTCTGGACGCCCCCCCGCGACGCAACCGCCCCGCGCGCCGCGCCGGCGTTGCCGCCGAACCTGCCCGCCGATCTCGCGGAGCGGATCGCGCAACTCACGCTCGCCGACGTGATCGACATCGCGCTGCGCAACAATTCGGCGACGAGCGCCGCGTGGGCGGACGCGCGCGCCGCCGCCGCGACCTACGGCGCGGCGAAGGGGCAATACTACCCCACCATCGACCTCGCCGGTAGCGCGACGAGCGTCAAGACCGTCGGTGCCGGCGGACAGACGGCGGTCAAGCAGGATTACTACCGCGGGACGCTGAACCTGTCGTGGCTGTTGCTGGACTTCGGTGGCCGCAGCGGGTCGATCGGCGAGGCGCGGGAAGGGCTGCTGGCCGCCGACTGGACGCACAACGCGACGCTCCAGGCCGTCGTGCTCACCGTCGAACGGTCGTACCTCGGCTACGTGGGGACGCGGGCGCTGCTCGCGGCTCAACGCACGAGTCTCGATGGAGCCCAGACGAGCCTCGCGGCAGCCGAGCAACGGCACAATGTGGGGCTCGCCACGATCGCGGACGTGTTGCAGGCGCGGACCGCCGTGTCCCAGGCCCGCCTCGCGTTCCAAGCCACTGAAGGGCAGCTCCAGACCACCAGGGGCGCGCTCGCGCTATCGATGGGACTCCCCGCCAACGTGCCGTACGATATCGCGCCGCCGGCCGACACGCTGCCGCCGCTCGGGATCACGGACAGCGTGGAGACGCTGATCGACCGCGCGGTGCAGGAGCGCCCCGACCTCGCGGCGCAGCGGGCGGACGCGCGCGCCGCACGCGCCCGGGTGAGCGTGGCCCGAGCGGCCGCGCTGCCTTCACTCAGCGTGGGCGGCTCGACGGGGCAGACCTCGTTCGCGGGGAATCCCACTCTCAGCAACAATTACGCTGCGACACTCACGCTCTCGATCCCGCTGTTCTCCGGCGGGTCGCAGATCTACGACGTGCGCGCCGCGTCGGCGGCCGCCGAGGCGGCGGAGCAGCGCACGGTCGGCTTCGAACAGCAGGTCGTGTTCGAGGTGTTCAACGCTTTTTATGCGCTGCGGACCGCGACCGAACAGGTCCGCACGAGCGCCGATCTGCTGGCGAGCGCTGCGCTCGCCGAGCAGGCGACGCTGGGACGCTACCGCGCCGGCGCCGGCAGCTTGCTCGACCTCCTCGCCGCCCAGGCATCGCTTGCAGGCGCGCGAGCGCAGTCGATTCAATCGCGCGTCTCCTGGTACGCGGCCCTCGCCCAGCTGGCGCACGACACAGGGATCCTGGGGCTCGATGGCGGGACCTCGCTCCACATCAAGGCCGACACGACCGACACGAATCACTAGATGACCCACCGACCCGTCGTCGCCACCACCGTCCTCGCCGCCGCCCTGCTGGCCGCTGGCTGCTCCCGTAAGGGCCCCGGGGGCCCGCCGCGCGTGCCGGTGACGATCGCCCGCGCCGAGCAGCGGCCCATTCCCTTCGAGATCACGGCGACGGGCACGGTCGAGCCGCTCCAGACGGCGTCGGTCCAGGCGCAGGTGACGGGGATTCTCACGGCCGTGGCGTTCCACGAGGGGGACGACGTCGCGGCGGGGCAGCTGCTCTTTCAGATCGATCCGCGGCCGTTCCAGGCGGCGCTCGCGCAGGCGCGGGGGATGCTCGGGCGTGATGTGGCGCAGGCGCAGAACGCCCAGCTCGAGGCGGATCGCTACGGCGAGCTCGTGAAGCAGGATTACGTGACGAAGCAGGACTACGACGAAAGGCGCGCCAACGCCGACGCGCTCCGGGCCAGTGTGCGGGCCGACTCCGCCGCGGTCACGAACGCGCAGCTCAATCTCGAGTGGGCGGCGATCCGCGCCCCGATCCCCGGCCGCACCGGTCGGCTGCTGCTCCGCGCGGGGAACCTGGTACGGGCGAACTCGGCCGATCCGCTCGTCGTCATCAACCAGATCCATCCCATCCTGGTGCGCTTTGCCGTGCCGCAACAGAGCCTCGGCGACCTCCAGCGCTATCGCAAGAACCGCTTGCCGGTGCTCGTCAGCCCGTCCAAGACCGACACGGTGTTCACGGAAGGGGTGTTGACCTTCGTCGACAACGCCGTCGACACGGCGACCGGCACGGTGCTCCTCAAGGCGGAATTCCCGAATCGCGACAACCTCTTGTGGCCGGGCGAGTTCCTGAACGTCCGGTTGCAGCTCTACGTGGACGACAAGGCCCTCGTAGTCCCCGCGCAGGCGGTGATGACCGGGCAGCAGGGCACGTATGTGTTCGTCGTCACCCAGGACGGGACCGCCCGGTCGCAGCCCGTCGCGGTCGAGCGCACCGCCGGCACGTTCGCGGTCATCGCGCAGGGCGTGCAGGCCGGGGACCAGGTGGTGACCGACGGGCAACTGCGACTCACGACGGGAGCGCCGGTGGAGGTGAAGGGCCTGGCGGATCCGGCACACGAAATGGCAGGCGACAAATGAACATCTCCGAGCTGTTCATCAAGCGTCCCGTCATGACGACGCTCGTCATGCTGGGCATCCTCGTGTTCGGCCTGATGGCGTACCGGCTGCTGGCGGTGAGCAATCTCCCGAACGTGGATTTCCCCACCATCACGGTGAGCGCGAGCCTTCCCGGCGCGAGCCCGGAGACCATGGCCTCCGCCGTGGCGACGCCGCTCGAGAAGCAGTTCTCGACGATCGCGGGCATCGACCAGATGACCTCGTCGTCGAGCCTTGGGAGCACGAGCATCACGCTCCAGTTCACCCTGGAGCGCAACATCGACGCGGCCGCGCAGGACGTGCAGGCGGCGATCTCCAAGACGCTGCGCCAGCTCCCCACCGGCATCGTGCCGCCTTCGTACCAAAAGGTGAATCCAGCGGACCGGCCGATCATCTACTACGCCATGAGCTCGGCCACGCTGTCGTTGCCGGACCTGGACGAGTACGCCGAGACGTTCATCGCGCAGCGCCTGTCCACGATCGACGGCGTGGCGCAGGTCAACGTGTATGGCGCGGCCAAGTATGCGGTGCGCATCCAACTCGACCCCAAGGCGCTCGCGTCGCGCTCCCTCGGCATCGACGAGGTCTCGAACGCCGTCGCCGCGGGCAACGTGAACCTGCCGACGGGCATCCTGTGGGGGCCGCACCGCGCCTTCACGGTCCAGGCGAACGGACAGCTCGAAGACGCCGACGCGTTCCGGCCGCTGGTGGTCGCGTACCGCAACGGCGCCCCGGTCCGGCTCGGAGACATCGGGCGCGTGCTCGACGACGTGCAGGACAACAAGAGCGCCGCCTGGTTCAACGGCGACCGGGCGATCGTGCTGGCCGTGCAGCGGCAGCCGGGGGCGAACACCGTGGAGGTGGCAGGCCGCGTGCGGACGGTCATGGCGAGCCTTAAGCAGTTCTTGCCCGCCTCCGTGGACCTCCAGCTGCGCTCCGACCTCTCGGAGTCGATCCGCGCGTCGCTCGCCGACGTGCGATTCACGCTATTCCTGACCCTGGCCCTGGTGGTCCTGGTCATCTTCCTGTTCCTGCGGAACCTGTCCGCGACCGTGATTCCGAGCCTGGCCCTGCCGTTCTCGCTCGTGGGCACATTTGCGGTGATGTACGCGCTGGACTACAGCCTCGACAACCTCTCGATGATGGCGCTCACGTTGTCGGTCGGGTTCGTGGTGGACGACGCCATCGTCATGCTGGAGAACATCGTGCGGCACATGGAGAAGGGGACGCGCCCGCTCCAGGCGGCGCTCCTCGGGTCGCGCGAGGTGGGGTTCACGATCCTCTCCATGACCCTCTCGCTCGCCGCGGTGTTCATCCCGGTGCTGTTCATGGGTGGGATCGTCGGCCGGCTGTTCCACGAGTTCGCCGTGACCATCGGCGCCGCCATTCTCGTGTCGGGCGTGGTCTCGCTCACTCTGACGCCGATGTTGTGCAGCCGGTTCCTCCGGCCGCCTAGCGAGACGGCGCACGGCGCGTTCTACGCCAGGTCGGAGCGCGTGTACGAGCGCGTGCTGGGTTGGTACGAGGGCAGCCTGAACTGGGTGATGCAGCGGCGGCCCGCGGCACTGGGGTTTTCCGTCGCGATCCTGATCGCCACGGTGGCGCTGTTCGTGGCGGTCCCGAAGGGATTCCTGCCCAGCGAGGACAACTCCCAGATCTTCGGCACCACGGAGACGGTGCAGGGCAGCTCGTTCGACGACCTGGTGCAACATCAGCTCCAGGTGATGGCCGTCCTCCAGCAAGACCCGAACGTCGATGCGACGATGTCGTTCCTCGGCGGCGGCGGTCAGATCAACCAGGGTCGCGTGTTCATGCAACTCAAGCCCCGCTCTCAACGGGACATGAGCGTGGACGAGCTGATCCGCTACTTCAATCGCAAGCTCGCGGGGATCCCCGGGGTCCAGGTGTTCCTCCAGAACCCCCCGCCAATCCAGATCGGCGGCCGCCGCACCAAGAGCCTGTATCAGTTCACACTGCAGAGCCCCGATCGTATCGCCCTGTACGACAGCGCGACTCGGCTGACCAACCAGCTCCGCCAGATGTCGGACCTGGTGAACGTCACGAGTGACCTACAGATCTCGAACCCGCAAGCGAGCGTGACGATCAATCGGGACCGGGCCGCGGCGCTCGGGGTGACGGCCCAGCAGATCGAGGAAGCGCTGTACGATGCGTACGGCTCCGCCCAGGTCTCTACCATCTACACGGCCACCAACCAGTACTGGGTAGTCATGGAGCTTCTGCCCGAGTTCCAACAGGACCTCTCGGCGTTGAGCCTCCTGTATATCCGCTCCCAGAACGCCACGCTCGTGCCGCTGGCATCGCTCGCGACGATCACGTCGAGCGTGGGCCCGCTCACCGTGAGCCACTCCGGGCAGCTGCCGTCGGTCACCATCTCGTTCGACCTGCGCGACGGCGTGGCCATCGGCACGGCGGTCGCCCAGGTCCAGCGCGTCGCGCAGCAGACCCTGCCGTCGAGCATCACGACGAGCTTCTCCGGCACCGCGCAGGCCTTCCAGTCGAGTCAGTCGGGACTGCTCGTGCTGCTGATCCTCGCCGTGTTCGTGATCTACATGGTGCTGGGAATCCTGTATGAGAGCTTCATCCACCCGCTCACTATCCTGTCGGCGCTGCCGTTCGCGGGGTTCGGCGCTCTCGTGACGCTGATGCTCTTCCGGGTGGAGCTGACCGTGTACGCCTTCGTGGGTGTGATCATGTTGGTGGGGCTCGTCAAGAAGAACGGGATCATGATGATCGACTTCGCGCTCGAGGCGCAGCGCGCGGAAGGCAAGTCGGCACGCGAGGCGATCCTGCAGGCGTGCAGCATCCGCTTCCGGCCGATCATGATGACCACGATGGCCGCGCTCATGGGGACGTTGCCGATCGCGCTCGGCGTGGGCCAGGGCTCGGAGTCGCGCCGGCCGCTGGGCATCGCGGTGGTGGGTGGGCTCGCGTTCTCGCAGTTCGTCACGCTGTACGTGACGCCGGTGATCTACACCTATCTGGATGAGCTGCAGCAATGGCTCAGCCGCGCGAAGATGGGTCGGGCGGTGGCAGGGGAGCAGCAGACGCCGGTTCCAGCGCCAGCAGATTGAGTGGGTTGACCCCGGGGCGCCGGGCGGGTTTCAAGGGTAGTCCACCCGCGCTAACTTCTCCTCCATGCACGAGTGGCAAGTCTGGCTCGTCGCCGCCCTGCTCCTGTTCGTCGCCGAAATGCTGGCGCCGGGCTTCTGGCTGCTCTCGGTGGCCGTCGGCTGCCTCGCGGCCGGCCTCGTGTCGCTGGTCATCCCGGGGGCCGTCGTGCCGGCGCTGAGCTTCGCCGCCGGAACCCTCCTGTCCCTCGTGGGCATCCGTCCCTTCCTGCTGAAGCACCTGCACGCGAGGGGATCGGACCTCAAGACCAACGTGGACGCGCTGGCGGGCAAGGTTGGGGTGGTGTCGGAGCGCGTCGATCCGTCCACCGGGAAGGGGCGCGTGGTGGTGGAGGGGGAGGACTGGCGGGCCGCGTCGCTCATGGATGCGGCGCTCGAGCCCGGCACGCGGGTGATGATCGTGCGCGTGGAAGGGACCACCCTGTACGTCGATAAGGAGATGTGAGCGATGGACAACATCGGCGCGTTAATCGTCCCCGCGGCGATCGCGCTGTTCGCGATCTCGATCGTGGCGCGCGGGATCCGCATCGTGCAACAGGCGCAGACGATGATCATCGAGCGCCTGGGCAAGTACCACCGCACCTTGTCGTCCGGGGTGAACCTCATCATCCCGATCATCGACAAGCCGCGCGCCATCGACTGGCATCAGGTGATCGTTACGCCCGCGGGGGACTCGTTCGCGCGCCATTTCCGCACCGACAAGATCGACCTGCGGGAAACGGTGTACGTGTTCCCGCGGCAGAATGTGATCACCAAGGACAACGTCGTCGTCGAGATCGACGCCCTGATCTATTCACAGATCACGGACCCCGTCCGCGCCACGTACGAGATCGCCAATCTCCCCGACGCGATCGAAAAGCTCACGCAGACCACGCTCCGCAACGTGATCGGCGAGATGGAGCTGGACCACGTGCTCTCGTCGCGCGATACGATCAACGCCAAGCTGCGCGAGATCCTGGACGAAGCCACGCACAAATGGGGCGCCAAGGTGAGCCGGGTGGAGCTCAAGGACATCAACCCGCCGCGCGACATCCGGGACGCGATGGAGAAGCAGATGCGCGCCGAGCGCGACCGGCGCGCGGCGATCCTCACCGCCGAGGCCGAGAAGCAGTCGCGCACCTTGCAGTCGGAAGGTATCCGGCAGTCGGAGATCAATCAGGCCGAGGGTCAAAAACAGGCGAGGATCCTCGCGGCCGAGGCGGAGGCCAACGCCCGCCTCAAGGTGGCCGAAGCGGAGGCCCAGGCGATCGAGCGGATCACCGCCGCCATCAAGGGAACCGGCGGTGATCCGGCACGCTACTTGATCGCCATCCGGTACATCGAGGCACTCAAGGAAATGGTCACGAGCCCGCAGAGCAACAAAGTCATTTACTTACCTTACGAAGCAACGGGCGTGCTGGCGTCGCTCGGCGGCATCCGTGAGATGCTGGCAGGGCCGACAGACAAAGGAGACAAGCGGTGATGAGGTGGAAGAGCAGCGTGGTCGCTGTGCTGGCGGGGCTGTCCCTATCCGCCTACCCGTCTACCCGTCTACCCGCCTGTGACGCCGACAGCGGCGGCATCTCACTCCCGGCGGGGTTCTGCGCCGTCGTGGTCGCCGATCAGGTCGGCGCGCCTCGGCATCTCGCGATCGCGCCCAACGGGGACGTCTTTGTGGCGCTCGAGAACCGGCGCGGCGGACCCGGTGGCATCCTCGCCCTCCGCGACACGACCGGCGACGGCCGGGCGGACGTCGAAGCGCACTTCGGCACGGCAGGCGGTACGGGAGTCGCGCTCGCCGCAGGCGCGCTCTACTTCGCGACCAAGTCGACCGTCCTCCGCTACGCGATGCACCCAGGGCAGCTCACCCCGATCGGGGAGCCGCAGGTGATCGCGCGAGATCTTCCGAGCGACGGCAACCACACGGCGAAGAACCTGGCGCTCTCGAGCGACGGCAAGACGTTGTTCGTGAACTTTGGGTCGGCGACGAACTCGTGCCAGGTCGTGGACCGCACGCTCCAGTCGCCCGGGCGGGATCCCTGCCCCGAGCTGGCCTATCGCTCCGGCATCTGGCGGTTCGACGCCGCAAAGGCGAACCAGACGGGAGCGAGCGCCACGCGGTACGCGACCGGTATCCGCAACGCCGTGGGGCTCACCGTGGCACCCGACGGCCAGGTCTGGGCCACGCAGCACGGTCGCGACCAACTCGGGCAGAACTGGCCGAAGTTCTTCAACGACTCGCAGAACGCCGAGAAGCCCTCAGAGGAGCTGTTACAGGTGAACGCGGAGGACGACTTCGGCTGGCCGTACTGCTACCACGACCTCGCGCTCGGCCACCTGGTACTCGCCCCCGAGTACGGTGGCGACGGCAAACAGGTCGGGCGTTGCGCCCAGAAGAAGGAGCCGGCGGTGTCGTTCCCCGGACACTGGGCGCCCGACGGCCTGACGTTCTACGCCGGCACGCAGTTCCCAGAGCGGTATCGCGGCGGGGCGTTCGTCGCGTTCCACGGCTCATGGAACAGGGCGCCGCTGCCTCAAGCCGGATACCGCGTGGTGTTCGTGCCGTTCAAGGACGGCAAGCCTTTGGGGGAGACCACATACGAAACGTTTGCCGATGGATTCTGGCACGAGAACGGCGCCGGCCCGCAGCACCGGCCGGTGGGCGTCGCGGTGGGGCCCGACGGCTCGCTCTACATCACCGATGATGCGGCCGGCAGGATTTGGCGGGTGATGTATAGAGGGCGGTGAAGGGCGGTGGAAGGCGGTGGAGGTGGCTGGGTACTCGGGCAAGCCGCTGGTCGCCAAACTGGGGATCAAGTCGGATACGCGCATCGCGATCCTCAATGCGCCTCGCGGCTATGATCGTGTCCTGGGGAAGCTGCCGCCGCGCGTGGCGCGCCGGCCGAGCGTCGTCGGCCCGCTCGATTTCATCCAATTCTTCACGCACCGGAAGGGGGAGCTCGAGCGTCGATTCCCGACGCTCGAGCGGGCGCTGGCGCCGGCCGGCATGCTGTGGATCTCCTGGCCGAAGAAATCGTCCGGGGTGACAACCGATCTCACAGAAGACGGGATTCGCGCGATCGGGCTCGCACACGGTCTGGTGGACGTGAAGGTGGCGGCGGTGGACGACGTGTGGTCGGGGCTCAAATTCGTGCGGCGAGTGAAGGACCGGTGAAACGACAGCGCCCGGGAATCATCCCGGGCGCTGTCGGTGGGTCGTCATCACGGTTGACCGCCGGGACAGCTGCGAGGAATCCCGCCGGGGTTTCCGACATGGTTGCGCGCGTCGCACTCCTGCTGCGACATCACGCTGTAGATGGCGACGGTGAACCCCGCCGCCACATCCTGACTCAGTGTGCCGAGCTCGGCAAGCTTGTTGAAACGGCGATAATCCACCCAGCGGTGTCCTTCCTGGAACAACGACAGTGTCCGCTGCAGCAACAGCTCTTCCACGAACTGGTCGTCGGTGGCGGGCGCAGCGAACTTGACGACCGCCGTACCACCGTTCGTAGCGCCCGAATTCGCGCGCACCGCTGCGAGGTCGGCCGACGCGCCGGCCTGATCCCCTGTGAACCACCGCGCTTCGGCCCGGAGCAGCACCAGCTCTTCGTTCCGGATGACTGGGACCGGGGTCACATTGGTGGGATACGTACAGGCACGATACGTCGCGGTGACGCCCGCCTCCCCCTGAGGGGAGGGATAGTTCGTGCCGCAGGCAGAACCGCTGAGCGCCACCTTGCGGCGATAGCGGTCGTCCGTGGCAACCCCCCCGATAGAGTCGATCAGCGGATGGACGTAATAGTTCGGGTTCGACCCAAACGAAGCGTCGTTCAGTACGTCGCCCGACGCGGTCGTATAGACTACGTACACGCCCTGGTCGCGGTTCGCGGCCGTGAGATCGGCGACCCAGGTGCCTCCGAGGGCCGTCAACGCCGTTGTGTAGCAAGCCGCGCCGCAGCCGAGCGAGCCGCGCTTTGCCTCCACGCGTGCCTTGAGGGCGCGGTTGAACTGGCCGAACCCCGCCGGCGTGTTTGCGGCCACACCAAAGGCGCTGAAGCCGGGGTGCATCGGGAAGAAGAACGTGGCGCCGGGCGTGTCGAGGTCGGTCTTGGCTTCATCGAGCTTGGCCGAGATCCATGTGTAAACGGAATCCCGGCTGACGATCGGAAGCACGGCGTTCACGTCGTCGGTCATGTCCACCACCGCGCCGATCGAGTCGCGGGCCTCGATGACGTGGAGCAAATCCAGTGCAATGAACGTGTTCAATACACCCAACGCCCCGGCCTTCTCGCCCGCTGTGAGCGCCGGCGTGGTGTTGACGAGCTTGATGGCCGCGTAGGCGTTGCGGTAGTTACCATACCGCCCTGCCCACTGGGTTGCCGCGTCGAAGGCGTTGTTCTTGTGCCAGTCGCGATAGGGGCCGTAGATGAACCGGGCGTCGGTAAGGAACATGTAGTACGTCTCGCGACCGAAGCTGCCCAGCGCCCGGATCTGGTCGGCCCGGTTGTCCCGGTACGTCGCCATCACCCCGACGATTTCACGGATCGCCGCGGAGCGAGGGTCCGTGAGAGCGCCGGACTGAGTGGGTGCGTTCGGATTCGTAATATCCAGGTTGCAAGCGTCGAGTGTGCCGATAACCGCAGCGATCAGGATGAAAAGAGCGCTTCGCATGGTCGGTCTCCTCTCGGGGACAGTAGGCTGGGATGGGCGTGTGCCAAGTCTCATCGGTCACCAACCCACGTCCACGGACAGGAAGAACTGACGGTTCGAGGGGTACGGCGCCAGGTCGATGAAGCGGTTCAGGTTCGTCGCGCCGAAGTTGTTGTACTCCGGATCGAAGCTCCAATAATGCGTGAACACGAACGGGTTGCGGGCCTGGAACGTGAGACGCATCGAGCGAGCGCCGAACTGCTGGAGCCAGCTGGCCGGCGCCTCATAGCTCAGCGAGATGTCCCGAAGCTTGACGTAGGTCCCGCTCTGGAGGTAGGCGCGGACGTCACCGCCGCCCGCCCACGAGTTATAGCGGAACGAGCCCTGCGTGTAGGGATAGGTGACCGAGCCCTGGGTATAGCTGGCGGGCGCGTTGAGATCCCACCCGTCGCCCATCGTCTCACGGGTGATCGGGTCGTCGTAATCCCGCGACGTCCCGCCCTCGTCGAACAGGTCCCGCGTCATGTCGGCTACCATGCCGCCTTGGCGCCAGTCAGCGGTCAGGGCCAGGGTGAGCCGCTTCCACCGGAGGGTGCTCGAGAATGTCATCACGAAGTCCGGGTTCGCATCCCCCGCGACCGTGTCGCGCGTGTACGCTACCGCGCTCGGATCCGTGACCAGGATGCCGATCGGCAGCGGGTTCGAGTCGGCGCCGAACGGCACGTTGCCCCAGATCCAGGTCGTCCGCCCACCGGGGGTGATGAAGTTGCGCCCGAACGCCGCGCCGAAGGAGCCCGGCGCGGGAAAACGCGCCACGTTCGCCGGCAGGCTCTTGATCTCTTGCTTGTTCTTCGTGAAGGTCGCCCGCAAGTGCAGGTCCACGTCGTGGCTCTGCACCGCATTGGCACTCAATCCCAGTTCTACGCCGATGTTCGATAGCTCGCCGCCGTTCACGATCGCGTTGGTGATTCCGCCAGAGGGAATCGTG